>CAYQOX010000003.1:0-163649 GCA_964419335.1 uncultured bacterium | reverse complement strand
TTGATTTCATTTTCATTTGATTGCTAGTAGCGTTTTAAAAGTGAGCCATTTCGCGTTTTGTTTTTGGGAACCGTGTCAAACGTAGCGAGTCCAGATCTGCTGGTGGCCGATGCGTATTATGCAAGTGGTTGCATAGCAAAATGTAAAACCAAAAATGCAGTCATACTAAACAGCGAAGAACCTACTTAAGACTGTCCAGTTATTGAGTGTACGATTAAAAAAATACCTGATGACCATCACGATGGTCAAAACCGCCAGGTAAACTGGCGGTTTTGACGCACGGAGCAAGATTTCGCTAATGGATTAGAATCGTATAAAATCTTATGCTCGCTCTGCTTTCTCACAATGAAAACTCTTCCACAAACAATCTCGTCACTCCAAACCACGATTCGACGCCATAATATCTCCAATCGATGTGAGCCCGTTCGAGGGATCATAAGTGTATTCTCCTGTCTTTTGACCTAACGCTACATAATCTCCCATCCAGGTTTCGGCTTTGTCCGGTCCTACTGAACGCAAGCAATACCCCAAATTGTATTCAATCATGACAGCGTTCGTCGTTTTGCCATAACCGGCTCCCCAGTACTCAAAATACTTTTCGCTTTTTCCCCGAAGCACACTCTCTGATTCATCACTGCGAATCCATACATCTAGGGGAATATTGGTCAAATAGGAAACCGGCGTTGTCAACTGCTTGAAAGTATCGATTTCAGAACCAGAACGGCTCTCCCCGATACCGTCAAAATCTGGAATATAGGAATTACGATCGAGGCGGTACTGTTCCATCGCATTCACAATCGTTTTCAAATCCGCCCATGTACGACTCACTTTAGCCCGTACCTGGGCGTTCAGAAAATTCGGCACAGCAATCGCTGCTAAAATTCCGATGATGGCAACTACAATTAAGAGTTCAATTAACGTAAAACCTTTCTTCTTTCTCATAATCTGAGACTCCTTCTGGTGGTCCATCGTTGTACAAGATCCATTTCACTAAAACGATTTTATCATATCTCACTTTTACCATAAAATGAGATATGAATTCAACTCTTCTGTGAAAGGGTGGCTCTCAAAACCTCCTTCCATAGAGAGAATCAAACGCCGGCAGAGCGAAAATGATAGCATTACACTCATTGACGAGGGCTACGAAGAAGATAGTGTAATTCAGTATCCTAATTTTAGGTGTGACATCATCATGAAACCATCCTGCAACATCCTCGCCTTAGAGGGCTATTACGGGGGATCGCATAAGGCCCTTTTCGATGGGCTCCAAAAATATTCCCGCCATCATTATGAAATAATGGGTCTACCCGCGCGCCATTGGAAATGGCGCATGCGTGGTGCGGCGGTTTCATTCGCCACGAAACTGCAGCAACGCCAATCCACGACTCAATGGGACGGGCTTCTTGTAACCGATATGATGAACCTCAACGATTTGATCGCTTTAACCCGCCCTCAGTTTTGCCAGCTTCCCATTGTCCTTTATATGCACGAAAATCAAGTCAGCTATCCTCTTCATCCCGAACAAACAATCGATTATCATTACCCCCTTACAAATCTGCTCTCGATTCTCAGTGCCACCAAAGTGGTATTTAACTCCGAGTTCAACCGGAACGATTTCTTTATTGGGATTCAGAAAATTCTCTCCAAGATGCCGGATCGAAAACCACCACGTCCACTTTTGAAACAAAAACAAGAACAAAGCCAAGTCCTCTCGCCAGGAATCGATTTACAAAGCCTGCAACTCCCTCCCCACAAACCGAAAAACCGCTCCCCCGTGATTCTCTGGAACCACCGCTGGGAACGTGATAAACAGCCAGAGGTTTTTGCGCAAGCCATCGAAAAACTCGCTCAGCGTGGATTGGATTTTCAGTTAATTCTCTGTGGAGAACAATTCCGCGAAGATCCTCCTGCTTTCCTACGCCTAAAAGAAACCCTAAGTGAGAGAATCCTTCACTGGGGTTATGCCAAAAGTCGCAAGCACTATGGGGCGCTCCTCGCGCAAAGTGATTTGGTTGTTTCTACCGCCATCCAAGAATTTTTCGGCATTAGTGTAATCGAAGCCATCGCAGCAGGAGCGTTTCCAGTCTTACCCAAACGCTTGAATTATCCTTATCTCATCCCAAAACGATTCCATCGTCTTGCCCTCTATGAAGATCCTCAACTTGTCGATCACATGGAGAATTTACTCCTATTGGCAGCCCATGGTGAATTGCCCAATCTTCAATCGCTGGCCCAATCTTATGATTGGTCTCAACAAATAAGACATTATGATGCCTTGTGGGAAGTCAACGAATCTCACGAAATGGAATAAATCGGTTGGCAAAAGAATCTTCGAATAGAGATTGTAAGAATTAAACTACATGGGCGAAGGGATCACACAATAATAACGATGTTTTTGGCTCGACCAATGAAACCACTCGTTCATGCGGAACCAATACCATTACCGTTGATCCCAATTTAAATCCCCCTAGCAAATCCCCGGTATGATAGGTTTCGCCAACCTTGGCCACACACTCAATCCCGCTTACCAGAAAGGAGCCAATTAACACGATAATAATCGGGCATTCATTTTTCATTTCGGCGTAAATCACTAAGCGTTCGTTTCGAACTTCTCCCGATTTCATAAACAATATCGGCCAGCAAAAAGCCGGATGATATTCCATATTCTTCACCGTCATGGTGGTTGGAAAAAGAACATAATGTAGATTTAACGGCGATAAATATAGATTGAAACATTGTCCCTGCTGAAACGGCTCTTTCCAATAAGACCCATGAATAATCTCTTCAAAGGTATAATTTTCATTTCGAGCCATTCCGTGCTTGCCATGGATTTCTTCAGATTCCTGCAACGTTTGAATCTCAACCAATTTCCCTTCAACAGGAGAAACCAACACATCCTCATTCATATCGCGTTTGCTGGTTTTCCCTTCACGTAAGAAAAAACGGTTTAATCCTGAAAAATCAAAAATTTTTTCAACGAAAGAATGGGATCGCGGGAAAGGTTGTTCTTTAAACACATCATAAGGTTTCATAATACACCATGGCCACAAAGACATTGAAAAAATTACTGGAATAACAATTTATCTTATCCCATATTGAAGGACCAGCACAAGCGGTAGGACCGTTTGTTTTCTGAAAAAAATAGAACCTCATTTCATGAAAAAACAAGGTTCCATTAATCCTCTCTGACCGAAACCGATTAATGCTGAATTTGCTTATAGTATAGGTCAAACATTTCCTCAAATTTGGGGGTGAATTCAGATGTGTGGCATTGGACACACATCGATTGATCCTCTCCACGGCGAATCGGCGCTGTTCCCATCCCTTCCACATGCTCCATACCTGGCCCATGGCAAGTTTCACATTGCACATGCAAAAAATACTCAGATTTAGGAAATGACTGAAAACCGGTATCGCTGCCAAAGCCTGTCACGTAGCGCTTCTGTAATTGAGGGACCCAATGGCGGTTCTGATCCAACAAGGTATTAAAAGCCTGAGCGTGCTTCGTCTCTTCCCACTGTTTGTATTGTTCTTCATGACATTCGCGGCATTCCTGGGCCCCAGCATAAGTAATACTGATATTTCGTTCGGCGGGGAAATCTTGAAGCGGGGGATCTTCAGCCTGTAAACCAAGCTGCTCTACCATGGCCTCGTATTGGCTCACCAAATAAGCCCGCATAGGTTCATTTTTCATTTCTTCCGCCTTTAAAGGAATGCGTTCCAATCGCACATTGTTGACACCTGCCGCCTCAACATCCAAAACGATCTTGCCTGCTTCCAACCCTTCTTTAGGGACATTGACAATAAACAATCCCTCTTGCTCTACCACTTCCTCTTTCAAATCGAGCGTCAAAATCACATCGATCTCTTCTCCCTTGTAGCGTTGCAACCATCGCTCTACCACCGGACGCGGTTCATGAACCATAAGTACGACCGCATCCACCTCATCCTCTTCCCTCAGCTGCTTTACCTGGTCTGCGATAGCCTCTTCCGGTAAAAGCATTTGAAAATCACGAATCACATTCCTACGTGTTTCATTCAAGGTCGAAGCGCCGACAAACCCAATCTTCAAGCCCTCAAATTCCAATACCTGACTTTCTTCCCAAAACGATTCTTCAGGCTCAACCACAATAACCGAAGACAAAGGACGCGGGATGCTTTTTGCTTCAAACAAATCATAGAGATATTCATACCCATGGGTCAAATCCGACTCCCCCAAAAGAACCAAATCGTATTGCAATTCTCTCATAGCCCCGAGATAGACCCGGCCTACGACAGAATCAATGTTTTCTTTACCCTTGGGAAGAAAGGCACCCATATCAAGCAGAATGATGTCCTCTTTCTCACGTGTGTCTTGCAAAAACGCAGCCCGGGCTTCCAAACCGCCTTGCAAGAGGTCGGGACACCCACAACGTTCAAAATGCGCATATGTTTGTCCCGTGGCAATGAGCGTCACTTCTTTGGCCTTCACAACCATGCATATACTTAACAAACCAATGACAACCATCAACATACGTTTCATACTCTTCTATCTCCTTCAATACCGCCTTTAGCGAATTTCTACTTTCTTTCCAGGATAATGCTGAACCCGCAATGGTTCTTCACTCAAAGGAGGCCATCGTTGATTTTCATCTTCCAGCTGCTCTAATGCCCGATCAATTTCCGACTCACTAAACCCATAATCTAACGCCCGGCCAATATTGGAAGATGGAAGAAAGCCAATCCGCGCTCGACCATTTTCATTATAGAATAAATAGCATTGTAATTCTTCGCTCCTACCCAGAACGATACCTAAACGTCGATCGATGCTAATATCCAAGACATAATCAATCATCACATTTTGTTCGATTTCTTGAAAGCGCTGCCGATGGTGAAGAATAAAATGGATACGATCCCCATCCGCTGGTGAAAGACCAATCACATACTTTCGCGCTTTGGGGAAAAAATGAAGAAATTCTTGCACCCGCTCTTCGTCCTTCATCACCAATTTATAGATATCGTATGGATCAATCGTAATCTTTCGCTCTTTGCGCGTATAAAAATAGATCCCCACCAGCGGTAGGACAAGACCAACAAGGAAAGCCACTCCCAATGTGGGTAAAAAGGGAGTAGCAAAGTAATAATAGGGATAAAATAAGAGTATAAAACAGGTTAGGATTAACAAAAGGACCGTATCTTTAATTCGCTCGCGATTCGTTCGCTTTTCCCAATAAACCAACAAACTCATCGGCCACCATAAAAAGAAAAAAGCAATGCTCCCAAAAACGAGTCGATAGAACCAATCCGGGACGTCATATAAATTGGCAAAATCCAAAATATTGATTAAAACAAACACGGTATAACCGGCAATAAAAAGAATAATAAAAAAATGGGGAGAGACCCTGTTCATATTGATCATTCACACTTTCTTCATTTATCATAAAACCAATCAACTCAATCGGCTTATTGATAATAGTAGAAATTTTCAAACGAAACGTCAATTATAAACTGAGCCCAAGAATCTTATCCCAGAAAAGTGAGGAATCATGACAACCACGGATTGGGAAAAACAATTTTCGAAGCAAGCAAAACGTACATCTCCGCCCGAAATCAGCTGGCTTATGTCCCAAGCCCTAGAAGTGCCGGGATTAATCTCGCTCGCCGCCGGTTTTGTCGATCAGGCCTCCTTACCGCATTCTTATGTATCTGAACAAATTCGCGTACTACTGGAATCACCCACAACAGGACGTGCAGCTCTCCAATACGGAACCACCCAAGGCGATTTCGAACTCCGCTCTAGGCTGCTTGAACGGTTGCGCACAGAAAACGTTTTTCACGCAAAGGCCTCTATCGATGCCTCACACTTCATCGTCGGTTCGGGTTCTCAACAAATCCTTTATCTTGTCGCTGAGGCCTTGTTGGAAGAAGAGGATATTGTTTTAGTGGAAGCGCCTACTTATTTTGTCGTCCTCGGCGCTATGAAAACCCGCGGTGCCTGTACTATCGGTATTGATACCGATGAAGAAGGGATCCAACCAAAACAAGTAGCAAAGTATCTTCAAAAGTTGGAATTCGAAAATCAACTCCACCGCGTCAAAGTGCTCTATCTGATGTCCTACGCCACCAATCCCCTCGGCATAACTCTCTCCCCCTCACGGCGTAAGGAATTATTCTCCATTCTGCGCGACTATCGCGATAAAGGCTATCCCATTCTCTTGATCGAAGACGCCGCCTACCGACGTTTATCGTTTGAACCCACTCCTCCACCTCCCCTTAAGTCTCTTGATAAAGAAAACGATCTTATCCTTTATACAGAATCCTTTTCTAAATCCCTCGCACCGGGAATGCGTCTCGGATTTGGGGTAGGGCCAAAAGCCTTGATCGATAAGATGGTCGATTTAAAAGGAAATCATGATTTTGGCAGTTCTAATTTCAGCCAACAAATTCTCAAACAGGTCATGCAATCCGGCCTCTTTGAACAACATCTGGAATACCTGCGCTCTCTGTACGCGCAAAAACGTGACCTGGTTGAAGAGATACTCACCGCCACCTTTCCTCAAGAAGCCCGCTGGATCACCCCAAAAGGCGGTTTTTACACCTGGGTAACCTTGCCTTCCTCCTTTGATACAGGGCCTCAAGGAAAGATCTTCCAACGCGCGTTAGAAGAAAAAGTCCTCTACGTTCCTGGGTGTCTCTGTTATTCCTCCGATCGACCCGAACATCATCATTCTTCCAGTATCCGCATCTCGTTCGGAATGATCGACAATTCTCAATTACAGGAGGGCTGTAAGCGCCTGGCTCGAACTCTCCATCAATTTACCGCCACGCCCACATCCTGAACTTTCCTTTCTTATTCAAGCGTGTACAAGGTAAAATATAAATAAGACTCAATCATTGATTGCTAAGGAATGAAACGTGAGCATTGATATCAACGAAACCATTTTGATTCCTGTCGGTTCTGAACTAAGTCCCGAAGAAAAAGACCGGCCTTTGGCCTATCATATAAAGACTGTGATAGAAGAACACAGCCAAGGAGTCTATCAAAAAGCGATTGTGGTTTCAGATCGTTGGTATATAGAAAACGAGATGTTCCATTTATGCCCTACGATTTTTATCGGAGGTCCAGGTGTGAATGCCGCTTTAGATCTGTACTATAATGAAATTCCTGTAATTTGGTCGGACAATGAAGCCACTTTTTTACAAATGAAAACCGGCCAGGATGATATCAAAGTGGCTCTTTGGGGTTTAACCCAAACGCAAACCAATGCCGCAATAGAACGCTTTCTTCATAAATATTTAAACCAATTCCTTGCGGCTTCTTGGAAACAATCATGAAGTTTTTGAATACAATCTTTCTATTTCTTAGGAGGTAATGATGACCAATAAAGCACTCTTTGTCATTGACATGCTTAATGATTTTGTCCAAGAGGGAGCCCCTCTCTCTACACCCGGAGCAAAAGAAATTGTTCCAAATATCCAACGAGAAATTCACAAAGCCCATGAAGAAAATTATCCGGTCTTCTTTTTGTGCGATAACCATTCACCCGACGATCCAGAACTTATTCATTGGCCTCAACACGCGATGCAAGGAACCGAAGGCGCCCAGATTATCGGTGAACTCGCCCCCAGCGATCAGGATATTGTCATACGTAAAACCCGCTACGATGCCTTCCTCTTTACCGACTTAGAGCAACAATTAAACAAACGGAATATTCAAGAATTAATCCTCACAGGGGTAACGACCGAAATTTGCATTCATTACACGGGTGCAGCGGCTGTGATGAGAGGCTATAGGGTGGAAGTCCCAGAAGATTGTGTGAAGGGATTGTTCGAAGACACATCCAATGCGGCCTTAAAAATGCTCAAGGAAGTCATACAACCGCAAAAATCCTAACTTTCTAAGTAATACCCAACAGATAATTATTCCAGGTGATGAGAGTTTACACTCTTTTCTTCTTTTTTCTTTTCAGATAAATCTTCTTCTATACTCGGTTGAGGGGCTTCATAGTAACTACGCACAATGACATCCAACAAATCATCATCCACCTCCACATCCGCCATAAGCAAAGCGTATAGCCCCGCGCCGATCACCGGTTCTAATCGTGGAGAGATGACATTCGCTCCGGGTAAAAGATATTTTATTTTTCGTTTCACCATTTGACCGTAATAGGAATCCTCGGCAAACAATCCACCGCTCAAAACCACATCGATCCGATCGGGCAATTGTAATTTCTTGTGCAAGACTTCCACGGCTATGGCCAATTGGTCGGCTTCATGGTTGATAATCTCATCGGCGATGGGATCATCTTCACTCGCAGCACGAATAACCAGAGGCGCGAGAGCCGCTATCTTCTCCCGGTTTAAGGAACTCGAATTCACCAGTTGAATCATTTCATCAAAGTCAGACACATTTAGCGCATTGAAGAAAAAATCCTTAATCCTGGTCGGCCCGTGAAAACCATCATGACTATGGGCGATCGCTTTTAACCCGCTTATCGCCATTTTATAGCCGCTGCCTTCATCGGAAATCATAGGTCCATAACCGCCCACCCGGGCATTGACTTGCTCACGGTTCCGCCCATAAACCATAGATCCTGTACCGGCCAGCACAATAATACCATCTTCGGATAAAGTTCCACCCGTTAAAGCAATATCCGCATCATTGGTAAGGAGATAATGATCCTTACCAAATAAATCGTCAAAGAGAGGCACAAGCATTCGCTGATCGGATTCGCGTCCTACGCCAGCAAGCCCCAAACAAACACCGATACATTCTGAAGGATTCGCCCGTGCGGCCTCAAGCGCATCTTTAAAATGCCGTTGGATGGTAGAGGAAACTCGACTCGTCCCCACCTCGTGATAATTAACACCGGGACCTTTACCTACATAAACAACCCTACCTTGATCGGTGATCAGAATAGAGCGGCTTTTCGACGCCCCTCCGTCTACTCCAAAAACATACGGCATTTCTAATCATTCTCCAGTTTCTTCCGCAAACGCTCGTTCTCGTCTTCTAGCGAAACAATTTGCAGTTTCAAACTATCAATTTGACTGGTGTAACTCTGGGTCACCTCTTCAAGCCGTTTTTCCCATGCTTCCCGCTCTTTTTTCAGCTTGGCTTCATACTCAGCGATGACTCGATCTAGCTGTTGCTGCATGGCATGGTTTTCTTCACGCGTGGGCAATGGAGTCGGTTCGGGCGTAGGCTCTCTCGTGGCAAAATTCTTGATCTCATCGGCCTTGGAAGATAATGAATCCATCCCCCCTTGGGTCATCACCCAACCTACGATCAACAATGCAATCACGCTGATCAAACCTAAAGTAAAAAGAATATTGCCACCGGTAGATTCTTGTTGTGAACTACGAGCTTTTCTTTCCCTCGGACTCATCGATTTTTTCCTCCGATCCGGGAGATTCCTGAGTAAGGTCGATCATGTATTCCTGACGATCTGTTACCTTAAACGGGAGAATGGCGACGAAAAAGTCGAATGGAAACCACAAATACGCCGGGGGATCCATTTCTACTTTTTGTACTTTTTGTCCGTAGTCTGGATGATCGAGGGTTAAACGGTGAGCACCGTACCAAGGCTCTTCAAACTCGGTCGGCGTTTTTCCTTTGGGGTCATAATCCCAATGAACAGTCGCTCCCGATGGAACCGAATCCACCTTCACGACGGTTGTATAACAGCCCTCAACCACGGAAACCAATAAAAAAAGACAAAAAAGACAGATAAAACGGAACATCGCCGATGTCTCCATTATACATAGTGTTATTACAGCCCAGAACTTCTTGAATGTCAACAGAAATTACACAAATTACACATCGAGGTCCTTCGTTTCACTCCTGAGATTCGGAATATTCATTCCAAACCTTCCGAATGAAATCTAAGGACTCAACCGATTGAATGCGAACCTTCCCCAATTGGGTTGGAAGAATAAAGCGAATTTGTCCTCGTTCTACTTTTTTATCCCGAAACATACAATCCAACAGGGATTCTACATCAATCTCAGGTTTCTTCAGGGGATACTCGGCTGCTTGCAAAACATCCTGAATCGCATCCACGACCTCTTGAGGCGTGATCCCAAGTACTCTCCCTAAACGGGCTTCAATCAACATACCAATAGCGACCGCTTCACCATGCAGATAACGCTCATATCCCGTTAGGGCTTCAATTGCATGACCGATGGTATGCCCAAAATTGAGAATCGCCCGCAGCCCACTTTCACGTTCATCCTGTTCGACTACTCGGGCTTTGATTTTGCAATTCCAGGGTATGATGGTTTCATACACCGTTTCATTCACGTTCAACAAGTCATCAAGAGAATCACGAACTATGCGAAACAATTTCTCGTCGGCGATAACCCCATGCTTAATCACTTCGGCCAAACCGGCTTTAATCTGCCGTAAATCAAGCGTGTTCAAAGTTGCTGGGTCAATCAATACCGCTCGGGGTTGATGAAACGCACCAATAAGATTTTTCCCTCCCTGATGGTCAATACCAACCTTCCCCCCCACACTAGCATCCACTTGAGCCAACAAAGTGGTAGGAACCTGTATAAAAGGAATTCCCCGCAAGTAAGTAGCGGCTATGAAACCGGCCATATCTCCAACAACCCCACCCCCGAGAGCGATCACTCCGCTGCGGCGTTCGGGTTTGAGTTCCACCATAGCATCATATAGATGCGAAACGGTGATTAAATTTTTAGACGGCTCTCCCGCGGGAAAGGAGAGAATCCCGGTTTTGTATCCCGCATCCTCCACAGAACGCTTTACCTGTTCAGCATAAAGAGGCGCAACTTGACTTTCGGTGATAATAGGCACAGGAGATTCTAAACTCAATTCACGCGCATAACCTCCTACATGATCCAAAAGACCGGAAGTGACATGAATCTCATAGGCACGCTCTCCCAGTCCAACCGAAATGCTTGTTTCTAATGACTTTTTATCCATATAAGTACACTGATTCTTTCTCTCGATTCTATCCAGGGTGGAGTATATCATACCCGAAAAAGGAAACTAGTAGACCATCAAGATTTAATGATTTCAAAGATATTTTCGTTAGTTTTTTAATGCTTTTCTCCTAAAAAATGGACATCTTGCTCTTTCTCAAATCAAAATCCCAATCAAAAAAAACTTTGATAAATATCTCATTTATCAAAACTTAACGCACATAATAAAAAAAAGAGAATCTTATTCCATTATACTCGTTATATAAGACGGTCAAAGAAATTTAAAAAAAATCATGGATTTCCTTGACATTATGATATTAAAACATACTATAACAAATATAACAGATTGGGAAATCGTTTGGATTGTAAAACCAAAAGATTAGACCTAAGTCTTAGGGAGTGCTGGGTTTCATTTGCCTTCATCTCCAGCGGAAAAGGGTTCATCAATTTACGGCTTCATCTTAAACTTTCAGAATTACGCCATTTCCGCTCCTCTCTTCTTTAACCATGCATTTAAGCGAATTTCCCCAAATAATTTGAAGGAGTATTATCTATGTATCGAACAAGACGAGAAATCTCAATGTTTCTAGTTCTCGCACTCATGGTTTTTGGAACAGGTTTCACGATAGCCCAAACGGATACGGATCCGGTCGTAGTCGTTGTGGGTGACAAACAAATCAAAGAATCGGATATCCTGAATGAAATTGATGCCATCCTCAAACAAACAAGCCAGCAGATGCAGGGACAGATTCCTGAAGATTTCCAAAAACAAGCAAAAACCCGATTTTTCAGCGATGCTCTCAACCGGCAGATCAACACCACCTTATTAGACATCAAAGCTGAAAATGAGGAAATCGAAGCGGATTCTGATCAAGTGGATGCCCAAATTGAACAAGTCAAACAACAATTACCTGAAAATTTATCCCTTGAACAAGCCCTTGCTATGCAACAAATGACAGAAGAAGATCTTCGTGATCAGTTTCGTAGAAATCTTGTTTATGAAAAACTCATCCAAGATAATGTGGATGAACCGGATACCCCCTCTGAAGATGAAATGAAAGAATTCTACGAAGAGAACAAACAAATCTTCCCCACGGATGATGAAGTTCGGGCTTCCCACATTCTTTTACAGTTCCCTCAAGAAGGTGAAATCAGTGAAAGTGAAAAAGCTCAAATGAAACAAGAACTCTCTGAACTGCGCGAGCAGATTGAGAACGATGAAATTTCATTTGAAGATGCGGCCAAACAGCATTCTGATTGCCCCTCCAAGCAACAAGGCGGTGACTTAAACTACTTCACGAAAGAACGAATGGTCCCCGAATTCACCCAAGCGGCCTTCTCCCTTGATGTCGATGAGATTTCCGATGTGGTAGAAACTCAATTTGGGTATCACCTTATCAAAGTAACCGATAAACGCAAACCAAACTTTGAATCGAACAAAAACCAAATACAAGAACGTTTGGTGGCGCAAAAACATCAAGAAAATGTCCAAGAATTCATCGATGAATTGAAAGATGAAATTAAGGTGGAAAGAAAGATGAGTGATGAAGAATGGATCGCACGTCATCAAGCGGAAGAATCTGACGATATGGATCAACCACGGATTCAAATCGATCCAGATCAGTTAGAAGATATGCAATAAGCTACATAACGGGTATGAATTAAGGCGGGGTAACAAATGAATCTACCCCGTCTTTTTTCTTACTCTTTTACAAGTTCACTCATACTGAATACTGGTGATCGATGGTTCCCCCGCCAAGAATTTCATCCCCCTTGGAAATGACTAACGATTGTCCCGGGGCGACCCCAAATTGGGGTTCATCAAAGACCACCGAAAACCTGTAGTTCTCTATAGAGGATACCACGGCTGTAGCCGGCTTATGCCGGGAACGTATTTGCCCCATCACTTGCTCACCCACGGCAGGCTCATGAATCCACCGGGCATGGCTTGCGAAGACTTTTGTACGCCCCAGTTCATCCCGATGCCCCACCATGATCTCATTGCGTTTGGGATCAATTTGCACCACATAATAAGGCCCCCCGGCTAACCCTAAACCACGACGCTGCCCAACTGTATAATGGATAACCCCACGATGGGTACCGAGAATACGACCCTCTGTATCTACAATATTGCCTGATTCAGGTTCTATATAACGAGAAAGGAATTCCGTATAATCTCCCTTACGGACAAAACAAATATCCTGACTTTCCGGTTTTTCTGCTGTTTCTAACTGCAATTCACGCGCGATCTCACGCACTTCAGTTTTCTTCAATTCCCCCAAAGGGAAAAGAATAGTTTTCAGATAATCTTTAGGAATTCCATAAAGATAATAACTCTGATCTTTTTCGGGATTGATCGCTCGTCGGAGGTGTGGTTCACCGTGCTCATCGACATGCAAACGCGCATAATGTCCCGTGGCTACATAGGTACATTCCAACTCACGTGCCAATTCAAACGCATAATCAAAACGCATGTAACTATTACAATTAACACAGGGATTTGGAGTATACCCCCCTTTGTACTGATTCACGAAGGGCATGATGACCCGTTGATGAAAATCACGGGAGGTATTCACAGTGCGGTGCCTCATCCCCAATCGAGTAGCCACCTCATGCGCATCCACCAGATCAGCATAGGAACAACATGTCCCCATAACATCCTCTGGCATGGGATCATGATCCAACT
The DNA here is from genome assembly GCA_964419335.1 of uncultured bacterium. Lineage (GTDB taxonomy): Bacteria > Hinthialibacterota > Hinthialibacteria > Hinthialibacterales > Hinthialibacteraceae > CAYQOX01. The sequence goes on along the minus strand of CAYQOX010000003.1, from coordinate 150,034 downwards.
GCTTCATAGTCACTCCGGTCACCTCATATCCCTGACGCCGAAGCAGAGCCCCCGCGACGCTGCTATCCACACCACCGCTCATTAACATCATCACGCGATTCTTACTCATTTTGACAAATAATTACCTCTTTATGGAATACAAGGAGAAGTATATCTCATCTCTTCGTGAAACCTAAAAAACCGTTTTCCATTGGATATATTGTACCATCCGCCAGAAGAGCACGGTTCTTTATTTCAAATTCTCGGGATTCAAGCCTTCAAGTTCTGGAAGTTGAAAAAGCCCATCTTTGCGTATCAGCACATCATCAAAATAAATCTCTCCACCGCCATATTCGGAACGTTGTATTAAGACCAAATCCCAATGCAAATTGGATTTATTCTCATTATAGGCTTCGTCATAACAGTTCCCTAAAGCCAAGTGTAATGAACCTGCGATTTTTTCATCGAAGAGAGTATCTTTCATAGGTCTAAGGATATAAGGGTTAAATCCTAAAGCAAATTCGCCAATATAAGAAGCGCCTTCATCGGAGGAGAGGACTTCCTGCAACCGATCAGTATTGTCTCCCGCTTCCATGGTAACCACACGACCCTTCTCGAAATGAAGAGCAATAGAATCATAGAGTATGCCTTCATGGACCGAAGGGGTATTAAAATGAATATAACCATTGACTGATTCCCGGACAGGCGCCGTAAAACATTCACCATCGGGTATATTATGGGTGCCTGCGCATTTACTTACTGGAATATCCTTGATCGAAAATAACAGATCCGTCTTCGGTGATACAATACGAACCTTGTCCGTCTTTTGCATTAATTCTACTAAGGGATCCACCCGCTCATTCATCTTGGCATAATCAAGACAACAAACATCGTAATAAAATTTCTTAAAACTTTCGATAGAAGTCTGGGCTAACTGACTCATCGCTGGATTCGGATACCGCATCACGCACCATCGGGTATGCTTAACCCGCTGTTCAATATGCACAGGCCCGATAATATACTGCTCGTAAAGTTTCATTTTTTCCTTGGGTACATCGGCTAATTCAAAGACATTGTCACTACCTCGAATTCCCACATAGACATGGGCTTGCTTCATTTGATCTAACAAAAAGGCCTTCATCCCCCGAAACATCTCCTCTTCCCCTTCTAACAACATCCGACGTGTATTGCGCTCATCCTCAAAATAAAGATAAGGGATCCCCCCAGCCTGAATGGATTGAGCCATGACTTCTTCCGCCAAATCCCGGGTCTCAAAACCTTTCCCATGAATCATGACAAGATCACCCGGCTGAACCCGGGTGGAATAATTCACAATCGTTTGCGCAAGTTTTGGAATCTGAGCCTTGAACATTAGAGATCATTATCCTTTCATCTAGTTCTATTCTTATATAGAGTAACGGATGCGAGATTTGCGTACAGGCCGATTCTTTCCCTTCCCCCTATGGCGTTGAATCGAGTACCATAGAAGTATGTGTGTCCCAGAGAGTTGAGGAATCATCATGTCAAACGTGAACCAGCGAATGACAGAAATGCTCAAAGCCATCCATAAAAAAGGCTTTTCCCCTGGTGGTGTGGATGCTTTGGTGAATATGCTGAAGCAGGTGGATCGAAACACAGAAAAACACCTGCTTCAAACCCTGAAACAACAAAATCCCGAACTGGCAAAAGAGGTCAGCAAAAAATTTTTCTCTTTCGAAGACTTAATGGAAATGGAGGATACCGTTCTAAAAAAAGCGTTGTCAGAAGTCCATCGTAATACTTTAGCACTGGCTCTCAAGGGGACGGATGAAACCCTTCAAGAAAAAATCATGCGAAATCTTTCTAATCGCGCGGCTACTAGGTTAAAAGAGGATATGGAATTTATGGGACCCAAAAATAAAGAACTCGTCGAAGAAGCCCAGCGCGAAGTCACCAAAACCCTGCGACGTTGGAAAAACGTTATTCTATAATCGACTTTGGGAGAAATCATCGTGGAATCAATACTAAAAACCATCGCAAAACAAGCCAATCTCGATCGCGTTCTTTTCACTCCGGCGTTGAAGAAAGTTTATTTTGAAATGGCTGTCGCTTCTGGCGGCGCCACCCAATTCAAACATACAGAATCCGCCCGCAGTGGCCTATCCTACGCTGCAGATAAAGCTAAAAGCAAAAAACAAGCGCTTCTTTTTTGCACTGCTTATGAATTAATTCACGGATATGACTTAATGCTCAAAATAGTCCAAGAACAAGCTCCCCTTGCGGTCCTTGCGCTGCGTTCAGGCACTCCGGCAGAATATGCCGATATTTGGTCATCCTTCCAACTCGGTGCAACCGGCTGGCTTCAATTTCACACTCACACCCTCCAGGAAACATACGATCATCTCGCTATAGCCTATTATCTCTTCGCAGAGAAAAATATTCATATCCCGGTACTCGTCTTGCCCTCCTGTCTAAAACATAACGCTTTGGGCACCTACGAACCCCGCGAATCGCTTAATTTGGGAAGTCCTGTGAGCCAATTTGGCTCCTCAAGTAAGAAAAAGAAAATGTCGTTTGAAGAAGCTTTCGCCTCCATGAATAAAAAGAAAGAAAAAACCACCTTACGTTCTCTCTATGACACTCTTATCCCCGAACTTCGCGACACATACAACACCTTTGGCTATCAATGCCCTGAACATGGTCTACCTCTCTATGGGCATTTATCCAATGGAGATTATGCCATCTTGACCGCAATCCCTGAGGATCGCAACGATCATGAGGATGTACTTCGGCTTTTAAGTTACCGGCCAATGAAGGTTGAAAGTATAAGTGCTTTATTGAACAAGAAAAAAAGAGTTGCGATCGTCGAACCTCACCCCTCGCCAGGAGAAACGGTGGGAATATTCTATGCCCAAATATGCGCTGGATTATGTAACCGATATCAAGGAAACCTTATCCCCGTTTGGACTTCGCCCACCGAAAAGACCCTTGATGATGATCAGATCAAAACGATTTTCCGCTATCTTGAAGAGCCGAAGGGAGAGGAAAAAACCTATCAATTGGAATGATCCAACTTAAAGACTCACTCCTCTTTTTTACTATGGCTATTTGAAGCCATAACGCTTTCGATATCTTGTCCGTAAGAGAATTCGACCCGATTGCCATCGGGATCACTCACCATGCATAAATAGCCCGCGATGGGCCCCATTTCTTCGGGTTCCATCACCAATATCCCATCCTCACGCGCTTTCGTCGCGACCGCATCCACCTCATCTCGACTGGGTAAATCCAAACCAAGATGGTCAAAACTCGGTTGTGATGAATTCTCATAAGGCATTTCAAGCAAAACAATGACCAAAGAGGGATTCACTTCCTGGTTCCCCAACCATCCCACTCGGGTTGTATGCTCACAACGTTCATGGATCAGCTTTAATCCCGCGTACGTCTTATAAAACGAGACGGAGGTATCTAAGTCCTTTACGCGCAATGCGATGTGGGTCAAACGATGATGTCCATGCATGTTTCATCCCTCTTCATCAATCCAAGCGACACTTTTTACTAAGAATTCTTTTTATGCTATCACGTTACGCTCAAGGTGGAAGAGATAGATGGATAATGATCTTTCTAATAACATTTCACGCTTATCATCCACCAGTTTCATCACCCTCAACCCTTATTGTAGTCCAATTAGGTATAACCTAAGAAGACGAGATGATTGTATCGCGCCGTTGTTTCGCCCGTTCCTGGTCTATCCTTCCAAACACCAACGACCATTCTTTCGGCCAGCAGAATATCCATGGGGCCAATATTGAGCGGCCACCTTATGAATCAAATCAGATTCATACCCTTGCAAACGCGCTGTTGTAATAAAAGAGGTTTCCGCTAAACCTTCCGGCTTTAAATGATTCTGCATTTTCTTGGCGAGACGAGTCAAATTACGATTTTGTTTGGAACGGGGCATAATGTACCATCTCCTTCATTCTAAAAGCAGATTTTTACCCGGCTTCTACCTTTTTTCACCGGTTGTATTGCCCCACGAATTGGATGAACCCCCGTTACTCCTTCCCAGAACGAGTGGTATTACGAATATTTCGTTTACAATACAAGCAATCGTTATGCCATCTAATGGAATGTTGAAACAAATTATAATTTTTATTTGAGCGAGAAAGTTTGACGAAGCCATTCACTGGCAAGGCGAGGATAATTCTTCTTGCCAAAATAAACACTGGCGGTGAGAAAACATTCGTGTGTGCAGGAGCAATTGGTCTTCCAAATCCACTCACGACAATGGTGAGCATTGGGAGAATGCCATAAGCGATAGAAGTCATGATCGACATCGCGAAGGTTGCCTAGGCGCGGATGGCTTTCAGGCGTGCCATTTATCGCCGAATTGGGTTTCTCCAACATTTCACAAACATACACTTCCCCATCGGAATACAAAACCCCAATGGCAGACCCTGCCAAGCAAGGTAACCGGGAAGTTTGCCCGGAAACCACTTCTTCAATCGCTTCCCCAGAAATGCGATTTTTGGCACGCTGAAGATTGGATTTCCAATCCTTGTGCGTGGATAAATGATATTCCTCACAACGCCGCGCAAATTCGCGGTACTTTTCATGAGAAACTTCCAACAAAGAGGGATCGTGTACTTTCCCACGTACATGATTCACCGATAAACGATCCACCCCCCATTGAGCAATTTCTTCATAAAGATCATCTAATTCCGGCTCATTGAGTGAGGTGACCGTCACGACCAATGAAGTTTGAAGATTCGAGTACCTCTGGGCGCGTTCGACAAGAGTATGAGTCGTTTCTCGAGCGTGTTGATAAGCCCCTTTTAACCGTCGAATCTTGTCATGGGTGGATTCCAAACCATCAATAGAAACTCCCACGTCCAGCTGGAGTTCAGGGCAATGTTGGTATATCTGATCGATCGCTTTCCCCACCCATTCGGCGCGTGAACCGTTGGTGATGATCCCCATACGACGAGTTTGGGATCGATGATAAAAGAGAGAAACGACTTCGGGTAGATCTTTGCGTAAAAAAGGCTCTCCTCCCGTTATCCGCAGAAAGGTTAAAGGGCGTACACTTTCGGCTACTTTTTCTAATTCTTCCACAGACATTTCATCCCGCTTATTTAATTCATCTAAGTAAAAGCAATGACTACATCGCATATTACAACGGGATGTGACGTAAAAAATCAGATAACGAAGGTGAGGAGGTTTTTGTGCAACCATAAAAAGAAAAACTCATGAAATTGATTCATTTCAAATTCAAAAATACAAGACTATTATAATGCTTTCCTCCTTTTCATGCGAGGAAAACCCATGGATGCTCGCCTTGAAGCACTTACACGTAAGTATGTCTTGACGTCTATAACGTTTACGGAATGAATAGCTTATCACCCTTGTGGATGATGGTTCCCCGAATATTGTTAGCATTCTGCAAGGCTTTAACCGTTGTATTGAAGCGATCGGCGATTTTTCCTAATGTATCGTTGGACTGCACCGTATAAGTTGATGGTTTCGCCGAAGCCAGGCTACTTCCTCTTTTTACGCCCGGCATGATCTTTAATTTTTCATTACGATAAATCGTATTCGTGCGCTTATTATTCAACTGTTTGATCGTGGTCACATCCGTATCAAATTTCTGAGCAATTTTCCCTAAGGTATCGTTGCGTTGAACAGTATAAGTAATAGGCTTCGCAGAAGGGGGAATAGAAGGGGTTTTCCCCGATTGAGGAATCTTCAGTTTTGCCCCTACCCGGATGGTATCCCCTCGTCCAATCACCCGGCCATTCAATCGACGTAAAGTCGCCACCGACGTGTTATAATTTTGAGCAATTTTGGAGAGTGAATCACCACGGCGAACGTTATAATAGATATAGGATGGTGGACTCGACGAAGCCGTTTTCGGTTTAATCAATTCCTTTTGTTGTTCTTCCAACAAGGTTAACACCGGGATATGATCCGTGGGATTAATGAATTTTCGTACCGCATCATAAACCGCTTTTACAAAACGATCACGATTCTTATCCGCTCGAAAGAATTCATGTTCTGTAGGATGAGTTATAAACCCACATTCCACCAACACCGAAGGCATATTAGATTGTTGAATCACGATAAAGCGGTTTGGTTTTAACGCGGGATCACGCAGTACCATTCCAGGAACATTTTTTACTTCTTGGGTGATATAGCCCGCAACCATCATACTATCATAAGGAATTTTATCTCGCTTGAGTTGCGAGACGAAAGAAAGAAGACCGTCTTCCTCTTCTATTTCGTTATGCATTTCTTTCAACGCTTCCAAATCCCGGTTATAAACCTCATCGAGTTTGTCTTCCCCTAAATAATAAATCTCAAATCCGCGGGCGGCCCAATGGCTGGTTCGGGGATGAGGTGCATTAAAATGGACAGAAATATAAATATCTCCACGATATTCCTTAGCCAATTGTTGGCGATACCAGAGGGATTCGCGAATATAATCTTTCATTCGATTCTTTGAACCACTGCCTTTGGCTCCAAAAGGCACAGGCAAATAATCACCGTCTCGAGTAAGGTAGGAGGCAATCATCGGATCATCATCGAATTTATTTTTTAAACGACGAGAAATATCCAAGGCAAGGTCTTTTTCCTGCATGCGCGGGGTTTTAGTAATTCGCGCTTCGGCACCTGGATCAAAACCACCATGACCAGGATCAATGATGACCACCTTGCCCCCGTTCAGTTTAAAATCGTGCAGATATTCTTCAGTCGGGATGCGAGAATGGTTAGGACGTATAAGCGGGATATCCACCGTGATCATATAATCCCATTTGTGCCATTCCATCCCTTTGAGATTAACATTATCATTGAAAGGAACGGTAATAACCAATTCACCCTTTTTTCGCTCCTCAGAAATAACCAATTTGTCTATGGTAACGCTATCTACCGAATATTCACGGCTAAAATCCCCTTGTTTACCGTTGGCAACGGTAATCATGATATGTTCGTCCGTGAGGGTTACCACATCAGCCGAAAAAGAACGAGAGTCAAGTTTTAGACATATATGGGTATAGGTTACATAATCGCTGACCCAAACCCCCTTGAGAGTAGGGGCCGCTTCGGCTTGAATCGCGGGCAAGAATAATAGAATAAAGAATAAAAGAAAAGCACACCCCAGATTTCTATTCCATAAAATACTCATCTTCTTTTCCCAGTCTTTTACATACTCAAAACCCAACATATCATACTCCTCACCTTTCACCCACAGCGTGGAGATTCAAGGTCCCATAGACCAAGAACATTAGGAATGTCCCTTATGTACTGGAAAAACTGAATTTTACACCTCACACATGTACAATATACCCCACATAGGGGTAAGCAGACATAACCACTTTAGCACACTTTAAAAAATGCGCAATAGTAAATTGTCTAAAAAACGACGTTTAAGAGGGTTGCTTTGACAACCAACATAATCTTTCCAAACTTAACCTATCTTACAGTGAATTTAGTTATCTGCAAGAAAAAACTCGCTTTTTCAGACTTTTATGTCTTTTAATTATTCTATTATCGGAACATTTAGAGCGTTTTTAAGTGTTCTCGCACTTCATCGAGCTCTTTTTGCAGAGATTTGGGGATTTCATCGTATTTTTCGACTGCGTCGATATACTTCTGATAGTATTCCTTTGCTTGGGAGGTGTTCCCAAGTTCCTCATGGACTGCCGCGATATTAAAAAAGAGTTCCGGCTGTTCACAATCCATGGATTCCGCTTTTTTAAAATTTTTCAGGGCCTCTTTAAATTTGCCTTCTTGACACTCCAGGGTGCCTTGATTGTAATAATCCAAGGCCTCTTTCCCTTTCCAACCAAAATCTTTTATCCATTGAAAGGTTTCTTCGGGAGGCAAACTATATAATAAGGTTAATCCATAACGTTCAAAAGCGTACTTTTGATCATTCTGAAGCAATTCTTGAAAACGGCTTATCTCGTATTCATATAGATTTTTCTGTTTGGCTAGCATTGCAACCTCGTTGTAAAGAAAAGATAATTCAAATGAATCATCATAACCAAATTGACCGCGAAAAACAAGTTGTCAACCAAATCCTAGAATACGTTGATTGACCTGCAACCCGATTCTCTTATAAACTCACTTAACATACGAATTCGTTAATCAATCATTGAAGCCGTTCTCTCAACAATAATACAGAGGAATCCACTCGTGGATCAAAAAAATAAACCCGAAATATCACTTATCCTACCCGTATTCAATGAAGTAGAAAATCTTCGAACTCTTTACCAAGCCATCAAAGAGGTTATGGAATCCTTGCATCGCAGTTACGAGATTATCTTTTCCGATGACGGCAGCCGTGATGGTTCGGTAGACGTTTTGCGAGAACTGGCGCAAAACGATCAACATATAATGCTCCTATTGCTGAAGCGTAACTTTGGCCAAACCGCTGCCCTGAATGCAGGAATCGACCATGCCAATGGAGACATCTTGGTAATGATGGACTCGGATGGACAAAATGATCCGGCCGATATTCCCAAACTGCTAGCAAAACTCGATGAAGGCTACGACATCGTGAGTGGTTGGAGAAAAGACCGCCATGATCCCTGGTTAACAAAAGTAGTCCCCTCGCGGATTGCCAATTGGATCATCTCGCGAGTGACCGGTGTGCGGCTTCATGATCACGGATGTACCCTTAAAGCCTATCGAAAAGAAATCTTAGACCAAATTGAACTCTATGGAGAAATGCATCGCTTTATCTCTATCTATGGATATTGGCAAGGCGCACGTGTGGGAGAAGTAGAAGTCTCCCACTACCCACGCACCAAGGGGAAATCCAAATATAGCATGGCGAAAACCTTTAAGGTTCTATTGGATTTGCCCTTATTGATTCTATTGGGGAGTTATATCACCCGGCCCATGCACTTTTTTGGCGCCGTGGGCCTTCTATTTAATTTTGGCGCCTTTATTTGTGTATTCGAAGTCGCTTACGAAAAATACATCGAAGGAGATCAAGCCAGTGATAACCCCTTTCTCTTACTTGCTGTCTTCTTCGCTCTCGCAGGAATACAAATCCTCATGATTGGTCTTCTGGCCGAACTCATTACCCGCGTCTATCACGAAGGCCAACAGAAAAAAACCTACGTGATCAAGGAAAAATTTCCAATATTGTAAGAATTAACGAAACTTATTTGCCGTTTGATAAATGGCCGTCTTTGAAACACCCTCTCCATAAATAAACGTTTTCTTCGCACGCGTGAAATCATTGGCAAACAAGTAAATCTCGTCCGTCTTTCCCTCGGCACGTAAGAAAACTTCGGTGTTTTCTGTAGCACGGCAACCACGGATTATGGCACTGATAACATCACGAAAAACCATCATTGCAATCCCATCTTCATGACTTTGCCCCGTCATATCGGAAATATGCAATTTTTTAACATCATCCAGCATCACCGCAGGACGTCTATCGGTCTCATTCCATTTCAATTCCACATTTTCAAACCTCAATCCCTCTACATGACGCACATAAAAACCATAGGCTGGAAGCACCCCAAACATGGTAGATTCAGGATAGGCCTCGGGACGCTCGGGAACTTCTTTCTCTGCGTCTTCTGTAGAACCACCCCCATCAAAAGTTAAATTAATATTGCTAAGTGACACATTTTGAATAGGATGATTCGGCAACCCCGTGATCGAACATCCAATTTTAGAAGCCTCGGTTGCCACAATATTGCTAATCGTAATATTCCGCATTTGCCCCATACCTGGTTTGGGAGCCTCTTCACTGAATGGACGTGCCCGGTTTCCCAAGCGTAAGAAAATTGGGGTCGTGATCCCCTTCATGGTAATATTGGAAATCGAAATCCCCTCCATTTCTCCGCCATCGACGATTTCAAGCGCGATCCCCGCCAGCCCCCGGTCTTCGCCATACATGCTTTCAAGTTCATTCGGAGAGGTAATAGTCGAATTCGAAAAAGTAATATTCTTGAATCCGCCGTTGGACTCCGTCCCCATTTTAAAAGCATTACAATGACTGCTTAATACGCTATTGGTAATGGTAATATTCTCACATGGAATGCTCGTGGTACTTTTCAAACACAAAGCGTCGTCATCAGAACTAATGATGCAATCGGAAACCACCACATCCACACAACTATCTAAGTCAAGACCGTCATTATTATAAGTCACGTGATTATCGACCGTTATACCGCGAATCCGAATCTTTTCACAAGCGAGATAATGCTGCATCCACATGGGAGAATTTTTGAGATTGATATTTTCTATCAAAATATTCTGACAATCGATAAAGCGAATGACGTAAGGGCGGTTCTCATACTCTTTCCATTGAAACTCCGAACCGTTGCCATCGATCGTTCCCTGCCCCCGAATTCCAATGTTCGAGAGACCTTCACCTACGATTAAACTTTGATTTACATAATTCTCCGTATAGGAACGTAAGGAAGGACGCATTTGCGGATAATCTTCTTCGTTATCACTTCCCAATAAGGTAGCCCCAGAATCAAAGTACAGCGTAATGTCATCTTTCATAAAGATCGTTCCGCTAAAATAGGTTCCTGCGGGAAAGTAAACAGTTCCCCCACCATTTTCACTCGCCTCATTAATGGCACTTTGAATCGCGCCCGTGTCGAGCGTTTTCCCATCGCCTTTGGCCTCGAAATCCTTGACCGAATAGAAAGTTTCTACCGGCTCAGCACCAACCATAGATACGGAAAAAATGAAAGCGACAATAGGACGAACCAACCGTTTCAAGAGCATAATCTTCTCCTCATTTGATAGTTCTTATCGAAATACAACGAATAGAGTAATCGAAATCAACATCATCACAATCCACCATAACATTAAATTGTGAATGCCACGATTGAAAGAGCGTTCGTTTTCTGGCAAACGCGCCCACCGGGTATTCCAAATACAATCTGGATCATACGTATCATGGGCCGCCCTTGGAATGAGATAAGTACTTACGGTGAGTGCGAAAAGACACAAGACCCAATTGGCGGCAGCACGATTAAGCAAGGGATCCAAGGTTTGACTAAGAGTTACCAAAGCATAATGAGAATAACTGTAATTAGGTGCTAGCCAGGGAATATTTTCTACCGTTACAATTTGAGTAAAAACTTTGATGGCAATTCCACTAAGAATACCAACGATTAGGGTAAACGTAGCTGCCCGGCCATGAGCCCGTGACCATAAAAATGCAGCCAAAAAAATCACGCATATGGGTGGAGCCAAAAAAGCGGCCATATCCTGGATATAAATAAAAATGCCTCCCTCCCAATACAAAAGTACTGGTGCGAAGCACGTACCTATCAAGATAATGACAAAAGTTGACCAGCGTCCTACTGTAACCAAATCGCCCTCCTCAGCGTGGGGCTGGATGTAGCGCTTATGAATATCGATCGACCAAATGGTCGAGGCAGAATTTAATACGCTGGATACAGTACTCATGATAGCGGCAATCAAAGCCGCGAGCAGAATCCCCTTCCCCACAGGATGGAGAAACACATTGATCATTTTGACATACACTGCATCTTCTTTTACTCCCGGACCAAAATAGGCAAAAGCAACCAATCCCGGAAACACAATGATGAACGGTAAAATGAATTTAATATATGCACAGCCAATGACCCCCATTTTCGCATCCCACTCACTGCGCGCGCCCAGACAGCGTTGTATGTAAAATTGGTTGGTGCCCACATACCAAAGAGAAAGCGTAAACCAAAACGTCGCCACTCCTGTCCAGGGAGACACAGGATGATGGGAAGGCAAAATGAGACTCAGGCGGCTGAATCCCTCGGCTGTCGCTTCCCGATTAGCCTCAATCACCTCCGAAAAACCGCCAATATGCCATACACCAATCCCAATAAGAATCAATCCGCCAACGATCAAAACCAGAACTTGCAATACATCTGTCCAAACCACCGAGGCCAACCCACCATAAATGCAATAAGCAGCCGTGGCTGCTGAAATCAAAAGCACACATCCCATGAAGCCCCAATTGAACGAAGTAATTTCCTCACGCAGTGTCATTTCATACAAAATACGACCCCCGGCATAGAGTGCCGGAGCCAATACCACCAACACCATATGAAAAAGAGTAAGACCCGCGAAAACCGATCGGGTCGAAGATAGATAACGGCGTTCTAAAAACTCAGGGATCGTATAGAGTTTCTTCCGAAAAAAATAAGGAAGAAAAATCCACGCTAAAATCGAATAGGGGATAAAGTTCCCCCATTCGAAAGTCGCAGGCGCCAATCCAAAAGCATAAGCAGTCCCCACCATCCCGATAAAATGCTCGGTGCCAATATTGGAGCCCGTCATGGACAAGGAAATGGCATACCAAGGTAATTTTCGTCCTGCGAGAAAATAATCAGCGGCGAGTTTCTTCTCGCCATATGCAACCCAAAATCCCACCGCCAAAGTGAGAGCGAAATAAAGCCCAGCCACAAGAAGAACGGTATATTCCATCTACCTCCCCCATTCAATAGCGATGATATAAAACCTTAATCAGAATCCGGATTCCGTTTATCGACAACGGCTTCTTCTGCCTCAATCTCGTTATCTTTCCTTTTTATCGTCCTCACATTCTCCTCAAGAAGAAAACCGACGGTTTGTGTTCGTTGAGAGGCAGGACGCGTATCACGAATGATATTTCCTATGAACTCAAGATCGGTGGGTTCCCCCCGAATGCGAATCGCAGCGGTACCAGGCTCATGCCCGTTATTTTCGATGACATTTTCTTCCAAGACATTGCGGTGAGGTGACATGGGAAAAGTTTCAAGCCGAAAAAAAACACCGTTCTCATGATTATCGCGTATCAGATTTTTCCGCAGGATGTTATCGGAATCCTTATGACCGATGGAAATCCCAAACCTTCCATTCTCCAAAAGACGGTTATTTTCAAAGACACCATGTCTTACCCGCCAACACAAAAACAATCCATCGGTCCCGTTTCTACGCGCCCTACATTCTCGAACGTGAGGTCGCTGGGAACCGCTGCCGGGATGAAATCCCAAAGAAGCATTGTTCTCACTGAGACAATTCGTTACCGTAACCTCGTTGGATTGCTGAAAGCTAATACCATCGCCGTTGTAGCCACGCACTACGCAGTTTTCGATGGTGGTGCCATGTCCTCGAAAAAGAAAAATCCCCGCACCCCGGCATCCATTCAAATGAATGTTGTTCTCCCGATTGCCTTCAATTGTCAAATTTTCTAAATGTACGCCTTCAACATGATATCCACTAACCACGGGAAACACAGTCGCCGCATAAGCCTTATTTCGTACCATACAATCGGCATTGAGCGGTTTGCTGATCGAAAAAGTATTACCGCTGCGCCCTGTGATTGTGGCAACCGTAGTATGAAATCCCCCGGATCCATCATCGCGTATGGTAACCCCATAACCAACTTCAAAACCATGCGGGTCTTCTACAGTGATCTGTTCCTCCCCGTAATCACCATCCATGGCCAGATTCGATTTCACCCCTTCGGCTTTCCGCAAAACCGTCTTTCCCTCGACGCCCACGACTTTTACATGGTTACGTAAGTGGAGTGAATCACGCATGGTATATTCACCTGGAGCAATATGCACGGTTCCTCCCCCAAGAGAGGCGATGTAATCGACCGCAGCCTGAAGAACCCGGTTATCCTTTCCAATCAAATCCGCGTCTTCATGTCCCACGGTGATAGAAGCCCCTTCTTCCATGGGAGAATGCATGGCGGTGGGAAGTTGTTGTTCCCCTTGGGGAGTTGCGTATTCCTCCCCAGGTTGAGCAAAAATCACAGAAGATGATGGTAATACTAAAAAAAATAAAAGAACACAAAGTTTCTTCATTCTACCCTTCCTCACTTTCTCAAAATAGCTAGGAATTCTTGAAATTGTCTCTATTTTGGTTTGAAAACGAACTCTTTCGTATAATTCATTTCAACAACATACCATAGAGTCAAAGAAAAATCAGGTTGCATTCGCATTCTTGAAAGTGGAATTATCCATTGGCTTTCCCTGTAATTTATTGTATTTTCTGAATCACCAGCATTGATTGAAAATCAGTCTATGTTCAACTCATAGTCAATTGGAGGGATTATGAATTCATTCTGGGATAAAGCGAACCGATTCATCCTACCAGGGATTTTGGTGGGAATCGTGTTGGGAATCTACTGTGGATGGTATTTTGGACCGCAAATGCTAGCCATCGAATTTTTGGGTGATCTGTTTATGAATGCCTTAAAAGCGGTCATTATCCCCCTAATCATGGCTTCCATGATTGTCGGGGTTACGGGATTGGGCGATGTACGCCGAGTGGGGAAAATGGGGAGTTACACCTTGGCTTATTACGTTTTCACCACCTCGATTTCTGTCACCATCGGGCTCATCGTCACCAATTATTTTGAACCGGGAGTTGGAGTCTCTATTCTAGAAGCAGAAAAACCGGAGGTGATCGAAGGTCGTGAGTTTTCCATAACCGATTTGCTTGTGGGGATGATTCCAGATAGCATCTTTGGCGCAATGGCAAACAACGACGTCCTTGCCGTAATCGTATGCACCCTCATCTTCGCAGGTGTATTGACTACGATAGGTGACGCAGGAAAACCTGTAATCAAGTTTTTTGAAGGCCTTAATGCGGCGATGATGAAAATTGTCCATCTAATTATGCTCTTTGCCCCGATCGGCATCTTCGCGTTGGTGGCTTCCATCTTGGGTGAGAAAGGAGGCGGTGAAGCGGTTTGGGCTGAATTAGTAAAGATCGGGAAATTTGTGTATACGGTTTTAATTGGCCTCGCGATCCATGGCATGATAATTTTGCCCATGATCTTGCTGTTTGTAGCAAGAAAGCGCGTGTTTCCCTATTTACGCAATATGCTAAGTGCTTTAGGAACAGCGTTTTCTACTGACTCAAGCGCAGCCACCCTCCCCATGACCATCGATTGCGTTGAAAACAAAAACAAAGTCTCTCCCAAAGTCGGGTCATTCGTACTACCCATCGGGGCGACAATTAATATGGATGGAACCGCTCTGTATGAAGCAGCAGCCGCCATTTTTATCGCCCAAGCCTACGGGGTGGATTTGCAGTTGAGCCAGCAATTATTAATCTTCCTGACTGCTACGCTAGCTTCTGTCGGTGCCGCTGCCATTCCTCACGCGGGACTTATTACCATGGTCATCGTACTGCAAGCGGTCGACTTACCCCTCGAAGGAATCGGCCTGGTGTTTACCGTAGATTGGTTCTTGGATCGTTGCCGTACCACGGTTAATGTATGGGGTGATTCAATCGGTGCCGCTACCATCGAACGTCTGGCACCGCCGAGTAATACATCTCCTACCGATTAAAAAAGTTCCTTATACAATCTATAGAAATTGGATCTTATGGTACAATAATTACTAGGATCTTTATAAAGATGAAACCGTTATCCTTCTACAAAAGGAAAAGAAAGACTGATACAATAATGGCTCTCAATTTCGTAAGGTGTATAGGGGACCTTCCCGGCCTGCGTCACCTTACCTATTAAGTTCATGAAAAGGCAAGAATTATGAGTTCAATTCGATTTAGTGCATTAATATTGGTAAGTTTTGTTTTAATGATCTCACTATTTCAATGTGGTGGCAGTTCCCCAGAAGCCTTGTTTAATAATGGGCTGCAAGCAATGCAGGAACAAGATCCCATCGGAGCCTCTCTTTATTTTGATGATTTTATCAATCAATACCCAGAGAACGAAATGGTACGAGATGCTTATGTGCTCTTGGTCCAATGCTATTTTTCCATGGGTGATTTCCCCAGCGCACGAAAAGTCCTGGAAGAATTTAAACAAAAATACCAGAAACCTGAAATCAAAGTATGGAGCGACTTCCAAATTGGCGAAACCTACGCTCAAGAAGGCAATATCGATAAAGCCTTACAAGTTTATCAAACCATCGCAGATTCTACCGATACTCCCCAAATCAACTTTAGAGCCCTCAGCCAGATGGGGCAGCTCTACGCAAAACAAACACAAAGAGCTTCCGCTGAAGCCGTCTTTGATAAAATTTTCACCCTCGCCGATGAAAAAATCGAAAACCCTACTAATTCGTTAGACTACAAATTACATGCGCTTTACGGAAAAGCCGAAGTTCTAGAAGCAAGCGAGGAATTCCAAAAAGCTCGCGAAAACTATAAGCAAGCCCTCGAACTGGTTGCTGAAGGAACCGGAATCGTTGACATTGACAAAGATCGTCAAAATTCGGTTATCCAATGGGCACATACCTGGAGCAAAGCGGGTGATTATGTGAGCAGCGCGACGATGTACGACCGCTTACTAGATCACCCTTATGTTCAAGAAAACGTCAAACCTGAATTAATTTACTACAAAATCCAAAGCCTCCAGCGGCTATTTAACGAAGATGGCGAGATGGATAAAGAAGAAATCGCATTTTTGGTGAATGAGAATAAGAGATTAATCGACAATTATTCCAACACAGAACGTGGGATTGCCGCACGGGTAGAAATTGCTGACCTCGTGCAAGATTCTACCCCTGAAATGTCCGAGGAATATTTAGTTGAAGCCGTAGATTTGTATCGGAAATTCGTCGAGGATGAATCGGATTTACAGCGTTCGATTATTGGACGCTTGCAAATCATTGATTCTTATATCCGCCTGAACAAATTTGAGGAAGCAAGACAAGAGATCAATGAATTAAAACAAGAACATAAAGACATACCTTATGCAATGAATGAAGCGGAAAAACGATTATACTATATACGTAATCAAGAAGAATCTGATTCACAGCAAGAAGCACAGCAGATTGCGACTCCTCCGATGATTTCTGGAGAAACAGACGATGTGACCGGTCCATGAAAAAAATCTTGTTATTCAATCCCCCTTCTGGCCTTTATCGAAGGGATAATCGATGTCAAAACCGGGTGGAAGATCAAACCGTCAATGTGATCTTTCCCCCTCTGGAATTGCTCTATTGTGCGGCGGTGTTAGAACAAGCGGGATACCAAGTGTGGGTAAGAGACTATCCCGCCAACAACGCCACCTCCGCTCAAATGGTACAAGATTTCAACGAGATTCAGCCCGAGGTTGCAATCTTTACTTGTACCATCGCTACCTTGGATAGCGATCTCTACAGTGCTGAATGGATCAAGAAACAATTCCCCTCTACCCTGGTCGCCGCCAAAGGAGAACCCCTGCATTATCTGGATCAAGAGATCCTTGCCCATACACCATCACTGGACATTATTCTTCGCGGAGAGGTGGAAGCCTATATTGTTGATTTGCTTCAAGGGAAACCTTGGGAAAACCTCCCCGGTGTCACCTTTCGCAAAGAAGGAGAAATAATCCGCACAGAAGAGAGTCAAGACTACATGAACTTGGATTCTCTTCCTTTTCCCGCACGCCATTTGATCGAGAACACCCTCTACCGCAGCCCCGATACTCAGAATCCCCTCACCACCGTGGTGACCTCTTTGGGATGCCCTCATAAGTGCATCTTTTGCTCCGTTCCAGCACTGACAGGTACGAATGTACGGTTTCGCTCACCCGAAAAAGTGGTGGCTGAACTCAAGGAATGCGTAGAACACTACGGTATCCGTGAATTTTTATTTCACGCAGATACTTTCACTTTGCACAAACGCTGGGTAATCGATCTCTGTAAAGAAATCATCCATCAGGGCTTAGATGTTCGCTGGGGATGCAACAGCCGTGTCGATACCATCGATGAAGAACGACTGAGCTGGATGAAGAAAGCCGGCTGCTGGGTTGTTGGCTTTGGGGTAGAAAGCGGAAACAACGAACATTTACACTTCATGAAAAAACGCGCCACCGCTGACCAAGCCCGGGAGTCGATTCGCTTATGCCGCAAAGTTGGTGTTCGTTCCCATGCGTTCTTCGCGTTCGGATTTCCCTGGGATACAGAACAATCGATTCGAGAATTAATACAATTTGCCAAAGAATTGGATCCCGATTTTTTTGATTTTAATCTTGCCTTTCCTCTCCCAGGAACCGAGTTAGATCAACTTGTAACAGACAAAGGCTTGGTCATGCGCGAAAAACTACGCCACGGTGGTTACGCTGTTGGTGCGGTACGCTCCGAAACTCTCAATGCAGAAGAATTGGAACGCTGGCGTAAAAAAGCCCTATGGAACATGTACTTGCGCCCCCATTATATTTTCCGAACTTTGAAACAAGCGGGGTCTCCACGGGTGGCTTTTAACTATTTAAAAGCCGCAAGTGGACGTGTGAAAAATTTACTCGGAATTTCCCATAAACCAGGTGACCAACCCAATGTATCATCTTTAGAACAAACATCAACCTAAGTAAAATTCACTCCCAATCAGGATCGAGGTTTTACAAAAATGACACTCTACTCTGTCCAACTTAAAGTAGCGGCCGATTCCCATACAGCCCAACCTCTCAAAGAGACCCTTCCGGCTACACTTTTTGATGGTTTCGAACCCTTACCTGAAGAAAACGCCCTGCCGATTAATGAATTACGTATTTCTTCCTTTGATGAACTCTTACCTCTTATGAAGCAAGATGAGAAATTCTCAGTGCGGCGATTGGTTTTAGATGCCAGAGCCTTCGCCTCATTAATACCTCGTTTACTGGTGTTCCTTTCGCCAATCTTGTATCGCTGGGATGGCGAAGAATTCTGTCTGATCGTTTCCGAAGAAAAACAAGCAACCACTCTTCTTCCGGCACTAAACGACCTGCTGCGCTCGCTTGAACTTCGCTCTCGCGGAGTGCGAATTATTTCCTGCCCTACCTGTGCCAGATGCCGAACTGATTTTCCCTCCATGGTACGCTCGATTGAGCAGCGCCTCGAAAAAATCGAGAAACCATTAGATGTCGCGGTCATGGGCTGTGAGGTCAACGGTCCCGGTGAAGCCAAAGCCGCGGATATCGGGATCGCTTTTGGTGATCAAAAAGGGATGCTGTTCAAAAATGGTGAAAAAGTACGGGTTGTCTCAATCGAAGAGGCCGCGGATGCCCTTATGGACGCCATCGAGGAAGCCTAAACGAATCCATTTATTGTTCTTTTATCGAGGGTTCCGATTGGGCAGTAGCCTTTAAAGCCATTATCGAGAGATCAATGCAGTGGATAAATTGATCTAGAAGCCCTTGCATCTCATTTAAGATAAAACTGTATTTTTCTACAATACATTCGAGATACGCTTCTGGTGAATCATCCCGAGGGAGCGTCGTACGCTGACGCCGAAAGTATAAATATTGCACCGTGGTGCCTAAAAACCCATCGAAACGGGGATCACCTACCATTGTTAACCAAATGTCCTCAAATTCATTCCACGTCGATTGAACCTCAGACCATTGAACAGAATCACCGCTAGTTAACAACCGGTTCCAGCGATTAATATACTGTTTCATTTGCTTCGTCATATTTTGACTCTTCGTAAGGACTTCTTTCCCTTCTTGCAGACGCGATAAAACCCGTTCAAGGTTAGGTTGTTTTTTCTTCCGGCGAAAAGCCTCCAGATGTTGCTTCACTCCCTGGTTTTGTAAAAACTGTTGCAACGCCTCGTGTAATGGCATTTTTATAGTGCCTTCAAAATGAGCCCCACCTTCGGTCGCGTCGATAACTTTCACCTCACACTCTGCCACGGTACGCTCGATTGCCTTGATGTATTGCTGAAAAGGCACTGTGGTGGGAACCTGATCACCATAATAGCCGGGAACCAGGGTCATGTGTCCCGATTCTTCCATGGTCTTCCCCTCTTTGGCACCGATAACCACGGTTCCATCCTGCGCGTATCGGCTGACACTCCGAGACAGAGCAGCGTTACGAGAATGGGTCGTACCTCCTTCCTTGGGAAACGCGAAATCAAAGCCAATTAGAATAATCGGATCGCACCCCATATGATGAGCGAGATGAAAGGCGATATGACCTACATTCATGGCACGCTTCATCATCCCGTAATTGTTTTGGACATCGAAAAGATAATCATGAACGATCGAATCTTTATCAAATAGAGGTAGCAAATAAGGATGAGATAGAAATTTCTGGGTAATTTGACGGTTGGCTTCAGGATGAAAAGCAAGAAAGGCCTCTCCCAAATCATCAATGTTTTCGAAATGGCTAAAATTAAGTGGTGTGGGATCCGCCGTGACCACCACATCCGGTTCGATCCCAATTTGCTTATACGTACTTTGGGCAGTATCCACAATAAACAAAGGAGCACGATCTTGAAGATTATGCAACTGTTCAATATTCTTGTCTATTGAGGGACCCGCGGCAGAAACAATGGCCGGATACCCCTTAAACAGGTTTTCACAATCTTGTAAAGCATACCCTTTATAAACTGCAGGAATATTCATATAAATATTAAATTGATTACGGCCATGACTTTCAAAGGTCGTACGCAAATTCACTTCATCGTGAGTAATGGCGTCAAAAATCTTTTCTTTCGCTTCTTTGTAATAAGTCGGGTCCGCTTTAACCGAAGGCTCATGCGTAAGAATTTTACAGTTATGAAGAATGATGTCAGTACGGGCTTCTTGAATAAGTTCTGGCATCCGAACCGGTTCTTCTCCTACAACCCATATCATCCCCTTGAGGGATAGCACACTCCGTAAATCCAAAGCCATCATGGCTAAACGCATGATCCGGGGGTCACGCTCGATCACAATACAATAACGTAATAAATTCTCATACCGGTTGAGCAGCGAAATCAGGTGGTAACCCAACCCTATCCCCAAAACGATCACATTGGTAGGCTCCTTTATTTGCAGATGATCGACCAATCGAAGCGACTCACGTACCGGATCATAGGCACTATGGAGAAGAACCGGGCGTTGCGTTCCGGGATAAAGAATACGTGCAGAGACCGCTTTGCTCTTAGTTTGCACCGCTTCTACCTGCAATCCTTCCATGGAAGTATGACGAATCATCTGGGCTAAGGAAGGTTGGGTCGAAGTAAAGGCCGCTACATTTTGTTCAAAAAGGGTATTGTTCAATGGTCAACCTTTGAAAAAATCAATTCGGTTCAAGCATTTCCTCATCGATCATCTCATGACGCTCATCACTGCCTTCAAGCACTCCAGTGATCACTTCGGATTGGTTCCCTTGAAGCAAAACAATTTCCACTCGGCGGTTCAGTGCGCGGTTTTGGACAGTATCATTGGGAAATCGAGGACGATGTTCCCCACAAGACCTGAAACTTAATCGCGATTGATCCTCAGGCAATTGTCGGTTTACGTTTCCTTCTTCTTTAAGAAATTTCATCACATTAAAAGCACGTGCTTGCGCCAAACGCCAATTATTCATATAAGGAGAATTTAGTGGAATCGAATTGGTGTGACCTTCGACGCGAATACGGAGAGTCGGAAAATCATTCAATATTTCCGCTACGTTAAGAAGAATCTCTTTGGCTTCTTCCTTCAAATAGGCCACACCGCTATCAAACAGAATCCGCCCCGCCAAAGAAAAACGGATACCTTCTTCGACTCCTTCGACAATGACTTCGCGCGAGGCTTCATCCGTCACGAGTTTGGAACGCGCCTTTTTGGCAATGGCTTCTTTGGCACGCTCGATCGTTTTATTGCGTTGTACCGGTTCTACTTGTTGAGGCTGGATAGATAAAGGTTTCCGATAGGATGTATTAAACAAATTGGGGATGCGCCCCAACGCCCCTTGTATCGAACCTACCGCTTGGATGAATTTTACCTTCTCTATCGTCGATAAGGAAAAAAGTAAGACAAAAAAACACAATAACAACGACATCATATCTGCAAAGGTACTCATCCATAGTGGTGCGCCGCCTGAAGACTCTTCCTGCTTCTTTCTTTCCGCCATCGTTTCTTCCTCTTAATTCTCCGAGGTTATCATATCATCGGGTGAGATGATCGGAGTCCGGGGTTCTTTTCTCCAATGATCTGTATAAAAAGTATCATCACCACGATCGGTCTGCAACAAGGTAATATCGACTCGTCGGTTGAGTTTTCTTCCTATGGTTGTATTAGGATCAACATCGGGGACAGGTTTATATTCCCCAAAAGATTCATAAGTCACTCGTTTTTCATCCAATCGCCCCCACATATTCCCAATTTGAGTCATATATTCCATGACCTCGTAAGCGCGATCGGCTCCCAATAACCAGTTCCCATCCGGTTTGTTAGGATTACGAGTATTATCTGTATGCCCGGAAATATTAACTGGATTACGGGGAAATTGATTGAGCTCATCCACAATGAAGAGCAAAGCAGATATCCCCTGCGCTGTAAGATCAGAACTTCCTCTTTCAAAGGTCAAATCACCACTCAGGCGAAACGTTATCCCTTGCTCGGTGCCAGTGACTTGAATCACGCTTTGTAGGTTTCGCGATTTGATTTTACGCTCTTCCTCACGTACCAGCTCATCCTTGGCAAAGGAGGTGCGTCGAGTTTCCTGCGCCGGACGAGAAAGTTCAGGTCTAGTTCTTTTATCAGGTATCGTTTCAACCAAATAGGGAGCGGGTTGTCCCCCAAAGGCTTTTCTTAATGAACCCTCAGCCTGGATAAGTTTCTTCTTCTCGATCGTTGAAAGCGAGAAAAGTAAGACGAAAAAGCACAATAAAAGCGACATCATATCTCCAAAGGTACAGATCCATTGTGGTGCGCCTTTTTGGGGTTCTTCTTTGGTCGGCATAAGTTCTTCCCCTTCACAAGTATTAATCTTCACGCGGAGGACGAATGCTGGGAGACAGAAAGGCAAGTAGTTTTTGTTCTAAAATGCGAGGATTGTCACCTGACTGAATAGACATAACTCCCTCGATGGCCACTTCCTTGAGCAAGATTTCCTCTTGAGTTCTGGTTTTCAACTTTCCCGATAATGGAATGAATGCGAGATTGGCCATAAGGGCTCCATACAAGGTCGTCAGCAAGGCAATCGCCATAGAGGGGCCAATCGCATTAGGATCACTGAGGTTCTGAAGCATTTTTACTAATCCAATCAATGTACCAATCATCCCAAGAGCCGGAGACGCGGTTCCCATATAGGCCAAGATCGATTGGCCATTACGATGACGATCTTCGATAAATGCCAATTCTGTTTGGAGAATATCTTTAATCAACTCGGGCTCGACTCCATCCACCGCGAGACGCAAACCGGATTTAATAAACTCGTCATCAATTTCGTCCATAGAACCTTCCAAAGCGAGAATTCCTTCTCGCCGCGCACGTTCAGCGAAACTCACCAGCGTGCTTACCGTATCCAACGGTGAAACCGGCTTGGTAAAAAACGCGTTTTTCACCACACCAAAGACACCTAATACCCATTGTAAGGGAAAATTGACCAGTACCACAGCAAACGTCCCGCCCACAACGATGAGCATGGAAGGAATATCCACAAAGGTCCCAATGGTTCCTCCCATTAAAATCGCGGAAAGGATCAGGCCAATTCCCAAAACCAAACCGACAACAGTTGAAAGATCCACGAAATTACCTCCCGGTACGGTTTATGCGAAAGTCATATTTCTCGATTGTAGATTTGTTGTTTATAATCGATACAACGTTGACGAACTTCATCTACCGATTCCTTCGCTATATATTTGCGGCCATTAACCAGAGTGATCACCGTATCGGGTGTGGCTTCCATGGTTTCAATGAGCTCGGCATTGAGTACGAAAGAGACATCATTGAGTTTGGTTAAATAAATCAAGTCATTACTCCTATGTAAAATCCCCGGCAGTAAACGTTGCAATTCTTTTTCTGTGAGGGGTTTATAAAAGTCTTTCTCCAACTGTTTACGAATTTCCCGAATACGATCATCATCCGGCTTTTCGAAATAACTTGAACCTCTCATGAGATGCTCTCGTCTCTAGTTATTTTAATTTTTTCTTTCTATCTAAAATCGGATTAAAAACATTTTTTATTATATAAGAAAGAAGATACAACACAAAAATAAATATGGGGAGTCTCCAAAGAAGAAAAAAACAATTGATTTTCTATTATATTTAAGGAAATTTGATCTGATAAGAGAAAAACAAAAAGGGGACGAAAAAAATCCGCCCCCTTTTTCTTATAGAATTTTCAGTAGGATTACCGTTTTATGTTTACTGTCTCTGTAAGAATCTGATCTCCGGTCGTAATGATTCGCGTGTTGGCTTGATAAGCCCGTTGAGCCACAATAAGGTTCGTGAATTCATTTGCCAAATCCACATTCGACAATTCCAACACTCCGGAATTGATACTGCCCCCATTGACTCCTGCTTCTAGATAATGAAGATCACCTGCGTTCGGCCCCACACTGAAGTAGGTATCCCCTTCTTGGATCAATCCCCCTTCATTAATCACATCCGCGACGGCCACCTTTCCTAAAGATTGTACATCCCCATTGGTAAAGGCTCCAATGATTTGGCCATCCCGATCAACACTCACATCATCCAAATTCCCCATTGTGCGTCCATCCTGGCTTTTTAACTCAGCCGTATTGGAGCCACTATTATAGGTAATGTTGTTCATATCTAAATCAAAATGAATCGCATCTGCCCCATCCCCTTGTTTATCATTGTTATCAGGGTCAAAGATGATATTGGGAGTAACCCCTTCACCATATTCCAAGAAGTTTCCTTGACTATCAAAGATAAGACTTCCAGTTATTCCTTGCGGAGGAGTGCGATTATCACTATTGGTAACAACTTGATAATTGACTGTATTTTGGGTCTGCCGTTCTGTGTGGAGAGTGTTGGTTTCAAAAGCGGCATTATTATTTTCCGCAACGATGCCAATAGAAGCCCCTGAGGCACGATCGAGAACTCCATCTCCATCAAAATCTTGAGCAACCCCATAACCACGTTGGTTAAATAACGCCTGAAAGGCTGTGTCACGAGGGGTAAAGGCTTGTACCTCATTAAAGTTTTGATCGGTAAGCGCTTCACTGTCGCCAAAACGTCCTGAACTCAACGCGATTAAATGAACACCAGAGTCATCGACCCCGCTGGGAGGGCTTTCGGTCGGGTCCCCCTCAACATCCGTCGTGACGTCATAATCCGTATTCCCTACAACAAAGGCGGGAGAATCACCCCCGAGAAGATCTTCCGCGAAGGGATCACGGTTTTTCACAAAGCCAGTCGCAGGACCGCCATCGTCGGTCTCCTCATCGACTTTGTTATCCGGGAACAACTCAGTCTCTCCATCGACGATTTGTTGATCACTGGTACTAACTCTCACAGAGCGAGTCTTCGCCGCGAGATCGAGCTGCAACCCTAGTTTATCTTCTCCCCCTGCGCTTTCGGCCAACTGACTGGCAATATCCTCATCCGTGGTATCGGCCGCGCCTAAACTACCTCCCTTGGAAGAAAATTTGAGACTTCCATCCTCCGAGAGTTCAACACGAATCTCGGGAATCTCTCCTGGAGAGGTAAAAGCGGTCGCGCCCCCCAGTTCAATGCTTCCCATTGCACCAGGATCCAAATTCCCTAAATTGCCTGCGACCTGACTGATCGAATTGTTAATGCGGTCTTGAATCGAATCAATGATATCTTGCAGTTCGGTATCTTCAGAAAAACCTTCATCTCCCATCAATCCACCGACTCTTCCAGATCCAGGAGTATTGAGAAAATTAGCGCCGGCGACATTCATATCCGCATTATCGAAAACGTTACTATTTGCCCCTTCAGGATTTTCAAAACGAGCACCATTAAATGAAATCGCCCCGTCGGAAAGACGCAAGCCGATAAGATTCCCTTCACCATCTTGGAAAGAAAACACCCCTTGAGTAGCGAGAAGGTTATTCACCTGACTTGCGGTAAAAACAGCGGTATTGGTTGAACTATCAATCACCGGATCGCTGTATTCTATTTTCGGAGGAACAATACCATCAGGAATTAAAAAACGTCCTTCACTATCTTTCAATTTACCAATCGCAGTATCGGTATCAGCCGAAGGTTTTTCAGTATTGGCGGTTAACCCCACCGTAACCGCATGAGATAACCCCTGCGAATCAAACACATCGATAGTGCTGGAAGCATCAGCCCGGCGAAGAGCATGAGTGGAAACACTCTCTTCCGCTCCCACGTTCAAAGTTTTCGAAAAATCAGGATCATCTTGATTTACGAACAAATTCCCGACCATACGATTGGCTTGCTCGGGTGGATCCGCCTGTCCCTCTCGAGGAGCAACCCCAAAACGGACCCCCTGGATGGCATTGCCACCCTGGTTATTAAAAGTAAAGGAACCACTTTCATTATCATATGAAACATAGATATCGCTATCTTGTTTCCCATTTTGGCTTTTCGCCGCTTGATCCAAATAACTCTGAATCGAGTTTTGGATATCTTCAATCGTTGTTGACTCGGTAATCGTCATAATCGCGCCAGGATTCCCATTGGATGTTTCTAATTGAGAAAGATCAATCGAATCCTCACTACTATTCTCTAAATTCATCAGACCCGATTCGATCCGTAACACATCCCCGTTGACTAAACCAAAGGGATTGCCACCACCATCAAATAAGCCCTGAACTTTCGTAGTCTTTAGCGCTGGAGAGACGGAAGATCCACTATTGGGTTCTCCGATGCCAGCGTCAAAATTCCCGCCTGCCGTCACGTTTGTCGTTTGCTTAGCCTTCGATATTCGACCGTAATCTATAACTAAATTCTCAGGATTTCCATCATTAGCCAGGTTGCCTTCATCATCGGCCATCCAGCCTTGAAGATTATATCCCGTACCAGGATCAACAACACTTCCATTTTCATCTAAAGAGAAATTCCCGGCCCGTGTCAAAAGCGTTTGGTCATTTCTGCCTTGGACAGTAAAGAATCCTTTGCCATCGATCGATAGATCGAGCAGTCGTCCTGTATTTTGGGTTTGTCCTTGCGTAAAAATGGTATCAATACTACTAAGTTTAACCCCCGTACCAACCTGTTTGGGGTTAATCCCTCCACGCTCACCGGACGCTCCTGCACCGTGAAACATGGTTTGATAAAAGATATCATCAAAAGCGGCTCGTGAGGCCCGAAAACCTGTGGTATTCACATTCGCAATATTGTTGCCAATCACATCAATATTGTGCCCCATGGCCGTCAAGCCGGTTAAGCCTACATAAAGAGATTGTACCGTCAT
This sequence comes from uncultured bacterium, assembly GCA_964419335.1. GTDB lineage: Bacteria > Hinthialibacterota > Hinthialibacteria > Hinthialibacterales > Hinthialibacteraceae > CAYQOX01. Next base: position 123,039 of record CAYQOX010000003.1, on the reverse strand, counting down.
GATAGAAAAGACCTCCGTGTCTTTTGTAATTCCTACGTTATATGCTGCTTTATTTAGAGAAACGGATCCTCCGGTTCTCCGGCCGCGTCAGTCGATCGGCGACCGTAAGGCTTCCCGCAAGAGGTCCAGCCTTTATAGGTGCTGTAGAGTCGAGTCATCATACAAACACTGTACTATCGATTTGGGTAAAAACGCGTCCACTTGATTCTCCTTGATTTAACGCCGTGACCACGGTGCGATTTTCAACATTCACCACAAAAGCCTTGTCATCAACGACAACCAAAGATTCACGTGCTCCCTTTTTGGCCGCCATGTCCATCGCTTGATTCAGCTTCCCCATCGTTTTGGGATCGAGCTCAATCCCCCGGTTTTCCATCCGGTTTTTCGCATGAGAAGAAATACGCATTTGCGCTTCCTTCTCGGGCATGGCCTCTTCCAGCATCATCGCAAAAGTCTTCTTTTTTTCATCGGAGACTTTCTCGCTGTTTGGAGTGTTTTCCACCCCCAATGAGGTTTGCAACATCTCTGTAATACGATTCACTTGCATTAACCCTGCCGCAGGAATATTGAGTAGACTCATGGATTCACCTCCTTCCGTTCATACACCGATTCGATCTGGGAAATGGGTGTAGGGGTACCGTTCACCATAAGTACAGGCGAATTATTCTCAAATCTCACCCCTTCCACCGATCCCCGGAGCGAAACCGGATATTCATCTCCTATACCTTCCCCACCAAGAGATGGGCCGATTTGCATGTTGTACGCCCCAGGAGGCACTGATTTTCCCTCTTCATTGACCCCATCGAAAACATAAGTATATCTTCCTGGAGCGGGGACATTCAAACCATCCGCAAAGACCACGCGGTCGGCATCATCTGTGACTTGTATTTGCGTTGGTCCTGCATGATCTGCAATAAAAGAGAATTCTACCGGATCGCTGGCATTAAAGCGAAATTGACTTTCCGCCATGGTGACATCTTTCCCAATCAGAGAAAGCGCTTGGCTCGTGGTCGTCGATTGCTGATTGTTGACCAATTGCTCTAAAAGTTTGGTTTGATTGGTTTGCTGTTCCAACGAACTAAATGTGGCTAATTCAGATACGAATTCTTGATTTTCCATAGGGTTGAGTGGATCTTGATTCTTCAACTGAGCAATCAGTAATTTTAAAAAATCCTCTTGATTGACAAAATCTTTACCGAGTTCGGTCACAAAAGGACTCTCATTATTATTGCTTGATGGGGCCTGATTTACGGCTGAAGTAACCATGGTTATTAACTCCTATTTAGAAAGACCATTTTCCGGTTGTATATTGTTCCCACCATTCCATGAAAAGATTGCGCTTCTGTCGGTGATTCGCATTATTCCCTTGTCCTCCCCCTTGTTCATTCCGAGACTGAGAAGAACGATCTCGAGAATCTTGATCCTGAGAACGGTTTTCATGGGTTTCACGAATCACAATTTTATCCACTTTGATTCCTTGATCATCAAAAGCAGAACGTAGATGCTGAACACTTTGTTGCAACAATTCCCGTGTATTTGATTTCATTGCCGTAATTTCAGCAGATAATTGCCCACTTTCGATCTTTAGTTGAATATGCACTTTTCCTAAATGCTCGGGTTGAAGTTGCAAGTTGATATGACTGCGTTCTGAACCCATAGACCCTTGCACAGAGCGCACAATTTGCTGTGAGGTGCTTTCTTGCAGCTTTGCAATTTGTTCTGCGTAAACTTTCCCCATGCTGGTTTGGCCGGTTTCAGGCTGAGCCGCGGCTTGGGCTTGGGAAGTCGAAGCCGTCGAAGAAGAGGTAGATGCACTCTGGGTTGCTTGGCTTGATGGGGGCGGGTTTGATTCAGAAACCACTGCCCGGTTCGAACCACTTGAGGCTTTATTTTCACTGAAGTTCTCACTCACAGGACGTTGCAGAGTGGTCTTGATTTTCTCGTCTACATTGGCATTCTTCGGTGTGCTTTTCTCAGAGGATTTCTCTGACTTATTCTGGGCTGTTTCCTTTGACTGCGCTTCGGTATTTTTCTCTACTTGCTGACTTCCTTTGTGATTGGATGACGTTTTATCCTTGGATGAACTCTTTACAGCCTCATAAAGTTCTTTCGCTTCAACGACCTCAGTTTTTTTGCTTGGAAGATCTTTAACCGCTTTCCATTCATTTCGTAGAAGGTGGAGCTGATTCTGTTCTTTTTCCTGTTTCGCCTGATCAGATGGCTTAACTTTATTTTGCTTATCCTGGGTTTCCTTGCTCGTATTTTCCTCTGAACGGATGGCTTCCATTAAAACACGTTGTTTCTGTCTGGCTGAATTGGGCTGCTCAGTAGAAATATTACTATTTGATTTAGGGTTCTCGGCCTTGTTATCCACAGATTTTTTTTCTGTAGGAAGATCGAGAATTTTCGAGGAAGAAAAATGGAATATCGAATTTGGTTCTTTTAAACCACTGCGATCATTTTGGTAATTTGTTTTCTCTTGGGTTATGGCTAGGGTTAAATCAGCCTTTTGGCTGAAAATTCTCATTGTTTCCATCGTCTTTTTTTCTTTGTTGGCAATAGGAGTTTCAACCAAAACCTCCTCTTTTACCTCCCCTTTTGATTTTACTTGAGACCAATGATGAACAGCCTCCTTCGCTTCTGCTTTATCCTGCTTCTCAGGCTTATTTTCCGAAACAATTCGTCCCTCTTTTACTGATTCTTTTTCTGATTCCAAATGCGAGACCTTCGAAGCCATCTTGATAAAAGTCAAATTATTTACCTCAAACTTTGCCTCTCCATTCTTTAAATCAAATAATTGTTGCTTATCCGTCTGACTCTTTTCACGAATTGGGCCCCGAGTTGTTTCCTGATTCAACCCAGAATTCTTCAAAATCTCAGGATTTCTATCTTGCTCTCGAATGGATTCAACAAGCCTTTTCCCCGAATTTGTTGAAAAAAGCACTTCTGCTTGAGAATCTTGAATTTTATCTTTATCAGATTTCGGGGATTCGTTAGACTTTTGGATATTTCCTTTTTCTATCGTTATTTCCGATTGATCTTTTGATTTGTCTTCGTTGTTGTTTCGAGTTTTTTTCGTACCAATTCGCGTTTGACTCTCTCTCTCCACGGCGTATTCTTTTGGGAACTCAACAAAAACTCTGACGGCTTCATCTTCACGCGATTCACTTTCTTTTTGCTCTGATTCTACAATCAATTTCTTTAGCGTATCCTTAATTGCCTCTGGAGTAAAACTTTCCTCAGAATTCTCTTCGAGCTCTTGAATAACCTGCTTCACAGATAGCCATGCAAGGGTATTACCTTCTTTTATGCTCTTGAGTTCTTCTTGAGTATTCTCATGTGCCTTTTTGGTTGATTCTAAAAAACCTTCTTTGGTAGGACGATCCCCTGTGGAAAAAAGAAGACGAAATAAGTCCCTTTTATTCAACAACTTACCTTCATCCCCTTGAAGTAATTCCGATATAGAAGCAAAGAAAGGTACACTCTTCCTTTCATGAGCCTGAAACTCATGAGAGAGTAACTGAGACAAAAAGTTGTCTTTATTTTCTTTGCCTGCATTCGACTTTTTCCCCATCAGATGAGAAAGGAGTTGACCAAACGCTTCCTCATCAACAAGCTTTCCCTTTTCAAGATTCTTGCCCCCCTCTGTTTTTAGAAACAGTTCGACAAGATTAACATCTGGGAATTTGAGCTGTCCCATGATCACCATCCGTGGTTTCAGTACCCGGAAACTCCGTCCGGAAAAAGACATTGTTAACAAGGGTTTACGCAATCGTAATGCCAATATATTTCTTAAAATAACGTAATGTAATTTTCTTGATGTAACCTCCTGGTTCATGGATTCTTATTATTAAAAAATTGTTTTCGTTATAGATATCAAAAAGTTTTTTACCCTAAAGTTTAATTTGCAAGCGTCGATAATAGGAAAATTTTGATATTCAAAGGCAAATATTTCCCGCTCATAGTCCCTAAAAACATTTTGTAAAAAAAACCCCCAATTCTAGCATTCTTCAATCTCCAAAAAAAAGAAAGCCATCTTGCTTCTTTCCAAATTTTTGCTATCCTCATGACGTTTGATATAATTCAATTAAGAAGATTCTGTTATGCAAGAGTCATAGAAGACCTCACAACGATCGGTCTTAGGGAAGCAACACAGCAAGAAAGCTTATTTTCTTTCTCATACGCTTGCTGCCAAGTAAATTTGCTTGTCAGAAATATTCGGTTCTCGGGTAATATCAGCACGAAACTTGCTATAGCAGAATATAGAGTGACCTAAAAGAATACATACTTTCAACCAAACATCCATCTCATTTTTGAGTGCGTAATTATGGAAACTCTTGATCTGTTCAAACAAGTCAAAAACGCTATCCTCACTGGAGAGTATGAAAAAGCCCGGGAATTGGTGAACTCCCACGATTGCGAAAAGAAACTCGCCCGTGCAGAAGAACGTACTCGTTACCTCGAAGCAAAACTCAACCAATTTAAGGAAGCAGAACAACTAAGAGTAGAATTTCTAGCCACCATCTCCCATGAACTTCGCACCCCCCTCAATTCCATCATCGGATATAACTCCTTGCTCGAAGAAGGTGTCTACGGAAATCTCAATCACAAACAAATCAAAGCGTTACACCGCATCGATCAGAATGCCACTCGCTTGCTCACCCTTATCAACCAATTGATCGATCTCTCTCGTCTTGAAGCGGGAGCCACCTCCATCTTTCGAGAAGAAACCAATCTTTCTCACGTGCTTCATGAAATATTGGAAGACTATCAAGGTCTCGCTGAAGAGAAAGGCTTAAACCTGGAAGTTTCACAACCTTATAAGGGAGTCACAGTAAATACCGATGCCGCAAAAGTTCGGGAAATTTTCCGTCAGTTAATTTCCAATGCTTTGAAATTCACCCAAGCAGGGCAAGTTCACATTGAATTAAAGGTTGAAAAGAAAGATGCGGTCGTACGTATTCAAGATACTGGCAACGGAATCCCCGAAGAAAAGCGGGATTCCATTTTTGAATTGTTCCGCCAAGGCGAAGCCTACCTCACCCGCCAACATGAAGGCGCAGGCCTGGGCTTAGCCATTGTCCGTAAATTGGCCGATTTACTATGTATACAAATTGATATGCAGAGCGAGGTCGGCAAAGGGTCTACCTTCACCCTCACGATTCCCAACGATTGCCGGCGCCCACCAGAACAAGAACCTACGAAAATTCAAACGGAAGAGGAATCTGACGCCAAGCAACCTCCTTCATCCCTGCACGAGCCCATCGATACGGATCAAAATGTTCTCATCGTAGATGATGATCCTTATATGGTAGAAATCTTTAGCGACTTCCTTGAAAATCGAGGCCACTATCGGGTAACCAAAGCCTACAGCGGGATGCATGCCATGATTCACCTGGCTCAATCACGCCCCGATTATTTACTGGTCGATCTCATGATGCCAAGAATCAACGGAGAGCGAGTCATTCAAACCTGCCGTGATCTATGGGGAAATACGGTAAAAATTATCGTTATTACCGGTAAGGATTTAAATACTCAGGAAATCCAGGATCTCCAGCAACAGAATGTCACCATCTTGAAAAAAGGCGATTACAAAACCCAAAATCTCACCCAAGCCTTGTCCGATGTAATGCCAATCCCCTGCAATGTATAAAATCCTTCCCCGCAAAGATAGATGATAAAAAAAGACTGCATGGTATACACGCAGCCTTTTTCGTCATTCTCTAGGACAACAATAAATCATCCACGTAATTTTTTCGTGATCAACTCACGTACGGTGCCCGGATTGGCTTTTCCCTTACTCTTTTTCATCACCATGCCTAGAAGGAAGTTCAAGGTTTGATCTTTGCCATTCTTAAATTCTTCTGCCGGACCGGGATTCTCCGCGATCACCTCATCAACCATCCCCTCGATCGCACTTTCATCACTTACCACCTCTAAGCCTTTTTCTTTAACAATCTCAGAAGGCATTTTCCCTGTCTCGACAATATCCTTAAATATATTTTTGGCGATGTTCTGATTAATGGTCCCCTTCTCCACCATTTGCACCAGTTCAACTAAATGGTCTGTAGTGACAGGATGATCGCGGATATCGCTGTCCTCGTCCTTCAAGTCACGCAGAATATAAACCATGATCCAATTACTGAAGGCCTTCGGAGAATTATGGCGGTTCACACATTCCTCAAAATAATTGGCGACCGCCTTATCGGCAACCAGCACCCCCGCGTCATAATCAGGGAGACCAAATTCCGCGATAAAACGCTTATGTTTTTCCTCCCGCAATTCAGGAATGGACTCCCGGATTTTCTGCAAATAATCCTCTTTAAGCACCATCGGTGGAATATCTGGTTCAGGGAAATAGCGATAATCTTTCGCCGTTTCTTTCACCCTCATCGAGCGAGTTTCGCCTTTTTCATCATCCCATAAGCGGGTTTCTTGGACCACCCGGCCCCCCTCATCGAGGATATCCGCTTGGCGTTTGTATTCATAATCAAATGCTCGTAAAACCGCTTTAATCGAACCGATATTTTTCACTTCTACCTTGGTGCCAAATTCTTCTGTTCCCGGGAAACGAAGAGAAATGTTGAGTTCGAAGCGCAAAGACCCCTCTTGCATCTTACAATCGCTAACTTCGAGGTACCGCAAAAGAGTGCGCATCGTTTTCATAAATGTCTCTGCTTCTTCACGGCTTTCCATATCAGGTTGGCTCACGATTTCCAAAAGACTGGTACCTGCGCGGTTAAGATCGACAAGAGAAACATAACGCCCCTTATACAATTGATGCATGAGTTTCCCTGCATCTTCTTCCAGGTGAATATTATGAATGCGAATATCTTTTTCCCGGCCATCTGCAAGATAAATGCGGAGTTTCCCATCCGTAGCCAAAGGCATATATTCCTGGGAGATCTGATAATTTTTAGGCAAGTCGGGATAATAATAATGTTTACGATCGAAGATGGTCACCTCAGGGATGGTACAATTCATGGCCATACCGACCTTAAGTGCCATCTCAAACGCGACCCGGTTCAGCGTAGGCAGGGTTCCTGGCATTCCCAAACAAATGGGGGATACATAGGTGTTTGGTTCCCCTCCGAATTCAGCCTTAGTGGGAGAAAACACTTTAGACTTTGGAGCCAATTCGACATGGGTTTCCAATCCGACGACGACTTGATATTCCATTGAATCTTCACCTTGTGTTTGTGTGGATTTTTTATGTTCAAACTATTGTAGCCATTCAAAAAGAAGGCTAAAAGGCGAGGACTCACACATTTATAGCATAATAAGGATTTCTTTCCAAAGCCTCGTACAAACAAGTTCGCTTCAGTAACGAATCGAAGATCTAAATTCATGAAAAGTATTAATGGCAATACCCATGCATCCTATTGCAGTGACAGGCGTTCAACTATTCCAAACTTTCTAAAAACCATGGGGTGATTGCGTTCATGATTCTATTCGGATAAAATTTATTACTTCTCATCGACTCTCTGAAACGTATTTAACTTATGTAAAATATACAAAACTATTTTTCTTACTGACCAATCAAAAAATTCGCGATATATATATTTATGTCGGCTATTCGAACATCGAAAGGAAACAATCATGTTGTTCATTTATTTACGTTCAAAGGGTTTTTTTTTCCTATGTTTCATCGCTTTTCTTCTGCTATTACCTAGCGAAAAAACTCTTCAAGCCCAGAATATCACACCTAAACCAAATAAGAACTCTGTCCTACACGCCGATGATAAAGATCTTGAACCCACTCCACTCCGTCGTTATGAAGTGGAAATGGAACAAATCACCGATGCACGAGTCGAAGTAATCACCGACACGCGTATCATATTCTCAGAGCATACCCGAGATGCTAGTGCAAACCGGCGTCTTTATGTCTGGGAGATCGAGGAGGAAGAATTGTGGGATACCTTAGAAGATGCCGTCGAAGAATCTGTTATTGCCCCCGAAGATGGACGTTATATGCTTTTTCTACATAATGAACAAGAATCTGGTCGGGACATCGACGGCGATCGAGTCTATCAAACGGTTTTAAGGATGTATCATTTTGAGACGGGTCAAAAAATCAACCTTGGTATCCCTGCCCGCAGTGCCACCCCTCTCCCTGGTGAAAACAGATCACGATTTGAATATGAACTAAACGATGATAATATTGTTGTTTTTTCTGTATCCTACAAAGAAAATAATCTCTATCTGGATCGCGAAGCCCCATGGAACATTGTAGATCTCAAACCTGTACTAGAGGATATCGAAGAAAATTTACCCCCCACAGGTTCTCCTACGCCTACGAAGTCTCCCACTCCTACTCCCAGTGCGACCCCCACGCCTCCTCCAAGCCCAACACCAACACATACACTAACTCCGACTCCGATTCCACCTGAGGAATCTCTCCTCCTATTAGAAGTGAATTTTGAGTTAGAAAAAATCGTTTCTTTTGAAGAAAAACCAAAACTTTTCGGTAACAATGTGGTGGTTGGGCGACATCAAGATGCAGTTGTAGTAACCCAAAAAGAGGATAAAGAAAGTGTCACCTGGTATGTCCGTGAATTTGTGAAAGATATCGTCGAAACCACCCATGGAAGAAAGATTGCCAGCATTAACTATGCTGGCTCCAATGCCATCTCGATCTTAATCGAAAACACCATCACAGAAGAATGGGAACTCTATCAATTACAAGGAGCCTTCGAACCAGCAGAAATAAATGATTATTCACAGTACTAACGACTAACAAGAATCATAGACTCTCAATGATTGCCGTTGAGTTTAATGACCGATACAATAAAGTAAGGTGAAATACTCTCAGGAAGAAAAAAACATGTTACGACGCAAATTACTCTCCACATTTGGAACATATGGAATTGGCTTGCTTGCCTATGTTTTCCCCGCCCTTGGCTCCGTCCGTTGCTCTCTCTGCGGCAAAGAAATTACGGGGAAGTATAAAACCTACCGCAATCAATACAAAAGCCTGTCCGTTTGTTTGAACTGTGACCGTACCAAACCCCGTTGCGATGCATGCAGCCTTCCTCATCATGCCTATCAATTACGTTCTTACCGCGGTGAACGATTATGCTCGATCTGTATTCGCATCTCCAAATATTGCTCGATCTGTAAAGACCGAATTCAAGGAACCTATTATAAATCAAAAGATGGAAACGAATTCTTCTGCTCCCAATGCTTTCGTACCGCCCCACGGTGCGAAGTTTGTAATATGCCCACCCCACCAAATTTGATTGACAAAGAATCGGGCGTATGCTGGCGATGTATGTCCAAATTGAAACGATGTTCCGCTTGTAATAAACCTATCACCGACAAATACTATCAATTTAAATACTCGGATGGCTATTATTGCGCTGACTGTAAGAAGAATCGAGATAAATGCTATACCTGTGGAGTTCCTGTGGGTGAAAAATACTGGAAATTTCCCGACGGCCGATCCATTTGTAATGAATGCCATAAGAAAGTCATTATCGATGCCGATGAAATTACAAAAATTATGGAAGATGCCGAACGACTTGCAAGAAAACATATCGGTTTGGAGATAGAAACACCTTACAAACTTCATATTCGACAACGCAACAAAATTTCGGCGAAACAAGCCGATCTCGCCAAAAAAGAAGGTAGTGAAGAAAGTCCCTTATTTGGCGATGAACTTGGGTTGTATCGTCGTAAAAATGGAGAATCGGAAATCTATCTCCTTTATGGTCTCCCCCGTGAAATGCTGTACGAAACCGCCGCGCATGAATATGCTCACGCTTGGCAAGCCGAAAATTGTCCGCCCAACCAAAATGCTAGACTGAAAGAGGGGTTCGCCCAGTGGGTGGCTGCCCAAATTCTACGTGAGAAAGACTACGAAGTCTCCTTAGAAAAACTGGAAGCGCGCAGTGATCACCCCTACGGAACAGGATATCAGGAAATTAAGAAGTTACATAATAAACTAGGACGTAAAAGACTACTTGAGTATTTAAAAGAAACCCGTTAATTCGCCTCTTTCTTCCCATACGATTGTCTTCTTTTTTTTCTCCATCTTCGATTTTTATAATGAACATGCTACCCTTGTGCCAATTGAAGCCATACTTATTACCAATAAGGATTCTGTATGAAGAATATTAATCCAGAAGCAGATTCATGTGCGATACGCAACACGGGACCCCTGCGCGGTCGAATCAAAGTGCCAGGGGATAAATCAATCTCCCATCGCGCGATAATCCTCGGTTCATTAGCAGAAGGAACCACAACCATCCATCATTTTTTGGAAAGTGAAGACTGTGTTGCTACCCTGAACGCTTTTCAACAAATGGGGATCGAGTATGAACGCCAAGGGGAAACAATAAGCCTTCGAGGCCGAGGATTACACGGCCTACAAGAACCCGAAACCATCCTCGATATGGGAAACTCAGGCACTGGTACTCGACTTCTTCTTGGCGTACTTGCGGGGCAATCCTTCGCCGCCACCCTAAACGGGGATGACTCCCTAAGAAAACGCCCCATGGGACGAGTGACCGAACCCTTACGACAAATGGGAGCCGCTTTTCTAGGCCGAAAACGGGGCACCCTGCTTCCATTAACCGTCCAAGGAGGAACCTTACAAGGGATTGGTTATCAAACCCCAGTCGCTAGTGCCCAAATTAAATCCGCCATCCTCTTAGCCGGCCTTTTTGCGAATGACTTAACCCGCATTGAAGAGCCCGGACCTTCCCGCGATCATACCGAACGCATGCTCAAAACCTTCAGTGTGGATATCGACATTGAGGGATGCGTATGCCAAATGGAAGGCTCTCTTCAACCCCAAGCCCAGGAAATTCATATCCCCAGTGATATTTCTTCGGCAGCCTTTTTTATTACCGCTGCCACCATCATCCCCGATTCAGAATTATTCATTGAATCGGTTGGAATCAATCCAACCCGTACCGGTTACCTCGATGTCTTACAAGAAATGGGAGCCAACATCACAATGGAAAATAAACGCCAATTTGGCACGGAACCGGTCGCGGATCTCCGAGTACGCCATGCCTCCTTAAAAGGCGTTCGCCTCGGAGGAGAAACCATCGTGCGAATGATTGATGAATTTCCCGTCTTTGCGGTGGCAGCCGCTTTCGCTGAAGGGAAGTCGATTGTAGAAGATGCGGAAGAATTACGCTTAAAAGAATCCGATCGTATTTCCACGATTGTTACCGAACTGAGTAAAATGGGCGTAAAAATTCAAGAAAAGGAAGATGGATTTGAAGTCGAAGGAGGACACACTTTAAAAGGGACAGAATGTGAATCCCACGGAGACCATCGCATTGCCATGGCCTTGGCCATCGCCGCCTTGGGAGCACAAGGACAATCTCACCTTCATGGGATTTCTCCTATTGCCACTTCCTTTCCTGGCTTCTTTGAAACTCTGCAACAATGCGGCCTTGACGATATGGAAATCCTCTCATGAGAAAAAAACCGATTATAGCGATCGATGGACCGGTCGGAGTTGGCAAAAGCACTGTGGCGCGGGGATTAGCGCAAAAATTAAACTTTGTCTACATCGATACGGGGGCTATGTACCGTGCGATCACATTGAAAACGACTCACCAAGGCATTGATCCCCAAGATTTAGACCAAGTTGCAATATTGGCACGTCATACCCAACTCCATTTTGAGCGAATCGGAGAAGAATTGCGCATCTTTTGTGATGGCACAGACGTTTCTGAAGATATTCGTCTCCCCGATGTCAGCCGTAATACCTCTTCTGTCGCGGATAATCCCGGCGTGCGAGAACGTTTAGTTGCAATGCAGCAAGAGATGGGGCAAGAAGGTGGAATCGTGATGGAAGGCCGGGATATCTCTACGGTAGTCTTTCCCGACGCCGAAATTAAAATCTACCTCAATGCCGATGAAAAAGTCCGGGCACAACGACGATACGATGAACTCTTATCGAAGGGGAAAAAGGTCACCTGGGAAGAGACCTATCAAGACCTTTTAGCAAGAGATGAGCGGGATCGTACACGCCCTGTAGGCGCATTAAAAAAAGCAGACGACGCTATGGAGATCGATGCCACCCACCTCAATCAAGAAGAAGTAATCCAAAAGCTTTACGAAATCGTGCAACAACACATGGAGGCTTGTTAGCCATGGCTATCGTTGGGGTTGGTATTGATTTAACGCTCATCTCACGGATCGAAGAAATCCTCGAGCGCCATCATGAACGATTTACAAAACGGGTCTTTCACCCAATCGAAATAGAATTTTCACAAGGTAGACGGAAAAACACTGAATATCTAGCGGGATGTTTCGCGGTTAAAGAAGCCGCACTCAAAGCCATGGGAGATTTTCCCGGACGTGGAATTTCCTGGACTCACATTTACATCACCCACGAGACCACCGGAAAACCGGTAATCCATTTCGAAAAAAAAGCCCTGCAATTATTCCAAGAAAAAGGCGCAAAAACCGCTCATGTCTCCATCAGCCACGATGGAGATTTGGCTATGGCGCAAGTTATTTTAGAAGATTAAAGCGAAAGCCCATTGAAGTAGTTTCAAATGGGCTTCCTCACATTTCCATGGAAAATTTCTTACTCTGTCATTCCCCCGGGACCAAAGACAGCAATATCGCCGATACTGACGAGTCCATTAGAAGGATCATAACGGAGAGTACAATCATCCCCGTTTGACCCACACAAGGCATCCATGTTGACGTTGGGGCCAAAGGATTTCACCAACCATTGGGTAGGGCAATCCTCTGCTTGGGCCTTCGATTCCGCGGGACCCCGCAACAAAAATGGGTCAAAATAGGCATAATAATCGGCACAATGAGCAACCCGAAGCCCATCACTTCCAGCAATAGGCTTCACATTCGAGGGCGTTCCATAAACGTATCGATACCAAGAGACATCCGCGAATTCTTCTCCCTGATACCCACCATGTCTTAAATCATGATCCGGTGGAAAAACATCATTGGGCACTGAATTCATATAGGGTTGCGGTGAGGTTAAGGCTTGTAACTTAAATGGGGGGGCATAAAAATTATGATCTAAAAAATACATCTCTTGGGCTGTAGCAATCGCCTTGAAATCAGACTTCACATGGGCAACTTTCGCTCGGATTTGAGCATTAATAAAGTTGGGTACCGCAATCGCCGCTAAAATTCCAATAATCGCAACAACAATCAGCAACTCGATCAAAGTAAAAGCATTCCGAAAATGATTCATGCACCTTTCTCCGTTTAAATGTAAATAGTTTCTATAATGAATTCTACCGGGCTTATCTTGTTCATCAAAGGGTTTTCTCTATGCATCGATCCATCCTATAAAAAAGGGGTGGTTTCCACATCACTGGAACACACCCCTTTTAAGTTCTAATTTTTCAGTATGTTTAAATCAAATAACTTTCTTCTTTTTTTGTAATTTTTTATAGTATTCAGGAAGATCGGAAGAGGTAGGAATGGTTTTATAAGTCTTCCCTGGCCATTCCATACCGGGACGAAAATCATCTTTCTTTTCCAAGGGGACTAAAAGCCGCTCTTTGGTATATATAAAATCTTCACGATTGGTGCTTGCGGCTTCCCAATTAGGCCCCAAAATAACAGCATCTTCAGGACAAGCCTCTTCACAAAAGCCACAGAAAATACATCGCAGCATATCGATTTGATAATGGCTGGCATAACGTTCTCCATGAGAAACTTGATGTTCCGGGGTATTTTCTTCGGCTTCCAAATAAATAGCATTCGAAGGACAAACTACCCCACAGAGTCCACACCCAACACACCGCTCTAAGCCATCTTCATGACGTTGGAGTTTGTGTATTCCACGAAACCGAACCGATTGGTGACGTTTCTTGTTTGGATAATTAAAGGTAACGGGTTTACGAAAAAGATGGCGCATCGTGACCATCATCCCTCGGGTGATTGCTTTGATCACTTCAATACTTTTACGCCATCCCATCGCCCGTATTTGATCTACGGTCAATCGCACCTTTACGCTTTTTTGTCGCGGAGATTGGGGCAGAGAACGAAAAACGGCTTCTTTCATCATCTCAATCCTTTTTTCTTGTAGTTCCTTCTTCCATTGAATAATGGGTTAAAGGATTACTTGATTATTTTAGTCGAAATGAAACGTTGTAACAATGTAAAATAGATGATTTCATCAATAGCCAATAAAAAAACGATCTATTCCTATATTTCTATTTAGCCTTTTTGAGATTGGATTTTTTCTTTTTTAGGATAAAATTCATTGATGATCTCCGTTGAAACAAACCCCTCTGGTTGAAGGATACATACAAAAATGCCGCGACTATCCAGCCAGGCAGGTGCGACAATCTTGTTATACCCAGTATTAAATAAAAGAATAAGTTTATAATCTTACATTTAATTAAGTCTTTTATTTCAGATATTTATTAAACTTTTCACTTTAACGATTCGTTTTGTTTAGATTAGCACAAAGTTTGCGTACCATCTCCTTAAATCAAAATCTGAACAAGGATTGCATCCAGGTATTATGTCTAATCTTCAGAATGCTCCGAAATACTTTCTCGTCGTTACGTTAAATCATAAGACCATATCACTTGAACAACTTCAGCAGTTTACATTTACCCAGGATCAATTGAATACCTTGGTTAAAAATCTGTTCCATGAAGAAAGCGTGGCAGAAATCGCGGGCTTATGCACCTGTAATCGCACAGAGATATATGCAGGAGTTCATTCCGTTAAAGATTCTGCCCATGCGATTGCTCACGCTCTCTCAAACGAAAGTGGCATCTCACTGGAACAACTAAGTCCGGCACTCAATGTGATCGTGGATGCAGAAAGCGTAGAACACCTTCTCAAAATCACATCCGGCTTGGAATCCATGGTCATCGGCGATGCACAAATCATGGGACAAGTAAAAGAGGCCTATCACACGGCTCAAAAAATGGGCACGGTGGGAAAAACCTTCCATACCTTATTTCAAAATGCCTTTTCCACCGCAAAAAGAGTACGCAACGAGACGGGTCTGGGTAAGGGACGCCTCTCCATTGCCGCCCTCGCGGTAGAATATGCTACCGATTTTTATGGATCCTTACACGAGAAGGTAGCCACCGTCATCGGTGCCGGAAAAATGGGACGACTGACCGCCAAGTATTTGCAAGATAGCGGTGTGAAAGAACTTCGCATCGCAAACCGAAGTCCAGAAAATAGCATCGCTTTAGCGAATGACACCGGAGGCTATGTCTACGGTTTGGATGAACTAAATCGCCTCATGATTGAATCCGATGTCATCATCAGTGTGACGGCTTCCCCTGAGCCCTTAATCCGCAAAGAACAAATCCAATTGGCTGCTTCCTACGAAAAGAAACAACGCCTTTTAATCGATATCGCCCTCCCTGCCGATATCGATCCCCGCACGGGGGAAGTGGAAGAGGTCACCCGGATTGACCTCGAAGATCTTCGCCATCAAGCCCTGCAGAACGAGCAAAAACGTACAGAACAATTTACTCGAGCCCAAGAGATCGTCGAGGAAGAACTCGACCGCATTGGCCCTTGGCCAATGCCCCTCCATGTTGATTCGATCGCGGCCATGATGGGGCGTTATGCCAAATCGGTTTATGAAGAAGAAATCACCGAAATTTTCGAAGAACTTCCAGACCTCACTCCCCGACAGAAAGAAATCATTGAAACCAAGATGAAAAAGTTAGCCGAACGCATGATCCTTATGCCACGGCGTAATCTACGTCAACACCGGACAGCGAGAACTTGTCCCAATATGTACGAATGTCTTTCTGAACTTTTTGCCTTAGAAATTGGCGCGCGTACGCAAGATCCAAACTAAATTCATTTCAGCAGGAAAGAACTTCTATGAACATACAATCATCTCAAGTGACATCCTCGTTAACCCGCAAAGAACGTTTTCTCAAAGCCCTTCATTTTCAACCCGTTGATCGTCCCCCTGTGTGGATGATGCGGCAAGCGGGTCGGTATCTCCCTGAATATCAAGCCGTGAAACAAGAATACACCTTCCAAGAGATGTGCCGTACTCCCTCAGTGGCCGCGGATGTCTCGATCCAGCCTTTGGATATTCTTGATATAGACGCAATCATTACTTTTAATGATATTCTCATCCCTTTCGATGATATGGGCTTTAAAGTCCAATACGGAGATGGCGGCCCTTCCATTGAACCGAGAATTCGCAACGAAGAAGAGATTCGTAAAGTTCCTCGGGCAAAGTTTGACCAAACCCCGCCTGTCTATAACACCATCCAGGATATCCGTAAGCGCGTTGGCGAAGAGGTACCCATCCTCGGCTTTGCAGGTGCCCCCTTTACCATGGCCACCTATCTTATCGAAGGCCATATGAGCAAAACCCTGCGCAATATTAAAGAGGCCGTATTTGGAAAAACCGACGCACTGAAAGCTTTACTAGATACCATCACCGAAACTGTAATCGATTATCTGAAAGTCCAAATCGATGCGGGGGCAGACGCGGTACAGATTTTCGATACCTGGGCAGGCACCTTACCACGGCCTGAATACTGCGAACTGGCCATGCCCTACCAAAAACAAATTGTCGACGCCATCCAATCTCAAGAAATACCGGTTATTCTATACGTAAAAGGCTCTTCTCCCTTTTTGCATGAGATGAAGCAAACAGGGGCAAAAGTGCTGAGCGTAGACTGGATTACTCCCCTATGGGAGGTGGAAAAAATGGTAGGAGAGGATACGGTATTACAAGGAAATTTAGATCCAACACTACTTTACGCTTCTCCAGAGGTGGTAGAAGAACATGTCCGAACCCTGTTACGCAATTTCGACCGCCCGTCCGGTCACATATTCAATCTTGGTCATGGGATTTTACCCGGAACTCCAGTCGATAGCGCGAAAGCTGTTGTGAAAGCGATACAAGAATTATGAACCGACTCTCAACTTCAGGACCTATTATCGATCCCGAACTGATTGAAAAATATACACTTCGTGGACCTCGTTATACCAGTTATCCCACCGCGCCGGAATGGAGCGAAGCGGTTGGTGAAAAACAGTATTGGAAGCATATCGATGCCACCAATCCCCCAGATTCTCAAAAACCACTGTCTCTCTACATCCACGTTCCATTCTGTAAGAAACGCTGTTTTTACTGCGCGTGCAACGTGATTATCACGCGGCGAGAAGACGTGGTAGACAAGTACGTCGACACGGTATCCAAAGAAGCCGAACTCATCGCTGAGAGAATTGCCCCTGAGCGACGCGTAAATCAATGGCATCTGGGAGGCGGCACACCCACCACGCTCTCCCCAGCTTCGCTGGATAAACTACTAGAACACTATCAAAATATTTTCCGCTTCAGTGACAAAGCCGAAAAATCCATTGAAGTCGATTCGCGAGTTACCCACCCTGAGCATTTGCACGTACTCCGTGACCATGGATTCAATCGTATTTCGCTCGGCGTGGAAGATTTCTTTGAAGAAACCCAAGCCGCCATTAACCGCATGCAAGAACCTGAGCAAACATGCCAATTTGTGGAGAAAAGCCGTGAACTTGGTTTTCGAAGCGTTAATGTAGATTTAGTCTATGGCTTACCCCATCAGACATTAAATACATTCAGGGATACGTTAAACATCATTTGCAGAATGAATCCCGATCGAATCGCGTTGTATAACTACGCTCACTTGCCCGCCAAAGTACCGCATCAACGTAAAATCGAAGAAGATTGGCTGCCGGATGCGGATTTGCGGGTGGCGATTTTCAAACAAGCGATTCAACGTTTCTTGGATGAAGGCTATGTTTATGTGGGAATGGATCATTTCGCCAAGCCCCATGATGAATTAACCTTAGCCCAAAAAGAAGGAACCCTGCAACGAAATTTTATGGGATTTACGACACGCGCAGGCGCGGATCTCTATTCTTTCGGAACCTCCGCTATTAGCAGCCTACCTACCATTTACACTCAAAACATAAAAAAATTAAAAACTTATACAGATATCGTGGAAAGCGGTCATTTGCCGATTGAACGCGGAATCGAATTGACCAAGGATGACCGCATGCGCCGTTGGGTGATCATGGAATTAATGTGCAATCTCCGAGTCTCTTTCGAACGCTTCGAAAGAGAATGGGGAGAATCCTTTACAGAATATTTTTCTGAAGAAATTTCAGCATTAGAACCCTTCATACGCGATTCACTTATCGAACCTGATATGTCGCAGGAAATTCGTGTAACCGACCTGGGTCAAGTAATTATTCGACCCATCGCGATGGTGTTTGATTGGTATCTTGCCCAAAAGCGTAAGAAAAAAGAGTCCTCGCCCTTGTTTTCGCGCACACTGTAATTACAAATATTAATTAAAATAAAATAATTTTTATTAGAAACGGCATGGTATAAGCAAACATGACGCAAAAAAGTGTATGTGTGATTGGTGGTGGAATATCTGGTTTGGCGACCGCTTTTTGGCTGAAAGAACTCGATATCAATGTTTGGCTATTAGAAAAGAACTCACGTACCGGTGGGGTGATTCAAACCGCACGGGAGAACGGTTATCTTTTCGAACAAGGACCCAATTCTTTTCTTGACAACGCTCCCGACACTTTGGATTTATGTTACGAATTGAATTTGGATAATGAATTATTAAAACAATCCCTGCGCGGAAACCCTAGATATATCTATTTAAATGGCAAACTGCATGAAGTGCCGACCGGGCCCGGGGGACTGTTTAAAACCGAAATCTTTTCCAAAAAAGCCAAACGCCGCTTGTTTACCGAACCCTTTCGTTCTGCCAACCGCTCCAAAGAAGATGAAAGCCTCGCCAGTTTCATTCGCCGACGATTGGGCAATGAAATCCTGGATCACGCGGTCACTCCCTTTGTATCGGGTGTTTACGCAGGAGACCCGGAGAAACTAAGCCTGCGGGGAACTTTCCCGTTAATGTATGACCTAGAACGCCAACATGGAAGCCTGATCGGCGGCATGATTAAACGCATGTTCCGCAAGAAAAAGAAAAACTCCCAAGAAGAGGAGAAAAAACCACGCGCGAAAAACCTATGCTCTTTCGTAGATGGAATGGAAACTATGACTCAAGCCTTAGCCCAGGCTTTGGGTGACCGCGTATGGTTGAATAATGACGTTCAGAAAATCGAAAAAACAGAAAAGGGCTTCCGGATCAATCGGGTCCAAGAAGACCCCATCGAATTCGACATGCTCGTTCTTGCGACTCCCGCTTATGCTCTTCCCCACATGGTTTCTGAACTTTTACCCGAATCCTGCCAGTATGGCTCAACGATTCCCTATAACCGGCTATGCCTCATGGGACTAGGCTACAAGAAAGACGAAATCGAGAACGCTTGTGAGGGATTTGGATTTCTCTCACCGAGGAACCAAGACATCCGTATTTTAGGTAGTATATTTAATTCCAGTTTATTCGCTCGACGAGCTCCCGCTGGGACACGGTGTTTTAGCGTCTTTATCGGCGGTGGACTTGACCCCGCGGTTTATGATCTCTCAGATGATGAGATCAAACAGCAATGCAAGAACGATCTCCAACATGTCCTCGAAATTCACGGAGACCCAACGTATGAAAAACTGGTTCGCTGGGAAAAAGCCATTCCTCAATATCCAATTGGTCACGTTAACCAAACTGAAATAATTCAAAATGAACTACAAAACTATCCCAATTTGTTTTTGACCGGAAATTATTTTGACGGAGTCTCTTTCAACGACTGCATTCGTAACGCAAGAAAAACCGCGAATGAAGTCCGAAGTCGAATCGAAGCATAAAAACTAGGAGGCCTTGTGTTTCCCATGCGTATTGATGTAGTCATGCTCTCTTATGGCGAACCCAAAACACCCTCGTTTATCGAACATTGGTTTTATTCCAACCGTATTCTTTATAAACTCACCCGGCGTGTCGCTCCCATCCCAAAAGTCGCGGTTCCTTTTATTGGCGCCTACCGTGGATGGCAGCGTATGCGAGATTGGAAGCAAACCAATTATCGTTCTCCCCTCGAACCCATTACCGAACTACAGACCCAAAAGATTCGCCGTTTATTACAGCAAGAAAAGAATGACATCGACTGGCGAATTCATACGGTTTATGAATTCCGCCCTCCCTATTTCGAAAATTATCTAAATCAATTGCAAATAAATGGCGGCAGTCGCCTGGTGATGGTTCCCCTTTATGTCCCTTATTCCGCCTTCACTGCTGAGATTTCACTTTTGGATTATAAAAAATTTCAAGCCCATCATAACGATTCGCTTCCCCCTGTACGCTATGTTTTATTCCGCCCCTGTCTCGAAGAACTCGCTGATTTAATGACTCAATATGTCAAGAGAAAACTTGAAGAATGTAATCTCGATGAACAAAAAACAAAGAAACAGGGATTACTATTGGGCTGTCATGGCACAGTGATAACTCCACCAAGAGGAATTAAAGATACCGGTTATCAAGACACCTATTCTCTCTATCAACGATTGGAAGCAAGATTAGCGCCTTTATTCAAAAAAACGAGCATTGGTTGGCTCAACCATCGCGTCGGCGGAGAATGGACTTCCCCGACCTTGGAAGATGCAATAAAAATAATGCTCGAAGATGGTATCGAGCAATTTGTCTACTTCCCCTATGGTTTTCTGGCCGATAATGCGGAATCCCAGCTTGAAGGAAAAGCCGTTTTTGAAGATTTAGGCATCGAATCGTATCATCATCTCGATTGCATCAATGACGATCCCGCGTTCATGGATTTTTTAGCCAAACGCATTATCCGTACGGCGGGCAAAACAGAACCCCATCATGAATGATAAAATAACTTTAAAACTCGGTACCCGCGGCAGTCCTTTGGCTATGTGGCAAGCTAAACGGGTACAATCTTTGCTTCATGAAAATTGCCCTGAGATACAAGTCGATATTGTAGAAATCCAAACGAGTGGAGATAAAATTCTCGATAAACCCCTGGTGCAAATCGGCGGCAAAGGTATCTTTACTAAAGAAATTGAACAAGCCCTCATGGACAAGGAGATTGATTTCGCGGTGCATAGTTTTAAGGATCTTCCCACCGTGCTGCCCGAGGGGTTGGAAATCGTATGTATCCCCGAGCGTGATAACCCCTTTGACGCGCTTTTTTCCAACGGATCTTCCACCTTGAGTGATTTACCCGAAAATCCCACGCTTGCCACGGGGAGTTTACGTAGAAAAGCGCAAATTCTCGCCCTTCGTCCTGATGCGAAGGTTGTCGACATTCGCGGGAATGTAAATACACGTCTGCATAAATACTTCGAGTCGAATTGGGATGGATTGATTATGGCGATGGCGGGTATCCGTCGCATGGGCTGGGAAGAGCAAATCGCAGGTATTCTCCAACCTGAAGAGATGCTTCCCGCTCCTGCTCAAGGCGCGTTGGCCATTGAAGCGCGCAGTCAAGACCTCACCTCCCGTGAAATACTTCATCGCATCCATGATGAAAAAACCGCGGCTGGCATCCTCGCCGAACGTTCCTTTCTCGCCGTGCTCGAAGGTGGATGCCAAGTCCCCATGGCGGCTTATGCCGAACAAATCAATTCAACCCTACGCCTCCATGGTCTGGTGGCTTCGTTAGATGGGCGCCAATGCATTCGCCATCTTCAAGAAGGGGATACAAATGATCCCGAAACCTTAGGGCGCGAAGTCGCCGAAAAAATCCTCACTGATGGCGGTGAGGAAATTATTCAAGCATTGAAAGAAAATGAGGAGAAAAAATAAATGAAGAGAAAATGATGATCAATCCTTTCGCTCCACCTTGGCAAGTTCCTCCATAATCCCGCTCAGGAACGATATGAAATCGAATTTCAATTGACTCCAAGGAAAGATCCGCAGCCCCACGATTTCTCCATGATCCGCATGAACGATCCCTTTAAATTCTCCCCATTGGGCAGATTGAACCGAGACCAGACTGTCATTATCCCCTTCCCGTCGATAAACCTTCCGCCAGGGTATCGCTCGAGGAAAACTGCTAAAGATCGAATTCATATACTCTAAACATCCTGCATAAGAAAAATAGCGAACCTGAGGATGGTCAATGATCTGCTTATTAAATACATTGTTCATAGAATCCGGCTGCAATTGATTCAAACCAGCCCAATTATTTTCTCCCACCAATCGAAACATACGCCGGGATTCTTGCTCCCAGGGAAGATAACTCAAGGCTTTGGAAATCAGAGATACCATCCGGAGTACAAAGGGAGGAAATATTTCTGCATAACAAGACCCTCGATGGGGACTCGAGAGAGTAGTAATCGTCATGATTCGATGTCCTTGATCTAAGCCTTGGGGAGAAGCTAAATAACGGGCATCTATTCCCCCCATGCTGTGTCCGATCATATGATAAGGTTCCTCCGTACCAAGAGTTTGCTCAATTATTTTAAACAGTTCTTGTGAACGTGTTTGAATAGAAGCGGTAGGATGAATGAGAGGTTGATAGGTTGGTATTCCCTCTTTTTGAAAGTGTTCCACCACACCTGGAAATATCTTCCAAAGCAGGAATGATCGATATCCCAAAAAACCATGGACAAGAAACACAGGTTTCATAAGTTCGCTTTACATCTCACATGATTCATCATTTCACAAAACGAGCGACCGCCCAATGCGCATAATCATCTTCATTTCCGTCTCCCGCATCCGAGGTTTTCAATATTACCGTACGACGCCCCCGGATAGGAACATAGACCAAACGCGGTGCCATTCCGGCTCTCATTACTGGGCTCTGGTATAAAACGGTTCCATCACTCATTACGGTAAAAACAACTGAAGCGGGGCTGTCCTCACCCATCTCGGCATCAATGCCAATTTCGGCGGTAAAATAAGAATGGGTTTCAGGAACAAAGCGCAAAGATATTTCCGAATTGCCAAATGTCGAAATTCCTTTGGGATAATAAGTCTCTCCGATTTGGATTGTTTTCTCAAAGAGCGATTGATCCACCCGCGGTTCATATTCCTCACTTTTGTCCACTTCGAATTTTAAATCTCCATAATAAATATCTTCCGGTGAATACGCATTCCAAACCAGAACTGCACAAAAAATTGCGAAGAGTATCACCGCAGCCACTCGCGAGGGAGTCCACTCATTGCGGGAGGAAGATCTTTCTTCTTGTTGTTGAGACGAATGTTCATTCATGATGAAATTAAAACCGTAATTTACTGAAAGTTTATATTTACAAACAAGAAAGCCTCAAAATTCGATGTTTGTTCTTGCTATTATCATCACTTTTCACTTCCGACAATGATTAATTCGCTGAAGGAATGATGGCTTGCGCCTTCCTTAACTTTTGGAATTCGTTCTATAGTTAAGGCTTTCTAGTATGCCTCAATCTTGGACTTTAATAGTTTAATAGTAACAGTATAACAGAGTGAGAAGTAAGGAGTGAGGGCACCAGAAAGAATTGAGTCTTGTGGCAGAGGTTAAACCAGCGATGGATTTGACAGGCAAGGAAATTAATGATTAATTGTCCCACAAGGCTTAGATGAAGTGTCAGGCCAATAAAGTAACAGGCTTATACAAAAATTGTACTCGGAGGTTTTAGTGAATGATTAGGCTACGTAGGTTGTTACTCGTTTTTTTGGTTTGTTTTGTGGCGCCCATAAATATTAGTCAGGGAACAACGACCCATGAGTATGATATCGTTGTTTATGGTGGAACCTCGGCGGGTATTATTGCTGCTATTCAAGCAGCGAAAATGGACCAATCCGTGGTTTTGGTCTCTCCTACCCAACATTTGGGTGGTTTAACCACCGGTGGATTAGGCAGAACCGACACTGGGGATACCTCTAGTATCGGCGGCTTGTCACGAGAATTTTATCAGCGAATCAAGACCTATTATGATCAAGAAGAGGCCTGGGAATATCAACATCGGGACCATTACCAGGGTTATAAAGAAGAGGCTGATGCGATGTGGGGATTTGAACCCCATGTGGCTCAAAAGGTTTATCACCAATGGCTGGATGAATATCACATCCCTGTACTTACAGGTCAAAAATTAAACCGGAAAAACGGAGTTTTGGTCCGAGATGGAGAAATTCAATGGATAGAAACCCTGAGCGGCCATCGCTTTTTTGGAAAAGTCTTTCTGGATTGTACCTACGTAGGGGACCTTATGGCCGCGGCAGGCGTGAGCTATACGGTTGGACGTGAAAGCAATCGTCAATATGAAGAAACCTTGAATGGGGTGCAAAAAGAAAAGACGGTAAACCACCAATTTAATCTGCAAATAAGCCCTTACGTAAAACCGGCTGATCCTCATTCAGGATTGCTTCCCTTTGTCCATGGAGGCCGACCCGGAGAAGAAGGTGAAGGGGACCATCGGGTTCAAGCCTACTGCTATCGCATGTGCCTCACCAATAGTTCCTCCAACAAAAAACCATTCCCAAAACCCGACCATTATGAGGAACAGGATTATGAACTCTTACTCCGGTATTATGAGGCTGGTTTTGATGAGATGCCTTGGATCAATTCGCCCATGCCCAATCACAAAACCGATACCAACAATCGAACCCCGTTTAGTACAGATTTTATTGGCAAAAACTATGACTATCCCGAAGCCAGCTATGCCCAAAGACGCCAAATTGAGAAGGAACACGAGCAATATCAAAAGGGGGTGATGTGGACATTGGCCCATCATCCTCGCATGCCGGCATCCATTCGGGAACGAATCAGTGAATGGGGGTTGGCCCGGGATGAATTCACGGGCAACGGCAATTGGCCTCACCAACTGTACATACGTGAAGCTCGAAGAATGGTGGGGAAATATGTCATGACAGAACATGACTGCCGCCGAACCGTGGAAACTCCTAAGCCGGTAGGTTTAGGAAGCTATAACATGGATTCCCATAACTGCCAGCGGTATGTGGATGAAGAGGGCTGGGTACGTAATGAGGGCAATATAGAAGTGAGCCCGGGAGGACCTTATGAGATCTCTTATGATTCTTTGGTTCCAAAAGAGAATGAATGTACCAATTTATTAGTCCCGGTTTGCCTTTCTGCCAGCCATATTTCTTATGGTTCCATTCGTATGGAACCCGTGTTTATGATATTGGGTCATTCCGCAGCAACCGCGGCCAGTTTAACCGTGGAAGAGAACCTCGCGGTTCAAGAAGTAGACTATGCGCTACTTAAAGAACACCTTCTTGAGGATGGGCAGATTCTTGAAACCGATGCACCTCCCAACCCACCCAATGAATAAATGTCCTCATTGAAACGTGATTCGCCACGGCCGGTGAATGAGTAAAACCCTGAGATGGAACGAAAAAGGCAAAGTCCGAAAGTCGTTCCATCTCAGTGAGAAAACCAAAAATGGATAGGTGGGGGGGGATTATATCGCTTTAAAGAGATTAATGAGAAAGAACTTCAAGCAATCACTTATTTCTCTTTCTTTTTCTCGTGTTCTTTAACCAAGCGTTCAATTTCGTCAAGAAATATATCTAATTCAATATTGTTGGCTTGTAAGCGAGCACTTCCTTTTGTACGAACACCTTTTTCATTCACCGTGGGGAGATAATGATCCATCCCTTCGAAGAGAACCATGGCCGGCATTCCATTGGAGACCGTTTTTACCTTTTTTTCCTTAATCTCATCGATAACAAACTTTCCTTGATGCATTCCCACGGCGCTGGAAAAACCAATACGACTTTTACCATAGAGGAACACAACCACTTTTTCTCCTTTTTCAAAGCCCACATTGGGAACGAGCACCGACCGATCGTCTTCAGTCCCTCCAAATTGCTTGAGCACAAAGGTCTCGTCTAGTTTGCCTTTTATTCCCTTATCCACACGGAAGGTATACCAGGTAGCCATAAATCCCGATTCAGAATCCCTGCCGCTGCGAACATCAATACATTTACCTTGAAAAATAACTCCCGCACTTTGGGTAATGGTATCAATATTAAGAGGCTTTACCTTGCCTGCTTGGCAGGGTAATTGCATAAACCCGACGAGCCCAAAAACGATAATAATAGTTAGAATACGTTTCCACATGACAGTCTCTCCTGTTAATCATCTCCATGATAATAAGAATATCATAATTCAAGAAAATGACACTGCCAATATATAGTTCAAAGAACTTTCTTCATCCTCCATCCAGATATCTTCATTTCATTGCTCTAAACCGAGCAAATAACTCACCGGATCAAATCCCGTGGTTAGTTTGATGCCCAAAATAAATAACAAAAGATAGATAATTCGTGTAAAAATCACTTCATTCATTTTCTTATTTAAATAAACGCCCAAAAACGTCCCCACAGGAACGAAAGGCAATAATATAAGACTCGTGGAGAAACGACCCACATTAATCATATCCAAAGAAAAATAGGGAATCAGTTTCAAAGCATTCACGATAGTAAACAAGACGACCGTCGTTCCAACAAACAACCGCCGTCCCAGATTTTGTGGCAAAATAAACATGGTGGCCACCGGCCCTGCGGCGTGAGCTAAAGTCGAGGTTATTCCAACGCCTGTGCCAAACAACCATCCATGCCAATCGTGGGGACGGTAGGCTTTCAATTCCTTCATAATCCATCCCTTGAAGACTTCATACATCACGTAGATCAAAGTAATGACCCCGATCCAAAATTCGAGTTGGAAAGCACTTTCATTCCCATCGGTAAGCCAAAGGAGGTAGGATCCAATCGCAATTCCCACAATCACTCCAGGCAAAAGATATAGTATGTTTTTCTTATCGAAGGTAGAGCGATAATGATAGAGTGCAAATAAATCACACGTACAAAGTATGGGCAGCATAATCCCCACAGCGGCACGTGCATCGCCTCCCATCGCGAAAATCAAAATTGGGACGGCCGCGATGCCAACTCCACCCCCAAAACCTGCTTTTGCAATTCCAACAAGAATCACCGCCAACGGTGCAAGAATATAAAATTCCATACCGACCCCTTCCTATTTTAGACTTCGTACTTTTCCAGATGTTAACAAAACATAAGTTCTCTAAGGCATGACTCAAGCCCTAGACCGGCTCTGAGATATATTTCAAATGAAAAATCAGAAGGGATTCGTAGCAAAAATATCCATATCGCGGATCATCGTTCGTCCTGGCAGGCATGCTAGGTGAACAACCGTACTCGCTATATCAGCCGCATGGAGATGGAGCCCAGGTCCGTGGGTCTGTCCGCTATCCTTGCCCGTATCGACACGGCTAGGATTTAACACCATGACCCGGATGTCATCCCGGCGGACTTCATACATGAGCGCCTGAGAAAATCCTTGCAAACCAAATTTACTTGCCGCATAAGCGCCTGCGTTGGGGTCACCTTTCTTTCCGCTCATGGAACTAATCATAAAAATATCAGCGCGTTCTTTTTTCTTCATAAAAGGTAGAAAAGCTTTTGTTGTGAGAAAAACTCCAGTGAGATTGGTTTCGATAACCTCGTTCCACAAATCGAGATCCATCTGTTCTACCGGTGTCCCTCGATGCAATCCCGCATTGTTGACCAAAATATCCGGTGCGCCCATACCTTCCAGGATAACCTCGGCCATGGCGGTAATATCGGAGGGATTGCGTTGATTGCAGACAAAAGGTTTACACCTCTCACCAATGGCTTGAGAGGCCTGCTTGAGGGTTTCTTTGTTGCGTCCCGTGATTGCTACTTTTGCCCCCGCTTCATGTAAAGCCCGGGCGATATGAAAACCAATCCCTCGGCTGCCTCCTGTTACGACGGTGAGTTTTCCTTCCAATTTGCTCTGATTCATACCATGCTCCTTTTCTAACCATTCTAAAACCTATTCTCTTTATGGTAGTATGAAGCGTTGTTTTTTCAAATTAGGGAGGTCTTTGAAAGGATTGTTTTTATGAAAAAACATACTCGTTCTTGGTTAATCGGAATAGTTTTGTTGTGTTTCACTGGAGGACAAGGATTTACAACCACAGGGAATGTTGATTTACCTCGCTATCCATCAATCAGCCCGGATGGTTCGCAGATTGTTTTCAGCTGGCGAGGGGATTTATGGCTTGTTTCTTCCCAAGGAGGACATGCCACGCGATTAACGACCCATCCCGAAGATGAACTCCGCTCCGTATGGAGCCCTGCGGGTGAACGAATCGCCTTCGAATCTACCCGTGACGGATTTCAAAATCTCTACATGATTAATAAAGACGGGACGAATCTCCAGCGCGTAACTGAACTCGACCGCTCTTGTAATCTAGGAAGTTTCGGCATTGATGATAACGGAAACGAAGTCTTAAGTTTCTCGGCTTCTTTGGAAGGCGATGTGTATCGCTCCCCCCGCCCCTATATGGTTCCTACCCAGGGGGGCGAACCTCAACGCATTCACGACGCCTTTGGACGCCATCCCATGATCAGCCCTGAAGGCGAAAAAGTCGCGTTTACCCGAGGCGGAGCCTCATGGAGCCGCAAAGGATACCGGGGATCCGCCGCTCGCAATGTATGGCTTTATCATCATAACGAGGATTCCTTTGAACAGCTTACCGAGTGGGATGGAAACGACGGGAAAGCCCGATGGAGCGACAATAATACGTTATATTACCTTTCTGACCAGCAATTGGAGTGCATAAATCTTTATCGCTTACAACTCGATCGTGAAGATCCCAAACCTACCCGTTTAACCTCATTTGAAGAAAATAACATTGAGGATTTTGATATCGTTAACGATGGATCAACCGCCGTCTTTGTAGTATGGGACACCCTTTATACCCTGCAATTAGATCAAGAAGAGAACACCCCCCAAGCCCTGACCATCACCGCCAACGAAGACGAAGAAGATAACTACGAATTAAAACGTATCCATCGCGAAGTGAGCGAAGCGGCTCTCAGTCCGGATGGAAAAGTCATGGCATTTATCGCTTATGGCGAAGTGTATGTACGTAATGTGGAAGAGAAAAGCCCAACTCAGCGCATCACAAACTCGCACGCACGTGAAAAAGACATTGCTTGGTCTCCCGATGGTCTAAAACTCTATTTCGTCTCAGATCGAGATGGAACCGAATCCATTTACACCGCGACCGTGAAACTTACACGCAGCGAAGTGAAAGCCCAATTCGATGAAACCCTTTTGGTCGACGAGAAAGAGGAAGAAGTCGAAGAAGAAAATCATAAAGAAAATAATGACGAAGAAGATCAAGAGTGTGAAAACGACGAGGATCAAGAGGAAGAGGATGAAGAAAGAGAACTCCCCAAAGAACTTGATCCCGAACGATGGCATGACGCCATTCAGTTCAACATTGAAGAAGTAATCGTAGAAAACAATCACGATCGTGAACCTTCCCCCTCACCCGATGGAACCCAACTGGCTTTCCGCCGTGGACGCGGAGACTTGATGATCATGGATCTAGAAAGTCGTAATCTTCGCCGCTTGGTCAAAGGTTGGGATGTTGGCCTAGATTGGCGCTGGAGCCCTGATAGCCGCTATATCGCGTACAGCCAAAACGATATTAACTTCAATTCGGACATTTGGATCATTCCCGCTGATGGTTCTAAAAAAGCAGTCAATATCACCCAACATCCCGATAATGATTTGCAACCACGCTGGTCCTTGGATGGAAAGATTCTCAGTTTTATTTCCGAACGTATCAACGAAGAGTACGACGTATGGATGGTCTATTTGGATCAAGATTTAGAATCCTTAACTCCCAAAGAATTAGAGCAATATTATAAAGACGCAACCGAAAAGGCCAAAAAACAAGAACCCCTGAAAATCGATCTCCCCAAAGTTGAAGATGAGGAAAAAGAAGATAAAGAAACCGAAGAACTAGAAGAAGCCGAAGCGGAAGAAGATAATGAAAAACCCGATCCCGCCGAGGAATGGGAACTAGACGATGCTTACCTGCGCTTACAACGAATCACCACCTTGGAAGGCAACGAAAACAATCTTGAGATGACCCCCGCAGGTGATCGATTCATCTTCACAGGCAAAACCGGAGAAACCGGCCTGTTTTCCATAAAATGGGATGGCACCGATCGCCAACGATTGGGCAAGCCCGTCTCAGTTCGTGGGCTAAACCTCCAAAGTGACCAGATCATTTTTGTATCGAGTGGACGCGGTGGAACCATACAAATCTCGGATGGAAAACGTGAATATATCGATATCGATGACCGCATCCGTATTGATCTGCAAAAACAGTCCGATCAAAAGTTTTTAGAAGCCGCTCGTATCCTAGGAGAACGCTTCTATCATCCTACAATGAAAGGACTCGATTGGTCTGCGGTCACTGAAAAATATCATACTCTAGCCACGCAAACTCGCACCACCGATGAATTCAACTATGTCGCAGCTCGATTTATTGGCGAACTCAATGCTTCCCATTTAGGGATCTACGCCCGCAGCGAAAGCAACCCCAATTCCCAAGCCATGGGACGCTTGGGCATCGACCATGAACGGGTAGAAAATGGCTACAAGGTCACAAACGTCATTCCCCAAGGTCCCGCCGCCGTAGGCCCGATGGCTCTCCATGAAGGTGATGTCATCACCGCGATTGAAGGACAGACATTCGAAGATGGCGAAACCGTTGAAACCTTACTTAAAGGTGAGATTGGGAAGGAAGTCTTGATTTCCATCCGACGCCCCAGCGATGAAGGTGAGAGCAAAGAACTTCATACATTGTTGACCCCCATTAGTCATAGCCGCGAAAGCCAATTAAAATACAAAGCCTGGCGGCTCAACAAAGCTAAGTTAGCCGAAGAATGGTCCGATGGAAAATTGGGCTACATCCATATTCAAGCCATGAATCAATCTTCGCTCGAAGTGTTCGAGCGCGATCTCTATGCCGCCGCGCATGGTAAGCAAGGCTTGTTAATCGATGTACGAAATAATGGTGGCGGCTGGACCACGGATCGTCTTCTGGCTTCGATCATGGTCAAAAAACACGCCTATACCATTCCCCGCGGCGCCGATCGAGATATCACCTGGGGCTATCCCCAAGATCGGTTCTATCTTCAACGCTATCACCTGCCGATCAATATGCTCTGTAATGAAAATAGTTTCTCCAATGCCGAGATCATTTCTCACGCCTTCAAAACTTTAGAGCGCGGCCATCTTGTAGGCCAAACCACCTTTGGCGCCGTTATTAGCACTGGAGGAACGCGCTTGATCGATGGTACCTATGTACGCATCCCCTTCCGCGGGTGGTATCTTCTCGATGGCACCGATATGGAGGAACAAGGCGCGGTACCGCATATCATCGTACCTCAAACCCCGGAAGCAGAATGCCGCAATGAAGATGAACAACTCCAAGCGGCAGTGGATGATTTACTTAAGCGTATCAATGAAAATTAATAAAAAGGAGAAGTGAACTATGTGGAAAAAACGGCTCGTCGTATCAATCTGTTTTGTCTTCCTGGGACTCCCCAGCTGCACCGCAGAGGAATCAGACGTAGTAAAAGTAGGAATGGTTGGTCTCGATACCTCCCACGTCATCGCTTTTACTCGCATCCTCAATGATCCGGATCATCCCGATCATGTTCCCGGGGTACGAGTTGTTGCAGGAGTCAAAGGCGGGAGCCCCGATATCCCCTCCAGCGCCGATCGTGTCGATCAATATACCCAACAATTACAAGACGACTGGGATATTGAAATTGTTGATACGGTAGAGGACCTATGCGAGAAAGTGGATGGGGTAATGATCGAAAGTGTCGACGGACGCCCTCACTTAGAATACGCCAAAGTGGTCATCGATGCGGGACTGCCTATGTTCATCGATAAACCCATCGCCGGGAGTTACGAGGATGTCTTGAAAATTGCACAACTCGCCCATAAAGCCGGAGTCCCCTGGTTTGGCGGCTCCAGCCTGCGTTGGTGGGATGGCCTCCAAAACGCTATAGATCCAGAAAATGTGGGTGATATTTTAGGCTGCGAGACCTTCTCACCCTGCTCCTATGAACCTCACCACCCCGATTTGTTCTGGTATGGCGTCCATGGCGTGAATCCCTTGTTCGCCATTATGGGTAAAGGGTGTGTTAAAGTCAGCCGGATTCATACCGAGGATTACGATTTGGTCGTTGGCGTATGGGACGATGGCCGTATTGGCGCTTATCGCGGAATGCGCAAAGGCCCTCACAAATACGGCGCGACCATCTATGGGACCCAAGGACGCACCACCGTCGAAGGCCATAGTTACAAAGGACTCATCAAACAAATCGTCACATTCTTTCAAACCAAAGAATCTCCAATGGATCCCGAAGAAATTGTAGAAATGTATGCCTTCATGGAAGCAGCCGATGAAAGCAAAGAACTCGGGGGAAAAGCCGTTTCGCTGCCTGAATTCAAACTCGAATAACCGATTCTGCCCTCCGAATCTTTTTTTATTAACTCATAACATGAAAGAAACTGTGGAATAACATAAAAAAATATGGTAGGGTGTTATAAAGAGGAATGTGCGAAGGTGACTAATGGACGGTCCCTTTTTGTGTTCATGCATGTTTTCCAAAATCTGTAATGAGACCTACAAGTAGGAAAGGAGTTGACTTATGTCACATTTATCTCGGCGTAATTTTATGAAAAACTCGATGTTGGCTGCGGGGGCAACATTTGCTGTGGGGAACCGCGTCTTAGGCGCCAATGATCGAATTAACGTAGCTGTTACTGGAATTCACGGCCGAGGCGGGAGCCACATTAGTGAATTTCAAAAAATGGACGGAGTCGAGGTTATTGTTTTAGTTGATCCTGACAAAAATACGTTTCCCGGACGGAGTAAACAAGTAGAAGATCTTGGCGGTAAAAAACCTGAAACCTACCAAGATATTCGTAAAGCCTTAGAAAACAAAGATCTGGACGTCTTGAGCATCGCCAATACCAACCATTGGCATTCTCTCTCTGCCATCTGGGGAATCCAAGCGGGGCTGGATGTTTATGTCGAAAAACCATGCAGCCATAATATCTATGAAGGACGAAAGTTGGTAGAAGCCGCGCGGAAATACGGAAAGATTGTACAACACGGAACTCAAAGCCGTAGCAGCGGAAACTGGTGGCGACTCGCTGAACATGCGAAACGTGAGACGTTCGGCAAGATCACGGTTTCACGTGGATTGTGCTACAAACGCCGCAATAGCATTGGATTTGCCAAATTTGATAAACCACCCGAAAATCTCGCTTACGATCTCTGGCTGGGGCCCGCACCTAAACAGCCCTACAACTCGAACCTCGTGCATTACAACTGGCATTGGTTCTGGGACTTCGGCAACGGAGATATCGGCAACCAAGGCGTTCACCAAATGGATATCGCCCGATGGATGATTCCCGGAGCAAAACTTCCTAATCGCGTAATCAGTCTCGGTGGGCGTTTTGGATATGAGGATCAAGCCGATACTCCGAATACACAAATCGCGATCTTTGATTATGGCGATAGTCAAATCATTTTCGAAGTGCGCGGTCTTCCCACACCAAACTATCTTGGTTCTAATCGCCAGGTTGTCCACTTCGAAAAAGGCTATGTTTCCGGAAATAAGTTTTATCCTAACGGAAGCGACGAAGGGGAAAGCATCCCAAATGTTGATGTTGATATGGGACCGGATGGTGGACACTTTGGCAACTTTATTGCGGCAGTGCGTAGCCAAAAACAATCCGACCTTAACGCAGAAATCCTTGAAGGCCATCTCTCTTCGGCCTTATGTCACATGGCGAATATTTCCTACCAAGTCGGGCGAGACTTCCCCTTTGATCATATTCCAGAAGAGCTCGAAGGAAATGATGCGGCCTTGGATGCTCTCGAACGCATGAAAGTCCATCTTAAAGATAATGAAGTCGATTTGAGTAATACCCATCTCCGTATCGGACGAGAATTGATCGTGGATCCATTAAAAGAACAATTTATCAATGATCCACGTGCTAACGCTTTAGCAACCCGCACCTATCGTTCTCCCTTTGTCGTCCCTGAAAAAGTATAATCCATCTCTTTATCATTCAAAATGAAAGGGCAGCTCATGGAGTTGCCCTTTTTTTTGCTCCATTTTACGAATCAGTTAATTTGAGATAGACTTATAAAATGCGTGTTTTCCCGTAATATATTTCTTTCTTTATCATTCTATACTATATCTTATAAATATACATATTTTTTTATTCCACATGCGAAATGTTCAAAAGGGAGAAGACCAAAACAGAAGGAGTATCATGACAAAACAACATAAGAGAAAAGGTTTTACCCTGATTGAGTTGCTGATTGTCGTAGCGATCATTGGTATTCTCGCCGCGATCGCTGTTCCAAATTTCATGAATGCCCAAATTCGAGCCAGTATTGCTCGGGTCAAAGGTGATTTCCGTACGATCATGACGGCCATGGAACAATACATGATCGATAACAATGATTATCCACCCGACGTAACCGGCCCCAATACGGAATCTGAATCCTACAAATTTCTCACGACACCGGTCGGCTATTTGAGTGGAGTAAATGTCTGCCGCGATCACTTTACCGAAAAATCAGGCCGATCCGATGAAGGTGGTTATGTTCGCAATTATTACGACTATGGACAAGTTCCCTATATCCGTGAAGCAGGATTAGGTTACGTCATTGTCAGTTTCGGCCCTGATCGGGACCTCGATATGCCCTGGAATACAGAAACTATGGATGCCTTAGCGGGAAGAACCGATAATACGTTTTTCCTTTATGACTCATCCAACGGGTTGGTCTCCAGCGGTGATATTATTGGCAGTGGACACGGCCTACACAACAAATAACCAAAAAAACAATACATTTTCGCATGAATCTGGGCATATCAGAATTTGATATGCCCATCATTTTATGCGAAAGTTGATTCGATTTTATAGACTATAAATTCAATTCCGGTCGATCCCTATAAGCACAACCGATTTTACATAATTGATTCAACGTTTCTGTAAACAAATCAAACAATTGTTTTAACCGGTCTACATCTTCTATTAATTCTTCAACAATACAGTACAATTCATCGACGCCTTCTGGATATTCCTCTTTAAACCAACCACCATCATCTTTCACCTCAAAATAAATTGAAGGCTGTTCAAGTAGAAGTTCCCGAATCTTCTGGTTCATCAAAAGGGCTCGTACCTTTTCCTCATCATTCGATTTAATGATGAATTGACTATCAAACTCAGAATCACCGACCTCAATATCCTGCATGCCTAATAATTTTCCAAGTTCATGAAAAATTCCTTGGCGATAAATAGAAAAATAAAATTTTTCTTTATTCACATAAGGTGCCCGCATTCGCGTGCATACGATTTGGTCATGCTGAGTATGAAAGGTATAAGTATCCAGAGTGATCGTCCAACCATTGGTATGAGCTTTTACCTTTCCCCCTTCGGTAATTTCCAAATTCTCTCTTTGCTGGACTAATTTGTTCCAAATTTTCTCTTTGCTTGGTCCAAAAAGCTCATAACGTAGATCCATGGTTTTACTCACTTTCCCATTCTTTCGTTTTATTCCATTTTTCATCCACAATTTCTCTTCTAAATTATACAAGACTTTGAACACGTTGAAAATTCATTTTTTTAAAGGATCTTACTCCATTATGGCTCAAAGATTTTTTTGAAGAGAAATACTCCAAGTCTAATAAAAACCGACTATTGGAATTTTTTTATTGAAAAGACTCGCTAATTTGCGATTTGCTCTTGTGAATTAATTTTTTCTTGTGCTATGATAAGAATCATGAATTTGAGGCGGTTTTAGGTTTTTTTGTTGTTATATGGGTGTTTACCGCTTCGGGTAGTTATATTGTAACGGTTGAGGGATTTCTCCATTCATTGTTGGCATAGCGCAAACAAAGCCATCTTACTTTGTTCTCTTCCCTCTTCCTATATTCATTGCGGTAGTGTGTTAAAACCTCAAGAACAATTCAAATAATTTGGCTTGAAGTCAAAAAGTGGGGGTATGCCATCTCAAATGAGTTTGATCTTGATAGGGAACGTGATGCATCATCAAAGGGATGCCCAGCACATGGAACAAGAAAGATCAAAGTGCGATGAATTTACGATTTAAAGTTTCCCTCGTTTGGGCGTTATCCGTATCGCTTTTAATGTTGACCGCAAGTTTAATTTTTTTATCCGTGGTCAGAGAAAAACGGGTTCGTGAATTGGAAAAACATTCCCATAGTATTGCTCAACAAATCGCCAATTACCCTTTGATCCTTCAATTTGCCAACCAGCCCTCCATCAGCCAAAATTCTCAGAAAATCGAAGATTATTTACAAGCCCTAATCCAAGAAAGCCCCTTTATTGAAGAGCTCTCTCTTCTAGACCGGCGTTTCGGCAAAATGCCCTTCCATGTTTCTCAACCGCGGGAAGAACAAAAGAAAGAAATCCCTCGTACAGCTTTTTCTCTTAATGAAATTCTTTCCAATGGAAAACCTTTTCTCAGCGAAAACAGCTGGGAATATTTTATCCCTTTCAAAGTGTCCTCATCCTATAGCGCCGTTCTCCGCATGCGGTGGAAACCGGAAGCCACTTGGAAATTTTTTCACCAACTCAAATATGGAATGGTCTATTTAATTCTCTTATGCTTTACTGCTAGTTTTCTTATATCCTATATTGTTATGACCCGTACATACACCAATGAACAAACTCGCCTAGCGAAAACCTTAAACCTCATTGCCAATGGGGATCTTTCTAACCGCGTCGATACCCAATCTTTTTCAAAAGGTTTATCTCAAATAGGTGTCTGTCTTAATCGCATCCTATCTGAAATGGAACAGGAAC
Organism: uncultured bacterium; assembly: GCA_964419335.1. Taxonomy (GTDB): domain Bacteria; phylum Hinthialibacterota; class Hinthialibacteria; order Hinthialibacterales; family Hinthialibacteraceae; genus CAYQOX01. Next base: position 86,451 of record CAYQOX010000003.1, on the reverse strand, counting down.
GAAAAACGACAACGATTCTCGATGATACCCTGCGGCAAACCGAAAAAAATTGCCATGAATATAAATCCGCCCTGCAATTCAAAGAACGTGAATTACACAATATAAAAAACGAACTGCGTGAAGGATTGATTGAATTGTTTGATATGATTTGGTGCGGAATCGCGATCATCGATAAGGATTTCAACATTCACACCATAAACGAGAAAGCCGAACGATTGTTGCGTTTTGCGAAAATCGATGATTCCGTTATTGTGGATGAACGGCTAAAACAATGCCTGCTTCCTCTCATACGCCATAATACTAAACAGAGAATCGATGATCTCTGCGTTTGGCCGAACACCTCCCTTCAACGCCCCGTATCATGCCGAATTCGAGCGGCTCGAATCCCCACAACGGATAGCATACCTTTATATTTCTTACTCATGCAGGAAGAAAGTGGCTATCCGCAGCATTTGGCTTCTACGACCTTCTTAGAAAAATTAATGTTGGATTGCTATCCCTATGAAACTCAAGAAGAGGTTTCTAGGGACGATCGAACTCAATTGATCGTGGAACGGAGTGGCCATTTTCGCGATTGTCTACGTCGAATTGAATCAATGCGTAACTTAGAAAATGGAAACGTAGACCCTTCTCGCTCGATCCGGGTACCCCAATGGCTCCGAAATCATTTCCAAAGTGAAGATTTATTCAGTAATTACTTGCATATCGACAGTAATACTCCCAATGCGGACATCCAACTTTTTATCCCTGAAACGATTCTTTCCGAATTAGTGGATAGTTTTATTACAATTTTAAGTAGTTTTGAAATTGCCCGTTCCGCTCATAATCAGCTCCCCACGATTACTCTGCGGGCAATGGTGGATGCCCAAGGAAAACCGGTGTTAAATGTAATCATTCCCCTGCATTCCCGAAAACAAGCGAATGATTTGCGGGATCTATTGGAAGAACGTACCACCTTTTATTGTGAACGCAATGGGGAATCTCCATTAACAATTGAAGAACTAGAACAAGATATAAGTCTTTCGATGTTTCGCATTATCACACGTTTGTTACGACTCCGCATTGAATGTATCTACACAGAAAATAAACAAATTGCTTCCATACGTTTAACCTTCGAACAACCCAGTTTTCCTCAACAACAAGAGGCAGATCAAGCCGCCTCTTCTTCCAATACCGTCCAAGAATTAATGAGAAATTATTTGAGTCAATAGTTTCTCGAAATTTACATACACGCTTAAATGAATATCCATTCCATTCAAAATTTTTAAAATTTTCTTCTCCTCTAAAACATTTTTTCAAAATATTACAAAAAATTACTTCCCAACTCATTTTTGTCAATCGCAATCCTCATTATCGTCGATGCTAAATAGAGAAATTTCCATACATTAATGAAATAAATCGCAAAAATCATCTTGATTCATCCAAATCAATAAGTTATAGTTTTATCAGGATTTACTGAATCCCTTTCGAATGTATTTTTGAAAAATTCAGCGATAGGTAGACATTAGAAAACGGATTGCGATCATCAAAAAGGCGGTGAAAGCAAAATGACATGTACAAAGAAAGATATTGTAAAAGAAGTCGCGGCACGAACAGGTTTCGATATTTCCAGTGTTAAGGATATCGTTCAAACCATGTTTGACACGATGTGCGAAGGTCTGGCAAGAGATGGGAACATCGAAATACGCAATTTTGGTATTTTCAAGGTGAAAGAGACCGCCGCCCGTCAAGCTCGCAATCCGAAAACCAGCGAAGTCATCACGGTTCCGGCTAAAAAACACATTAGTTTTAAACCTGGTCAAGAAATGAAACAAAAAATAAATGAAAATGCTGAGTCATAAGTGCTATAATATTCTTATGCTTTATTTAATGTTTTAGATTAGAGAAAGAAGCTCACGTGGATATGAACATTGATCACTCCGCGGCTTTACCAGCCCTTCCAGAAAGAATTTCACGCGAGATTGAGGATATCCCCCCACTTCCCGATATCGTCGTGAAAGTCTTGCAACTCATCCGTGATCCTAAGGCCACCGCCAAAGAACTGACCGCTCTTATCTCTCAGGATCAAGCATTAACAAGTAATATCTTAAGATTGTGCAATTCGGCTTATTACGGAATGCCCCGGGTCGTCTCTTCCCTCTCCCAAGCGATTATGTACTTGGGTTTTCATACCGTTCGTAGCCTGGTCTTAACCTGTTCCTTAAGCCAGCTTTTTAATCCAACCACAAAAGTCTATGGCTATGAAAAAGGCGGGATGTGGTACCATACAGTGGCTTGTGCCATGACGTGCGAGACCATCTGTAAAAAAGTACGTCCGGATATAAGTGATACGGCTTTTACGGCGGGGTTATTGCATGATATCGGTCAACTTATCATGGCGGTCAACATTAAAGATACGTCTGAAACGATCCTCGACTTAATCCAGAATCAAAATTTCTCTGAATTGGAAGCAGAACGAGAGGCCGTCGGGATCTCTCACGATGAATTGGGAGCCGTTGTGGCCGATAAATGGAATTTTCCTGAAGCCTTAGTACACACCATCCGTTTTCACCACACCCCCTCGCGCACCAAAAACAGATCGATCTTAACCTCGATCGTCCATATCGCGGATACTCTTGTTTTGGATTTAGGATTAGGCATCGAATTGGAAGAGATGAAATATCCCACCAGCTCTTATGCCATGCAAATCACGAATGTTGATGACGCATTGCTGGAGGAAGTACGAGAAGTTATACGAGACAAAATCAAAGATTCAGCGAATCAGTTTTCGGTTATCGATGACGAGGAATAGAACTAAATACCTTCGTAGTAAGCCGTGAATGGTGAGATACAATTATTCATGCTTCTCTTCTTCTGGCATTTTATTTTCTTAACTTAAACCAAGGCCTCACTCAAAGCAAACGCACGCCCTGCGTTCTGGCGGGTAAGAGATGCGATTTCTTCCACGGAAACACCCCGCACCTCGGCTATTTTTTTCGCAGTTTCTACCACCATCGCCGGTTCACATACCTTCCCCCGAAAGGGTACCGGGGCGAGATAAGGCGCATCGGTTTCGATAAGCACCTGCTCTGAGGGTACTTTTGCGGCTAAAGTTTGAAGATCTTGGGCCTTCTTGAAGGTGAGAATACCGGAAAAAGAAACATGATAGCCTAATTCGACTGCTTTATTCATCACCCGTTCAGAAGCAGTAAAACAATGGAGTATAGCCGAAGCCGGAGGAGTCTTCTCTAAAATATCGAGAAAATCATCGTCCGCATCCCGAAGATGAATGACAAGTGTTTTTGAAACCCGGCGAGCCAATTCCGCTTGTTTTAGAAAATGTTCAATCTGCATTTCCCTGGGGCCCACGGGATAATGATATTCCAACCCGGTTTCTCCTATGGCCGCGACTTTGGGATGGGACGCCATTTCTTCGAGCTCCGTGAGATACTCCTCGGGTGTCTCCGCCACGTCATGAGGAGAGACTCCAACTGCAACATACAATCCGGGTAATTGCTCTGCCAAGGTGATGGCTCGATGGCTGCTTTCTAGATTAAAACCAATGACGATGGCATGGGTCACTCCCGCCGATTGAGCCCGTTGCCATATTTCCTCTTCTTGTCCTGCAAAATCAGGATGATTGAGGTGCATATGACTATCAAAAAATTCAGGAGAAGCCATTTCAACTCCTTTCTTTGAATACCCTAAAATAAAGATTTCATATTACTCGCCGTTTTATGAATCCCTCTCAAAGGTTTTGGTAATCGAAACCGAATCAGCAAAAGGCAGCGCCTTAGGTTTGTCGATTTCAACCTCGACGGATATAGCTCTTTTATCCTCACAAATGGTTTCACCAATATAATCCACCAAGGTTTCCACCAGATAAAACTGTTTCTTTTCCACGGTATGAAGGACTTTCATCATTAGCGCTTCATAGTCGATCGTATCGTGAATACGATCACTTTTGGCGGCTTTATCTCCATCAAATGTAATTTTCACATTAAGGAGTATTTCCTGCTTTTTCTCTCGTTCCCACTCATTGACCCCAATGATGGCTTTCAGTTTAACATTTTTGATGTGTATGATCATGAGAACTCCATCCTATGACTTAAGATGCTCTCCCCCATCAATATAAAGACAATCTCCTGTAATAAAAGAATGATCAATCAAAAATTCAACCGCGGCAGCGATTTGATCTTCCGTCCCTCGCGTCTGTAGTGGAATCGTTTGCTCACGTTCCTCTAAATAGGATTCTCCCTCTCCCGGGGGAGGAAGAATCAATCCTGGGCAAACTCCATTCACGCGAATCTTGGGGGCCAACTCTTTGGCGGCCATGCGGGTTAGATCATGGAGTGCCTTCTTTGAAAGCGTATAAGCGAAATATTCAATCAAAGTTCGAGATACTTTGGTGTCCAATAGGTTGATAATCAAGCCCTTCTGGCACCTTCGGGCAAAATCACGGCTTAGAAAAAAAGGGGTCTTAAAATTGATTTGAAAATGACGGTCGAAGAGTTCTTCTTCGGTTTGCATCATTCGCCCTCGCTCGAAAATCGAGGCATTATTGACAAGGAGATTGGTTTCCGGAAAACGTCCACACACCCGGGGAACCAATGTTCGAACGGATTCCATATCAAGAAAATCACACGCAAACAATTCACATTGAACTTTCCAGTCACGAATTTCCTGGACGAGTAATTCCGCCTCCCTCCGAGAAGAGCGATAATGCAGAGCAATATGATAACCTTTTTTGGCTAAAGCCAACGCAATCGCCCGTCCAATTCGCTTAGCCCCTCCTGTCACAATGGCCGCTCCTGGGCTTTCCATCAATCGGCTCCTCTCTCTTTAAAAGAAATCCATAAATTTTTGTTTATTATAGAACTTATGTTCCTGAGCAAAACCGTTTAAACGATGGCTCATTACGGGAAAAAATCTGTTTAAAGAAATTAATGTAAAATTTCCACTTGACGAGTTTCTTAATTCGAGTTAATCTTTGGAAAAATCAAACAGGAAAGTTTTAAGTATTTATGAATCGCTTTTACCTCAATGCAGTTCGTGGCTTCCTAAACCTTCTCGACGTCGTAGTCGTCGTTGTTGTAGGTATGCCCACTGCTTTGGGGAGAAGCGGTTAACAAACCAATTTGATTTCTCCTCAAAGCCGTGGGCGAAGAAAAACGCTCACGGCTTTTTTCATGAGCGTTTTCTTCGCCACAAATTCACTTTTCGGCACGAGGCACCAACAAAAAAGAAGGAGTTGAAAAAATGGCAAAAAGAGATCAATCCAAGCCCACCTCTCAAAAAGCGGCTAAAGAAGAACAAACCCCCATTTCCAAAAAAGGAGCAGAAATTGTAATTGACGCTCTGGAGAAAGAAGGGGTTGACATTGTGTTTGGCTATCCCGGAGGCGCGATCATCGATGTCTTCGACCTCATCAATCAATCCAACCAATTTGAATTTGTCCTCGTCCGACATGAACAAGGAGCCATGCACATGGCCGAAGGATATGCCCGGGCTACGGGAAAACCCGGCGTATGCTTGGTCACTTCAGGCCCAGGAGCAACCAATACCATCACCGGTTTGGCTGACGCAATGATGGACTCGATTCCAGTCGTGGTCCTTTCCGGCCAGGTGGCGAGTCACTTGATTGGGAATGATGCATTTCAAGAAGCCGATGTGGTAGGCATTACCCGCCCCGTAACGAAACATAATTATTTAGTCAAAAATATTGAGGAATTGCCGCAGCTCATTCGTAATTCATTTCATATTTCCCAAACTGGAAGACCCGGACCTGTTTTGATCGATATCCCCAAGGATATTCAAAAACAAACCCTGGAGAATTATTCCTATCCTGAAGCACCCAATCTTCCAGGATATCATATTCAAACTTATCCAGGCGATGATTGTACCAAAGCCGCTTGGGACCTCATCAAACAATCTAAAAAGCCATTGATTTATGCCGGGGGTGGTGTAATCAACTCCGACGCCGCCGATGATTTATTCTTATTCGCCACAAAAACCAATATCCCGGTAACCACCACGCTGATGGGCCTAGGCGCGTTTCCTGAAACTCACCCCTTGTCCCTACAAATGCTGGGGATGCACGGAACTGTCTACGCCAACAAAGCGGTGCAAGATTCCGACTTGTTGATCGCGGTAGGTTCCCGCTTTGATGACCGCGTAACCGGGAAACTTTCTGAATTCGCCCCTCATGCCAAAATCATTCACATGGATATTGATCCTTCGTCAATTAGCAAGAATGTGAATGTGGATATTGATATGGTGGGGGATGTCAAAGAAATCTTGCAAGGTTTAAACAAATACGTGCAGCGCTGTGATACCGACAAATGGCTTAAACAAATTGATGAGTGGAAACAACAATATCCACTGCGGTTTAAACAAGATAACTCTAACAATGAGTTGATTATGCCTCAAGAATTAATCCGCTTAATTGATCAATACTCCTACGAAGATGCCATCATCGCCAGCGAAGTGGGACAGCATCAAATGTGGGCTGCCCAATACTATACTTTCACGCGTCCTCGTTCGTGGCTAACCTCTGGAGGGCTGGGAACCATGGGATATGGTTTTCCTGCGGCTTTGGGAGCCCAGTCGGCTTTTCCCAATCGTCAAGTCATCAATATTGCCGGGGACGGCTCCATCCAAATGAATATTCAAGAAATGGCCACGGCGATTTACTATAATCTTCCCGTAAAAAACATTATCATGAATAATGGATGGCTTGGTATGGTGCGACAATGGCAAGACCTTTTCTACGGGAAAAACTATTCGGCGACAGAACTAACCCGTCCTAAACCTGGAACAAATAAGGAAGAAACATCGCCCGGAGATTGGATGAACGCGGATTACATTCCCAACTTCGAAAAACTTGCCGCGGCCTACGGCGGCTGGGGAAGACGAGTCACCAAACGTAGCGAACTGGATGAAGCCATTAAAGAATGTCTTGCCTGCGATACGGTGGCTATTCTCGACGTTTGGGTTGCTCGGGAAGAAAATGTATATCCCATGGTGCCTGCGAATGCTTCACTGAGTCAAATTATCGATGGCATGGCTTAAAAAAAAGGAGAAACGACAAATGTTACGACGACATATCTTTTATGTGCTCGTGGAAAACCGATCTGGCGTTCTTTCACGCGTGGCTGGACTTTTTTCTGCCCGAGGTTTCAATATTGAAAGTTTAAGTGTAGCCGAGACAGAGAATCCTCAGGTTTCACGAATGACCATCGTCGTGCCTGGAGATGATAAAATCCTTGAGCAGGTACGCAAACAACTCAACAAATTAATCGATGTCCATGAATGCCAAGACTTTTCCATCGAAGACCGCGATATCATTCAGCGTGAACTGCTGCTCTGTAAAGTTTTTGCTACACCTACACAACGTGGTGAAATTATTGAAGTCGCCAATATCTTTCGGGCGAAGGTCGCCGATGTCGGACCCGAGACCTTGGTTGTCGAGGTCACAGGAGAAGAAGGAAAAATTCAAGCACTCTTAAAGCTTTTAGAACCTTACGGTATCATCGAGGTAGCCCGCGGAGGCCGGGTTGCCATGAGTAGGGGACGTGTTGAAAACAACAAAGTTGTTCCCGCCTTGGCTTAAATAACTATGGTGCTCAATCATCGATCTTTAATTAAAGGAGAGTAATAATGGTAAAAGTGTACTACGATAATGACGCGGATCTTGGTTTGCTGAAAGAGAAAACCGTCGCCATCATTGGTTACGGGAGCCAAGGACATGCTCACTCCCAAAATCTTCGCGATAGTGGAGTAAAAGTGATTGTGGCTGAAGTCCCGGGCCCAAACTATGATCAGGCAAAAGCCGATGGCTTTGAAGTGACCAATGCCAGTGAAGCCACGAAAAAAGGGGATATCATTACCATCACGGTTCCCGATCAGTATCAACCGGCTATTTATGACAAAGAAATTGCCCCAGAAATGAAAAAAGGGAAAACCCTTCTTTTCGCCCATGGATTTAACATTCACTTTGGGCAAATTATTCCTCCTGCGGGTGTCGACGTCATTATGTGCGCCCCCAAAGGACCTGGACATTTAGTTCGCCGGGTGTACAACGAAGGTGGTGGAGTTCCCGCATTGATCGCGGTACATAAGGATGAATCCGGGAAGGCAAAAGAAGTTGCCTTGGCCTATGCTAAAGGCATCGGCGGTACTCGTTCCGGCGTTATCGAAACCTCCTTCTTGGAAGAAACCGAAACCGACCTCTTCGGTGAACAAGCCGTATTGTGCGGCGGGGTGACGGCTTTAATCAAGGCTGCCTTCGAAACCCTGGTCGAAGCGGGCTATCAGCCGGAAATGGCTTATTTCGAATGCTGCCATGAATTAAAGCTAATCGTGGACTTAATTTACGAAAACGGAATCTCGGGGATGCGTTATAGCGTTTCAGATACTGCCGAATACGGTGATCTAAGTCGGGGACCCCGTATTATTCCCGAATCCACCAAGGATGAAATGAGAAAAATGTTGGCAGAAATTCAGAGTGGAGAATTTGCCAAAGAATGGATCCTGGAAAACCAGGCCAACCGTCCGGTCTTCAACGCCCTACGCAACAAAGATCAAAACCATCAGCTAGAACAGGTTGGAAAAAAACTACGCGAACTTATGCCTTGGATGAGCGCGAAAAAGTAAAACTCCATACGCATAACCATTCTCTAAGAGGGGTGTTTCGAAGTAAACACCCCTCTTTTTATTTTCATGCTTCGGTGATGTTATGTCCCTTACTCATTTTACATCCCTCACAACCTTGTGTGTTTCACGATACCCTATTATCTCGACTTCAGACACAATCGAATCCGAGGTGCTTTGTGCCATCATTCTTTGAAAAAAATCTTTATGTCCTCCAACAACGCTATCCCCAGGCGGCACGCATTCTACAGCAAATTGCACATTATCCCCCTGCTCCATGTGAGCCAAGTTCTAGCGGAGTTCCGAATATCCCCCAACCAGCCGAGCAGATCGTTTTACTCGGTGTAGGGTATGATGATCTGCTGCTTCGTCTATGGAATACTCTTCAACCTCGCCACTTCGTTATCATTGAAAAAGAGTTTCATACTCTATACCACATATTCCACCAATTTGACCTTACCTCATTGTTAACAGATCACCATGTGTTTTGGGTTTTTGCCGCATCACGCCATGAGTTAGAACCTCAAATCGAATATGTTAAAACCTCACTCGCCGCTCATGGTTTCCAACTGGTTAAAAACCCCTCCATCCCACCGCAGGATCAACCTTATTACGCCATGATCCATCAGGAATTGAAGCGCATTATTGAGCGTGAATCTTTTCATCTAAAAGCAAGGCTATCCCGGGGACCAATGATCCAACGCAACTTGATCACGAATCTTCCTCTTTTAGTACACTCCTATTCACTTGATACAGTCATTAATCTCTTTCCAAACATACCCGCTATCATAACAGCCGCCGGGCCTTCATTGGATCACAATGTACACGAATTAAAAAACGCATCTTCGAAAGCCCTAATTCTCAGCGTAGATACCGCCGTGCGTACACTCCATAATCATGGCATCGAGCCCCATATTGTCGTGACCAGCGACCCTTCTCCCGAAAACGCAAAACATTTGCAGGATATCAAAATCCCTTCCCACACCGCATTTGCCTTTTCAGCAGACACTTACTACACGATTCCGAAGCAATATGCCCATCTTCCTCATCGCATTGGCATCCTTGACAACAGTTCACGTCTTTCTTATTGGGTGCGAGAACACGGGGGCTATCACACCCTCATGGAAAGACCTTTGCACGTTGCTGAAACCGCCATACGTCTTGCTCTCCTCATGGGTTGCAATCCCATTCTCTTCACAGGGCTAGACTTGGCTCTCACGCATTCTCAAGGAAAGACTCATTCCCAGGGAAGTGCATTGAGTTCAAGCATTCAAAGTCTTACCGAAAAAGAAGCCATCATCACAAGCCCTGAAGGTCACAGTGTTAAACACGCCATTACCCATGTCCAAGATTATCAGGGCAATCCCATCCCTACGCTTTACTCCTTTAAAGTGTATTTGGAACGTCTGCATTCCTTGATTGAAGAAACACCGCATATCGATTGGATTGATGCCACGGAAGGGGGAGCCAAAATAGAAGGCACCCGGAGTGCTACATTACACGAAGTACTAGATTCATTACCTACGAAGAATGAGTTTTTTATGCAACGTCTCGAAAACCTCACACCACACTCAAATCTTTTCCTAAAAAAGATGATATATGATGTACAGGAAGGAGTTTCAGAACTCCAAAAATTGCAAGAAAAAATTGCAAGAATTGTTTATCATGAATTCAATGAACAAAAAGCGAGAAATCTTTGGGAAGATTTTCTTGGAAAGAAAGCCATTCGTGCTTTTCTCGATCATGCCGTTTTTTCTTTTCAGCTTGAACCGCCTATTGAAAGAATCGCACAACATCAAAGGAAAGATTTTCTCATCACCCGCTTAACCAAAGTACACGAGATTCTACAGATGTTTTTCCCTCTTTGGCAACAAGGCCTCCAAGAACTCAGCGATCACGCTTGAATGCCTAAACTCTCTTCCAACTGCTGGCGTTTATTCATCCGGGCATAGAATCCCTCACGAGAGACAAGTTCTTCATGAGTCCCTTCTTCCACCACCCGACCTTCATCCAAAACTAAAATATGGTCTGCGTGCTTCACCGTAGAAATGCGATGACTAATTACGATGGTGGTCGCTTGGTAGATCGTCTCTTTCATCCCCCGTAAGATGGCTTCCTCGGTTTCTGTATCCACAGCGGACAAGCAATCATCCAGTATTAGAACGGGTCGTTTAAGGATCAAAGCCCGTGCGATTCCGGTCCGTTGTTTTTGCCCCCCAGAAAGGGTGATTCCTCTCTCTCCCACATAAGTTTCTAAACCATGAGGAAAGGAATCAATTTCTTGGGTTAATTGTGCTTTCTCAATCACTTCCATTAATTCGGCATCAGACACTTCATCGGGCTTATCCACACCAAACAAGAGGTTATTGCGAATCGTATCAGAAAAGAGAAAGACTTCTTGCGAAACATAAGCCACGGATCGACGCAAAACCTCCAATGGAATATCATTACAATCCACCCCATCAAAGAAGATATGTCCGCGGGGAATCTTATAAAAATGGAGCAATAAATTTACGATCGTGGTTTTTCCACTGCCCGTGGGACCAATAATGGCTAAGGTTAGCCCCGGTTCAATTTTGAAAGAGACATCCTTTAAGACAGGCGGTGAAAATTCATCATAGGCAAAAGTTAAATTCCGTACTTCAATCTCCCCGCGCAGTACTTTTTCATCCCCTCTTGGCTCGGGGACTTCAATTTCTGGTTCAGTTGCTAAAATCGAACGAACCCGGCGCCACGAAGCCACCCCGCGGTGAATCACATTGATCACCCATCCCATGGCAATAATAGGCCACATCATCATTTGATAGTAAATCGCAAATTGAACCAAATCGCCTAGAGTTAAGTTGCCATTTATAACCTTTAAGCCGCCAATCCATAAAATAAAAACAGTCCCCACTCCTGCGATAAAACGAATGACCGGAAACAACAATCCCCGCAATTTAATCTGTTGGAGATTCTTATCCACATAGCGATCGCTTAGTCTTTTGAAATGATCATACTCGGCGTCTTCTTGGCAATAGGCTTTAATCACGCGAATCCCATTAAAATTCTCTTGCACCATGGCCGTCATCGTGCCATAGATTTCCTGGGCTTGTCGGTACACTTGATGCAATTTCCGAGTATTTAAATTCACGAAAAACATCAACACGGCAATAAGAGTTAGCAAAGCCAGGGTGAGCTGCCAATCAAGCACCAGCATGGAATATAACGCCAAGAGCAAAAGCGACAACGCTTGCCCTGGATACATAATCCCAGGGCCTACCAATTGCCGTACTTGCTCCAAGTCGCTGGCAAAACGGGTTACTAAATCGCCCGTCTTCATATTGTGGTAAAAGCGAGGAGTCAAAGTTTGGATATGAGCGAATAAATCCCGCCTCATCTTCTCTTCGATCATGCGGGAAGCCCCAATGATACTCCACCGTGCATAGTAAAGGGTGACGCCGGCCACCCCAGCCAGCAACAACATCATCAAACACGATTGCAGCAATTCATTTTGTGTCATTTCCGTTTCCAAACCGTTAATTACTTCTTTAACGTAGACAGGTACCCACACCATCAGATAGCCATGCATGATCAACGCAATCACGCCAAGCAGATTGCGTTTATACATAGGACGCAGATACACTAATAAGGTTTTAAATAGGCTCTGCTGGCGTATGGTTTTTGAGGAAATCATGGTTTATTCCGTCCGAGAATGACAACAAAAAAAACTCGAGAGTGTTTAATACAAAATTACGGAGATAACAAATATTGTATTCTCCCTGTAGGTAAAACCAAGCGTAAACCTAAAAACGAAAAGGAAGAACTCAGGAACTTTCTTTTGAAGCGATCGCTTGCAACACCTAGACTCACGAAAGAATCAAAAGGCATCGGTTGTCCAATAAATCCAGCGATCTTGTTCGATTTTCTGTTGGATGGTTTGCAGTAAGCCAGAATCATTCAAATCTTGCCACATCATATACCGATTCGGTCGGTGTTTCCACTCGAGATCATGTCTATTCACCCATTCGCGCAAGGCAGGATCGGCTTGAAAGAATCCACGAACCGACTTCGCATTCAACTCTTCCACTTTTCTAGCCATCACTCCCATCAATAAAGAGAGAATATCCGCTTCGGGTTTAAGATAGCCGTACTCGGTGATATGGATCACCGGTTTCTGCAAATCATATTGCGCCAAATAAAAATAGGCCACAATTTGGCCATCATTTAAAACAACCACGGCCCGATGATCCATCCATTCAGCGCGAATACGCCAATACTCTTTCGTTCGTTTCAGCAACCCATCAACGCTGTCATACCGTTGGCAGTACATATCATACAAAGTGTCATAATCTTTCTCTCGTAGCGTTCGATGGCAAACTTGCCTCGGTTGAAAAGGAATCAAAGAATCGAGTGAAATCTCCTGCTCTTGTTGTTCCAAAGTTCTCCAACCCAGTTTTTCATAAAAGGGCTGGATCTTCGTAAATAACATACTGCCCTGCATTCCTTCTTTTTCCATGCAAGACAAAGCCTCTTTTAACAAGATGGTGGCATACCCCTTCCCTTCATGATCAGGATGAGTCCCCACACTGCCAATGCCTCCGTAGCGAACAGGATTCTGTTCTATTAGCAAAATACGGTCAAAAATTTGGACATGCGAGAGATAGCGCTTTTCAAATTCTATCGCAAGACTAAAGCGCGAATTATACCAAGGATCTTTCTGGGTAATGGAGTGAAAAAAAGTTCGGCTTGTATCAGGAAAAGCTTTTTCTAGAAGTTCAAGAACTCGAAAATAACGATTCGTAGGAACCCAAACGACTCGCTCCCCCTGAGGGAGTTCTTTCAAAACGTTAGTATCCATTGACACGCGATTCACGTAAAATATCCGTTTTTCCCTTTGAATAGTAAACTAAAAATTACACGAAATATTAGACTCTTAAACCCTCTTCGTTCAATGAAACTCCTGTCGTCCACTATAGAGCAACCGCCTATTTCATTCGCGAGACCCCTTTACAAGCAGGTAGAACTAGGATTTGCAGAAAATTTGGTACGATTGATAATGTGGATTACACAGCAGTCCTTCTTTCCGGCTTTTGGTTAGCGTGATCTGCTCGGCCATATCTTTGAAAGCCCCTGTTTCCACCCCCTCAAATTTCATATCCCACCATACCCCTCGCTTCAAACTTTGAGGCAACCTCTCGCTTTCACAAATGCCCTGAATGGCTTCAAATGTCCCTTCCGCAGTACCGTCTATTAGATCACAAACAAGCACACAAGCATCCACATTCACAGGGAAAGGTTGAGGTCCATGCTTCGACATCGGTTCATCCGAGATTTGAATCCAAAAATCATGCTTATTAGGATTAACAAAAAAAGAGGTTTTTGTTGCGAGATCGTTCGTAATTTCTTCGGCTTCTTCTACGGATTTATCGGGAAAAGCCATCTCCCAGAAATCCGAACGCTGAATCGATTGCAATGACTTAAATCCCAGACGGTTTTGTAACGAATAATGGGCAGTGCGTGCAATATTATCGGATATTTTCAATGAAACAAACAATTGAGCGTAGGGCATGATCTCTCTCGTTCCTTTGCCCTCCCTCGAGTCTAAAAAAATCAGAGTGATTCGAGGCAGGGGGTTCTAATAATTAATCAAAATTTATTCTCTTTTGAAGATTTTAGGGTTGACATTTTTTTTTACCAACCGATAGACTTCAATCAAACAAAAATTAAGAGTACGTATCCTAGACATATAAAACTTGGAATTCATAGTATAATAAGATACGATAAAAGAAAAAGATTATCACGAAGTTAGAGACTCTGAAAGCTGTAAGGTGTTTACTAATGTACCTCTCGATTTCTTCTTACACGTGGTTGCCCACAACGTTTCTTAGTAAACTCTCGTTGTTGCAACAATATGGGGTTGAGGCGATAGAAATATTTTGCACCCCGAGACACTTAGATATAAGCGATCCCGAACAAATTCAACGAGCAGGAATGGCGATTCGTGACCTTGGCTTCCGTAAGGTTTCGATGCATGCACCTGGCGGGGTTGGCGACCTTTCCAGTTTAATCGAACATGAACGAGAAGAAACCATTCTTTCATGTCAAAAAGCACTGGATGCGGCCCTCCTTATGGGTGCCAACCTTATTACTTTTCACCCAACCACCATCGAAAGTGAATTAGAACAAGGCAAAGACCGATGGATCACCTTGAGTGAAACCTTGCGGGACTTGAGCGGTTATGCCGAAGATCGCGATATTCGAATTGCCATTGAAAACTTCCCAAGTACGTATTTTGGCGGAAACTCGCGCGATCTCTACCATACCATCGCCAAATTAGATTTACCAAATATTGGCATGTGTTTAGATATTGGACGCGCCTATGCCGCAGGGGATCTTCCCGAAGCCTTGTCCGAATTTGGAGAAAAGATCTTTTCAGTCCACGCCAGCGATAATCGAGGTCATCCTGACGATCATATGATTCCCGGTGAAGGGCACGTCCCATGGGATGACATCCTGATGGGCTTAAGAAAATTAGATTTCCGCGGCCCCTTTGTTGTGGAAGTACGCGATGAACGTTCTACAGAGCAAATCTTCGAAGAGATTATCCAATTCGCTGAAAACAAAGGAGTGAGCGGCGTGGGTCAATTATCCCATTGAATAACTCATTCTCCTCCAACTCAATGATCGATGAAACCTTTATGCGGCGAGCATTGCAGCTCGCCCATAAAGGATGTTATACGGTTTCTCCTAACCCCCGCGTGGGCTGTGTTATTGTCAAGTCATCACCATCAGACCCCCATCCCCATATCATCGCCGAAGGGTATCACATGCGTAAAGGCGAAGAACACGCGGAACGTGTGGCTCTCCATCAGTGCCAAGAAAACCCTGCCGGTGCTACCATGTATGTAACCCTCGAACCTTGCTGCCATCATGGTATGACTCCGCCTTGTACTGAGGCGATCCTCGAAGCGGGGATTCAGCGGGTTGTCATTGCTTCCCCCGATCCTTTTTCCCAAGTGGGAGGTCGTGGTATATCATTTCTTCGCGAAAAGGGGCTTACTGTGGATGTTGGCGTTCTTGAAGCAGAAGCGCGCTATGAAAATCGCTTTTTCTTTCACCGCCACGAAACCGGACTCCCTTGGGTTGTACTTAAATCGGCGGTCTCCCTTGACGGTAAATGCGCCACCGCGACCGGGCATTCTCAATGGATCACGAGCGAAACGGCCAGAGCGCACGTCCACCAGACCCGAGCAGAAATGGACGCGATCCTATGCGGTATTGGGACGGTTCTCGCCGATGATCCTATTCTCACGGCACGACCTGACAATCTTACTGCGGAACAATTTAATCCACCCACCCGAATCATTCTCGATCCACTTTTAAAAATCCCCCTCAATGCGCGCATCCTTCAAACCATTCAAGAATCCCCGGTTTGGATTGTTTGCTCGCCCAAAAGTGACAAGCATCGTCAAAAGGAACTCACAAAACGAGGCGTCAAACTCCTCGAAGTGACAGAGCCGGAATTGAAATTTGACTTACTCGATGTATTACGTAAATTAGCGCAGGAAAATATTCTTAGCGTCTTTATCGAAGGAGGCCCTCAAGTTCATACGGCCTTCCTTGAATCCCATCTCGTCAATGAACTAATGATCTATATTGCTCCCAAGCTCATCGGAGGCTCCCATTCTCCCTCATTTTACCAAGGCTCAGGGTGTAAAACGATGGATGAAGCCCTTACACTCCAGAGGATTGAGCATAAAATTCTAGATAACGATATTCTTATACAGGGAATTCTTTGTGAACGTATTTCTCAAAAAATTACTGACTGAATACGAAAAAAAACCATAAACGATGTACAATAGATAAATCAGCAAAACTATTTTTGTTGTGAGGAAAGCCATGTTTACCGGAATCATCCGGGAAGTTGGACGCATACTCGAGATTTATAACAATGGGCAGAGTGCCCATGTCACCATCTTAGCCCCGCAAACGGTGCGAGATGCCGAGGTTGGCGATAGCATTTGTGTCAACGGGATTTGCTTGACAGCCTCATCTTTTGGTTCCGATACTTTTAATGCTGATATATCAGGCGAAACCCTCAACCGAACGACTTTTCGTCATGCGCAATCAGGGTGGGAAGTTAACATCGAACCTTCTTTACGCCCTATCGATCGTATGGGAGGACATTACGTCGCCGGCCACGTGGATGGGATAGGAACCATTGAAGCCATCGTTCCTGAAGGCGAATTTTATCGGCTGCGTTTTCGCTTTCCAACCGATTTGGCCGCGTATATAGCCGAAAAAGGTTCTATTTCTATTGACGGCATTAGTTTGACTCTCGCCTCTGTAGAACATGACCAAGGCGAATGCGCCCTGGTTCCTCACACCATCCAAAATACGAATCTTCGTTCCAGACGTGAAGGCGAGCCCATTAATATTGAAGTAGACCTCATCGCACGTTATATCCAACGTTTAATGGACATTGGAAATAAATCAGTTAGTTCCAGTTTAACGCTTGAAAAATTGCGGCAATATGGATACTGAGAAATTTAGGTAGAAGCAACAATGATTTTGACGATTGAAGAAGCCATAAAAGAACTCCAAAAGGGCAATTTTTTGATTGTAACTGACGATCAATCCCGTGAAAACGAAGGGGATTTAATTCTTCCTGCCCAGTATAGCACCCCTGAAAAAGTAAACTTTATCATCTCCAAAGCCCGCGGCCTTTTATGCGTCGCAATGGAAAAGGAACGTGCAGACAAGTTAAAACTCACTCCCATGACTTCCGATAACACTTCTCTTCACCATACAAACTTCACTGTTAGTGTCGATGCGGCCGAGGGAACCACGACCGGCATTTCTGCCAGCGACCGCTCTGTCACCATCCAAAAACTAGCCGATGACAATAGCCAGGCCGAGGATTTCGGCCGACCTGGCCATATTTTTCCACTGATTGCCATGAAGGGCGGCGTTCTCCGCCGCGCAGGGCATACTGAAGCCGTGGTGGATCTTATGAAAATCGCGGGCTTAACCCCTGTTGGTGCTCTATGTGAAATTCTCGATGAAGAAGGCAACGCAGCCCGCATGCCTGCCCTTGAAAAACTCTCCCATGAACACAAAATCGGGATCGTCACGATTGAAAATCTAATCTCCTATCGCCATAAAACCGAAAAATTAGTTAAAGAAGTGCTTAAAACCAAGTTGCCAAGCAAATACGGCATGTATGATCTTTATCTTTTCACCAATGCAGTCAACGACAAAATTCATCTTGCCTTAGTCAAAGGGGATATCACCAGCGACGAGCCTGTGTTGACCCGTGTTCATGATGAATGTCTGACAGGCGATATTCTTGGATCCATGCGCTGTGACTGCGGCGAACAACTAGAAGTGGCACTGAAGAAGATCGAAGAAGAAGGACGCGGAGTCCTGCTCTACATGCGCCAGGAAGGACGAGGGATCGGTTTAGTCCAAAAACTCCATGCCTATGTTCTTCAGGATCAAGGTTACGACACAGTGGAAGCCAATATCAAACTAGGTCACAAAGCGGATGAACGCGACTACGGCATTGGCGCACAGATTCTCTCCGCCTTGGGCGTCAAAAAAATGCGCTTGATGACCAATAATCCCCGCAAAATCGTGGGATTATCCGCGTTTAATCTTGAAATTGTGGAACGCATTCCTATCCAAGTACGTCAAAACGAATACAACACCCGTTATCTCAAAACCAAAGTTGAAAAAATGGGGCATTTAATTGAGGAAAGTGAATCATGGTCCAAATCGTAGAAGGCAATCTTAATGCAGCCAACAAAACCTTTGGCATTGTGGTCTCCCGTTTTAATAGTTTTATTACCGAACGCCTCTTAGAAGGCACGTTGGATGCGATCAAGCGTCATAACGGAGATGAAAACAATATTACCATCGTACGTGTCCCTGGCTCTTGGGAAATCCCTGTCATCTTAAAAAAAATGGCACGCTCCAATAAATTTGACGCGCTCATCGCTCTCTCCGCTGTGATCCGGGGTGATACTCCTCATTTTGATTATGTCGCTGCCGAGGCCTCCAAAGGAGTCGCCCAAGTCAGCCTCGAAAATGAAATTCCCATTTCTTTCGGCGTCCTGACTACCAATACCATCGAGCAGGCCATCGAACGCGCTGGCACAAAATCCGGCAACAAAGGCTTCGACGCCGCTCTTGCCGCGATCGAAATAATCAACGTGTATGAGCAATTATGAAAGCATCCGGACCACGCCACCTCGCCCGTGAATATGCACTTCGCATTCTCTATGGGCTAGATATCCAAAAAGAACGAGGTATCGAACATCCACTCTTCCCCAAACCTAATTTCTGGGAAGCGGATGACAAACTCCATATCACTCACCACGCTATCCCTTTTGGAAATCAGTTAATTCACAAGGTTCTAACCGAACAAGATAAAATTGATGAAATCATCAAAAAACACTCCCACCATTGGCGTATTACTCGCATGTCTCCAGTCGATAGGAATATCTTACGGCTTGCCGTATGTGAAATGCAGTATAATCCAGAGACTTCACCTCGGGTTATCATCAACGAAGCCTTAGAACTGGCAAAGTGCTACGCCGATACACAATCCCCCAGTTTCCTCAACGGCATCCTCGACTCGATCGCGAAATACATTCAGAGCGATAACAATCAAGCAATAATCTCAAGTGAGTTGGATCCTCCTCAAGAATAAAAATCCCCTCATTCCGCTATCTGCCCAGGTCACAATCCTCGCGATCCGAAGTTAAGCAAAATAAAAACAGATGACCTACTTGCCATTCCACCATTTCCAACTCATTTGCTTGTAACAAAAAGTAAAATTCGATAAAATGAGAAAACTATTATACCGAGGTGGATTATGAAGAGACGGCCTTTTTTAAAAATTGTAGGTAGTGTGGCTGGCGCATTCGGGTTGCAATCTCCACTCGTCAATGCGTTAGGATTCAAAGATCGTTCGGAAGACACCTGTGAGATCCCCTTACGTGAGTTAGGAACTACAGGAGAAAAACTCCCCCTCGTCGTGTTTCCGGGCTTGTGCCTTATGCACTTGGAGCAAGAGCAATGCACGGAATCGATGCACAGCGCTTTTGGTCGTGGCTTAAACTTTTACGATGTCGCTCCCGCCTATGGAAGAGACGGGGAATGCGAAAAGAAAATGGGAGTCGCTCTGCAAGACCTGCAACGCGATAAATACTTTTTAGCCTGTAAGACCAAGATGCGCGATAAAGAAGGAGCACGGGAGGAACTCGAACGTTCCCTGAAAAGACTGAAGACTGATTACTTTGATCTTTATCAAATGCATCACCTTCGTTCCACTGAAGAAGTGGAAGAAGCCTTCGCTCCAGGCGGGGCGATGGAAACCATTTTCAAAGCGCAAGAAGAGGGCTTGGTCCGCTATATCGGCTTTTCCGCCCATACCACAAAAAGCGCTGTAGCCGCACTCGAAAAACATAAGTTTGATTCGGTAATGTTCCCCATTAATTTTGTGGAATATTATAAATTTGGTTTCGGCAAAGAAGTGCTCGAAGCCGCAGAAAAACAAGGGAGCGCCGTCCTCGCCATGAAAACCTTCAGCAAAGGACGATGGCCGCAAGATGTAGAAAAAACGCGCAATTGGTGGTATCGCCCCACAGAAGAACAAAGCGAAGTCCAAATGGCAATCAATTTCAGCGCATCCCAAAAGAACGTCACCGCTGTGGTTCCTCCTGCGTGGGTGGATATTTTTGAAAAAGCCGTGGTCGCCGCGAAAACCTACAAACCAGCGAATGAGAAAGAACTCGCGCACCTGCAAGAAATGTCGGACGATTGCATCTCCGTCTTTGAAAAAATGCAAAGCCAATTCAGCCTAGGTGATGATAGCCCCTATGAAGGTCCACCATGCATGCGTCATTTCGCCTAAACATCAAATCACGCCTCTTATAAATTAACAGTGGGGGCCGTAACCGGCCCCCACATGACTCATCCGCTCTTCTATTTTTTCTTCGGTGGCTTCCACTCACCGTAGGTTTCTTTAACCCACTCTAGCCACCATAATATCCCTGCATCATCCTGAAGAGTTTTAACCTCTTCATCGATATGTGGATTCTCAGCCCGTCCACCTGGCTTCATAAACGGTCCACCGCCCCCCTCTCCCGGTCCACATTGCAACCACGTGGAAGCAAAAAGATAACCATTATGCTCTTCGATATTCTTTCTGGATAATTGGATCTGATTCTCTTTCATCGCTTCGCTATAACGCCCAATGCGGATGTAGTTATAATACCCTTCTTCTTTGCTATATCTTCCCCAATAGCCTTGAGGCGCGTTCGTTGGAGTGCCTTCACTCTCCACATAAGGGCGCTTTCCATCCTTGGGACTAAAATGCAAAAGGACATCAGCATTGGAAGGAGGCTCAGGCTTGTTGTTATATCCCATAACGAATTGATCATCCACGGCTTTGGCAGCAGCGATCATTGGCTCTATCCGCCATTGTTTCGCGCGTGAGGCCATGCCTTCGTTATCCGGATCCACGATCACGTTGCGATAGTTATTTTGTTTTAACCACGCGACTGTGTTTGCCACCGCCTGGTTCGTATCTTCTTGGTTCCAATCGACAAGGTTTTCCTTAGCCTTTGAATTCCCCCAATAAAGGCAACCAATAAGAACGATCATCCCCTCGCGGTCGGCGGCTTCGAGGATACGGCTCATCCTTCCTGTATAGACAAGGTCAAGCGAGGCATCCGGTTTATATCCTTTCACATCACCAAAACGCGAGCCCATAAAATAAACACTCACTGTGTTCACCCCATAGGATTTAAAAATCGGCAAGTGATCGATCAATTCCTGGGTCTCTTCCTCTGAGAGAAGCGCATTCGAGCCGCGCAGGCCAATGATTTTTACGGCTTCATCATTCAAATAAATATTCGAGTCTTTGACGGAAACCACGTAATCAGTCGCATACCCACAATGCAGGACGGCTATTGCAAAGAAGACAATCATCGCGCAAGAACGAAAGACAGATTTTGTTGTATTCACTTTGCTCTCCTTATTGTTAGACTAGGTGTCATACTCTTTATTTTTGAAATCGATCCTGAAACGCTTCCAATAACGGCTTCAGCGCGGTTGTTATCGTTTCTAAAGTTTTCTGATCCGGCATCGGGATCTTGAGGTGGGTTTCTCCGGTTTTTTCATCCTTTTCAATATATTGATTATATTGAGGCTTTGTCTTCTGCCCATCACCTGATGATTGCAATGTTTCACCTAATTGATTGATAAAATCCACACCTGTCGATACCAATTCAACCCAAGGGTCTTGTTCTTGGCTCCTTGGTCTCTTGGCCGTACTTGTCTCGATCTGTTCTTCACCCTCCTTGACTATTTCATTCCCATCCAAATATTGATCTTCTTGGGAGGGACCTGCATCAGGAATTTTCTGGGAAACTTGATCCACCGTATCCATAAACTTTTTCAACTTGGTGCCACCAAGAAAGACTTCACTCTCCCCTCCATCAAGCACACCGGAAAAAACCGACTTTTTGAAACGCAACACATCCAGCATCCCATGCTCAATGGTTCCTTGGGAAACAAAATGAAAAACTTGCACCGAGCGCTCTTGTCCTAGGCGATGAACACGCCCAATACGTTGATCAAGTACCGCTGGATTCCAAGGCTGATCCATATTAATCACCACAGACGCCTTTTGTAAATTCAATCCCACACCTCCCGCGTCTGTCGAGAAAAAGACTCTGCACTCTGGATCATTGTTAAAAGCATGAATGAGTTTTCCTCGTTCTTGACTAGACAAAGAACCATGAAAGAAAGCATATTTCCATGGCCTTGAGTTAAGACGATCAATGATCAGTTGATGTGTTGCTATCCATTGACTAAACACAACGATTTTTGCATGGGGATTTTCCATAATTTCATCGAAGAGTTGAACGACTTCATCGGCCTTCGTCCCATAGTCCGTTTGTTTATCAATCAAAAAAGTGCTATTGCACGACATACGCATGAATTGCAATGCGACCATAAGCCGCCGTTGATCCTGCTCAGAAAGAAAGCCAAACTTTCTCCATTTATAAACAAGTTTCGCCACCGTCTCCCGATTGCTTTCATGACAATCCCTTTGTTCCTTTGTCATAGGAACAAAGTAATGCTTATCTATACGTTTTGGCAATTCTTTGAGGACCTCATCTTTCGTTCTCCGAATCAGAATAGGCTCTAGCGATTGAGCAATGGTAGATAAATTTTTATAACCAACCACCTTTCCGACTTCATCCACATGTTGATGCTCAGCCAAAAAGCGATACAGAGGCCCGAGGCGATAACGATCAATAAATTCCACAATCGAATGAAGTTCTTCCAGCCGGTTTTCTAAAGGCGTTCCTGTTAAAACAAAAGCGTATTTGGAATCCAACCGTTTCACGCTTTGAGCACGTCGAGTATTCCAATTTTTGATACGTTGTGCTTCATCCAAGATAATGAGATCCGGTGACCATTGCGAAATCTCCTCCATATCTCGATGAATCACTTCATAATTGGTAATTTTATAGAAGGCATCATTGTGGTAAGCCTCTTTCCGTCTCGTCATGGGACCTTCTACAACTTCGAAACTACGATCGGTGAATTTTTCGATTTCTTGCCGCCATTGGTGTTTTAATGAAGTTGGACAGATAATCAGAACCCGTTCTATCCCAACGGTCTGGGCGAGAATTTCCGCTGCCGCAATGGCTTGGATAGTCTTCCCGAGTCCCATATCATCGCCGATCAAACAGCGACCTGCTTTGGCAGCGAATAATGCCCCTATTCGTTGATAAGGATACAAATGGGTCTTCAGTAATTTTTTAAACGTTGGACTAGAAACTCCTTGACGAAATTTCTGATTAATGAGTTTTTCTCGATGATGGTCATCCCGCAACTGGGCAATGTACTGAAGCACATCCTCGTAACACCGAAGTTCATGTCCATTTTTCGGCGCATTTTTCATAAAAGTATGAAAACGCAAATAAGCATTCGGTTTGAGAGCACCTTCTTGATCAAAAAATTTTGTAACATACTTTCGCAGTTCCTCGGGGCACTCGGTCCCGGCTTTAAAACAAACTTCTCTCCTCGTCCCATAGCGAAGATAGATTTCCGAATAGGGAGGAATAAAACCTTCTCGAAATCGCTTCTTCGCACCGCGTTTGCGCTCCAATTTAGCCAGGGTAAATTCAATATGTTTACAAGTCCCTAAAAGATTCACTGCAAAATCAGGGCAAGAACAAAAATTATCGCCTGCTTGATTTCCACGGATGGCCACCCGGTAGGTTCTCTCACTCTCAGGATTGCTCACGAAGAATTCTGAGAAAATCGGATCTTCACCAATATTTTTTAATTCAAAATTCTGCTCACGGCCAAATTCTCTCCGAAGAGCCCTTTGCCATTCAGGTAATGACATGTCTTTAGGTTTACGTGTTCTAGGCGTTTTCTTCGCTTTGGTTTGTTTGACTTGTTTCTTGGTCTGTGATTTTGTTTTACTATTCATTTTCCTCATATTTATTTCCATAAGAATGTTTATGGTATAATAGCAAAAGATGGCTTTATGATTAACTCTCCTTGTTTTAAAATCAATTCACAACCGAATTTTACGATATAGAATTCGTATCATTTATTGAACGGGAGGAAGGATTCATGAAAATTACATGGTTAATTCATTTGTGTATATTAGCGTTTATCACGGTTTCCGTCTCATTCTCTGAAGTCCAATGGAAGCGAATGAGCTCGGCGGATGGCGATATCCCGATTCCTAATCAAGGTGACGAGCAAACCTGTTGCGTGGTCTTCGACATCGACCAGGACGGCAAAGATGATTTTATCATCGGTGAGCGCACCGAAACTCCCAGTGTGGTTTGGTATCGTTTCAACGGTGAACTGTTCGAAAGACATGTCATTGAAGAGGAACGCTTGAATCCAGAAGCAGGCGGGGTCGCCTGTGATGTAGACAAGGATGGTAATCTCGATTTAATCCTAGGACAAGATTACAGCGGTAATGAAATATGGTGGTGGGAAAATCCTTCCCCTCATTTCGATCAACCTTGGAAAAAGCGCTTCATCAAGAAAGGAGGCGCCAACAAACATCATGACCAAACTTGCGGCGATTTCGATGGAGATGGGGATATTGAATTTGTCACCTGGAACCAGGGAGGAAACCAATTACTCTTATACGAAATCCCCGAGAATCCAAAATCAGAAGAAGTCTGGGAATCCTCTGTCATCTATACGTATGAAGGCAGCCCACAATTGGAAGGCTTTCCTTCCATCCCTGTCGATATCGATTTAGATGGCAAACTCGATATCGTTGGAGGAGGTCTTTGGTTTGAACATATTAAAGACCATGAATTTGAAGTCCATCAGATCGATGCCGCAATGCGCTTCACCCAATGCGCAGCGGGACAACTGGTAGAAGGCGGTCGTCCCGAAGTGGTCTTTTCTCCTGGAGATGCCGATGGGGATGCCAAGTGGTATGAATGGAAAGACGGAAAATGGGTAAGCCACAAACTACGCTACATGAACCATGGGCATACTTGTGAAATCCGCGATATAAACGGTGACGGGCATGACGATCTTATGATTGGCGAAATGGGAAACCCGGGTGCCGGAGATGACGCCAAGATTTATATTTGGTATGGTGACGGTAAAGGCGGCTTAAAAGAAACGGTTGCACTTGAAGGTCAAGGAATCCATGAAGGCTTATTCGGCGATTTTGACGGAGATAGTAAACTTGATCTCCTGATAAAACCTTACAACCACAACAGTCCTCGAGTCGATGTGTTATTCAACCAAGGAAATAGATAATGGATTTTAATGTCACCTTCTTCAGCGCAATTGTACCTTAAAGCAAACAGTAGGCGTTAAATCGTCACAAGCCGATCAGAATCACGTACGACTTCATAATGATCTTTAAGGGTGGATAAGGGACATACTTCCGAACCTTCAGAATTGCGTATTTTCAAACAGGTCCCACAGGCCAAGAATTCTCCCCCTGCGTCGAGAACTTTTTGTGCCTGCTCTTTTACATTAAATTTAGTATCTTCAATCGAGTCGATCTCTACTCCTTTCCCGGAAAGAAAAATACGAACTTCATCCCCTTGTTCCAAACTGTAATGAGCCAAACGCAATACATTAAATACAGTTTCCGGATCGGTTTGTGAGATAATAATCCCAAGTTTCATGATGCTTTATCCCTTTCATATTAAAATGAACCTAATACTTTTTCCGGCTTAGATTCTATTTTTTCATGATGATTCAAGCCACTGCTTTGCCCCTTCACAAATGGCACCTAGCAATGAGATATCGAAATCTTCCGGTCCCTTATCAAATTGCTCTCCATCATGATCAATTGCGTTGGTAACATGAGCAACCAGTGCGACAGGAACCTGTTTCCGTTTCCCAAAAGAATACAGAGAAGCAGCCTGCATCTCAACCGCCAAGGCTCCCATATCCGCGTAACGCGAGATATCCTCCTGGGTTTCACGGTAAGGGGCATCCGTGGTCCAGACCAACCCACGATGGACCGGTTGCCCAAGGGGAGTTAGAGAACGCTCTAAAAAAGGGACCAGAGATAAAGTTGCATCCACGGTTTTTTCTGGGGGTAAATAATGGTAAGAAACCCCCTCATCCCGGATGGCCTGTTCTGCGATCACCACACTAGGCAAAGGGTAAGTAGGAGCCACCCGCCCAGCGGATGCCAAACCGATGATGACTTTGACACCACATACCGCCAGTTGTTCTGCAACCAACACCGTATACGGACCACCAATCGTACGGGGTATAATCCCACATCGAACCTCCTCTCGCGGCCATCCCCACATCTTGGTATGAAAGCATGGCCAGCAATCGCAGTGTACTAACTCATCTCTTTCTTGAAGCTTATCTGTAAGATCTCCATCAAACTCAAGAACACAGATATCCGGAAGATCCAACTGCTGTATTTTTCGTGTAGTCTTAACCGCATCGACTAAATCTTCTGGTCGAAAAACGGAAGGAGTCTCATGGTTATGATTGAGTAAAGGGATGTTGGTCAAAGAGATTTGATTTTGCGCCATCATCAAATACGATAAACTCCCATTTTATAATTTCCTTAACAACCAGCCGTAATGATAAGGGGGTAGATCGATGGGGTCTTCGGTTTGAGAGATAAACCCAACCGCCTCGGCCCAAGAACGGCAATGTTCGGGTTTGGGACGAATATCCATCGAAGGCCCTCGCGGGGTAGAAGGATCATCATTCCAGTGAAAAATTCCCAGTTTTCCCTCCAAAGTTAAAATACGCCAGCTTTCACGTAGCAATATTTCCGGATCTTCTGTATGAAGAATATTGAACACCATGACATAATCAACACTCTCGTCGGGAAGCCCAGTTCCATTCTCCATGAAATCCCGCAGTTCAACATGGATATTGTGTAACCCTTGTTTTTGCGCTTTTTTTTGAGTGATCTCTACCATCTCAGGTTCAATATCAAACGCATAAACCATGCCTTGAACGATTTCTGCAGCGGGGAGAGTGAAAGTACCATAACCGCAGCCAAACTCAACTGCATTCCGGCAATGCGAAGTTAATCCAAGTTTCGCAAAAATCTTTTTAGGCTCAAAAAAACTTTCCCACCAAGTTTCATCGGGCATTCCGCTTTCGCGTACTTTTTTCATCGATTACACAACCATCTCGTGCTTTCATACTCGTTTCATTGCGTTTGATTCGTCTTTTGATAAAACCAGGCTAAATCCTCATTAGAATTTACATTAAACCACGATGACTGAAGTTCGTCAGGTGGAATTTTCACAATCGTGTTTGGGTGTTTGGCTAAATCTGAAAGTTTGTAATTTCCTTCAGCCACTTGTTTTTCAACGAAAGAAGCAGCACGAAATTCATAGAAAGCATAAAGAGGTTCGACTTTATTCTTTTTGGGAATCGAAGGCATCACGATCCATCGCCCTACTTGCCGTTGCCGGCAAAGCCAATCGAGAGAGGCAGGCGATATCCAAGGTAAATCACACGCGCAGACGATCCATGAGGCATAGGGTGCCCAGCGCATCGCTGAAAGAATACCCGCCATAGGTCCGCTACATTCCTCTATATCCGGCAATCGGAGAGTGTCCTTCAACGTCTCTGGCAAATCCCCCTTGCCCACGATTACATTTTTTTCTGTTTTATGTTGAAGCACCGCTATTATTCGTTCTAACCAAGTTTTTCCTTCATATTCCAATAGATGTTTCGGTGCCCCCATGCGTTGACTTTTCCCACCGATTAATACACAACCATAAATTGGAGTTTGGTGGTTGATATAGGACAAAGAACTTTCAATATATTTTAGAAGGATAGAGTGCCTGTCACACTCGGTGGTCAATACTTCTACAATCGGTTCAGCAAGATCCTTAGGCACACGACCACTTGCATCGGTCAACCAGAATTTGGGAACTGGAGAATGCTTGTATCCTTCCACAAGAATGAAATCGTAGCGGCGACTTAATTCTCGAAGATCCCTTTCCAATGAAAAATTCGTTGTCTTATGAGCATGAACGCCTATTTCAGAAGGAGTATGGAGATAAACATCCGTCTTGTGTTGGAACAATCGAGCACTATCCTTCCCTCTCCGGTCCATTTCATATTCATGGGAAAGGTGCTTGACTACGGCCGTATGAATTCCCTTCTCTCTCAGTTCAGGCAAGACAGATTCAATCAGCGCCGTTTTCCCTGATTTGTTCCATCCGCATATACCCACGACCGGCAGGTTTTTCATGAGGGAAGCGTACTTCTAAGATTCGTCTTCAAAATGAATAGAAACTTTATGATCCGAGAGTTGTTTTTGTTTCGTTTCTATAAACCCGGCGTAATCTCCATATTGATCAAGTACCCGGAAATACTGAACGAGGATATTCTCACCGTGAATCGTATGCAAGAATTCCATTTTATCTTTATGGCCTTCTCGTAACTCCGCTTCAATCGCCATAATTTCCTCCACAAAATTTGGTGGAAAACAATACGTCATTTTTCGTCCCACAATAAATTTCTTTCGCTTAAAAACAGGATCACGCCCATCCGAGAAAAAGACAACTCGTTGATTGCGGTCTATAAACGTAATATCGATGGGTAAGTGCCTGAATAAACGGACAAGATGATTCAAGGAGAGACAGCCAGTGGGCAAGACAACCAATCCATCCAGGGATTGATCCGTATCGCTTGTTTTTACAGAATCTGGCGTGGGCTTATACCCCTCCCGCGGTTCGACAAGACACCAGCCATAATACGGGGCTCGCTGCCATACTTCCGCCCATTGTTCATCCGATAATAGAGAAAAACAAGCTGGAAATAATATTCGTTCTTCTTTCACAATCATGCTCTCAATGCACTGCAAGGCTTTTTCGGCATCACGACTCACGTGACCAATCCAACGGGCTTGAGGTTCATAAGGCGTGAAAATAATCTCATATAGGTGTGATAGATTTGCGATAGTTTCTTTATCTTTCTCGCACATTATCTGTCTCGGGCAAGAAAGACCATGCTCTTCCAGTTGAGGATACAACAGATTTTGTTTCTTCAAATAATGTTTTTCCAAATCCATTAAATCTTGGCACACCCGCAAACAAAGCATGCGATACGATTCGAGCCTCTTCGGATCTTTAGCCGAAGATAACTCCTTGATGGTAGCCCGTAACGTTTTTACACTGTTATAAACCGCTTGATTTTCCCGCTTAAACGTATCCAAGGGATGCCCCGGGATGACCTCGAAATCCTGAGGCTGCTGTAATGCGTTCTCCATAACTTGCGCATGGATATCACATTTATCAATCAACTCCTCCTGGCATAACCCTTCTTTCAACAATCGTTCTTCCATTTGAAGCAAATCGGCCGCATCCACCCGCGATACCAGAGCATCGATTTGTTTTCGGAGATCCTCCGGCTCTTTCCCCTCATGTAAACCAAGAAGGATATCTTTAAGATGAGCCATCGATTTTTCGTTAGATTGATCTTTTTCCTTCACGGACGTTTACCACCATATTCGATATAAGTTGCTTGAACGCCACTCTATAAATGGAGAATACTGATAAGGAATGCGCTTGTAAATAGTAAAATTTCGCTAGTTAGCTATATAGAACTATTCCACTTGTCATACCCGAGGTGATTTTACTTCAAAACATTATTTTATCGCAAAACTCCTTTTGAAGACATCCCAAGCACAAATTACAAATTCGTGGTTTTAAAAAAGAAAAGAGTTGACAAAAATAGAAAGACAAAATAAGATGTGAATAATCATTCACTTCAAACCAACACAATTTTGATGAGATTTGAGAAAGTCGAGCAGGATCATGGTTGCACCCAAAGTCAAAACGGAAATTCGAAAAGAGCAAATTGTTACCACTGCCATGAATCTAATGGCGGAACACGGGATCTGCGAAGTGACAATCGCACGAATCTCCACACGACTGGGAATCGTACCTTCCGCCATCTATCGCCATTACAAAAATAAAGAAAAAATCTTCGAAGCCATGATCGAATATATTGGCAACCAACTGCAAAACAACATCAAACAAACGAGAGAGAAACCCACGGATCCAATCAACCAATTGCATGAAATTTTACAAAGACATATCCAATTTATCCGCGAAAATCAATCCATTCCCCGCATTATTTTTTCAGGGGATCTCTATAAATATAATCCCAAACATCGTGAGCGGCTCTATAAAAACATCCAGGCTTATTTGAATGAACTAGCCAAACTTATTAAACAAGGCCAATCACAAAATCAAATTCAGAAATCGATCGATCCCGATGCCGCCGCCTTATTTTTTTTAGGTATTATTCAACCGGCGGTGATATTATGGAATATAAGCGATGGAGTTTACGACATCACCAAGCAATCGGAAAAGATGTGGACGCTTTACGAATCGATACTAACAGAATCATAATTTTTTTTAATTATCTATGTGAACCGTAATTCACATAGTGGGAGCCAAGCATGAAAATTTTATCCTTTTCCATAATCCTAAGAACTGTTGGATGGCTAGCCGCTTTTGCTGCCGTAGTAGGGCTCGCCGCCATGGCGGTCAATCAAAAGAAAGAAGAACTCAAAGAAGCCCCGGTTTACGGCGAGCGTCCAATCCCGGTTGAAAGCAGTATCGCAAAACAAGGACATTTTACTCAATCTATGGATTATCTCGCTGAAGTCGAGTCCGTGGAATCAGCTCTCATCAGCTCGCGCATCTCCTCTTCTATCGAACGTATCCACGTGGATGAGGGAGATATGATCGAAAAAGGGGAGAGCTTAATTCAGTTGGATTCACGGGAAATCGAATCTTCCCTTGCCTCATCCATAAGCCAAATTGAACAAGCTCAAGCAGAGTTACAAGCCCAAAAAGAACTGACCCAATCGCTGGATCAATCTCTCCAATTTTGGCAAAAAGAATTAAACCGCTATCTGAAACTACTCGAGCAAGGAAATGTCTCTCAACAAAAATTTGATGAAATCGAAGATAAAACCAATACTCTGAATGGAGAGTTTCTTTCCAGCCAGGGTAAGGAAAAAGCCCTCGAGCATAAAATCCAATCACTGAACAAAAAGAAAGAAGAACTCAAAACCCGTTTAAGCTACACCAATATAGAGAGCCCTTATCAGGGTATCGTCACCCGCCGTCATTGTGATTCCGGCGAGTTAGCCCAACCAGGCAAGGTGCTATTAGAAGTCGATACAGTAACCCAAAAGCGACTTGCGTTCGATGTTCCCCAAAACGATAAACCCCTCTTCCAAAAAGGACTCTCCGTACTTTTTACTCTTAACGGTCAAGAACAATCCGCTACCGTGTCGCAATTATTCCCTGCTTATAACGAGACTCGGATGCTTCGCGCAGAAGTACTCTTATCCTCCAAGCAATCCAAAAAACTCCAGCAGGGGGCTTATGTTCCCATCCAAGTGATCCTCCATGACTATCCAGATGTCGTGCTGGTTCCCCAACGAAGCCTTGTTCTCGGCAAAGAAAAGGATCCTTATGTTTTTGTCATCAAAGACGATCACCTTGTGGCTCAACCGGTGACGGTTCTTGGGGAAAAAAAAGAAGAAGTGGCGGTCAAAGGAATTGAGCCAGGTGCAGAGGTGGTGCTGTCCACCTTTATGGGATGGAGCACCTTGTCCAGTGGACTTCAAGTTGAGGTGATCCAATGAGCCTTACAAGTTTTTCGTTAAAAAATCCATACACCGTTTATGCGTTACTCTTTCTCGTGGTTGCTCTGGGAACCTATGGCTTCTTTATGACTCCGACCGACTTGTTCCCAGATACGGCCCCGCCTCAAGTTGTGATTATCACGGTCTGGCCGGGGGCTACCGCTCAAGATGTGTCGGACAAGATCACCCATATCATTGAAAAAGAAGCCAACTCACTCGGCCTCTTAAAAAATATCACCAGCACTTCCCGCGATGAGGTTTCCTCTGTGAATGTAGAATTTCGTTATGAGAAACCCATCGGCGAAGCCGTTCTCGATGTCCAAAACGCTGTAGCCCGAATCGAGTCATCGCTGCCGGAAGATATCCAAGCCCCCCGTATCTACCCTATCACCGATGCCACCCGGCCGCTGCTCACCATGGCTTTAATCCCCAAAGAGGATAGCCGTAAAACGCTTTCCGAAGTACGCTTGTTGGCCGAGAATCAAATCAAAGATGAGATTCTCTCACTCTCCGAAGTAGCCGATGTGGATGTATTTGGCGGACACAAACCCGAAGTAAAGATCATGCTGCAGCGCGACCGTTTAGCCGCTCATGATATGCCCTTGGATGAAGTCCTCGCAGTCCTCGCCCGGGAAAATGTTTCCTCGCCTGCAGGTTCGATCTATAGCGAAAGGAGTGAATTTTTAATCCGAGTACAAGGCGAATTTTCTTCCTTAAAAGAAATTCGTGAACTTCCACTGCGAAAACAAGAGAAAGGGTATGTGCGTTTATCCGACATCGGTAAGGTGGAATTAGACGAAGAACGCCTACGGAGTGTCTATCACGGCAATGCAAAACCCGCCATTGCCATGAACATCTTACGTTCGGACGAAGGCTCAACCAAAGCCGCTATCGTCTCTTTCAAAGAACATCTCCCTGAACTTCAAGCCCGCTATCCCGCTATTACTTTTGAAATCACTGATGACCAAGAACCGATTATCGATGTCAATGTCGATGGCATGCGCCAAAGTCTGGTTCAGGCCACCCTCTTAACCGTCTTGGTGATCTTTATCTTCCTCGCAGACTTACGCGCAGCCCTGATCGTTTCGGTCACCATTCCCTTAGCCTTTTTGGGCAGTTTGATGGTCTTATGGTTCTCAGGGTACACCATGAACATGGTCACCCTCTCCGGTCTTATTATTTCCGTAGGTTTGGTCGTGGATTCTTCCATCGTGGTCTTGGAAAATATTTACCGCCATCACAAACAAGACCCATCACAAAACATTTCGCACCAAGTCATGAAAGGCGCGAGTGAAGTCGCCTTCCCCATTACCGCGGGGATGTTAACAACCGTCCTGGTGGTACTTCCCGCCATGTTTACCGGTGGGTATACCCAACGGATCATGCGTCCCCTCAACATCATGATCACCTCAACCCTCATCTTTTCTCTCTTGGTTTCCTTAACCGTAATCCCATTGTTGTCAGAGCGGTTGCTGGCTATCCAACGAAAAGCCCGGACCCGCTTGGAACGTTGGATCAGCGGAGTTGAAGGTTTCATAAATCATATCACCCAATTCTATTTGAATTTGCTTAAAATCGCACTCAACTGGCGTATCCTCACCTTCGCCTTCGCCGTAGCGATGTTTGTTCTCACCCTCAAAATTGCCCTTCCCCTTATAGGCGCTGAACTCATGCCTCCCATGGATGTGGGGATCTCCATTGTAGAATTTGATACCCCTTCGGATTATCAAGCCAATGAGGTCGAACAGGTTCTCTCCCGGATCGAATCCATGATCCAGGAAGAACCAAGCGTAAAAATGATGTCTTCTGTGGTCGGTTCTGAATCGGGCGAAATTAGTTTTGGAGCCGGTGGGTCTACAACCCAGTCCGGAAAAATCACGGTTCATCTTTCGGATCGATTGCAGCGCGAAAAGTCAATTTGGCAGATACAAGATCATTGGCGTGAGCAACTACGGTCGATTCCCGGAGTACGTACCTTTCGCGTAAGTGAATACGGAGCCACCCCTCTTTCTACCACCAAAGCCCCACTCGATATCATTATTCAGGGTTCCAATACAAAAGTCATTCGTAACTTAGCGGATGAGGTCTTGGAATCAATAAAAGGGATTTCAGGATTAATGGACGTGCACCGTAGTTGGTACTTTGACAAAACCATCTACGATCTTGAAGTAGATCCTTTTTTGGCAAGATTGTACAAAACCTCTCCCAATGACATTGGGCGGGAATTAAAAACCGCAGTACAAGGAATCCCGGTCTCCAACATGAGTTTGGATGAATTTTTAGACATCCCCATCCGAATTCAATACGCAGAACAAGATATGAATTTCCCCAACCAACTCAAAGAAGCCTATATTACCACTCAATTTGGCCAGATTCCCCTAAGAGCCCTCGCCACGGCTTCTAAACAAAAAGATCAGCCATTTATCACCCGTGAGAATTTACAAAATTCGATTGATGTAACAGCCGTCAACCATACCTATACCATTGCCCAAGTCGCCCAAAAAGTACAACAGCGCCTCTCTTCTATTGAAATCCCCCGCGGTTATTCCATCGAAATCAGTGGCACTTATACGGATATGCAAGAAAGCAGAGCCACGATGGGACAGGCTCTACTCTTAGGGATCGTACTCCTCTACTTTTTACTGGTCAGCATGTTCCAATCCTTTTCTCATCCCCTCACCATTATGGCCGCCATTCCTTTCACGATCGCCGGCGCGATATGGGGATTGCTGTTCTTCGATAAACCTATGTGTAATCCCGCAATGATGGGATTAATTTTAGTGGGTGGAACAATCGTAAATAATAGCATATTATTATTGGATTTTATCCTTACGGCCCGCAAGCAAGGCCTCTCAAAAAATCAAGCGATTCAGCAATCGGTGAGGCTACGCAACCGTCCTATCTTAATGACAACCACCTCCACGGTGATCGGACTAACCCCCTTAATTTTCGAACTGGCTGTGGGCTTGGAACGTATGAGTCCCTTAGGAATTGTGGCAGCCAGTGGATTAATCATTGGAACTTTTTTAACCATGATTCTCGTCCCTGTGGCCTACTCACTACTCGACAGTCTCCTAGAAAGTCTCCGTTCTTGAAAGCGATAAACTTTTGACTTGACCTAACGAGAAAAAAAGCCCTGTGAAAAACAGGGCTTTTTTTATTCTCACTTGCTGCTTCTTAAGTATTCGGTCTATGAAGCAATGCTGAGGGTTACCTTGGCCGCTTCAGGGCGAGAATACTCAAAGAACCCTTTTCCTGACTTCACACCTAAATGTCCCGCTCGAATCATTTTTTTAAGCAAGGGGCATGGGCGATATTTAACATCTCCAAGCTCCCGGAACAAGTGCTCCATTTGAAAAACTACCGTATCCAACCCCATAGCATCGGCGGTATGAAGTGGTCCCATCTGCATACCGCACCCCAAGGTCATCGCTTTATCAATATCCTCAGCCGAAGCCACCCCTTCCATCAACGCAAACACGGCTTCATTGATTAAAGGCAACATCACCCGAGTAGTCACATAGCCCGGCCACTCAAACACTTCAATCGCGGTTTTCTTGATTTCCTTGGCAAAATCTCGCACCGTTCGAAATGTCTCATCGCTGGTTTCTAAGCCTCGAACCAACTCCACGATAGGACGCTTTGGCACCGGGGGATGGAAATGCATTCCAATAAAACAATCCGGGCGTCCCGATTGAGCCGCTAAGTTACTGACCGACAAGGTCGATGTATTCGTTGCAAAAATAGTATCCTGCCTACATAAACCATTCAAACGAGTAAATACCTCGATCTTATCTTCTTCATTCTCATCAATAGCCTCAATCACCAAGTCGACCGACTCAAACCCTTCATAATGAGTGGTCGTCTTCACTCGGGACAAAATAGCTTTCTTCTCCTTTTCAGTGATCCCCCATTTGGCGATTTCTTTATCCAATTCTGCGGTTAATCCCGCCATAGTCCGTTCTACCGCCGCATCAGAAATCTCTTGCAAGATAATATGGGTTCCTGCCTTGGAAGCGACTTCCATGATTCCTTGCCCCATGGTTCCACCACCAACAACACCTACTTTACGAATCTGCATTTTTTGTCCCTCTTCTATCGTTTTTTAATTGGTTGCAGATGATCTTCATAACCTTTTTCTAGGTTATTTCAGCCTAATACAATGAGTACACTTCTCTTTATATACTATATTTCTTCTCCCCCAGGAAATAAGTCTTTCCCCCCTGTTTCTCCCACAAATAATCAAACTTTTTTATTAAATATTAACAATTTACCAAAAATTCGAAATAATATATTAAATTCATCATCTTAATAAATTATCCTTATTCGATCCGGTTAAACTTTTCTCCTATTTCGCCGATAAACGAGAATGGGTAGGTTTGCTTAAGAAGCATTTACTTTTTTTTATATAAAAGCAACCTATAATTAATTATCATGGTACAAGGTCCTAGCGCGATCGGCTCCCATCCTAGCATCCAATTTCGCCCCGACCCGGGCGAACCGGCTGTACGCCTGTCTGCCAAACCCCAGGATACCGCTGCACTCGTCACGGCTCAGGAGCAGCGCAATGAAACCCGGCTCCGCAATCGCGCCTTGGCTCATGGTGAAGATATTCTCTATTCGAATCGTACCTTCACCACCAGCCTTGGTAATTCCAGCCCAGTATACAACGGGGGCCTCACCACCGTTGTTACCCGTAAAGATAGCAACGGTTTCCTGCCCGATACCCAAGTCGAACTCAATCCCTCAAGCCGAAGTGTGCAAGCCCAAGAAAATGAAGAGAATAACGAAAAAACTCCATCAGCCGAAATAAATGAACCTCAAAAAAATCAAGAATCAAAGACTTCCTCCGAAGAGGAATTAGAACAAACAGAACAGAAACTCGAAAATGAAGATGCCCGTCTCGAGCGAAATCTGACCCGCGCCCGAATGGAACAAATGCAAGCGCAGCAAAACGAGAATCCCGCGCAAATGGAACAAGCCCAACGTAAAGCCAAGGAAATTGAACAGGAAAAAGAGGAAATTCAAAAAGAAAAAAGGGAAGTTGAACAAGAAAAAATGCAAGCCAAATTAGAAGAATTTTTGCAGCAAACCAGTTCTTTTCTTGAAGACAACTCCAAAATCGCCAGCGGCATGCTCGATGCCATGTTTGGCTTAAAGCGCCCCAGCAACTCTCCTAGCGGCTCCTCCTCCAACTTTGATGTGGATCCTCCATCCCTCTTGGATACCAGTTTTGCTCGCAACCGGGTTTTATAAAAAACACCCTTCCTCTCTTTTCACACAAATTGCCCCATCATTTTAAAAGAAACTCCTCTCATTCTGATAAGCCAGACGATTTACCCATTTAATCCGTCACCCCCCCAATCACTGTATTTCGTTTTATCTTCATTTTTACTTTTTTTCTTAACTCGATGAAATTATATAAATCAATAAACATCATATGGTTAAGACACACTTAGTTGTCAACACAAAATGGTGGACGTAGAATTCAATAATAAATGGCCTAAACATTGTTCTGCAGGAGAGCAAGAATGAAAATTTCATTTTGTTTTATTAAATAACGTTACAAAAAAGGTGAAACCATGTAAAAAATAATAATACCATTACGAAAAGAAAAAATCATTGAAAACAACCGGTTTAAAATATACGTTCAGGAAGCCGATTTTCCACCTTTAGCAATTCAAACCAAGGATGGAATCTTTATTACAGAAGAGTCTTCTGAGTGTAAAGTTCTGGGCATTGTAAAAAAAATGGTGTCTTTTCGAGGTTGTTGATTCCCATTCTTTATACGCGATAAAGTTGTGGGATTAATTTCACTTCGATCCGCAACCTCTTTTTGGTTTCCACCGGTAAGATATTCAATCCATAAAAAAAGTAATTCTTTGCTGCTAATACTTGTTCTTTCATTAGATCAAACTTTATGCCTTGCTAAGTATAAAGAATAGTAAACGTACCATTTTTTGTTCAACTCCCGGAAGACTCACAAATCGCAATATACAACATAAACGATGATATTAAACAACTTTTTTGAAAAGAACACCAGTGGTAATGAGAAAAAATGTTGTCGATTCTTTTATCAACTCACTTTTCTGATATTCATAGATACCCCTTATCTTCAATATGTTGTGATATTTAGTGATAAAACAAAAAGCCAGCAGACGAATCAACG
This sequence comes from uncultured bacterium, assembly GCA_964419335.1. Classification (GTDB taxonomy): domain Bacteria; phylum Hinthialibacterota; class Hinthialibacteria; order Hinthialibacterales; family Hinthialibacteraceae; genus CAYQOX01. Next base: position 48,478 of record CAYQOX010000003.1, on the reverse strand, counting down.
CTGCTGGCCTTCCCTGATTTTTTTGAAACAAAGTCTCGTTGATCAATACGTTTCTTAGAAAGTGAAAGTTGCGTTAATTTCGCTATACCAACCATCGTCAATGTCTACGCGGTTCTTATGGCGATCATCGAAATCTTCTCCCTCAAAGAAATAACGATCAAACGCAAACCCTCCTGACAGTTCCATGGCAAAATACTCACAGACCGCATAGCGAAATCCCGCAGATGCACGTTTCTCATAAAAAAACAAACGATCATCATCGTCGCGGCGGCCAGAGAGCAGATAGTGTTGCTCTCTCATCGTAAAGTTGGTGAACAGTTCCACCGGATCGCACACCTGATAGGATAATTCTGTAACGATATTACGCACTGGAATATAAGAAAAAGTAAATTTCACTCGCTCTACAGGATTTGCCCGTAAGCCGAGAAAGGGAAATCCAAGAAGAAATTGATAATCCTCCGAATAATTCCATAAATACCCCATACCAGGGATTGGGATATTATTCAAAAAGGAACGATTGTTAGAGTAGTTTAACAAAAAGATCCAACGATTTTGTTGCAGCGAAGGCACCGTCAAATATCCTGTGTATTTCACCATGAATTCATCCGAGGTGTCAAACAATTTATCACTCGCCGAACCCGTGGAAAGGATACTACCAAACGTCCAGCCATTATCGAATTCCTGATTATAATCAAAGCCAAATTGCAAGTCATAGAGATCCTGAGGAAAATCTCTGCCTGTGTCGGGTAAAATCATCTCTGTATCCATGTCTAAGTGCTCTACTTTAGTAAAAAAGCCAACCCGTCCGTCTGTCCATTGATACACCGGCAACCGCAAAAGATAATCGTGCTCCCACATTTCAAAGTCGGTATTTTGATCTTCAACCGATTCCTCAGAAAAATAGCGGTTCTGATACTCAAAGAGAAACGACTTATCCTCTGGCTGAGTATCAAAAAAAGAAAAGACATTATTTTGTGCTCTCACCTCTCCAGCACACAACATAACTCCAATCAAAACAATCAATAATATTTGTTTTTGCTTCATGAGATCTCCTATCATTGGTTAAAAATTTAAATTTCGAAGTGACTTATTATTTCTTAAGAAGTTCTCTTTTGTCAACGAACCGATTTAACTTTATAACAATAATTTTTAGGCTCTTGGTTCATTAAATGCTGCCCCCCTTAAACAACAATCGCACCGATATCCTGAAAATCTTGCCATCTTGACGACCTCGATCCAGGCAATAAAAAAAATCCTTTTTTTAAATGTTAAACATTCCATTCAACGCTAAAGTGTCTTTAATACTGGAATTAGAAAATAAATTATGCTCTAATAGATTAAAGTCGATGATCTTTCAACATATGCATAAACCAATATGATATGTCGTAATCTCTATTTCTGCGATCGTTCTGCATTACTAAATCGGCGAAACGCTATTGCCGTGATTCAAATCTTCTTCTGTCTGACATCCTGTCTTTTTTCCCCTTTTACTTGGTGTAAAGAAAACCCAACCATCCTCCTGCTCAATTCATATCATTACGGTTATGCTTGGTCGGATAACGTGGTAGACGGTGGGCTGGATGAATTCTCTAAACAAATAGAACAAGCCGAAATCCATGTCGAATATATGGACAGCAAACGGGCATGGAACCTTAAGTATGAAGATCAATTAGCTCAACTATTAAAAACGAAATATGATTCCATCAATCTAGATCTCATCATTTCCTCCGACAACAAAGCCCTTGATTTTCTTCTCCATTATCATAAAAGTTTATTTCCCGAAGTCCCTGTTGTTTTCTGCGGTGTCAACGGTCTGGATGAAGAACGACTAAAAGATTATCCTCTTTTTACAGGCTATATTGAATATCTTGATGTCCAAGAAACAATCCAACTCGCGTTACGTTTCCACCCCAAAACAAAAACCATGGCGGTCATCAGTGATCACACCCCCACAGGCCTAGGGCAACGTGCCGAAATCCAAGAAGGTGCCAAGGCTTTCGACTCCATCCAATTCATCTATCTCAACGGTGAAGACTTAAGCATGGAGGAACTTTTAGCAAAAGTTCGAGTTCTAGAGTCAGGTACAGTGGTACTTCTTACGGCTTGGATGCAAGATAAAACCGGTACATATATTCCCTATCCCCAAGGTTATCCTCAAATCACCCAAGCCGCCCCCGTACCCGTTTACAGTTTTGCGGATTTATGGATGGGACTAGGTATTGTAGGCGGAAAAGTTAACAGTGGAAAAATTCAAGGCGAACAAGCGGCAAAGCTTGCCGCTACGATTCTTCTTGAAGGTGTCTCCCCATCGGATATCCCGATTCAAGTAGAGCCACCCTCACTCTATATGTTTGATTATGATGAGATGATCAAATTCGGGATCACTCCTTCTCAATTACCCGAAGGCTCAATTCTATTGAATAAACCCTATTCATACTATCAAGAAAACAAAACGCTTGTTTGGCTGCTGACCATCATTTTCATCCTTTTGATGGGCTTCATTTTTATTTTGATCTTAAACATTTTTCAACGAAGAAAAAGTCAGAAGCATCTCCAACAACAAATTCAATTCCAGCAAAGATTGATCGACGCACTGCCTATCCCTGTCTTTTATCGGGATCCCGAAGGAATTTTTCTTGGTTGTAATGCAGCCTTTGAACGATTAATGGGAAGAAACCATGAAAAAATTATAGGTTCTACTTTTTATGATCTTCTTTCACCAAAACAAGCCGAATTTTTCTCTCCTCTTTGCCCAGAAGACTACCATCTCGAACCAGTCGCTACCCACGAAGGTACCCTAACAACTCCCACAGGGCATACCTACACGATTCTCCATCATCAAGCCAATTTTCAAAACCTGGAAGATACTTGCGGAGGAACCATCAGCGCCGTGCTTGATATCACCGCCCGTAAACAAGCCGAAGAAGCCTCAAAACAAGGCGCCGAACGTTTACGCCAAATCGTGCAAAACATGCCTGTGATGATGAATGCCTTCGACGAAAAGAGAAAGATCATCGTCTGGAACCGCGAGTGTGAACGGGTAACAGGATATACCGCCGAAGAAATTATTGGGAATCCTAAGGCCCTGGAAATGCTTTATCCTGATCATGAATACAGGCAATACGTCATCGAACAAACAGAAAAACTGGGCTTTGATTTCCGTAATGTAGAATGGCAACTCCGAGCGAAGGATGGTTCTTGGAAAGTTATCTCCTGGTCGAATATCTCCAAATATTATCCCATCGCTGGATGGCATAGTTGGGCGATTGGCATGGATGTAACCGAGCGTAAAAAAGCGGAAAAAGCCCTCAATGAATCACGCCAAATCTTGAAAGACATTTTAGATACGATCCCGGTTCGTGTATTTTGGAAAGATCGCAACTGTGTCTATTTAGGCTGTAATCGCTTGTTTGCTCATGATGCAGGATTAAATTCTCAGGAAGAAATTATTGGCAAAACCGACTACGATCTTACCTGGATCGATCAAGCCAACGATTATCGTACAGATGATCAACAAGTGATAAGAAGCGGCGAAGCGAAACTCATGTATGAAGAACCGCAGACTACACCCAGCGGAGAGATCATTTGGTTACGCACCAGTAAGATTCCCTTGCGCAATGAACAAAATCAAATCATTGGTGTTTTGGGAACTTACGAAGATATCACGCAACAGAAGTTGCTGGAAGATCAATTCCGGCACGCCCAAAAAATGGAAGCTGTTGGTCAATTGGCCGGCGGCATCGCCCACGATTTCAACAATCTACTGGTGGCTATATTAGGATACAGCGAGATGGCGCTTCACCGCATTGAAAAAAACTCTTCCCTGCATCGCAAGATTTCCGAAATCCATAAAGCGGGAATTCGAGCTCAATCTCTAACCAGCCAACTCCTGGCTTTCAGCCGTAAGCAGGTGCTGCAACCACGCATTATCAACTTAAACCATATGATCTTTGATATTGAGAAAATGCTGCGACCTTTAATCGGTGAAAATATTGACCTTGAAATTCTAAACGGCCCCAAATTGGGTAATATCAAAGCGGATCCTGGGCAAATTGAACAAGTCATCATTAACTTAGCCATCAATGCGCGTGATGCAATGCCACATGGAGGGAAATTGACCATTGAAACCACCAATGTGGAATTAGATGAAGAATATACGATGGATTACTTTCATGCACTCTCCGGCTCCTATGTGATGTTAGCGGTCAGTGATACAGGACATGGCATCAGTAAAAATATTATTAAAAATATTTTTGACCCCTTCTTTACCACCAAGAAAGAAGGCAAAGGTACCGGATTAGGCCTTTCTACAGTATATGGTATTGTTAAACAAAGCGGAGGTGATGTGTGGGTTTATAGCGATGAGGGAGAAGGGACAACGTTTAAAATCTATTTCCCACGAGTGGATGACCACTCCATGGAGAACACCACCCCTAGGCAACCTATAGAAAAACTGGAAGGTGCAGAAATAATACTGATTGTCGAAGATGAAGAACAAGTTCGCGATTATCTTAAAGCCACCTTGGAAGATTATGGCTACGAAGCCCTGGTGGCTTCCCATGGTGAAGAAGCCTTACAGAAATACACTCATCATTCCTCTTCCATCAATTTATTGATCACCGATGTAGTGATGCCCAAAATGAGCGGAAAAGAACTAGCCCATCGTTTTAATCAACACTATCCTGACCTTAAGGTCTTGTATATTTCCGGATACACAGAAAATGCCATCGTTCATCATGGAGTGTTAGAAGAAGGGATTGCCTTTTTACAAAAACCTTTTAATCCCGATGTCCTTCTACAAAAGGTACGTTCTATTCTTAACCAAACTCAAGAAAGCCCTTGAACAAGAATATTCAAGGGCTATCTGAGTCTCTACTCCATGGTTTTTAGGCTTTTTGAGGTTGGGGTAAATTCACGCCGGCTTTCTTCGCTTCATCACGTATGTATTTTGCCGCTCTGTCATATTCTTCTGCACTGGGGAGATGTTCCATCATCATAGGGACATCATCGAAGCGCTTCAATTCTCGCAAAAATACGCCATAATTTAAATAACCTAATCCCGGGCAAATTTCATCGAGATGAACGGTTAAATTCGTCGAAAGTTTGATATCCTTCGCATGACAGCTCTTAATATAAGGTCCTAATTTTTCAAAACAATCACGAATCAATGCACCGTTTTTATAATAACGCTGAGGACTACAAACTAGATTAACAGGATCAAGATGAACCGCAAAACCTTCGCGGTCAATCGCCTTCATCAAACGTAAGTATGATTCTGGTGAATCGGGATACCCCCAGGGCATGGTTTCCAAAGCGAAGTAGGTGCGCTTGGGCTTCACTTCATCGATAATTTTGCGGGTAACCTCAACAATCATATCAAAGGTAGGCTGCGTCAGATTTTCGGGATGAGGCCCTGCCCAATGTAGGCCGCGTGAACCGCTAATGTTAACACAACAATTGGCTTCTATCTCATCGGCGAGCGCCAACTGAGTGACACACTTTTTATAGGCCGCTTTTCGTTTATCAGGATCCGGATCGATGGGGTTACTCCATGCCCCCACTTCGGCAATGACGATATCGGCCTTTTGAGCAGCCTCTTTATAAGCACGAATGGTGCTCGAATCCTGGCTGGCGTTTACGGGACAATAAGCGGCGTTGTATCCTTTTTCACGCAGGATCGCGATCCATTCTTCCGGCGAGTCATACGGTTGCATAGGCGGTCCGCCAAAACGCAGTACCTCTTGATCAGAATGAGCTTTGGGCAAAGTGCCAGCGGTACTCGCGATGATCGAAAATGCACTAATACGTTGGAAGGCACGGCGATTCATTTTTGTATGTTTCATGGTCTTTCCCCCCATGATCGTTTTTGCTCATCATACCAAAAAATCACGGCTTGGCTAGCACGATGTCTTCTAGAGAAAAAGAAATTTATTATACCGCTTTGATTCCATCTTCAAGGATTTAAAATACACTGTTGTTCATAAGAGAAAAATCAATTCGATTTCTTATAAAGGATAGGGTAAACGATGTTATCATCTAACGAAATTCGCAATATGTTTGTCGAGTTTTTTAAAAATAACGGTCACACGTTTGTCGCAGGAGCCTCCCTGGTTCCTCCGCCCGACTCGACTCTCTTGTTCACCAACGCGGGAATGAATCAGTTCGTTGACATCTTTAAAGGGATATCTGAAGCCAAATATCCTCGAGTCGTGAATTATCAACGCTGTATGCGGGTAAGTGGTAAACATAACGATCTGATGGAAGTGGGCGTGGATACCACCCATCACACCATGTTTGAAATGTTGGGGAACTGGTCTTTTGCCGATTACGGGAAAAAAGAAGCCATCCTTTGGGCATGGGAATTTCTTACCGAATGGTGCAAACTGCCAAAAGAAAAGTTATGGGTCACCGTTTTCCGTGAAGATGATGAGGCCGAAGAACTTTGGAAAGCACAAACCGATGTTAAACCCTCCCGCATTCATCGTCTGGATGAAAAGGAGAATTTCTGGGAAATGGGCGAGACCGGCCCATGCGGCCCTTGCAGTGAAATCCACTTGGATTTGCGGGATACCCCCGATGAATCTCAGGGATTGCCCAGCGAAGAGTATCTCATAGAACTATGGAATCTCGTATTTATTCAATATGAACGGCAACAAGATGGCTCCCTCGAGCCCTTAAAAAACCTTTGCGTTGATACCGGCATGGGACTTGAAAGGCTGGTCTCTGTACTCCAAGGGAAACAATCCAACTACGACACGGATCTATTCCGTCCCATCATCCAGAGCATGGAAGAAAAATGCGGCCATAAATACAACGAAAGCGACGAACAAAAGCGAATCGCCTTCCGCGTAATCAGCGACCACATCCGCGCTCTGGCCTTCTTGATCGCAGACGGGATCATGCCTTCTAACGACGGACGCGGCTATGTTTTGCGCAAAGTATTACGACGTTCGGTATTGCATGGACGGAATTTAGGATTCGATGATCCTTTTCTGGCTTCACTGGTACCGAGCATCATGGAAGTCATGCAAGATGCTTATCCTGAATTAAAAGAGAACCAAGAAGTGATTCAAAAAGTGGTCACCACCGAAGAAGAACGCTTCCACACCATACTCCAATCCGGACTGAAAGCCTTGGATGAAGAAATGACCGCCATCGATACCAAAGACGGAATTCTACCAGGCGATGTTGCCTTTCGTATGTCGGATACCTATGGCGTCCCGATTGATTTCATTGAGGAAGAAATCGCTCCGGCGCGGGGATTAAAAGTAGATCGCGCGGGTTATGAACAACGCATGCAAGAACAGCGGGAGCGTGCGCGTCAAGCCCAAAAAGGCAAAGATGGAGGGGAAATAGATCACCTCTTGCGTGAACTAAACAAAACCACCTTTATCGGATATGAGTGTTTGGAAGAAGAAAGTAAAATGATTACCCTCTTAAAAGGCAAAGAAAAAACCGACTCACTGAAGGAAGGCGAGGAAGGCGCAATTGTCTTAGAAACCACGCCATTTTACGCCGAAAGCGGCGGCCAGATTGGCGATCGAGGTTCCATCATTACCCATGATGGATTCTTCGCAGTCACCGATACCCAAGCCACGGCGAACGGAGTTGTGCTTCATTACGGCTGTGTTAAATCCGGCACCATCACAGTGGCAGCCATGGCTCAAGCCAAAGTACACCCCGATCACCGTACCCATACCGCCTATCACCATACAGCCACCCACCTTATGAATTACGCCTTGCGCAAAGTGCTCGGGAATCATGTTAAGCAGTCCGGCTCTTTGGTAACCCCGGAGTACATGCGTTTTGACTTTACTCACTATGAAGCCATGAGGCCGGAAGAAATCAAACAAGTCGAAGAAATTGTCAATCATTGCATACGAAACAATTACCCCGTTTCGACAAAAGTCGTTCCCATAGAAAAAGCCAAAGAAGAAGGTGCCCTGGCTTTCTTTGGCGATAAATACAGCGATATCGTCCGAGTCGTTGGGATCCATGATTTCAGCAAAGAACTATGCGGGGGTACCCATGTCAGCCGTACTGGCGATATCGGCGTCTTCTTCATCCAACGAGAAGGTGCCATCTCCACCGGAGTTCGTCGTATCGAAGCCGTCGCTGGGCAAGCCGCCTATAGACGCGCGTGTCATGCTCTCGAACTTCTTCGAGATTTGCAAAACCGCTTAAACGTGAGCGAAGCGGAACTCACCAAAAACATCGACCGCCTTCTTGAAGAACGAAAACAACTCACTGCCCAAAACCAAAAATTAATGCGCGAAGCAGGACGTTCTCAATTACAAACGGCGCTGAGTTCTTCGGTTGAAGTGAATGGCGTGGACGTAATTACGCTGGATATTGGCAATGTGGATGGTAACGCCGCACCGGTATTACGTGATTTGGGGGATGATATCGTTCTGCGAAACAACCCCAAGGCCGTAGCGGTCTTAGCCGCACGCGCCAAAGGACGTGTTAACTTTGTGGTTCGTGCAGGGAAAGAAGCGGTAGAACATGGAATCGACTGCAATCAATTGATCCGTCAAGTTGCCAAAAAAGCCGGCGGTAGTGGAGGAGGACGGAAAGACATGGCCCAAGGCGGCGCTCCCAACGCCAGCCAACTCAAAGACGCCTTGGATGCCACACCCAATTTTGTGAAGGAACTTGTCACAAAGTCATAAGCTTTGATGCATACTCAAAAGAAAACGCGGGAGAGCATACAAACTTTACTCTTCCGCGTTTTTGCTTCCCTCTCTATTCCCCATTCCCATGAACCCACTCTGGTGCCGTGTTTATCTCAATTCCCAAAATCGATGTAATCAACGTCATCATAATAAGCACGGACCGAGCAGCAGCCATAACCAGCTTAACGTCGGATTTCTCTCCTGCACGGATATTCCTTCCAAAGGCATGGAGTTTAACCTTTTTCAACGTGCAGACGAAACCACTATAAAGCGTTATTATGCTTGGCGAACCTATACAATAACGATCAAAGTGGATCGTAGATTAACAAGCAACTATAAGACGAACATCCCCTTCTCGATTCCGCCAGATGGCTTACTCCTGATTATTCGCGGCTTCATCCACAAGTTTTTTCGCGTTCTCCAAATCTTCTTCAAAAACATAAATTTGTGAATAACCATACCGGTCGGTATACAAACCATCAAACGCCGCATCTTCGATACCACGTACAACGTATTCAATATCATTTTCTTCTAAAATCGAGGTATAAACGGTTTCTTGTACCTTATCATCCGTTACCACGAGTTTGACCAGATTTTCATTTTGCTTGACCATACTAGGCAGCTCCTTCTGAAGCGTTGTTACGAAATCAATTCAGTTTATAAGGAATGAAAGAGAATGAAAGCCACACGAGGAAATCCTTCTATCTCTTTTATGGACGTACAGAGGTACCATCAGGCTTGCGCACTCGCCCCCAAAACATGTCAAACGGCTCATCCGGATAGGGGTATTTTTTGGCTTTCTCGATATCACAATCGATTCCCCACCCCGGCTCTTCGTTTGCGTACTCATAGCCATTTTCAATCTTCATAATACCGGGAAATACTTCATGAGCCGCATCATTGAAAATGTGTTGTTCCTGAATCCCAAAATTATAACAAACTAAGTCCAACGCCACATTCGCCGCTCGACCAAAGGGAGATAAGTCTCCCGGTCCATGCCAGGCGGTCTTTACATCGAAGACTTCTGCAAACGCAGCCAACTTTCGCGCCGGAGTTAAGCCCCCAATCTGGGAAAGATGAACCCGGATATAATCAATCAAACGTTCGGCGATGAGAACATTCCACTCGTGGGGATTATTAAACAATTCTCCCATGGCCAAGGGCGTACTGGTTTGCTGACGAATCAGGCGGAAATGATCAACCTGCTCCGGTGGCAAAGGATCTTCCAAAAAGAACAGGCGATATTCTTCCAAAGATTTCGCTAGGGTCACCGCCTGTGAATTGGATACCCGTTCATGGGTATCATGCAGCAATTCGATATTGAAACCGAGTTCATTGCGTAAATGGTCGAACAAGCGTGGAACCGTACGTACATAGGCAGCCGGATCAAAGACGCGGGTATGCTCGGGAAGGTGGTCGTAGGATTCCCCTGAGCCCGGAGCGCCATACGTATCGGAGCCCTGTACCGCGACTTGAGCCCGCACATGGCGGTAGCCTTTTTCCATCCACTGACGTACACGATCTTCCACTTCTTCAAAATCTCGCCCATGCGCATGGGCATACGTATCCGCCGCAAAGCGAGTCTTGCCGCCTAAAAGTTGATAGACCGGCATGCCAGCACGTTTCCCCTTGATATCCCATAAGGCCATATCTACACCGCTGATAGCGTTATTCAACACAGGCCCATTACGCCAATAGCTGCTGACAAACATGGACTGCCATAGGTTTTCGATATTGTCTGGATTCTTACCAATAAGAAATGGACGGAGATATTCTTCTACCGCGGTTTTCACCGCCAGCGGGCGTTGGGTAAATGTAGCACACCCCCAACCGTAAAGTCCGGGGTCACTGGTTTCCACTTTAACCACGACAAGCCGAATGCGTTCCGGTGCAGTCAAGACCACTTTGACATCGGTGATTTTGATAGCATCTTTGGGATTAAAAGCATCGGCGGGAGCCGACGTAGGTTGTACCGAATGCAAGAATCCGAGTCCTGCAGCCGCGGTCATAGATTTACGAAAAAAATCTCGTCGATGGGAAATATGGGTGTTCTTCATGATTTACTCCTAGGATACAGAATGGCTGTTCCATAGTAGCAAATCATGATAAAGAAGGCTATGGAGCGTAATCACGAAAATCTTTTTCTTACACGTCGTTCTTAATCGTAAGGCATTTGATTGAGAACCACTTCACGAGGTTTGCTCCCACGAGGAGGACCTACGATTCCGCGCTCTTCCATCAAATCCAGCAAACGGGCGGCACGACCATAACCAATCTTTAAGCGCCGTTGTAATAAAGAAGTGGAAGCCGCGTCATTTTCCAACACAATATTGACCGCCTCGTTATACAGCTCATCTTCTTCCTCTTCCAAGGCCTCTCCTCCAGAGCCACCAGCCTGATCTTCTACTGGTGTGAATTCTTCCTCCACGTATTCGACCTCTTGCTGGGCTTTTACGAAATCGCATACGTCTTCCACCTCTTCTGTGGAAATAAACGAGCCTTGTATGCGTAAAGGACGTCCCGCCCCACCTGGAGAGAAAAGCATATCCCCTTGTCCCATTAACGATTCTGCGCCTTTCATATCGAGAATCGTGCGTGAATCGGCCGCCGAGGAAACCTGGAAAGCGATCCGCGAGGGGAAGTTGTTCTTGATCACTCCGGTAAGAACGTCCACGGAAGGACGCTGGGTAGCAAGCACCAAATGAATGCCCACCGCACGGGCCATCGCGGCCAAACGCGCAATCGCCGCTTCGACCTCCTGGCGTACCACCATCATCAAATCGGCTAATTCGTCGATGATAATGACAATATAAGGAAGAAAACCAGGGAGTACATTCGAATTTTCCGTTTCTGCCATCTCCCCTTTCTGTTGGGACATACGCTTTTTATTGAATTCCTTGATATTCCGTACACCGGCTTTTTTGAGATAGCGATAACGAGTTTCCATCTCTTCCACCGCCCATTGCAAAGCCGCCCCTGCTTTACGGGGATCCGTCACTACCGGTGAAAGGAGATGGGGGATGTCTTTATATAACGCAAGTTCCACCTGTTTAGGATCAACCAAAAGCAACTTCACTTCATGAGGCGCTGCATTATAAAGAAAAGAGGTAATAATCGTATTGATACAGACAGACTTCCCTGACCCGGTTGCACCGGCAACTAAAATGTGAGGTGCCGTGAATAAATCAAAGATAAAAGGTTCACCGCTGATGTTTTTTCCCAACCCCACCCGCAGTTTGGATTTCGTCCGTTGATATTCCTCACAGGCGATCATTTCACGCAAGTACACATCAGAACGGGAACGGTTTGGAACCTCCACCCCGACGGTTCCCTTCCCTGGAATTGGAGCGACAATACGCACGCTAAAAGATTTTAAAGCACGGGTGATATCATTAACGAGATTTTCAATACGGCTGATCTTAATCCCCGGGGCAGGCTCCAATTCATAACAAGTTATCGTGGGGCCATAGTTTACTTCCACGACTTTCACTTCGATATTGAAGTCTTTTAGGCTTTGTTCCAAAACTTGGGAATTATGGATAATTTCATCGCGTTCGACTTCAGGACGGGTACTATCCGGCTTCGTTAAAAGAGTAATGGGAGGAAGTTGATAATCGTCATGAGTCGGGGTTTCGATCAAATTCACTCCCATATCAACTTCCTCGATAGGCTCATCTTCTCGAGTAACAATTTTTAATTCTTTATCTTCTTGAAGTTCCAAAGGAGGAAGACCATTCTCGTCTTCAGGTTCTAAACTCCCTTGTGTCCAACGATTACAATCTCGGATTTCAACATTCGTGATCGGTTCAACATTCGACCCTTCACGCAAAGGCTTAAGTACCAGACGTTGATTTTCTTCATGGGTTGAAACAATCTCTGGCTCGAGAATTTCCTCCTCCCAGTCCTCTTCTTCCTCTTCCTCCCGAGGACGAAAGAAGAAGTCATAAATCCTGCGAAAAGCATCGGAAAAAAGGAAGGGTGTGCAAATAAGGAGAGCGAGAGAAATGACCGAAAAATTGACGATGTAGGCTCCGATCTCACCCATTTGCATTAAACGCTTACACAACGCATAGCCAAAAACACCACATACCTGCCATAATTGCTCATCATTGATTTCGGGAGTAAGGGTGATCGAGAGCAAGCCTAAAAGGCTGGAGATAGAAACCAGTAAAAGCAAGCAGCCTACGATGCGCATCTTACGGATCGGATAGTAAGAACCATGAATCAAACGATCGATTCCCCACAGCAAAAACCATGCAGGCAAGGAATATCCCGAAGCCCCAAATAGAAAAACGATAAAAGAAGCCATCAAGGCTCCCGGTTTTCCTATCCAATTCTGGATTTGCTGCTCGTCTTGCAATCCACCATAGGGAGACAAATCCTCGGGATGATATGAGAGTAAGGCCAACAACGAAATAAGCGCCAAGGCAAAGAGAGGCACGGATAGAATTTCCCTCCGCCGTTCGCTGTCGAGGTCATGCCACGCCTCCACTACGGAATCTTTTGCTTTTGCCATCATGATCCCTAAGGCCTCGGTCAAACGAAGGATGATTGGAGGTTGACCGGATTTTTTGCTCTTTTTCTTACGAGGAGCCACGATGCAACCCTCTCTTTAAATAATATCGACCTTCAAAAAGAAACGTTAAGCCGTTTTAATCCAAAATCATTTACTGGTTTACATCCATTATACTTCACTTGTTTTCTCACAAAGGAAACCGGTGATCTTCTACTAAGACAAATTGGGCTCATTTGTTATTGAACACCTGTTTACATATTCATCCAAGAGCAAATTTCGATTATTATATCGCATCGTATCTAACTGGAGAAACTTCATAGATCAGCTCGTTGTTGACGTGCCAATTCACCATCACCCATCGTTTCATGTTCGATTCGTGAAGGGTATTTCTGCTTCTGTAATATAAATACATCAAATCATCATCGTAAAACTTCAGACAAGACATGATAATGAGCAAACTCTTGTAGGTGTCCTGGAGTTCCTACATGAATCTCTTTATCGTTTTTGCTTTTCCCATTAAATAGGATATAACATTTGATATGATAATAAACGACCAAATCAGGAAGGGGTGATTGTTTATGGAAATTTTTGTCGCTGGTTTTACGATTTTTGTCCTTGCGATCTTCGTGGGGTTCGAAATCATCACCAAAGTTCCTCCGACCTTACATACGCCGTTAATGTCAGGGTCTAACGCTATTTCCGGAATTACGCTGATTGGTGCGATGATATCAGCCGGCACGCAATATAGTACCTTGACAACCGTTCTCGGCTTTTTGGCTGTCGTATTCGCGACCACCAATGTGGTAGGCGGTTTTATGGTAACTCACCGAATGTTGGAAATGTTTAAGAAGAAGGATTAACCATGAGTCATCCAGCTGTAGTGAATCTTGTTTATTTAATCGCTTCCGTTCTCTTTATCTTCGGTTTAAAGGGACTAACCCACCCGCGTACCGCAGTACGCGGAAATCTCATGGGCGCGTTGGGAATGTTTTTGGCCGTCGTGATTACCCTCACGAAAGAAGGCCTGAGTTATGAATGGATTATTGCAGGGATCATCCTTGGCGGTCTACTGGGCTCCCTTCTGGCGGTGAAAATCCAAATGACGGCCATGCCCGAACTGGTGGCCTTGTTCAACGGATTTGGCGGCGCGGCTTCCGCCCTCGTCGCCGGAGCGGCTTTGATCGAAACCACCGATCCCCTCCTGCAAATGACAATCGCCACCGCGGCTTCAGGGATTATCGGCGCTGTAACCTTCTGGGGCAGCTTGGTCGCGTTTACCAAACTACGCGGAACCTTGTTCAGCAAACCGGTTTTATTCAACGGACAACAAATCCTCAACGCCGTCTTGCTTTTCCTCGCGGTGGTTTTTGGTGTCCTGATTGTTCTTCAACCCGAAGCCGCCCACTATTACTTAATTATGGTCCTTATCAGCTCCATATTAGGTGTTTTACTGGTTATTCCTATCGGGGGCGCTGACATGCCGGTGGTCATCGCTTTGTTAAACTCCTATTCCGGACTTGCGGCTGCGGCTACAGGCTTTGTCTTAAATAATAATGTATTGATTATCGCCGGTTCGTTGGTGGGTGCTTCCGGTTTAATCTTAACCCAGATCATGTGCAAAGCCATGAACCGGACTCTCTACCACGTCTTGTTCGGTGTCTTGGGACCGGCAGAAGATGCTCCCAGCGCGGATGATATTTATGCTGGGAAAGTGAAATCAGCTTCGCCGGAAGAAATTGCGATGCTGCTCGATACCGCCGAACGGGTCGTCATTGTACCAGGCTATGGGATGGCGGTTTCCCAAGCCCAACACGCCGTGCGTGACCTCTCCAATCTGCTTGAATCCCAAGGCGCAAACGTTGACTTTGCTATTCATCCCGTTGCGGGACGTATGCCGGGACACATGAATGTTCTCCTCGCTGAAGCAAATATCCCTTATGATAAACTCAAAGAGATGGATGAGATTAATCCCACTCTAGAACAAACCGACGTGGCCATCGTGATTGGCGCCAACGACGTGGTCAACCCAGTCGCGCGTACTGATCCCAATAGCCCCATCGCGGGGATGCCCATTATCAACGTAGATTATGCCAAAACCGTGGTCGTGGTCAAACGTAGCTTAAGCCCAGGATTCGCGGGGATTCCCAATCCCTTATTCGCGGCCGATAACACCCTGATGATGTTTAGCGATGGAAAGAAAGCCATGCTTGATTTAATTAATGCCATCAAGGAAGGCTGATTTTTCTCATTTTATTTTTCTGATCGTTTTCTTATTAAGAAACTCGAAGCGCTCCAAATTGTGGGCGCTTTTTTATTTACAAGAGAGCGTATACCTCATGGCTTTATACAATAAGACTATTACCTCTTATTCTTCTTCATGCTACACATCAAGATGTACTTCATATCCATGGATTCCTATAAAATTCAATAAATTTACTCTATTTTTTTTGCATCCGACTTTTCACTGGTTACAATAAGAAAAACGATTGAATAATAGGATGAAGAGTGATTCATGAATTTTAATCAACGAATTTATCATGAAACAGGGTCTCCTTTGAAAAGTGTCGATATCGATACCATCCAGGTGAATGTAGGTCTCGTATGCAATCAGCAATGTGTTCATTGCCATGTGGCGGCTTCGCCTAAACGAAAAGAAGTGATGAGTTGGGAGATTATGGAAAAAATTATTGAGGCCGCCCAACAAGTCCAATGCCGCCAAGTAGACATCACCGGTGGGGCACCCGAACTCAATCCTTACTTTTGCCGCTTCATTCGATCTCTTCACAAGAAAGGGTTTCAGGTACAAGTGCGTACCAATTTAACGGTTCTTTTAGAAAAAGAGATGAAGTCAATTCCCGCTTTTTATCGTGATCACGAGATTCAACTGATCGCTTCTTTGCCCTGTTATCTTGAAAAAAATGTCGATCAACAACGGGGAGAAGGAGTATACCATGGCAGTATCGAAGCTTTGAAATTCCTCAATTCCTACGGGTATGGCATCGAACCTCAATTACCCCTGAATCTAGTTTATAATCCTCTCGGTCCCATGCTTCCTCCAAACC
Source organism: uncultured bacterium (assembly GCA_964419335.1). Classification (GTDB taxonomy): domain Bacteria; phylum Hinthialibacterota; class Hinthialibacteria; order Hinthialibacterales; family Hinthialibacteraceae; genus CAYQOX01. The sequence continues at coordinate 32,225 of CAYQOX010000003.1, read as the reverse complement.
AAACCATATTGGAAAATGATTACCGTCGAGAATTGAAAGAACGATACGGGATCGTATTTACCCATCTGCTTACCCTCACCAATATGCCCATTGGACGCTTTCGCTCCGATCTCAAAAAGCAAAATAAAGATTCTGAATATATGCAATTGTTGGAAATTTCATTCAACCCGGAGACGATCGAAGGCCTCATGTGCCGCCATCAAATCAGTGTCGATTGGGATGGAACCCTCTACGATTGTGATTTTAATTTAGCACTTCGCTGGCCAGTTTATTCTTCTCTTCCCCAACATATCAATCAATTTGATCCCAAGAAATTACGCAAACGCTCTATCGTGACGGGAGAGCATTGTTATGGATGTACCGCCGGCTGTGGTTCTTCCTGCTCGGGCGCTTTAATCGCCCAACAGTAATTCATCTGTTCATCTCGGCTTATTCAACCTTCTGCCTTACCTACAATCTAAATACGGTCTTATCTTAACTAAAACTCTGCTCAAAAGGAACAATAACAATGCAAAAGATAGTCTACGCAATTGTCTTTTTATTCATCATCTCACCCCTCGTTCTAGGTGAAAACCAGGCCACGGATTGGGGTTATGAACCTTACGAAAAGGTGCTGCACACCTATGTCAATGACCATGGGATGGTGGATTATCAAGGCTTGAAAAAAAATCCCGAGGATTTGAACATATTTCTTCAATCGCTCAAAACCCTAGATCCCGAACGTTTCCACACCTGGGAAGAAGCGGAGCGACTTGCCTTTTGGATGAATGCCTATAATGCCCTGACTTTAAAAGTCATCATCGATCACTATCCGATCAAGGCTTCCCTATGGGGGTCACTTCGTTTCCCTAAAAACAGCATACGACAAATAGCTGGCGTTTGGACCAAAATCACATTTAACGTTATGGGAAAAGAGCAAACCCTGGATGATATTGAACACAAAATTATCCGCAAGCAGTTCAATGAACCCCGCATTCATTTTGCGCTGGTATGCGCGGCGAAGGGATGCCCCATCCTGCGTAATGCCCCCTATGTTCCAGAACGTCTCTCTGAACAACTGGATGACCAAGTAAAACGGTTGATTCAAAATCCCGAAAAATTTCGTATCGAGCAGCAGGAAAACACCGTGTATGTTACTTCACTGATGAAATGGTATGGAGAAGATTTCGTTCCCACCTATGGCGAAAAAACTATTGATGGCTTATCCCAAACCGAGTCGGCTATCATGCGTTTTTTTGCCCACTATGTATCAGAACAAGAACGCCAATTTCTTCTCCGTGGCAATTACAATATAGCCTATTTGGATTACGACTGGTCGCTAAACGAACAAGTGAAGGAGTAACTAAAAATGAGCCTAGATTCTTCCGCAACAGAGCCTGCTTCCTCCCCCCAATCCAAAAGCAAGTGGAAACCAATTACTCTGCTGGCAGTTGTCATCGGGATTCTAATACTAGCAAAATGGCTGAATATCGATTCATGGCTGAAAGAAACCGAAAATTTTATTAAGGGATTCGGCCCATGGGGTCCGCTGGTATTTATCCTTCTTTATATAGGAACCACCGTCGCCGCCCTTCCTGGAACCGCTATGACATTGATCGCAGGTGCGTTGTTCGGTTCCATCTGGGGCGTGGTAATTGTGAGTATGGCTTCGACCACAGGAGCTGCGCTTTGTTTTTTAATCGCTCGCTACTTTGCCCGCGAGGCAGCTGCCAAATGGCTATCCCAAAAAACAAGTTTTCATAAATTAGACCAATTAACAGAGCAGCACGGTTCCACCATCGTAGCCTTAACCCGCCTTGTACCTTTATTTCCCTTCAATTTGCTCAATTATGGCTTTGGATTAACGCGGGTAGATTTTACGACGTATGTATTCTGGTCATGGTTGTGCATGCTGCCAGGAACTATTTTATACGTAAGCGCCGCTGATGCCATAAGCCAATTATTAACCAAAGGACAAGTTTCTTGGCCCCTAGTGGCATGGATTGGAATCATGTTCGTGATCATCACGTTTTTGGTTCGCGACGCACGAAGAAAATTGAATGAGAAACAAAACGAATTCAAAATGACGTAGTTCCTGATTTAGTCATTCACTTATCAAAAAACAAAAACACGCAGGAAAGGGAATCACAAAAAATGAATGGCGCGATTTATATTAAGCCTAACGATGAAGCCAACCAACGCTTGCTTGAGAATGTCCATCCCCAGGATTGGGAGAATCCCACACCCGCAAAACGCTACAATCTAGTCGTCATCGGCGCTGGAACCGCTGGCCTCGTCACCGCGGCCGGTGCCGCGGGATTGGGAGCCAAAGTCGCCCTGGTGGAAAGGTCCCTCATGGGAGGTGATTGTCTTAACTGGGGATGTGTCCCCTCCAAATGTATCCTCCGTTCGACACGTTTATGGCATGATTTAAAAGAAGCACCGGCGCTGGGCTTACCCATTCCACACGATGCCATGTATGATTTTGCTGCCGTGATGGAACGCATGCGACGAATACGCAGCCAGATTAGCCACGAGGATTCCGCCGAACGCTTTCGCAACCTGGGAGTGGATGTATTTTTAGGAAACGCGACCTTTACCGGCCTTGACACCGTTACGGTAAACAAGGCCACCTTGCGTTTCAAAAAAGCCGTAATCGCTACTGGGGCCAAGGCGTTCGTACCACCTATTGAGGGTATCCATGCCTGCGATTTCCTAACCAATGAAACCATCTTTACATTAACGGAACAGCCTGACCATCTCACCATCGTTGGCGGTGGTCCTATCGGCTGCGAATTGGCTCAAGCCTTTCGCCGTTTAGGCTCCCAAGTAACAATTGTGGAACAAGGCCCACGTCTCTTACCTCGCGAAGATGAAGAGGTTTCCCAATATCTACAAACCCTCTTCAAAGAAGAAGGTATCGATCTACGACTCAACACTTCATTGGAAAAAGTATATCAAGAAGGAAAGCAAAAAACCCTTTCCCTACGTGAGAATGTTTCGACCATCAAAATTCAAACCGACCAACTGTTGCTTGCGGTAGGACGCGCGCCAAATATTGATGGTTTGGAATTGGAAAACGCCGAGGTTAAATTCGACAAAAAAAGCGGTGTGCATGTCAAAAACACTTTTCAAACCAGCAATCCCAAGATCTACGCTGCCGGGGATATTTGCTCCGCCTATAAATTCACCCATGCCGCCGATGCGGCCGCACGTATCGTGATACGCAATGCACTCTTCCCCTTTTTGCCAAAGCAAAAAGTCACCTCTTTACATATACCCTGGTGCACCTATACCGATCCCGAAGTGGCCCATATAGGACTCAATGAACAAGAAGCCCAACAACAAGGCTTTGAATACGATCTCTATGTACAACCTTTCGAGCATGTACATCGGGCCTTGACCGATGGAGAAGTAAACGGTTTCACAAAAATAGTGACCCAAAAAGGGAATGATACAATCTTAGGCGCAACTATCGTGGCACGACACGCGGGGGAGATGATTAATGAAATCACCCTGGCCATGAATAACCATCTTGGACTCGGAAACCTCGCAAACGTCATTCATCCCTATCCCACTCAAGCCGAATCCATTAAACAAGCCGCCGATGCCTACAACCGCACTCGCCTATCGCCTAGATTAAAGAAATTCTTACAATGGATTATAAAGAAGCAAATTTGATGTACACAAAGACTCTTACATCTTTAGATTTTTTCGAGCTCGCGAGGTTTTCCTCGCGTTCTTTGTTTATCCAATAAACTCGGTATACTATACTTTCTCAGAGAAGATCCATTTTTGAAGAAATGATGGAGAGATTCATGACGGAATCGTTTTATATCACGACCGCAATCGCTTATGTCAATGCCAAACCTCACTTTGGGCATGCCTATGAATTCATCGCGAGTGACGCAATCGCCCGTTATCACCGCATGCGCGGGGAGGATGTTTTTTTTCTCTCCGGCGTCGACGAGCATAGCGCCCAGGTGGAAAAAGCAGCGCGAGAAGCGGGAAAAGATACGGCAGAATTTTGCGATGAAATGGCCGATATTTTCAAAAATCTCAACAGCCTGCTGGGAGTTGAACTCAGTGATTTCATCCGCACCAGCGAACCACGCCATAAGACCGTCACCCAGGAGATGCTTCGCCGCTCCAAAGAAAATGGGCATATTTACAAAGCCCACTACTCGGGCTATTACTGCTATCCCTGCGAAGCCTTCTATCAAAATGATGATTTAAACGAGGGAACCATGTGCCCCGTGCACAACCAGCCGGTGGAATGGGTTGAAGAAGAAAACTATTTCTTCCGCCTTAGTCAGTTTGAGGAACCACTAAAAAAACATTATGATGAGCACCCTGATTTTGTATACCCCGAAACCTACAGAAATGAAATGCGAGCTTATCTCGAACGAGGTTTACAAGATATCAGCATCTCACGCACCAATAAAACATGGGGGATTCCCATCCCCTGGGACCCCGGCCATGTATCCTATGTTTGGTTCGACGCTCTATCGAATTATTTAACCGGCGTCGGATTCATGCAAGATGATGGACTCTTCCAACAATACTGGCCCGCGGATATGCACGTGATCGGGAAGGATATCAACCGTTTTCACAGCGTCTTTTGGCCTGCCATGCTGATGTCAGCCAATCTCCCCTTGCCCAAACAAGTCATGGTACATGGATTTATTTACCATCGCGGTGAAAAAATGTCTAAAACCATAGGAAATGTAGTCGATCCCTTTTCCTTACTGGAAGCCTATGGCCGCGATGCTTTGCGTTATTTCCTGTTGCGTGAAATTGCTTTCGGCCAGGACGGCAATTATTCCGAAGAAACTCTGATTAACCGCTATAACGCCGACTTAGCCAACGATTTGGGCAATCTATTCTCACGCGTTCTTTCGATGATCAAAAAGTACCGTGAGAGAATCGTTCCCAATAATGGGCATGATGACCCCATCCGGGATGCCATGAAAGACACGATGATGAAATACATTCAACACATGGATGTATGCGCCATGCATCAGGGCTTAGTGAAAGTATGGGAATTAATCTCCTATGCGAACCGTTATATCGACGAAAAAGAGCCATGGGCATTGGCTAAAGAGGAAAGCAAAAAAGTTGAACTGGATACCGTCCTCTTAAACTTAGCAGAAACACTACGCGTGTGTGCGGTGTTGATTTATCCCGCCATGCCGAGCACTTCTTTGGAAATGCTGAAACGATTAGGCTGCCCCCTAGAAGAGCAAACTCCCTTACTGAGAGATTTAGAACAACCGGATGTATGCGCGGGAAAAACAATCGAGATGGGTCCTGCCTTGTTTCCACGATTGCAGACCGAATAAAACATACCATTCGCTGAAACCTCGCAAACTCAAAAGGCATGGAAAATCACTCCATGCCTTTTATTCTTTCAGTCCATCAACTCCTTCTAAATGCAAAAGTCTTTTCTTAATATCGATCCCACTGCCAAAACCGCCCAGACGCTCTCCTGTGGCAATCACTCGATGACAAGGCACAATAATAGGGATAGGGTTACAGCCATTAGCCCCTCCGACCGCACGTGCCGCTTTGGGATTGCCCAGCCGCCGCGCGAGTTCACCATAGGTAATCACTTTTCCATAAGGGATTCTCCGCAGTTCCTCCCACACCTTGCACTGAAATTCGGTGCCATGAAAACGCAATGGGATCTCAAACACACGCCGCTTGCCCTGAAAATATTCTCCTAATTGCTTAACTGCTTTTCTTAGTAGGTTCGAAGACCCCCTTGGGCTTCCTCCCCCAAATGGTTCTAAAGTCTGGTATAATTGGTCATAGTCGGGATCATGGATATGCAAGGCGATTAATTCCTGATCGCCCGACAGGCTTAAGGCTCCAACAGGTGAATCCATAGAAGCAATTGAAACCCAGGACATAACTCATCTCCAACAAAACTCACTCTTTTAGGGATAGAATCATGACTCAAGAAAATAACGATCAAGGCATCAAATTTACCTGCGATTTGTGCGGTGATCTGATTGAAGTTGGCCGGCCACGCTTTATTTTTAAAGGAGAATTGTACTGTGGATACGAGGGAGATAAATTCGACGAAACCTTAAACCAAACAAGCAATAATTTGCAAGAAGAAATTCGAAAATTAATGAAAGCCGCTGAACAAAAGAGCGAGAAAGAACTCAACGACGAAGTCTATTACTCATTTCATCTCGATTTATGCCGTACCTGCCGAGATCGTATGTATATCCTTCTCGAGAAGAAAATCTTGCAATGACCATTCGTCCGGTCGACCTATAGCCGCTCTTCCTCCCAAATGATTCACTTGGTATCATCCTCCAATCGCCGGCGAGCCATGGTGCTGGAAGCGGTGGAAGAACGCCTCTCCAAGTCATCCGCGCCCGTGCGCGAAGCAGTAACCATGCCTTTCTTTTCATCACGTTTCAATGGCACTTTTCTCGTATCAATATTCTCAAATATTGTCGAATCCCCCAAATCCAATTCAACCGTCTTGATCGGCATTTCGTTATGCGGCACCGGTTCTAAATCCTCGTTTAAATTCCTCAAAGCCCCTTTCACAATCTCAACCGCCACCTCGACATTATCGGGATCATCCAAGTTCGTGGATTCAAACAAGTTACTTAAATTATTTTCTACGGACGATGGAATTTCGACCCGTTTCAGACCATCGACAGTCAAAAATCCCCGATTCATACACCACGCAAGCATTTCTTTCCGCATGATAACCAAATCCAACCACTGAAATCGATTCACCAGATCATTCATGCTCATGGATTGGTTTTGTTTATGTAAAAAAGTATAAATACGCAGCAAAGCCTCATAAAAACGGTCTTCGCATTTATAATTCAGTCCACTGGCCTGTTGCGTATGATAAATCGGAAATGCTTTTAAATCCTCATCATAGACTGACACGCAAGATTTCCCACACACAGCACACCGGATGTGATGTTTTTGCGATTTCTTCAATTCGTGGATATCTTGTGTCATGATTTCCTACTCTCTTTTTTTAAGAGACTTAAAAGGCTCACTACAAAAGAAACATCATTACCATTTTACACATAGACCATTCGTACTTTCAATAGTTCACTTGAAATCTCCCGTTTCTCAGGTCACAGGTTCTCCATAAACAGCTTTCCATTCTTTCGCCATTTCTTTACCTAGTTCATTGACTTCATTTTGCTCTTTTTCTGTAAATGGCTTTATGGATTTGATGATTTGGGCTGATTGTTCCAATTCCTCCACAGAACGAAAACCAATATTCAAAGTCGTTACCTGGGGAATTTGGGCAGCATACCGTATAGCCGTTTCCAAATAATCAGGCATCACACGAGCCGTGCCCTCCCTCCAATTCGCAGGGCCGCCAATGACTTTCATCGCGACAAGTCCGCGGTCGCGTGAAGCCGCCGGTTGGAATACTTTCTCTTCAAAATTGTAAACGTGACGGGCAACAAAATTGACCGCGCACATATAAACCTCGATTTCCTCACGCTCAAGTAAGGTCTTAAAACGCGATGGATAAAAATGACCGGAAACCCCAATATGGCGAATAACCCCTTGCTTTTTCGCTTCTTTTAGGGCACCGAGCGTCCCTTTTTCACCCAATACCTGTTCTTCATCTGGAAAACGATCCTCCATTCCCCAATTGTGTATATAAACAAGGTCAAGATACTCGGTTTGCAAACGCTTCAAACTACGCCGTAAGAGTTCCCACGTACCCTCATAAGTAGGCGATTCTGTTTTCGTGGCAAGAAAAAGTTTTTCACGATAAGGTTTAAGTACATGTCCCAAAAGTTCTTCTGATTCTGAATAATTGGGCGCCGTATCGATGGAATTCACACCTAATTTCACCGCTCGATCAAGTATTTTCTCCACTTGTTCCACCTCAATATCGAGCGAAGAGCGAAAATGCCCCGTCCCCAACGTTAACAGAGAAAGTTTTTTACCCGTACCGCCTAGCACTCTCTGAGGCATTTTCTCTTCCGCGGCCACCGGATGGCTGGAAAGAAAAGTCGAAGCAACCAGCCCCGCCGGAAGAATGCGTCCTGTGTTCTGCAACACTTCCCGTCGTGTCAACGTTTTATTCTTTCGAGACTTCATTTAATCCTCCTAAAAGAAAGAAATGCCTTATCTTATTAATAACTTTCTCCATTCTTTCATTTACTATGCTTCAAAATCACATGAAATGGAACGCCAACAGGAAAAAAACTCTGAGACAGGCGGCCTAACCCAATGACCACAAACGATGGACCTTTAGAGTTACTTATCTGCTGACCACAACCATCTATCTTATAATAAAATTAGATAATATAGCAAAAAATCACCCCAGGATGGCCTAATTCTTAAATCTTTTCTTGGCTAGTTTCTTGGCTCTTATTTTCTTCTTCTTGGATTTAGGAAGTTCTTTAGGAGGTTCCTCAGGAGTGGGGGCGGCTTGATCCATTTCTTCTTCCTTTTTAGGGACTTGATCGCCTTCGAGAGCATCGATCAGCGGGATCACTTTTTGCGCCAAATCATCCTCTCCCCGGGAGTCATGAAATTCAATGGCGACATGGTCCCCTTTCGCAGCCACTCGTAGTTTCAACCCCTGAAAACCATCCAATTGCATAATCTTACCCGGATCGAATTTATCCATCTGGCTTTGATGATACCGCAGGTACCCCCGGCGTTTGTGAACACTCACGACATCCATGCCCGCTTGATGAGCACGAACCCGAATCTGAACCCCAAACAGCAAACGCTCGATTTCGGGTGGGATTTTTCCATAGATATCTTCCAACTCTTCCTTGATCTCGTCGATCTTGTCGAACGTTTTGATCTTGGCGATACGCTGATGCAAGGACATTCGTTGTTTGCTGCTTTCCACATAACTAGGAGGGATGGTACCCTTAGGCGACATTTCCAAAGTCGTATCCCAATCCAATTCGATGCTTTTATTTTTGTTGCTTCGGATGGATGTGACCGTCTCAGAAAGAAGCTTCGAGTATAAATCAAACCCAATCGCAGCGATATAACCATGCTGTTCGCGCCCCAGGATATTACCAATCCCACGGATTTCCATATCACGCATGGCCAGGTGAAACCCCGCACCCAATTGGTTATGTTCCTGCAAGGCGAGAAGGCGTTTTCGTGCAATGCTGGAAAGGCCTTTTTTGCTGGGCACTAACAAATAACAATAAGCGCGGTGGCGGTCACGTCCTACCCGGCCCCGCAATTGATACAACTGCGAAAGACCAAAGTGATCAGCACGATTAATAACGATTGTATTGACGTTGGGGATGTCGAGGCCATTTTCAATAATGCTGGTGGCTACCAGGATATCATACTCATGACGAATAAAGCGCAGCATGATTTGTTCCAGATCATGTTCCGCCATTTGCCCGTGCGCCACACAAATCCGCGCGTGAGGAACGGTCTCTTGAATATAATTCGCAATTTGCATAATCGACTCAACCCGGTTATGCACGAAATACACTTGTCCATCACGCGAGAGTTCACGCAAAATTGCGTTTTCAATTACTTCCCGAGACCACTCCATGATGTAGGTCTCAATAGGCAAACGGTTCTTCGGCGGAGTGCTAACCAAACTCATGTTGCGTATTCCAGAAAGCGACATATACAATGTCCGGGGAATAGGAGTAGCCGTGAGGGTAATAGTATCCACCAGTTTTCGCATTTGCCGCAGGCGTTCTTTGTGTTTCACTCCAAAGCGCTGCTCTTCATCGATGATAACAAGCCCAAGATTAGGAAACTTCACATCCTTGGATAACAGCCGGTGAGTACCGACGCAAATATCCACATCCCCGTTCACGATCTCATCGATAACGATTTTCTGTTCCCCAGAACTCAAAAAACGTGAGAGCATCTCCACCCGGATCGGATAATCCACCAGGCGCTCCTTAAATGTCGTATAATGCTGCTGACACAACACTGTGGTGGGGACCAAGATCACAACTTGCTTGCCATCCATCACCGCTTTAAAAGCCGCGCGGATTGCCACTTCGGTTTTACCAAATCCCACATCTCCGCAGATCAGCCGATCCATCGGTTCATCGGCTTCCATGTCGCGTTTAACTTCTTCGATCGCCCGCCATTGATCGGCGGTTTCCTCATACATGAAAGTAGCCTCAAATTCATTTTGCCAAGGCGTGTCTGGACTAAAACCATATCCTTTACGAATGCTTCGGGTCGCATAGAGCTCGAGCAATTCTTCCGCCATGTCTTCGATGGCTTGCTTGGCACGTTTCTTGGTACGCTCCCAATTTTTTGTTCCTAGTTTGGATAAAGCCGGTTTCGCATTCTCTCCACCAACATAATGACCAATCTTGTCAATCTGCTCCAAGGGAACATACAGCGAGCCGTTATCGGCATACTCCAACTCAATAAATTCACCCTCGCCGCCTTCATGCTCCATTCGCCGAATCGCGACAAAACGCCCAATACCATGATCGATATGTACTACATAATCCCCCGGCTTCAACTCCATTAAATCCGAAACCGGGGTGGCGATCCCGTCCCGCACTGGCGTACGAAAACGCCGGTAGCGGCCGAAGATTTCACGATCGGTGCAGACAAGTAGATTCGGTGTACTGCAGCCAAAACCGCGATGCAGTTCACCCACCATCGTTTGAGGAAAAGGACGATCTTCCTGGATTTCTTGTTCTTGTCGGTGAGATTCTAAAATTTCGTCCAACCGGCTTTTTTGCCCATTATTATCGCAAACAATCAAAACCAGTCTGCCCGCTTGCGTTACCCGAATTAAACTATCAATACGAGCCTTTTGGTCTTCACCAAAAATCTCAGGGGTCGTAAAACCAAGATTGACATGCAATGGATCCGGCTCAAGCACAAACTCCGTGAGGGATAAAAGACGATGGCGATCCCATTCTTCAGCCCAATCAACCATGGAACCATAAAGAACCTGGGGCTCTTCCATCAAGGCTTCTTCATGTTTATGAAAATCGTCTTCACTAAGATGGACTTCGTGATCTTCTTCCGGCTTGGAGGTTACTTCATGATAGCGTTTTTCAACCAGCTCAAAAAATTTCTCTCCCTCTTTCTCAATTTCATCCTGCCCCGACATCACTACGACCGAGTCATGAAAAAGAGTCGGAAGGAAAACCAATTCCTTGGATTGCTCGATCGTCTCCCGAATCAATACATCTTCCTTGCTGGGATAAAGTACCACCTCTTCGATTGATTCCTTGGAACGCTGAGTAGAAATATCAAACATACGGATAGAATCAATCTCATCCCCCCACAGTTCGATGCGTACAGGATCGGGACACGAAAATGAATAAATGTCGACAATATCGCCCCGGGTCGAGAAATCCCCTCGCTGGGCAACCAGGTCTCGAAATTCATACCCCTGCTGCACAAGCCATTGCGAGAGTTCGTCCCGGCTGATTTCATTCCCGATACGGCAATGGAGCGCTTTTTCCTCATAGATTCCCAAGGGCGGAAGCTTCTTCATTACCGCCGAAATGGGAGCAATGACAATCATAGGACAATCCGCATTGGGGCTCTTTCTTCGATGCTCTAAATAATGCTGAATCGGCGCCAAGCGCTCCATACTGATGGCGAGCTCCACCGGTTGAGGTTCATAGGGGAGTATCTCTAAGTGGGGATATACAAACACCGGCGGACGTCGATCGAATTCACGCAGAAAAAACTCTATATCATCCAGCATTAAATAGGCCGAACTCTGATCCGGTGTAACAATAACAAACGGATGGTTGATATCATGGGCTAACCGGGAAACCAACAGAGATTTAGAAGAGCCCACCATCTGCCCGCAAAAGATAGGTGAACCATCTTCTATTTGTTCCTTGATCTGGGAAAATTCCTCCTGTTGAAGCAGTTCCTGGAGTAATGTATCTTGTAAAGAATAGTTTTCGAGAGTTTTAATCATCAATTCGCTTCAGGATTCTGTTACAGAATTTATTCATCATCATTAACCGAATAGTATTGTAGCCGGATTAAAATAGAAAAAAATAGGATGACTTTCATGCCGTATTTGATGGAACGGTCTTAACGAATGCAATCGAAAAACAATTGGGATATAGAAGAATGGCAAAAATATCAGGCTTGGATCGCAGACCAAGTCTCCCTGAACAATCGCCTGCCCCCATTCCACGCAATTCAAACCGTAGCAGGGGCGGATATATCCTTCGGGCGCTTTTCTAAAACCGGATTCGCTGTCGTTATTGTACTTTCCTATCCGAAGTTGGAAATCATCGAAGAATCCTCGTGTGTCCAAACCTTAGACTATCCCTATATCCCAGGTTATCTCGCCTTTCGCGAATGGCCGCTGGTACGCTCTTGTCTTGAAACCCTAAAAACAAAACCGGATGTGCTCCTCTGCGATGGCCAAGGCATTGCCCACCCTCGAGGGGCCGGACTCGCCTCCCATATCGGGGTTGAGTCAGGCTTAATCACCATTGGATGTGCGAAAAATCGCTTAGTTGGCGAATATGGAGAGCTAGGAATTGAACGCGGCAGCATCTCCGATTTGCTTTATCAAGGCAAAAAAATCGGCGAAGTCCTACGGACAAGAAGAGGTATAAAACCCTTATTTGTCAGTCCTGGACATCAGATCGATTTCCTCCACGCCTCGCAATTGATCCTCGAACTATGCCGCAAGTACCGCCAACCTGAACCCATTCGCGCCGCTCATTGTTACGTCAATCAATTGCGGGTACGTGATGGGAGTCGTGATGAATAAAAGTGTTTGCTTTTTGAATAAAATTTGTTTATAATAAATGAAACTATCCTGTACGAAATGAGGTGCCATCATGGTATCAGGACCGACAAGTGCTCCACAAATACCACCACAAAATGAACCAAATCAAGGGATTCAACCACGACAAACGCATACCCCTACACCCTCGGCACCACCATTACAGTCTCCCCCCCCTGCACCAACCCAACAAGGTATTCCAGCCAATGCACCTGCGGCGCCTGGGATGAGTACCACCAACGGCAGCGATCAAGTTCAAATCAGCCAACAAGCCATTCAAGCGGCGGGATCCCCCCCCAACCCGGAACAAACCACTCAGCGTGCGCAAACACCCGCACAGTCTGAACAAAATATTCAATCCCCGAACAACGCACCGAACCCCACTCAAACCAACACCCAATCCCCCGAAGAAGAATCAAATCAAACAGAACCCACTCAAAATAATTCTCAACCAGCACCACCGCCGCCTTCGCCTACCCAAGACTTGACTCGTGGTCAATCTCTCAATGTGCTGGGATAATCTCTTTCATCGGAAGAGGGACTCATGAGTTTCTCTTTTCAAATTTTCAAAAACAAGAAATCGTCCCTTGGTGTTTGAATGTGTCGAAATATAATGAGAACATAAGGAGATGTCTTAACCCAATAATCCTCAACCCAGAAATGGGATGAAAACATAACGATACATGAACAGATTAAATAAACATTTCGAAGGTATTATTCTCGCCAGCCAATCTCCGCGACGCAAAAAACTCATGGAGAAATTGGGGATCCCCTTTGTTATTCAAACCAGTAAATTTACTGAATTTCCTCCCATGGGAGATCTACCCAATGCTTACTCCTCGCGCATGGCACTGGAAAAAGCGATAACAGTAGGCTCCCAATTTCCCGATCATCTTGTGATTGGAGCTGATACGGTAGTGGCCGTGGATGACCATATCATGGGAAAACCTAAAAATAACGAAGAAGCAGCCCTTATGCTCAGTCGACTCTCTAACCGATGGCATGAAGTCTGGACTGGCATTTGTGTCTATAACCAAAAAAGAGATATCGAAGTGGTCAAAGCCATTCGTTCTTCTGTCTGTTTTAAAAAGTTGAGTGAAAACGATATCGAGGACTACATTTTAACAGGAGAACCGATGGACAAAGCAGGAGCCTATGCCATCCAAGAGGGTGGTAAGGGATTTGTTAAAGAAATTCAAGGCTCTTACCATAACATCATTGGTCTACCAACGCTTGAACTGAGCCGAATTCTTTATGAATTGGGTGTAGAATCAAATTTCACTTCCCCTGAATCTGCCTATTGATTATTGAGCATCCCCAATGAAAGAGGTCGTCTCGTACTATGATTGAAATGGATTTCTACGAACTGCGATTAGACGAAACTGGTGCCGATCAGCTCATTATTCTCAAAGAGAAGCATGGTTCACGCATGATGCCAATTCTTATTGGCTATTATGAAGCCCAATCCATCCATCTGGCTTTGAATGATATCAAAATACAACGTCCTTTGACCCATGACCTTACCGTCAATATTGTCGAATCCCTAGGAGCCAAAATGACTCAGATCGTGATTAACGATCTGAGTGATTCCACTTTCTTCGCCCGGATTCATTTCGACACGCCTCAAGGACCCGTAGATGTCGATTCTCGCCCTAGCGATGCGATTGCCCTAGGTGTGCGTAACAAAACTCCTATCTTTGTTGAACCTGAAGTCTTGGAACAGGTAGGCAAAGAATAGAATAGCGCTTATCACCTCCAACACCTAGGTTATACAATATAGATAATCGTTTGATATATCATCGTTTATTACCATTAAAATTATAGATGGCTTTAAGTTCTCTTCTGTTTCCTGGCTTTCGTTTTCTATGACTTCGACAACAAGTTCATGTTGTTTTTATTAAATACACAATCAATCATAAAATCCTTCTTGGGCTTCAATACCTCTTTTTCTTAGCCGTAAATCCTCCCCTTCTGGCCAATCGTTAAACTTTCATTTTATTTAAATTAAAGACAGAACCATACAATTCAGGTGTAAATTAATTATAAATAAAAGTGATTCTTTTATTGTAAAATCTTTGCCTACGCAATAAAATATTACTCGATAAAGCATGTATTTTCATCGTTATTGGACCCCCCAGCGAGTACCGTTTTGGGAAAGGACAAAACCATGAACGACAATTTCGACCAACAAATCCGGGTTCAAGTAACAAAGCGGCTTCCCAAAAAGGAAATCCATAGCATCATCCGTGAATTTATACGCCAAAAATTGACCTTCGCCGTCTCCAAACATGATTCAGAATATGAAGTTTGGCGTCAAATTCTTCCGGGAGACCGACCGCGTGAAAAAAACCGCAAAGATGGTATGGTTCCCTCAGGAGTCATCGAGCAAAACCTACATGATCTGGATCAGCGTAATTTTATTTGTGTATGGAATCACGGGAAAATTGTGAAAGGGAAATTTGAAATTCGTTAATCTTCTTTCCGCGCAGACCTTTCCATATGCGACAACATCATTCCCAACCCGAGAATAATACCAAACCAGGTTGCAGTTCGCATTTGTGCGAACATGGGAGCGAACATTTCCGCCGTTGCAAAGGCTATAAATGAACAGAATAATCCCCGAGATACAGAACGAAGATAATCGTCTTTTAGCGCATAATTCAGGAAATACAATCTCCGCAAAAAACATAAGTGCAATAACAAAAATGGAAATAACCCAATGACCCCGAGTTTTACTGCAACCCAAAGATAAGTGTTATGTACTCCCAACAAATTAGTACGTGAAAGGAAGATTTCCATGGGCATAACTCCACCCAGACCAATACCAAAAATAGGATTCTTATAAATACTGATCATAGCATTCTTCCATTCAACCAGACGATAATTGGCGCTGCTTTCCTTTGTGGGATTCAAAATCGACTCAAAGCGCATGCCAATCGCTTCCCACTGCCCCATGTAGGTGATAAACCCCATGGCAAGAATCCCAGCGATACATAAGATGATGAGCATGCGCATACGTGCCTGACGTCCCTGTAACCAAAACAGCACCAGCGTTCCTACGAAGATCGCCACATAATAGGCCCGTTTATATGAAAAAATAAAAGTAAATAATACCACCGGCGCCATTACGATATATAATTTTTTAAGAGGAAAACGAGATGGCTCGAGCACCATGACTCCAACAAACAGGAGAAATGTAACGAAGGTTAGAGAATCCTCCCATCCTGTAAAAATAGCCCGTATATGCCACTTAATTTCAAATCCTTGCCCTGAGAGGTAAATGTACATGCCCTGAAGCGATTTCATGATGACTGCGATAAAAAACAGCGTCAAAAACGCTTTGAGAGACGCTTTGCTACGAATTAAATTCACGGTCAAATAATAGGCCACGAAAAAATGAAGCAGCCGCCTTGGTTCAAATAATCGCCCGGGATCTCCGTATAAGCGCAAACACGTTATGTATCCGATCAGACACGCCAAACCGAAAAGCAAAACAGAGGGATCCAACGCCGTGCCGTATAATTTTCCCCGCCGCTGGATTAAGGTAATCATTACAAGGACAACGAGAGCCGCTTCAAACACATTGACCCCAACATAGGGGAGAGGTACGCGAAAAATCGTCTGCTTGAGCATCTCTGTCACCAACAAGACATCTTCTGAAAAGAGCGTCTCGATCGCAAAGAAAAACCCAAAAGCCAAATCCGGACGTGCAATCAAGAGAAAAATACCGAAGATACCCGCTAGCACGATCGCCATGGAATAAGGGGGATAAGCCGCTCCGGCGATGGATAATGCCAAAATCATAAAGCCAAAAAGCCATATCGTACGTTGCTCAAGGGTCATAGAATTCATGGTAACATTTCATTAATAGATTCGAGTTTCCATATATGATAACGTGATCTTATAAGTTTATGAGGTCAACGTTAAACGGATGAGGGCAAAAAGAGGAAGAAAATGGAATCGCAAAATGATAATCCTATATCGAAGGAAAGCAAGGATGCCTTGAGCCTATATTTCTCGCTCCTGGAACAGATTTCCTTTGGTGCCATGATTCTCGACCAAGAGAATCGGATCTTGTATGCAAATCCGGCTTTACGGAGTATACTTTCCGATCGCAAGATTCAAGACCTGAACCTAATCGATCTATGTGTTTGTCACGAAGAAATTCCAACCCTATTAGAATGGTTGCACCACAGTCCACGATCCCCCTTAACCTTAACTCTGCTATCTGACCACGGTGAAAAAATAGAAACGAGAGTATATGGCGTAACTTTCAAAGAACAAATCCTTCTCTTTTTCTTCCCTATGACCATTCTCGAATCCATCGATCATGAACTAAGCACCTTCCAATCTGCCATCGAATCCGCCGACGATGGGATTGTTTTTTTCGACCGGGAGGGACTCATCTTTTTTGTAAATCCATCCTTCGAGCAACAAATCAATCTTTCTGCCGCCCAACTGCTTGGAAATAATATTGACATGGTTTGGGAACGTTGTATAGAATCTCATATTCGGGATACGATATGGGAACATCTTCACCGTATGGCTCAATGGAGTGGTGAAATTACATACCATTACCACGAGCAGCATTGGGCTGTATGGAATATTCGTATCAAACCCATTTCCAAACGCGGAACTCAAACGGAGTTTATCGGGTTTATTTCCATCTTTCAGGACATAACACATCAGAAAAAATTGGAGCAGGAACTATCCATGTATTCTGAAATCCTGGAAAGAAAAGTGATGGAACGTACCGAAGCCCTCAGCAAACTCCATGAAATAACCACTTTATTCCATAGTACCGATACCCTAGAAAAACGTCTTCATCTGGTCCTGATCGCAGCCACTGCGGGAGAAACGTTCCGCTTCAACCGCGCTTTTCTTTCTCTGGTAAACGAAAAAGAAAATACCCTCCAAGGCACAATCGCCATTGGTCCCTCCGACGCTCAAGAAGCCGGTAAAATTTGGTCTTCTTTGGAAAACCGACCACGAGAACAAGGATTAACCCAGGTCATGGAGTATTATCTCCATAAAAACAATCAACGAGAGTATCAGGTCAATCACATTGTTAAAAAGATGAATTTTCCCATGGATCAGGATGACTCTTTAATGGTTCAATCGTTAAAACAAAAACGAAGTTTTATTGTTCGCCATGGGAAAGCCGAGATCGAATTCAATAATGATCTCCTCTCCATGCTAGGCTCGAATAACTTCGCCGTAATTCCCTTATTGATTCGCGAAAAGCCGATTGGAGTCCTGATGGTAGATAATGTAATCACCCAAAGCCCCATCTTCGAACAAGATGTGAAGATGCTGGAGATCTTGGCTTCTCAAGCGGCTTTGGCCATCGCTCACGCTAATACTTTAGACGAATTGGCTCAGCGAGTAGATGAAACCCATCAGGCTTATTCCGAATTACGCGAAAGCCAACAAAAACTGATTGAATCAGAAAAATTCGCGGCTTTAGGCCAAATGGCGGCCACCGTGGCTCATGAAATCCGAACCCCTCTTGTCTCTATGGGAGGGTTCGCTAATATCATGTTAAAACGGGAACAGCCTGATCCTAATAATCAGAGGTATTTACAAATAATCCGCGACGAATCGCTGCGTCTTGAAGAAGTTTTGAAAACGCTTCTCTATTATGCCCGCTCCTCTGAACCTGTGATTGACTCCCAGAACGTAAAACTTTTCATTGAAAACGTCGTTGAATTTCTCGAAGTCGAAGCCGAAGAACTCGATATCCATTTCCAGATTTCACTTTCCAATTCTTTCCCTATGGTTCCATTTGACCGCAATCAAATGCGGCAAGTGATGATCAATATTTTAAAAAATAGTATGCAGTCTGCCAAAAAAGGTGATACAATAATTATAAAGGGGGTGTGTGAGGGTCCTTATTGTGTCCTTTCGATATGTGATACCGGTAAGGGAATCGATCCTGCACACATTCCTCAAGTTTTTGAACCCTTTTTCTCGACCAAACATTATGGTACGGGACTTGGATTGCATGTTTCTAAACGCATTGTAGAAAGCCATGGGGGGCATATCGAAATTGACAGCCACGTGGGAGAAGGGACAGAGGTAAAAATTTATCTTCCCTTAGACGGAGGGCAGTCAAATGAAAAAAATTCTGATCGTCGATGATGAAGAAAACTTAAGAGAATTATACAAAGTCGAATTGATGGAAGACGGCTTTGATGTAGTTCTTGCCAAAGATGGATTCGAGGGAGTGGAGTTGTGCGAAAAAGAAGATCCTGATCTTGTGATCATGGATATTCGCATGCCAGGAATGGATGGATTAGAAACGATTTCTCGCATCCTAAACCAAGACCATAAGCGACCCATCATCATTCATTCCGCTTACCCTCAGTATCAAGATAATTTCCTGAGTTGGAACGCAGAAGAATTTGTGGTGAAATCCAGCGACCTTTCCGAACTAAAAAATAAAGTGCACACGTATCTTTCTGCCAACTAAATGAAATTTCTTGTTTCTTGATTCAAGTGTGAATTAGCGAAAAGACACAGGAAGCAAATTGACAAAATGGGGCTACCAAAAAATCAAACCGTGACTTTGCTTCTTGCCGGGGGACAAGGGGAAAGACTTTATCCTTTAACGCGCGATCGTTCCAAACCTTCCGTACCCTTCGCGGGAGTTTTTCGCATTATCGATTTTCCCTTATCCAACGCGCTCAATTCGGGATTGCGCCATATCTATGTGCTTACCCAATATAAATCACAATCTCTGAACCGCCATATCCGCGATGGCTGGAATATCCTGCATCGTGAACTACGGGAATTCATTGAAACGGTCCCTCCACAAAAACGAATTCATAATCGCTGGTATGAAGGCACTGCAGATGCAATCTATCAAAATGTCTATTTGCTCGAAGAGATGAAACCGTCGAATCTGCTAATCCTTTCGGGGGATCACATCTACAGTATGAATTACAACAAAATGCTGCAATTTCATAAGGAGAAAAAGGCAGACCTTACCATCGCCAGTTATCAATTCCCCCGGGAACAAGCCTCCCCTTTTGGTGTAATGCAAGTCGATGATCATCAGCAGGTAATCCATTTTCTTGAAAAGCCCGAAGACCCACCCGCGATTCCAGGGGATCCAAAATATTCGCTCATCAATATGGGCATCTATGTCTTTGAAACCGCCCCGCTAGTCCGAGCCGTGATTCATGATAGCAAACAAAGCCAATCAGAACATGATATTGGAAAAAATGTCATTCCCTACCTGATCGAATCCGGAAAATACCGTGTTTTTGCCTATCCCTATTCTCAATACGAAGAAAACCCTTACTGGCGTGATGTGGGTGGTTTAAAAAGTTATTTCGATGCCAATTTTGATTTATTGGATACGCCCCCTTCCATTTCTTTATTCAATTCAGAATGGTCTTTTCGTACATTAATCGAACAGTTTCCACCCTCGTATCTCCATCTTGATCACAACTCTTCTTCAATCGAACGTTCCTTTATCTCCCACGGCACAAAAATGTTCGGCTCGGTTAACCGTTGTGTCATATCCCCTTTGGTAGAAATCGACGAAGGCAGCGTACTTGATCATTGCATCTTGTTTCATGGAGTACACATTGGGAAAAACTGCCGAATCAAGAATACGATTATCGATAAATATGTAGTCATTCCTGACAATTATGAAATTGGTTTCGATCTCGAAGCGGACAAATCCCGTTTTTTTGTTACTCCAGAACATTTAGTCGTTATTCCTAAAGGTTTGAAAGTTTGATCCTCTGGATTCCATTCTCTTTTCTCAATAGTATGTTCATATAATTTATTACGAGAATTCTGGCAACATGCATAAAACCCTGACACAAAACCTGTCTTCGTTCAGGAAGCACCATCCGGCTCTCTACTCTACCCTTGCTTTAAAGAAAATGACGACGGCAAACAAGCCATCCCAAGATGTCCCCATTCATCCTTCCCAACATGACTTATTACAAAACGCCTTGCAAGAACAATGTGATTTTATTTATCTGCTAGGATTGGATGACGCCACCTTCCTCCCTAAGTTTATTTCTCTCTGGATCCGTGAAAATCGCGGGGCGATGATCCTCGAACCTAACCGTGAAGTCTTTCTTCAAGCCATGGGAACAATCGATTTACGCACGTGTATTGAATCTCAAAAAGTATTTTGGGCCTTGGGTGATAATATACAGGAACAAATTAATACGATATTCAAAGACTCTTTGTGTTATGCCGCAGCCACACCTCGTTTCATAGAGAATGGAAACCAGCGGAAAGATTTCAATAATCTTCTAACTTGGCTTCAAAACCAGGTTCGCATTGATAAACGCAACTTAATACAACGCTTGAACAACCTCAGCAAAACCCTCGCCAACAAACCTCCCTCGATGCAACACCCACGCCTCTGGACATACGAAGACTTACGTAATAAAGCCCGCCACTCGGTGATTGAGCATGTATTGATGCGAACTTTGATGTTCCATCTGCGAAAATTGGGGTATCAAACCGAATATACCTGTTTATTACCCGGCCGATATTATCCACCTTACTATCGAATTCTAAAAATGGCTCTCTTTGAACCGGATCTCATTTTTTTGTGCAATGAAGGCCCTGCTTACGAATCAGCCCTGGGAAGTGAACTTAGCCGCTCACTCCCGATTCCTAAAGTAATCTGGTTCGCCGACGATCCCATCTATGGAGAACACTTAATCAAACGCCATCAAATCACGCAGGATGAAATCTACCTTGTTGCCGATTATGAATGGAAAGATCCTTTGTTGGAAAATGGAGCCCAAGGTGCGAGTTATATGCCCGGGGGAGCAACAAAAACTCGGCGTGGCAAGAAACGCGGTTCACGAAAATGTGATGTTGTTTTCGTAGGTCAGGTGCGGGAACAATCCACTTTTTTTAAACCTCTCTCTGAGGCCTGGAAGCATTATTGCCGACAGGTCATCTCCGAAAAACTTCGTTTCCCCCGGATGAAGGTACGCGATGTCATGCAGCATTTTCCTATGCCTGAAGCCTTACCGGATGACCGCTTAGACGAGTTGCGCCAAAAGGTATTATGGGAAGCGAATACGCGCTTCCGCCTGCGTATTCTTCAACAAATTGCACACTATGATGTACATCTTTACGGGAATGAGGATTGGTTGAAATTACTTCCGAAGGAAATCGCACAAAAATGTTTTCGGGGCGTATTGCCGTTCAAACGACTGTTCGAGGTCTACCGAAATGCGCGAATTGTGCTCAACATCCACAGTCTGCAATCTTACACCTGTATGAATGTACGCGATTTCGATGTACCCGCGGCGGGAGGATTCTTGCTCTCCGATTGGCTACCCAAAGCCGATGAGATTTACAAACCCGGTTTTTTGGAACACCTTCCCTTGGAAACCACCGCGAACCAAGAAGTCTTTTTTTACCGGTCCCCCGATGAACTTATTGCACTCATCGATTATTTTCTTGCCCACGAAAAACAACGCCGGCAATGTATCGAGCGTGCACGAAAAAAAGTACTCGCCCATCATACCTATGCCCACCGGGCGCAATGGCTGGATAGTTTGTTCCGAACTGTATTGGCTAACGGTGTGGATTAAGCGTTATACGTAGGATCAAGGCGTTTCTGAATTTCTTCCAGACGTCCGGTATTGAAATCCCCTTGGATAAACTGGTTATCTTCCATAATAAGTTGAGAAAGAGGAATAGTGGTAGGTATTCCTTCCACCACAAATTCATCCAAAGCCCGGCGCATTTTGGCAATCGCTTCAGTACGGTTTTCCCCATACACAATTAACTTCGCCAACATAGAATCGTAAAAAGGGGGCACCATATATTCACTATACACATGAGAATCTACCCGAATGCCTGGTCCACCGGGAATATGAAAGCCGGTGATTTTGCCCGGGCAGGGCATGTAATGATTACTCGGATCTTCGGCATTAATACGACATTCAATGGAATGACCGCGGAATTCCACTTCGTCTTGGGTATATTTGAGTTTCTCATTGGCGGCAATGCGAATTTGTTCCTTGATAATATCCACCCCGGTAACCATTTCGGTCACAGGATGCTCCACCTGGACCCGGGTGTTCATTTCCATGAAATAGAAATTCTTATCTTTGTCCAACAAAAATTCCACCGTCCCCGCACTGTAATACTCCACTGCTTTAGCGCATTGAATCGCGGCTTGTCCCATCCGTTCTCGTAGTTCTTCATCTACCGCGGGCGAAGGACTTTCTTCAACCACTTTTTGATGCCGGCGCTGCAGGGAACAATCCCGTTCCCCTAAGTGAATTACGTTCCCATGTTGATCCGCCAAAATTTGGATTTCCACATGACGGGGTTCCACAATCAACTTTTCAAGATACAAGCGCCGATCCCCAAACGATTTTTCCGCTTCGGCTTGGGCTGTAATAAACCCCTGCACCAAACTCACGTCGGTATGGGCTGCACGCATACCACGTCCCCCACCTCCCGAGGCGGCTTTGATCATAATAGGATAGCCAATCTGGCGGGCGATTTTCATCGCATCTTCCTGATTTTCCACCGTACTTTCTGAACCAGGTATAGGACTGACACCATATTGCTTTATCGTATCCCGCGCGACGGATTTATCTCCCATAAGCGAAATCGCCCGGTGTGAAGGACCAATAAAAATGATGTTGCATGACTCACAAATTTCAGCGAAATGGGCATTTTCAGCTAAAAATCCATAACCGGGATGGATCGCTTCTGCATCGGTGATTTCCGCCGCTGATATAATGCGGGGGATATTTAAATATGACTCTGTGGGAGAAGGAGGGCCAATGCAAACATCTTCATCCGCAAAACGCACATGAAGCGAATCACGGTCGGCCTCAGAATAAACCGCGACCGTTTCAATTCCTAACTCATGACATGCACGAATTATACGTAAGGCAATCTCGCCTCGGTTGGCAATTAGTATTTTCTTGAACATTGTTATGATTTACCTTGAATACAAGACCGTTTTCAATTTCACTGAATTATCACATTCACAGGAAATATACAGGGAGTTTGGGATTATTCTCGCTTGAACTTGAATGAATAACCAGAAGTTCTCTATTTTTTAATCTTGAATAATGGTTGACCATACTCTACCGGTTGACCATTTTCAGCTAAAATTTCTACGATGGTCCCACTCATCCCCGCTTTAATCTCGTTCATCACCTTCATGGCTTCCAAAATACACACAATCGTACTTGGTTCCACCTTTTGGCCTGTGTCTACGTAAGGAGGTGAATCCGGGGAAGGAGCGCGATAAAAAGTTCCTACCATCGGCGCTTTAATCACGTCAAGAGAGGCATCCTCTTCCTCTGCAGGAGCACCTTCCTTTCCCGGAGCCGGTTGTTGCATCGGGGGCGTCCCGGGAGCGGGTACCGGGGCATACATTGGAGGAGGTGGTGGGGCGACTTGAGGCGCTACTTTTTTTACCACCAATCGTAAGCCTTCAGGTCCCTCGACCTCTAGTTCACCAATCTCGGCTTCTTCGACCAAACGAACCACTCGCTCGATAAATTCAAAATCCATGCTGTTTTTTTTCTTTTCACTCATTGGTATCTATTGGGTTTCTCGATGATTAATTTAGAAGTATGAAAAACGTAAAACAATTGAATTAGATCGATTCCTAATTCATTGTTCCTACTGTTTTTTAATGAATTATTTATGAATACATACACAAGTTAACTGCATCTAATTCACACAGCGAGCCTACGATAGCATTTTTTATGCAATCACACTAGGTTCACAAACGGATTATCTCCACGAGTCCATTTTACTGAACCGTCACCTGGGTTTCATAAACAATCGGGGATTCTTCTACGTTCTCTTGCTCAAAATT
This sequence comes from uncultured bacterium, assembly GCA_964419335.1. Lineage (GTDB taxonomy): Bacteria > Hinthialibacterota > Hinthialibacteria > Hinthialibacterales > Hinthialibacteraceae > CAYQOX01. The sequence continues at coordinate 7,656 of CAYQOX010000003.1, read as the reverse complement.
GAGTAAGAGTTTATAAAGTCCAGGTTGGTCTGGAGCCCGAATCAATAGATTAACCTCCGTTTCTGCGCCTGGCATTACCGTCTCTTCTACATACCCCGCATTCACCCCCGGGGTATCATACTCCTCTCCTTCCATCATCCAATGGTAAATGATCCGGTAACGTTGATCCCGGCGGACCTCAGGTGGATTCCATATATCCCACCCATCGTTACGTAAGGTAACCGTCGTTTGGTGCCGACTTTCGGTTTCCATTTCCAAAGGAATCGTGGTTGATAAAAAAGTAGGAAGGTAATAATTCACCGTTGGATCATCTTCAGCATATTGATGCCTCATTAAATAAAAAAAAGTATAAGGATCCACCAATTCATAATTGAATTCAGGATGTTGGCGTTGAATTTTTTGATACAAATAATAAAGCGCGGTGGGATTGGCCAGCTTAAAACGGTAAAGATGAAAAGCGGGTTCATCCTTCTTACTATGCTCATAAATCGTTTGAGCCACATTTTCCTCATCGGGCATTCGACTTTTCACAAACTCCGTTTCTTGTATAAAGGGAACAAGTCGTTCACTTAATTCATACTGAAATGGCTTAAGAGTACTCACTCCGTGGGGCGAGAAACTTTTAAAAAAACGCTGCATGCTTTGATCAAAAATCACAGGTTCGGTTTCTTTCCGGTCGAGATCCGCCGAGACGGTCATGTGTAAATCCAATTGGTTATACGCTTCTTTCGAAACCCTTTCTAAATAGGGCAAACCATTGTCTAGATCGGATTCACGAGGAGAAATAAATCGATTTGGATAGCACATCCCTAATCCTGGAGTGGCTGAGATAAAATAGTCATTCTCTGTGCGATGGTCATACATATAATTAATAATATGAGGCACCCGGTCGCTGGTGAGAGGTGAAATCGCCCAGGAAAGAGGAATCTCTCCACGCGCAGGATCCCGCCAAAGCAAGGGAATGGTCTGATACATGAAAGCCGAAGAATCAAAACTGCCAATCACAAACAATAAATAATTCTTCTTTTCCAAATTCCTTTGTTGTGGCACCGGATTTTGTTGATATTGATCCTTCAGCGGTACATGCTGAAAAATGGAGGCATTGGCCAAGGCGCCAAAAGGTGAGCGGTCACCATCTATCACACCATTAAACGACGAAATCCCTGCGATGAATTCCTCCGCCGTCTCTTCCATGGTATGTTGTCCGTCAAATTCCTCCGTGTACTTAATCCACCACGGGACAAAGCCGCCAACACGGAGAATGGGATCACGCATCCCCACAACTTGGGATTGCGCAGCATTAAAGATATCATCGAAAACAAGGACTCGATCCACTCCCCGTACAAACTGATTCCCTTCAATATCCGTTGGAATCTCATCCCACCACGGGTCTACGTCCATGAAAAAAGATTTTTTACTTACATAAAAATCATGATTTACGATCTGACAAGCTTGTAAATCAGGGTACTGAAATCCGGGAGCCCGCTCATCCCAATCGTAAGGATCTAAAAAATATGCATAGTAGGTTGGGGAACACATCCCATTATCGAGATACACTGAGCGTGCCCAGAGATAAGCATCACCTTTCTTTGTTCGAGTCGTTTCGATGTTTGTATCCGGGATTTTCCCCACACCTGAGAACATATCCTTTAAACGTTGGCGGGGGGGTAATTCGGGGCCTTGATCAATGAGCTGGGTATAAACTGAATCAGGGCTTTTATCGTAACGAATCGGGAGAAACCCATCCACTCCGGAAATCGTTAAAGCCACATTCCCTGTAGCGGGCACCTCAGGATCCCATAAGACTACCGCGGTAAAATCTGACCGGAACTGGGCGATTAAATCTTCCAAGGTTTCAATGCGCACAATATGATGATCGACAAATTCTTGCTTTACCGAACGAAGATAATTCAACCAAAATTCATCCACATTGTCCAAATACCCTGACAAACGCTCACGAACGAAAAAGATGTATAAGCGCGGTTCATCGCGATTGACCAACCCTTGCAGGGCAGATACCAGGTTAATGACATCATATTGCCATACTTTATTCTCGGGTTTTTGTTCAAGATAAGCTTCTAAATCAAAGACATAGAGGGTCTTTTGCTCATCTTGGGAAAAAGCCGCTGGTAGGCTTAAAAACGCAAAAGAAATCAAAAAAAAGAATAAAATTCGGGATAATTTCCGTGTCATCATAGCAATAAGCAGTTTCTATTTCGAGTGGAATTATTCATCAATTCCCGCATGGATCGCTTCAACTTCGAGATTAGTTTGCCTCATTTCTTGGGTTAAGATTTCCCAAGGTTCATCTTTAATGTTCACCAATCCGTAATTGCTATTCTCCCCATCGAAACGGCCTTCCGCTGGTTCATCGACATATTCAAACCAGTGATAGCCAATGATATAGGGTAATCGCACTAATTCCGTAACAAACTCAGAAAAACGGCGGGCTCGGTCCTTTTGGGTTTCCACAGGTTTCCCCGCTCCTTTGGTGTTGGGCAACCCTGAATCCATCGCCTTGAAAGAAAATTCTGTAATCATAATCGGACATCCTGTAAGTTGATAGATTTCCTCCAAGGTTTCCTTGGGTGGATGATAATTGTACGTATTAAACGAGACCACATCGATATACGAACCGATCACTTCCAACACCGGACGCGGCGCATTGCCTGCAAAGCGGCACCCCAGGATCAAATGGTTGGGATCCGCATCGAGGATTTCTTCACGGCAAATCCGGAAATAACGCTCGGCTACTAATTTCACGAATTCCTCTTCGCTCTCTTTTCGCCGCTCCGATGCCGGAAAAGCGGTTGCGGAGGAAATCTCCTGAAAAGAAGATACATTGAGTTTCCATGTATTATTAAGTTCATGGATTGACTCATAAGATTTTTTCAAAAATTGGATTGCTCTTCGATATCCCGCTGTCTCGGGTTCCATTTGCAGATAATCAATCAATAAAGAATTCTCGTTGCGCCAATCCGGTCCCCAACGCAGTTCATTATCCGTGAAGTAACCAAGCAACATCCGATCGTTTCGTAATTGCCGACACGTAGAACGCACCGCCGCCCGCGCCAAACGCTGAAAGCGATCAGAAAAAACATCCGGGAAAATCCCTTCTTGCCAATTCGCCCCTGCCTGGACCGCAATATCCAAAATAAGGGTATAGGCCATGCCTTGTTCCCGCATGGCGCTGCTCGACCAAGCGCCGACCGTATTAAAATTCCAACGCCTAAGATTATCGGCGGCTGCTCCTGCCCAACGATCCGCACTTCCATATTTATCTCTTGTCACGTTATGATAGGGCGATTCATTCAAGGCGGGAGAGTGATCACCAAAATAAGAAATATGATTTACCCCTTTAGTGAGAAAGGCATTTCCCCCGGGATTCATGAACCACCATTTCCCTTCGATCTCTTCGACATAAAAAAACGTCGTAGGCTCTGAACTTACTTTTTTCCACCCACCAATGCGGTCATGATCCTCCGTTCCCCAGCCAGAAGAGCATGCTATAAATAAAAGAATTAAAAAAATATTCTTTACCATCTTGAATCATCCTTATGTTTTTCTATTCTTAAGCATAACGAACAATAAGGTTATATCTCCTGATGAAAGCATCTCATACTTGGCTCCATCGCTTTTTCAGTTTCTGGGATCAATATCCCCAATGGAGATCTTACGCCAAAATCGGGTTTGTATTCCTTTCTTGCGGGCTCATCGTCTCTCTCGCATGGCGTTCCTTGCACTTTTACTCTTATCATCGACTTTTCACCGATTCGAGCGTCTTTATTTCAGTTTCACAGCATATCAACGCCGGAAAAGTTCTCTACCAAGAGGTCTGGGATCACAAACCCCCGATAATCTACACTTTGAACTCGCTGGCTCTCACCTTCGGCACCCAACCGGCTGACTCTATCCGTACGATGGAACGGTGCTTAGCGGTACTGGCACATCTCGCTTTCTATTTCGCTCTGCTTATATTTCTGCGAAATACGCTCATTGCCCTACTCTCTACAGTAGCGTTTCATTTCATTTTCTACGAACCACAAATCTTTCAAGGCGGAAACCTCACCGAGGAATACGGGGTCTATTTTCTAACCTTTGCGCTCTTATTTTTGGCGTTACTGTATCATAAACCACGAAAAGGCCAAAGTCTATTTTGCCTTTCGGCCGGGATTTGTTTTTCCCTGGCGGCGCTAACCAAAGAACCTTTTGTGCTTTCCCTTTTAGGCTGGTCTATCATCCCCATTCTCTATGCAGAGAACCGCAAACAAGCCTGCCTACTCTCGCTATACTTTTATGCTGGAGTCATTCTCCCCTTAGGATTGACTCTCCTCGTGTTTCTCTTTTGGGGAAACTTCGGGGATTGGATCGATGTGATTCATTATAACTTACAATACGTCAAGCAAGCCGAAGCTCCACAAACATCTCAACTCCATCAATTTTATACCTATCTTATAAAACCCTGTTGGACCCTGAGTTTTTTTTCTTGGCTGGGTATATTAAGCGTGTTTTTCTATTCATTCGTCAAAAAAACAAGTCATCTCCCTTGGGTTGTACTCTTCGCTTTTATCATGGATTGCCTCGCGACCATGCTAAGCGGGTACGATATCGGTCACTACTATCTTCAGCCCGCTTATTCATATGTTTTTCTAACTGCGATAGGTCTTGCTTTTTTATGGGATATCCTGAAACGGCTTTCTGTCTCCCCCCTATGGATCATTCTCCTTCTTTTCGTTCTGCTTCCTAGTCTGGATAAAGATTCGATCATGCGATACAAACGACGAGTAACCCTCCCCTACCGTGATGCACGCATCGGCCCTATCACCCAAAAAATTAACGAGACAAAAGAAGAGCAAGACCAATTATGGGCATCTTTCGGTGAACATGCAAAATATTATGTAGAAAGCCAACTCCTCTCACCTACAAAATATCTCTACATCTATGAACATTCCTTTCTCGATACTTTCCAAACAACACGGGAAGAAAAAATAAAAAGACTTACCAACGACCTGAAAGAATCCCCACCTCGTTTCATCATTCTTTCATCAGATAGCCTTCAACGCATGAAACGTATGGGCTTGGTTAAACTCGTCGAATGGATTCAATCCCATTATCAAAGAGACTGGGGGGTTCAAGAACAAAATACCTATCTTTACCACTTCATCAAACCATCTCACACACCATGAACGTTATATCATCTTCTACTGGACTTCCCTGGCGAAATTGATGCAAATCGGTTTCTAGATACGTCGTAACACTTGAAATCGGTTTGTCTTTTGTTTTCGATATATATTTCGATAAGCCTTCAACATTGTACATCTCTCCCTCGGGATTAAAGGTTTCAATGACTCCATCGGTATAAAAAGCAAGACGATCACCGGACTCCAGTGACAAGGTTGATGTCTTATACTCCACTTCGGTTTGAAAACGTAAAAAGAAGTTACGGGTTCCTTTAAGTGGATTGCAACTCTCGCCCCTCATATGCAAAATCGGAGGATGACCCGCATAGGAAAATTGAATCCGTTTTTTCTTCAAATCGATAACCGCCACTTGAGCTGTCACAAAATGTTGTGATGGTCCATAACAGAATAAATAATTGTTTAAGCGTTTTAATATAGTTCCTGGCGTCTTTCCTATGTTCGATTGATGAACAAAGGAACGTACAATCGCCATAGAAATCGAAGCTTGAGCCCCATGCCCAGTTACATCCGCTGTGATCAAAAAAAGTTGATGATCGTCTATCATAAAAGCATCGTAATAATCCCCACCTGCATAAGCACATGGTGAGTACAATACATGGAGGCGAAAGCGCGAATCCTTCGGCAACTCTTTGGGCAACAATGAACGTTGCACCCGCGCCAACTCCATTTGATCCATGCGGATTTCTTCCATCTCTTTTTGAAAACGGGCGGCATCCGTGGAAGTACGCTTCAAGCGATCGGTCAACAAATTTAAAAGCCAATTTGACATCTTCTGGTTATAAAGCATCTTTTTGAATGTTGCAGCATCAATTCGGATGGCCTTGGTGGGTTCAATCGCTATTATCGTTGCACTACGTGGAGTTTCCTGAATAACTCCCATTTCTCCAAAAAGATCTCCGGTCTCCATATGACTTATCAATCGATCATTCACATAAACCGTACAACGCCCTTCTATGATCAAATACAGGGAATCAGAAGGCTCATGCTGCCGGACAATAACATCCTCTTGCCCGTAATAATTGACCTGACCTTCTTTTGATATAGCTTCAATGTCATTATCATCCAAAAGCTCAGAAAAAGCAGGATTTTTCAGATTAATTAATTCACGAATCTTCTTGGGAGGTGGACAGGGAGTGGTTTTTGTTTTTTTCATGAATCACCCCATTCTGGACAAATTTTCACATTTACACCCTTCAAATTTCCATAAAAACAAGCAATCTTACTTTATTAAAAGCCAATAATATTCACCAGAGTAACGAAACTTTTTTCCCATTGCAAGGATAAATCAAGAAAACTATTTATATCTTTTATTGTCGTAAGTCAAACAAATAGCATAACTTTATATTCGCGTTAAAATATGAAATTTTGCTAAGAAAGAAGAAATAAGGATTGCCTTTTTACTTCGATTGAATCATACTTTATGTCATCCTATCGGAATTATGTAATTTTTGTCAGAAAAATTAATTAAGGGAGAGGTTGAACTTATGAATCGGAAAAAATTGGGGTTTACTCTCATCGAACTTCTTATTGTTGTTGCCATTATCGGAATTTTGGCCGCTATCGCCGTACCAAACTTCCTCAATGCACAGATGAGAGCACGCATTGCCCGGGCCCAAGCTGATATGCGAAGCATCATGACCGCCATCGAACAATTAAGGATCGATAAAGGGGTTTTACTGGTCGATTTTTGGGATGACGATACATCCAAAGGACAGGAACGCATGCGGGATGTCTTCCAGGGTGTCGGTGGTTCCCATAATGACCGCGGCGGTATGGCGGGTCTCTTCGCCCCCCTAACTTCCCCGGTCGCCTACATGTCTTCAATCCCCGAAGACCCGTTCTTCTCACCTACTTCGGGAGCCGATACCAATAGTAACTTAATCTCCGCAGACTTAGTCCCTCCCTACACATACATGTATGCCGATGAAGATCCCGCGATTCCTGGCGGTGATATCGGACTAAACTTTTTTAGCCCTGATAACGCTGATCAATTAAATCAAGTAGGCCTAAGTCCCTTGAAAGAAGGACAATATGTATTATTAGGCGCAGGTCCCGATGGAAAACGTGGTGCTTATAACAATGCCCTGGGAATGGGATTTCCCTATGATTCCTCCAATGGCTTAACGAGTAATGGTGACATTGTCATGATGAATTAATTTCAAAGAATTTTTTTTTAAAACCTTGATGATTTTACGCATTTGTTTATAGTTTATAATAGAAACACGGGGCGTAGCGCAGCCTGGTAGCGCGCCTGCTTCGGGAGTAGGAAGTCGGAGGTTCAAATCCTCTCGCCCCGATAATTCGAAATTCCCAAGCCCTGAGGAATACCTCTCAGGGCTTTTTTTATGTCAAGATTCACTTAGAATTTCAAAAGCAACTCAAATTCTTTTACTTTTTTTTGGTTCATCCTGTATTTGAGTACTTTTTGATACATTGAAAAGAAAACAGAACATGA
>CAYQOX010000002.1:0-164026 GCA_964419335.1 uncultured bacterium | reverse complement strand
CAAGCGGCCCTTAAGGCCGCGCGGAGACAAGCGGAACACATCCCCGAGGCGTTTGCCCAAAAAAAAGTACTCACTTTCGTGATGAGTCTTTTTTAGGGGAAATCGATACGTTCTGCTTCATAGATATTGTTTTTTCCTGTGAAATATTGCATCCTACTAGATTAGAAAGAGTGACAAAATATGTCCAATATCCGAACAACCTCGTTCTGAGAGACGTAAGCCAGGGCTGCCGGATCAAAAAAGAGACATATTTTTAAACCTCACTAGAAGGTGAGAGGGATAACCCTCCATCCAATACAAAGAAATAGAAGGAGAATATAAGTATGAGAAAATCAAAACTTCGCCTTTCATTTATGGCCGCTTTGGCCATCGTGGTTGCATTAAGCGGTATGAGTGTGTCAGCGCAAGCCGATGTCCTTCCCAAAAGTCTTTATGTGGGCGGTTTCCTGATTGGTCCGCAAGCCTATTCTTTTCGCCTATTTACTTTTTTTGAAGCAATCGACAAAGCCGTCGAAGCGAATTGCCGGGTAATCGAAGCCTATCCCGGTCAACAACTTAGCCCGGATGACGAACGTCAATTTAACCATAACGCTGATCCCAGCGTATGGGCTAAAGCCAAGAAGAAATTGGATGAAGCCGGGGTTAAGGTAGTAAACTACGGGGTTGTGGGTCTCGGCAATAACGAAGAAGAAAACCGCAAAGTTTTCGATTTTGCCAAGATCATGGATATTCCCTGTATTACCTCCGAACCGCAAGAAGGCTCCTTTGACCTCCTGGAAAAACTCGTAAAAGAATATGACATCAAACTCGCTATCCACAACCACCCCATTCGTCCAGATAATCCAGATTATAAATATTGGGATCCTCACTACGTGAAGGAATGCGTAGAAGGACGCGATCATCGCATGGGAGCCTGCGCCGATACCGGACACTGGGCACGCTCCAATGTGAAACCCGTTGAAGCCTTAAAAGTGCTCGAAGGCCGTATCATCAGCGCCCACTTAAAAGATCTGAATCGCTTTGCCCGAGACGCTCATGATGTACACTTCGGCGAAGGGGTTTGCAACATCAAAGAAGTTTTAGATGAATTAAATCGGCAAGGATTTGATGGGAATATTTCCATTGAATATGAACACAATTGGGAAAACAATGTGGATGATGTAGCGGCTTGTATTGAATTTGTCCGTGAGTATGGCAAAAACAATTAGTAGGTTCATCGTGGAATGCGCAAAAGGGGCGAATGATTCGCCCCTTTTTTATGATCCCAGATCCCTTCTATCTATGCATCAAGCGCGAAAATCTTGGTACCAACGGTCTTTACTACTGATCTTTTGGCGGGGACGAATTAGAAGCCAAAGAGCAAGAAGCATAATCCAGGGGATAATTCCCCATAAACCAAGAAAATAATACGAACCTAGGGTGAACAAAAAAACTAACAAAAAAGGCCACCAGGCTGCACCGCGATTCATAGCATCATCACAAATCCAAAAGACGCTAAGAAAAAATAGCGTCAAAAAAGTCAGAAAAAACATTCCTCCGGCAAAATCATCCAACACACTCCATCCCTCCTCATTACGCTGAATTACATAATACAAACTCACGCATAACACCATTCCCGCAATCAATGCGATTGCCCCATTAGGAGAGGATTGCATCCGCGACAAAAAAGCAAAAGATAACACAACGACGGCCGCCACAATCATCAACGTAAAAAACCCAATCACGAACTCAATCAAAGCCGGCATCCCTTGGGCACCATACACGAGTCCAAGAGCAATACTCGCAATCAACACAGCAATCAGAATTAATAAGGCACGAGGTGAAAGATTTAAAAGCGATATCAATTTCCCAGCGACCAAAAAGGCGAGCACCGTACCAATGATTCCACTGTAAGCCTTCACATAACTCACTAAAATTTGGGCTCCATGCTCTTGCACCACGGGGGTCAATGAGGCAGAGATTAATAAAAGAGCGATCCCGATGAGAATGACATTCCATACTTTTGATTGTTCTGGAATCCTATATTTGGTTAAAACTTGTGTGCTCAGTAAATAAACAAGAAAAAGGAGAGCAAGCCCTCCGAGTGTAGCCATATAGGGAATCAAGACTTGCGGTCCACGATTTTTCACCGCGGGATAAATCGCCACGGCCAACAGCACCACTGCGAATATCACCAAGAAGAATTGAGCGAATTTATTTTTTGTGGCATCTTTCATCGCATAGAAACCATCTTTCTCAAAAAAATGAAGAGCCCGTCTTCTCCCTTTATCTTATCACCTATTCACCCGCCTCACGAAATTGAAAAGAATAACAATCCGCGTCCTTAAGGACAAAACGCAATCGAATCGCTTGATCTTGCAGTGCCGAAAGATCGGACGACTCTTTCCAAAGTACTTTACGCTCAACCTCATCCCCGATGATTTCTACACAATCCTCTTGAGTAAATCCTGGTATCGGGTCCCCCGCTTGATCCAAGATTTCTACCCAAATACTCCCCGCTGCGGAAGTAGAGTAATTGATCAACAATTGATCTCCCCGAAAGGTAAAAGGATAGGTCACTGCTTCCCCGCTTTCATAATCCCCATGAAGAGAAACAAAGCCATCGGTTCGTAAGCTAAGCCTTCGTAAATAATGACCCCGCTGGCCATAGCGCCGTTGGACATACATAGAAATCTCGCCCTCGCCTGTGGGAACGACTCCGCACGCGGTATAGTTGCTGCGCGAGGACCAGTTGGAAAGCCCCAAACCAGGCCGAATGAATCCTTCCATAAAAGTACGGTTATACCCCTCTCCCCCACGGGTGCTCATCAACACTGTATCAGAACAATCCCCCGCATAGGCTTTCTCACCACCCAATGCTTGAAATCGCTCGGCCGTTAGAACCTGCCTTCCTGGCATAAAACGTGCCGCGAGCGAAAGATAAATTTGAGGCGCGCGAAAATAAGGCCGAGTCTGATTCGTATAGAGATGCTCTCGAGGTGTATCACCATAGGACATTTCTACAGGTTCTGACCAATGGATAAAATCCTTTGACGTAGCTCGGCTGATCGTGCGGTACCCTTGAAATTCACCTTGACTCCAAGTGCGAAAATAACAGACGTACTGCTCTTCAGACTCCGACCAAAATGAGACATTCTGCGAATCAAATGCCCCCTCAGTAATAACCGGTTCCTCACGCATTTTTTTCCAATGGATCCCATCAGTTGAAATGAAAGCCACCAGCCCGCTCTCTTTCGTTCCCGCTAAGGCTTTATAACGCGCCGAGGAAGAGGCTTCCGGATTCGTATCCAAAAAAGGACAAAAATTATGAGAAAATGGAGGAAGATCTTTCAAAATGATATTGTTTTCTTCTGACTCCTCATATTCATAAATCCCCACATTGGGCCGGTGCCAATGAATTCCATCTTCACTTTCGGCATAACACGTTACTTCATTGTAATTCCCATCCTTCCCCGCCTTAGGCGAGCCCCGGTAATACATGCGATAGACATCTTCATCCTGGATTACCGTGATATAAGCACAATAGCGCCCTTCCCAAGGCTTGTCGAATTCCAAAGCCACATTCTGCTCCACCGGATGATGCAGCCGAAGCGATAAATCTTGAGTCCGCTCCAGGAGATATTCATCCACAAAAAGTTGACGCTCAGATTTAAGAGAAAGAATTTCTTCGCCCTGAGTAGAAAGTAAACATGACAGGAAATATAAAATTGATAACGATAATTTCATTCTCATGATGTGCTTCCTTTCAACCTAATTATTAACGGAAATCTAACAAAATGAATAACTAACAGAAATATAAACTAAAACCGTCTTCCGTCCCGGCGAGTTCCTAGAGATAACCAATGTTTATCAAAATGATGTACTATTTTGAACAAGGTGTCTCATATCGAACATAAAATGGAACGATTACTTTATAAAAAACAATGATTTACATTACTTATTTGAGTGAAAAATCAAAAAATGAGCCCCATTCCTCGCACAACAAAATACCATAAACTCAATACCTACAAACAGTTATGCAAAATAGAGTCAAAAAAATGCGTTTGCCCAATCCTATTTTGGCATGGAATCTGCGTATATATTTAAGCGAAATCATTAAAAAAGAAAATGATTCACCCCAAACAAATACAGCGAAGACTTACTTCGCACTTTCCTCCCCAAGCCCGGTGTCCCCATTACATCGGGCCTTTTTTTTATCCTTTTTTATCTCCATAAATAAGGTTCATCCTGTTTTTGAGTATATTTTAAAGAAAACAGGACATGATTCATAAAGTGAGAACCATGGCTATTTTCAATGGATATGAATCGAACCTGAACGCTGAAGGGGCCTGTGTGGAGCGGCTTTCGGAGCAAGCGGCCCTTAAGGCCGCGCGGAGACAAGCGGAACACATCCCCGAAGCGTTTGTCCAAAAAAAGTGCTCACTTTCACGATGAGCCATAAACAATAAAGTCCGGCTATTCGTTGTCGTTTTTGTCTCGTTCTTCCACTTGGCGTTGAATCATCCATTTTAATCCCCATATATCTCCTGCAAGCAAGAGTAAGATAACGAGAATCAACCATGGATTCAAAAATCCCCAAAAATAATGGGCGAGTAAGATATAAACAATGAGATAAAATCCCACAGCAACAGCCGAACATTTAATCCATTCTTGCTTATTTTCCATAATTCTACTAACTCTAACCTCGTTTTGACGTGATTTACTCAATATATCCTACACTTCGTAAACGTTCCATATAAGATTCTGACCGCTCTAGATCCATCTCTTCCCACTGGGGCATAGGGGGATATTCATCTACATACTGCGGAGATAAAGGCGTATCAAAGGCTTCTGTCATAATCCGTCCCGGCAACTCACGGCTAATGGGCAAGTCTAACAATGCCATCACCGTGGGGGCGATATCCAACAAATCAATCTCCTCGAGCTCGATTTTATCTCGTATTTGAGGCCCAGAAAGGATAAAGATGCCCTCGGGATCATGATTCCCCGAAAATCCACGGGAAAAAAATAATTCAGAAATGCGGTAAGTCGATCCTTGGAGAATCAAATGCTCATTTTCATTCAAAGGAGATTCTGGATGCCATGTAAGCGAAAAAGTAGTCCGAACCACATAATCCCCTTCTTCATCCTGGGTAACAGAAAAGACAGGCTCATCATTCTCTTCAAATTTTACCGCTTCAAAGAATTCAACGATGCGGTTGAGTTCGCCTGTGTCTTCGATACGGGGTTTGAGAATCAAGCGGCGGTTAATGAAGGAAGGTTGTACTTTCCCATAGCCCTCGGCAAGTTCCATCCATGCATCAAGGTTGAAAAAGAATTGGCGAGGGAAAGCTGTATCGGCTTTCATTCCATGATCGGAGAGAACCATAACCGTGGTATCTTCCGGACAAGCGGCCAGAATTTGGCCAAAGGCACGGTCGGCAGCCTCATAATAACGGGGAATAACCTCTTGAAATTGATCGATTTTTTCCGGATCGACATGATCAAAAGACGCCGGTTCCAAATAATGCCAAAAACGGTGGCCAAGTTTATCCGTGCCATAAAGGATAAATGCGGCGGCTTGAGGCTGATAGCGATCTAACAAAGTGAGAAACAAATCCGTCCGTAAAGGCACATCGGCCATGGATTTAGCCGCCAGGCGCTCTTCTTCTGTCATCCCCAGCCAATCTCTTCCGTAAAACCATCCCTGCTTTTGCAAAGCCTGCAGCCGAGCCCCTTGAGTGAAGCACCGCCATAACGTTTCTCCCACAGGCAATTTCCCCCCATCCTGCCCCATTTCTAAGTAACTTTCTTGAAAGCAGGAATACTCAGATGGATACGTTTCGGGTGTTTGCGCTATCCAAGAGGGAATAACAAACGAAAAGGGATCCCGCAACGGCCAAGTAAGCAGCCAGGAGCATAATCCCACCCGGATATGATGGGATTTACATAAATCCCAAAATCGTACCGCCGTGAACTCATCCCGGTTGGAAAAAAAACCGGTAACGCCATGCTCTCCAGGAGGACGACCGGTGGCGATCGAGGCCCACAAAACCGGTGAATCCATGGGCTCCAAACTTTGCAAAACGCCATAAGCGCCTTGCTCACGTAAGCGCTTGAGATGGGGGAGTTTTCCTTCGTCCATCATGGGTTCCATGATATCCCAGGTCGCCCCATCCAGCCCTAAAATCAACAAATTCGGGCGTTTCTCCGGTTTCCAACGAGGTTCCAGCTGCCAAGCAAGAAGCCTCAAAGCCGCCAGCGACAGGATCGACACAAGAAGTACAAGAATTAGCATTTTACCTGAAGTAAGCCGCTGTAGTATAAAATGAAACTTTGAACTTTGCCTCCCGAAAAAATCAAAGAGCCATAAAAGGCCCCCCATCCCAAGAACAAATCCAAAAGTAGATCCCACTCCAACAAGCAATAAAAACAGAGGAAAAGAATTTAAGTATCCCGGGTGAATCAGCGTGAGAATCCAACAAGCGAGAATAAAAAAAAGTAATCCAAGAGATAATCCCGAATATAAACACGTTAGTAGATGTTTTTTCATTCGATTTCTTCCAAATCTAGGCTCATGAAAATACTCATTTTAATTCTACCCAAGAAATATAATAAAGATACGTTTTCCCTAAAGCCTAATCTTATTATGAAGGGAAAAATTCCAGTTACTATGAACAAAGTGTTGATATTCAAACAGATAATCCATTGATTTCTTCCCTAATCCCTTAAGAAATTGCATACTAAGGCTGTAAAATATTATTATTTTTAACATATTGAATAATAATTTTACATATTCTTTGTACCCTATAAAATTCCTAGTATTTATATGACACTTGGACGTTGCCAACATGGCATCAAAACGCCTATAATAGATGTTAACAAATGCAGGTGGTCAACGAGAGTCATTTCGCGATTTACTTAGAACCCCAAAAAACCAGTCGATACATAATAAGCCTAAAAGTATAAACTTACACTTTACCCCATCGACTCGAGATTGCAAAAATGACAGCGGCCCAATCAAAAAAATCGGAAGAATCCAAAAAGAAAAAAACTACGGGGACCCAGGAATCTACTGCCTCAAGCAAGAAAACCTCGACCACAAAAAAATCTCCAGAAAAGAAAACCGCAAGTAAACAGACGGCTGCCAAAAAAAAGAGTGAGAAGAAATCTAGCGCAAAGAGCACTTCCTCGCAAACAAGCAAAAAGAAAACCACAGCCACAAAAAAATCTTCTCCGAAAAAGTCGAGTACGAGTTCGAAAAAGAAAACCTCATCCAAGCAAAAAAACCGTTCCAAGCGTACTCCCTCGGTTCCCGAGTTTCCCACAACGACCTGGGGTGATAATACCATTATCTCATTTGAGGCGACCGAATATCTCCCCGCGACTGAACTAACCAGCATTGCAGGGGGGTTTGTCTTCCATAAGGACCAACTGGTTTTAGCCAATGTCCCAGGCCGCGGATGGGAAATCATTGGCGGCCGGATCGACGTGGGAGAATCGCCGGAAGATACCTTCCGCCGCGAAGCCTACCAACAAGTAGGAGCGACCCTCTCGCATGTAAAAATGATCGGCTTGGTCCGAATTGAGCATACCGGCCCCGAACCCCCCAACTGTCCTTATCCCTTTCCGGTCGGTTATGGGGTGAACTTCATCGGCATCGTAGAATCGCTCGATCCATTCATCGGAGGAAAAGACTCGCTGGGACGTTCACTCATCTCCCCCGATGGATTTAAACAACATTACTACGATTGGAACGAGTACTACGAAGCCGTCTTTCGTTACGCTTACAAAGAGTACCAAAAATTAAAGAAAAAACTGAAATTATAATAAGTCTTTTCCCTTTCTCCGCTTATTCCTCCGGGAGAAAAAGCGATAAATTATATAGACGAATGAGAAGCCTGTGTTAAAATAATGGCAGGTGAAATATCCAAGCGACGATCTTCATTCCACTTTTCAAGCGAAATCGAGTATGAGTGACTTTTTATCGCAAGAAGAAATCGATGCCCTATTGAAAGCCGGTTTGGGGAAAGGTGCAGAGCAGGAGGAAGAGAGCGAGGAAGACTCTTCTCAACCTCAAGCCCAACAGCACCCTCCCTATGAACAACAGGATTTTGATGAGCAGCCATATCAACAGGCGCCTTCCAAAAAGACCAAATTGCGGCATTCTTCCAAAATCGATGAACCGATCAACGTTCAACCGGCCGAGTTCGATTCATTCGATGAAGAGGAAATGCCCACCGATGCGACCAATTTGGAGGTCATTCTTAATCTTGACCTGGAAATTCGGGTGGAGCTTGGGACAACCCAATCGACAGTACGCAAAGTACTGGAAATGGGTTCCGGCTCGGTCATTGAATTACAAAAGCTTAATGGAGAACCGGTCGATTTGCTTATCAATAAGAAACCGTTTGCCAAAGGCGAAATGATCGTTATTGGCGAAAATTTCGGGGTTCGCGTAACCGATATCGACTCAATTCAAGAAATCATTGAGGCGCTTCGTTAGTCTTCTTTTTCTGAAGATTTTTTACTCCCTTGTGGCTCAAGCCTACCCCAGTAAACACACTCCCTAAATAATACAAGGTCTCGATCGTTTTCGGTGCCCAATCCGGTGGTGAATCCCCCATCCATATCCCCACGAGTTTTTCGAAAATCATGGCCATCAGCATCATCGTTCCCCCGATAACCGTCTTCTTATTATCCAAAAAATCCCATATTTGTTTTAGCATCTTTTTCGTCCTTTCATCTTTTTTTGTGCAAAGTCTCTTATTAATAAAGAATCATACGCAAAATGGAGAGTATTTTTTGCTTCCTTCCCCATTTCATACAAATTGAACTGGAAACCAAGAACAATCTGTTGTAGCTTGGTACAAAGTTGGAGTTACCTCTTGATTTTTCGAATGATAAGTAAATGGCAGGGTGTAAATTGATAATGGAGCCAAATAATCAACACGAGCTATTTCAGCGAAACATGCAATTAATCGGGGAACTGTATCCCCAATACCAAGAGACGCTGCAAACGCTCAAAGATCAAACGAATACTTACGAAATTGGAGTGTTCGAATCCAATTCTTATCGCTGCAAAAAAAGAGATGCAAAAAAGGACTGGATCCACGGCCCCGAGAATCCATGGGAAGCGGCCAAGAATACTATCCAGCAAACCGACTGGCAAAAACAATCTCTATTTATTATCCTACGCCCCGGACTGGGATACGTTCCGTTTACCCTTTATCCCAATATGCGAAAGGGACGGCACGCACAACGCATGCTGTTGGTCGAAGATCGTCTCGATCTATTTTTTCAATCGCTTTTCTTCATGGATTGGACCGACGTACTGCGATCAGACCGGACGATTTTACTCCTCGACGAAAAACCAATCAATGCGGTGCTGGATTTTGTCCAAAAAAACCCGGTCGCCCTCTTACCGCCGATTACGGTGATGTGCGGCAGTACCCGCGATGAGGAACTCGGGCGCATGATGGATATCCTCAAAGAACAGTTAACCCAACTCGCCACCACCGTACACAGCGCTTCGCAACAATACCTGCAGGATCTTAGAACCCATTATGAGCAAATCCAGGACCAGGGCGATCATGTCAAAAAAGTCGTTATGGTCGAACCCGAACATGACTACCTCGCGCATGCCATTGCCAAAGGTTTTCAACACCAAGGCTGTGAGGTACAAACCTTTAGCGGCAATCAACGCTTGCTGCGCTTTCTCAACACCTTCATTTGGCTGGTATACACCCGCGAACACTTTCCCGACATTCTTTTTTGGATGAATCGCAACACGCTCTCCCCCGAGGGAGTGCATTATTTGAAAGAATTTCCCATCAAAAAAATCCTGTGGTTCATGGATAGTCCCAAACGCGTGGAAACCAGTAAAGAAGAGATTGAGGCGACCGACTACTATTTCTCTTTTGACCCAACCTATCTTCCTTATTTACAAAAGTTAAGCGGAAAACAAGGCTATCTCTTGGCCACAGCGGCCGGCATTCGTCCCAATTCTGAATGTGAGCCGGGACAATCCTGGCCGCAAAAAGAAGGTCCCGCGATTAGTTTCGTAGGCGCCCTAGCAGCCCAGCGCTTCCAAGCCGTACGCGCCTTTTGGCTGCGGCGGGACCCGGAGTTTGTGGAAATTCTTGATTCCATTGTAGAAGATTATTTGCGCGATCCGACAATCTCATTAGAAGAACGCTTCGAGACCTCACCCGGGCGGGAACGCTTACCCTACCGCGGCTTCGTCGTGCTTTATTTGGAAGAACGAGCCACCTACTTACGCCGTCTGCGTACACTTAAGCCTTTGAAAGATTTCGGTTTGGTAACGTATGGAGCACCCGAATGGGCTAAGCCGGAATGGGCCGAAGAATTGAGCGAATGCCATAGCGGCCAAGCCCCCAAATATTTAGAAGAACTCCCCGGGGTCTATTTTCATAGCCAGATTAACGTGAATGTATTTCATGTACAGTGTGTTAATTCCACCAATCCCCGTATTTACGACGTACTCGCCGCCGGCGGTTTTCTTCTAACCGAATACCGCCCCATGATCGAAGAAGAGTTCACAATCGGACAGCATCTCGATTGTTTTCACACTCCAGAAGAATTACGAGACAAAACCGAGTATTATTTATATCATAAAGATAAACGTGAAGAGATGGCGCGTGCGGGTCAAGAGTTCGTCCTTCACCACGCCACCTATCGCCATCGCATCGAAGAAATGATGCGCATAATGAAACTGAGTTAAAGGATGTACGATGAAGCAAAGATTTTTCTCTCAAGCCATTCTTCTTTTTATAATGGTCCCCTCTCTTATTCTCTTTCCAGCCGGCTGTAAAGAAGAGGCTTCTTCTTCGAACAAACCTGAGAACCTCCTAGACCCGTTGCCTACCATTACTTTCACACTGGGTCATACCGAAGTTGAAGTCGAAGTAGCGATCACCGATCAAGAAACCCGCCAAGGATTGATGTACCGCGAATCCATGCCGGAAAATCATGGCATGCTTTTCATCTATGGGCAGCCGCGTTATCTTTCATTCTGGATGAAGAACACACTTATTCCTCTCTCCATCGCTTTCATCCGCGATGATGGAGTCATAAGTAATATCGAGAAAATGGAACCCAGTCGAGGTCCCTTTGATCCCGTCGAACGCTACATTTCTCGGTATAAATGTCAATATGCGTTAGAAATGAACCAGGGGTGGTTCGAACAACATGGCATCCAAGCCGGTGACCAAATCGAACTGCCCTTGGATCAAATTAATCAAATGATCAAAGAAAAAACAAAATCTTAATTGTTTTTTCAGGGGAGGAAAGATGATGTTAAAACGTTTATGGATTCTTAGTTTGATTTTCGTAACCGGAGTCTCCATCGCCCAAGCACAACAACAACTCATTGAGCCCATCCAAGAGTATGATGTACCAGCCACCACCCTGCATCTCGATGAACCTCTGCTTATCGTCGGCGGTTCAAAAGAAGTGACCCTCTTCGATATTTCTAACCGGGCTGCACCCCAGCAAATTTCAAAGATCAATACCGACTCGGGAGTCATGAACCTGACTTCTACTGGGGATCTATTGATCGTGGGGTTAGAAACCCGAAAAGAAGAGGTGCCGAACTTTCTTGTATACGACATTACCGACCCGGCATCCCCCGAGAGCCTATATGAACGACGCGCTGGCGAAGAAGGAAAGATTATCCAGATGGTGCACGCCGTTGGTCAAATCGTGTACGTTGGTTTTGATCCCTCAGACATGCTCAGCATCCGTGTTGCCAAAGATCAAGAACCGCTTATCGTGGGTACGTATAACACCCAGGATGTCGTCACCGATATGATCGACGTAGGTTCACGCGCCTATCTAGCCACCTGGCTCGATATTCAAGTGCTCGATATTAGCGATCCTGAAAATGTGCAAATGATTTCAAAACAAGACACTGATGATATTAACAATGGCTTAGATATCGACGGTAATATTCTTGTATCAGCAGAAGGGTTTTGGGGGGCTAGTTTTTATGATATTAGCGATCCCGATCAATTAACCCTATTACAAAACTATGAACTCTTTCAAGCCCATGAGGTTTTTCAAATCGCAGCCCGGCAAAAATTCTGCTATCTAGCCATAACCGAAAAACGCTCTACCAGCGTTTTTGACCCCACCGTGCCGGGAGGATTAAGAATTCTTGACTTTGAACGTATGGATCAAATTGAACCAAAATTAAAACACGAAGCCGATCATCATGGCTTCGACGTTATCGCCTATGACGGCTATGTTTATTTCGCCGAAGACAACAAAATGACCGTTTTTGAACATGGACCCAAAGGCGAAATTCGGCCTACGAGCACCCCCACCATTCCCACATCGACCCCGACACCGACATTCACCTTTACGCCAACCAACACCCCTCCTCTTATTGCAACAGCCACTAAAAAGCCCCAACCGACACCAGAGGACACCCCACCCCCCGAAGTCACCCCCACTCCTGTGGCTACACCCACCTTCCCTCCACAACCAACCTCAACACCTTCCCCCACTTGGACACCAACCCAGCCGGCTGAACAAACCCCGACTCCGCCATCCTCTGAACTCGAAGTCCAATTCTTCGCCGGATTCGACGGTCCTACCTTGGGAAATGATCGCTTTGCGAAACAATTACCCTTTGAAGGTGATTTCACCGAGGCTGATTTGCAAATTACCTCGATCCCCACAGACAATGCTTTTGAAAACGCCACCAACGGCCGTGGTTTAAAAGTGACTGCCCAGCCAGGTGAAGCGCTAACTTTCTTAGGCCCCTTCCTGGAGGTAGAAGACGCACCGGTATTGCTGCGGGTGAGTGTCCGTTCAAACGGGGGAGGATGTAGTGTGGCCTTGGCAGCGATGGATGGTAGTTTTGATGGTTCCGTTGCAACCAATATTCCTGCGGATAGCGACATCTTCAACGGCGAATATAAACGCATGACTATGATTTACAAAGCGCCGAGCAACTCCGTCATTCCTTTGCTGCAAGTGGCCTATATGCAGCCCGAGGGTGCACCAGTGGAAATCTATTTCGATAATTTCGAACTTATTCCCCTGCCCCCGGGACAAACGATTTCTACTGATATGCTGGGTGAGGGATAACCTAAAAAAAACTTGATGTAAATCGAAAGAGGACGTTCGCAAGGAACGTCCTCTTTTATTCTGAAAACTCATTTTCTAAAAGTGACATAGCGATGAGGTCACAATAGGCGTTTTGGGTATAATAGGCCTCGCGATAACGTCCTTCAATCTTGAAGCCTATGTTTTCATACATCCGAATCGCCTTTTCATTAAAATCAAACACTTCTAAAAAAAGACGATGCAAATTAAGTTCTTGAAAACAAAAACGGATTAACGTAAGAAAGGCGTCCTTGCCATATCCCTGACCCTGATACGAAGGCTCTAAATGCAGACCGATCTCCGCTTTCCGGTTTTTTAGATCGAGATTCCTTATCAGGGCATACCCCATAGGTACATGGTCAGCATTTTCAATCATAAATACATGATGCTTTCTATCGCTCGCATAGGACTCATACCACTGGCGCTGTTCCACTTGCGACACCGGAAAAGTGGAACAATGATACTGCATCAATTCAGGATGATTACGCCATTGACGCAACAGTTCAACATCATGATCTTCTAAAGCACGCAAAAAACATTGCTTCCCAACCAGCATGAGCCAATTTCCTTTGATTCTCTTTTCTTATTCATCACAAAAAGAAAGAACGCATTCAATAATCCGATCTTGATCGCTTTCCGATAAATCAGGAAAAATGGGGAGGCTTAGAATCCGTCTCCAAATCCGTTCTGCCACCGGGCAATCATGCCCTTCATCCGCATAATAGGGATGGAGATGGATCGGATAATAATGAACCCCCGGGGCGATTCCATGTTCTTTTAAATAACCAATCAGTCCATCCCGCCGCTCCACCTTGATGGGGTAAATATGCCACGAAGAACGCGCAAACTCCTTTTCCTCCGGGATCTCGATCGCCGGGCAAGATGAAAACGCTTCACTATATCGCTCGGCAATTTCACGCCGTTTATTGTTATTCTCCTCGAGCCGCTTCAACTGCACCAACCCCATGGCGGCCGCAATATCGTGCATATGATATTTATAGCCGAGTTCCTCCACCGAATACTGCCAAGCGTAGACATTCTCCTTCGAAGTACGCGCGTAAGTATCTTTCGAAATCCCCAGCCAACGCATTTCCCGCAACTTTTTCTCCCAACCGGGTTCACGCAGCGACACCGCTCCTCCTTCGCCGCAGGTAAGATTCTTGACCGCATGGAAGGAAAAACAGGTGATGGGAGAAATCCCCCCGACTTTTTTCCCTTGATAGGTAGCCCCACAGGCATGCGCCGCATCCTCAATGATCGTTATATCCTTCCCTCTTACGAGGCGTTGCAGCGCCACCATATCGCAGGGATGCCCCCCATAATGCACGGGGATGATGGCGCGGGTTTTCTCGCTGATCTTCTTTTGTACATCGTCGATATTCATGCCCAAGGTATCGGGGCAAACATCGGTAAACACAACCTTCGCCCCACAATACCGCACCGCGTGAGCCGTAGAAACAAAAGTCATGGTGGGCACCAACACTTCATCTTCAGGCTCCAAATCCTGCAAAGCCAGAGCGAGATGCAAAGCCGCGGTTCCCGAATTAACCGCCACCACGGCCGCTGCCTCGAAATAATCCGCCAAAGCCTCTTCAAACTCTTTGGTTATAGGCCCCAATCCCAGCCACCCGCTGCGCATGACCTCCGCCACCGCTTCTATCTCCTCTTCGGTAATCGAAGGACGAAATACGGGAATCAGCACATTCGGATCTTTTGCTTTTTTCATACAATTTGGTTCAATTCGGGCTAGATTCACCATCACAATAGATTAACCTTTATTTTCATTCTACAAGGATTACTCTTGATTATCGGCCAAAAGAATCGTTTTTTGATGAACAAGCAGAAGTATTTTGCTAGACGTCGAGTTTAATCGGTGATTGATTAAAAAAAATTAATCCGGAAGGATAATCAAAATAAGGTGAGAATAGACTACTACGAAGATTATTTCGAATTCGAAAACAATAACTGGTGGTTTGTCAGTCGCCGTAAAATCATCCACGCTTTCTTGAAGAAGAACCTCCCTTCCTGCCCACATACCCGCCAAATCCTAGACGCGGGCTGCGGTACCGGCATTAATCTCGCCCTTCTCTCTCATTTTGGGAACGTGATCGGGGTGGACTGTTCTGAAGAGGCTATCCGCTTCTGCCATCAGCGCAACGAACAAAACGTAAAACTCACCAACCTGCTTCATCTTCCCTTTTCGAACGATTCCTTCGACCTCATCACCGCCCTCGACGTACTAGAACACATCTACGAAGATGAACACGCGATTCAGGAAATCAGCCGGGTTTGCAAACCCTATGGGGTTACCCTTATCACCGTCCCGGTATACCCTTCCCTCTGGGGCGAGCATGACGAGATTAACCAGCATGTGCGCCGCTATGAACCCAAGCGGTTGATCAATCTCCTCCGGGAAAATGAGTTCGAAATCGTCCACCGTTCTTTTCTTAACACTTGGTTACTCCCTGTCGCTTACTTATGGCGTGGGTGGCGAAAAATTCGCCGCCTCCTTTTTTCCCCAAAGGATCAAACTGCCCGTCCTGATAATATGCACCATCACCCCATCATGAACTGGATCCTGACTCAGATTTTTAGCAGCGAAAAGCCATTTATCCTTGGACCCGGGCTGCCGGCAGGACTCTCCTTGCTGGTCTTCGCAAGAAAACGGGATAAACGGGGGAGGTATAAGCCGGATTCTGTCGCGGGCGATCATTTCTCTCGGACGAGTGTTACCACTCGCCTCGAGCTGCCTACCCGGGAGTAACACACCCTGTCTCAGGGTGATACGGAGCGAGCCACTCCTCCTCCCCTATTTGGCATTGCTCCGGACGGGGTTTACCCTGCCGGCCCGGTCACCCGGGACCGCGGTGAGCTCTTACCTCACCTTTTCACCCTTACCCGCTTGCGCGGGCGGTCTGTTTTCTGTGGCACTTTCCGTAGGGTTTCCCCTCCTGGGCGTTACCCAGCGTCCTGCTCTTTGGAGTCCGGACTTTCCTCGAATGGCTTTCGCCATTCGCGATCGCCTCCTCCCCCGCTTTTGCAGCGCTCTTTCCAATTCCTATTTTATTCCATCCTCACTTTTTTCCAAAATTAATTTGCAATATTGGATTATTTTTGTTAATATTATTAATTAGATAAACTTTATATTATTTATTTTAAAGGAGGGTCTTCTTATGCATTCTTTTCAAAATCATTGGTTTCGTTTTCTCGCCTTATCTACCCTCATCGCTGGTTTTATCACTTATGGTGAAGCGCGCCCCAATCGCCCTACCCTTATCCCGAATGGAGCGGTAAACAACTGCGCCAATTGTCACATTAACCCCGCGGGTGGTGGGGCTAGAAACGAATTTGGCCAAGCAGTCGAAGAGTTAATTTTCCAAGGAGCGGGCGACGATTTTTGGGGGGAAGAACTTGCGCTGATAGATTCCGACGGTGATGGATTCACCAACGGGGAAGAACTTTTAGACCCGGAAGGTACATGGAGACCCGGCGATCCCGATCCCGGCAATCCCGAGGATGTGACCCTGCCCGGTAATCCCGACTCAACGCCTCCCGTCCAACGCAATGCATACGCAGCCTATCTCCACGGTTCGAATGTCATCCCCAGCGTCAATACAGAATCCACTGGAGTTGCGATTCTCACCATCGATGAACAAAACCTGACTCTGAACTACCATCTCTATGTTTACAACATCGAAAATGTATTCGCTTCTCACATACATCTAGGCGCCGAAGGAGAGAACGGCCCGGTCGCGATTCCCTTAGAGCCCCCCGAAGAAGGCCAATCCAGCGGCGAAGTGAGCCTCAGCGAAGACAATTTGAGTAATCTTAACGAAGGTCTGTTTTATGTCAATGTGCATACCGATGAATACCCCGATGGAGAGATCCGGGGTCAGCTCATGGACGAACCCTTAGCCTTTAAAGCCACCTTGAGCGGCAGCCAAGTCGTTGATCCGGTAGAAACCGACGCCTCGGGTGAGGCCACCCTCACCCTCAATGAAGATCTGACAACACTGTCTTATACGCTTACCATCACCGATATCGAAGAGGTCACTGCCGCCCATATTCACCTTGGAGCCCGTGGAGTCAGCGGCGATGTGATCTTTCCCATCGCAGATTCGTCCTTTGAAACCACTTCGGGCGAAATTGAACTAGACGAAGAACAATTGGATCATTTACTCTCTCGCGAATATTACTTTATGGTCCATACCAGCCAAAATCCTGGGGGTGAAATCCGGGGACAAATCGAATTCGATCCTGAAGAATTTATCGACGAAACCACGATCAAAAGATGGTTTTTCATGAAATAATTACTCAAAAATTTTCTCCTCCCTTATTATAACAACTCCCTTATTTTGCAGGGGTAATGGCTAAAAACCATTGCCCTTTTTTTATTTCCTTCCCAAAAAATCAATCCCATTTTGCACCCGATTCTTCATTAGTAGAAAACAAGACAAACAGCGATCGTTTTCATGATTCTTTCGAAAGGAATCGGCGTATGAATGACAAAATTACCCCCCTTCAACTTGAGGAAAAAATGAGCGCCATTGTGAATACTCGCGAACTGGCACTGCATTGTCTTCAACTGGAAGAAAATCTCAAACAAGCCGCACAGCACAATGAAGAACAACGTCTCCAAATTGAAAAACTCACCACCGAACAACAACAAACCCTCCCTTACGTAGAACTAGGGAAACGGGAAATGAAGCAAATGAAAAAGGAAACCCTTTCACGCATGCACGCCATTGTTCTTTCCACTGGCGAACATCAGCGTTTGGTTGATTTGCAAGAGCTGCTTGAAGACGACAACCTAAGTGTCAAGGATGTAGCCCGATGGCATAAAGCCATCACAACCGAGTTTCGGGCACTCTATCCCACCCATGCTCTTTCTCAACCCACCCAAGAATTCAAGGATGATCGATCGAAAACCGATTTTCATCATTACCAACTGGCTGAACACCTCAACGAATAATCCCCCCCTAAACAGGAGAAACCACAATGACGCGTACGATTGATAACAACGGCATCGGTGCCCTCTTTGGTACCTTCACGATCACCAAAACTGGAGAAGACTACGATCTCGATGATTCCAACCGGGGCGATGCAGTCACACTGGCGGACAACAATACGGTGAACCACGGAAGCGATGGCGGTAAATTACTCGGCCGCCTAGAACATGTCTGTGGCGGCTTAGCGACCGTACAAATTACCGGCGTAGCAAGATTCAACATCAACACCGGGAAAACCGCACCGCAAGTTGGCAACGCCGTCGTCATCGATGGTGCCGGCAAAGTCTATCAAGCCCCCGCCATCGATGGCACCACCGGCGATCCCGCAGGAGGGAATATCGCCCAGGGCAATGTCATCGCCGTCGATAGCACCAACAACCAATGTGATGTCCTTCTCTAATCCCGATCTTAACTATGAAAAATCCAAAAAGGAGCTTAACTCGAATGTTTATTTCTGAAGAAAAAATACAAACTCTGCCCACAGAACTCCACCGCGCCGCCCAAATTCCACTCCACGAAGGAATGTATGCCGAAGCCGCCCAACGCGGCTATGATCTCACCGCCTATTTAGAAACCCTTGACCCTACGCCCACCGAGTCCGAACTGGACGCATTCGAACGTCAGTTGGCGGTGGCGGGCATTCGCGTCAATGGTCCAAACTCGGACATCATCGACCGCTTCTTCGCCTCCCAGGAAAGTTCCATCCTCTTCCCAGAATACATCTCCCGCTCGGTACAACTGGGCATTGATGAATTCAAGAAATTGAAAAAAATCCTCGCCTCTCGCGTTAAGGTCGATGACAATACTTACAAAAGCATCTACATGGATGACTCGCTTTACAGCGAAGGCGAGAAATCCCTGGCGGTTGTGGGCGAAGGCGCTTCCCTGCCCAAGATCGAGATTGTCACCGCCGAACATACCGTCACCCTGCAAAAATATGGCCGCTATCTCCAAGCCACGTACGAAGCCATCCGTCGCAAACGCGCCTCCATTGTTTCCCTCTTCCTTAAAGCCATCGGCATTCAAATCCAGCGCGACAAGTTTGTCGATGCGATCGAGGTTCTCGTCAACGGGGACGGAAACAGCAATGCCGCTCCCACTTCGAATGTGGATGTTTCCGGCACCATCGATTATGAAGACATGGTGGAATTCGCCCTTTCCTTTGAACCCTACCAAATGAACGTCATGATCTGCAATAAGGCTGCCGCCTCCAAAATCCTCAACATCACTGAATTGAAAGACCCCGCTATCGCCGAAGGCTTCCAAACCCGTGGCGAGAACCTCCGCATCTTTGGCGCCGAACTCATCGTAGATGAAACCGTCAGCGATAATACCGTTATCGGGCTCGATCAGCGCTATGCCCTGCAGGAAATCTACGAAACCGGGGTGATTACCGAAAGTGACCGCCTGATACGCCGCCAGATCGAAGGCACCGCCATCTCCGAAGTAGCCGGCTTTGCCAAAGCCCTCACGGCCGCCTCCAAAGTGTTAAACATCACATTCGAAGAATAAGTGAAGCCCGGGTGGAAGAGCGCCCTCTCTTCCACCCACGATCTCTTGGAGAAAAGCCATGCCATTTGCCAACGAATCCGATGTCCGTACCATCGCCTTTCTCGATGATTTCAACACGGTGCCATCCCAACAAATTCTCGCTTCTCTGCAGTGCGCCCACAGCGAAATCCTGCGGGATACCACCCTCACCGAGGAAAGCGAAATCACCGCCGGCATTCTCCGCGCTGAAGCCCTCTTGGCGCTCTCCTACTTGCTTCATGCCTGGAGCCTTTCAAGCGCAATGCAAAATGAAAACATCCATTTTTCGAATATAAAAATCGATACCCACAGCCGCAGCGAACAACTATGGAATATGTCCAGCCTGCTGCGTGAGGAAGCCTGGGGCTTGCTGCGTGATTACGAAGCCTCTCCTCCTCCGCCACCAATTCACCTCATCCATGGAGAAGAATAAATCATGGTTCGCATCGGTTCCTTTATCTTTCCGCCCAAGACAACCTCCGTACAGCTGGAGATGATCGAAGCGAAAAGCAAAGTGCGTAAGCAGTACCGCATCCAATCTCTCATTCGCCAGAAGACCCCTGACCAGTTGCGACAAACATTGGAAGATTTCCAAAGCGCCTTGGAAGCGTTCGACCGGAATGAAAATGAACTTTCACTCCATCCCGGCCGCTATCATCATGGCCGCCGGCGTCATCTCCAGATTGTACCCGGTCCCTGTCAGACCATAGCCTTTATCGATCTCACTCTCTTGACCTCCGATCGCTACGAACGGAGTTTAATCTTACATCAACACAGCATGAACACCTCCTATGGCCAGGCGCTTTTTTCTTTATTTCAACTTGGCAACTGGAAAGCTCCTCTCCATGCCCACATTCAAACCAACGCAAGTATTTCCTCGCTAAGATTTCAATTCGACAGGCTTTATACCCTCGCAGCCGAAATCGACGCAGGTAGCACCATCCTCATCGATCCCGACTTGCGTAAAACCACCGTGAACGAGACCCCTATCCAAACTAGCAGTGATACAGAATACCCGTACCTGCTTCCCGGAAGCAATCAAGTCATCATCCAGGTAGAGCCAAAATCCGCCAGCCTCTTTTGTCAATTACACTATCGGGATCGTTGGGTGTAATCCCTTTCTTACTCTAGGAGTTTTTTTATGCATGCATTCAATAAACAAGCAAAAAATCCCCCACTCAACTTCGCCCGCAGCCATGAAAGCCCCCGCTTTCATGATGCCCAACCCTCCAAAGAGGATATGGAAAAAATCAATCAACTCGCGCCGAGTCCGTTAACCGCCGATAAGGTGTATATTCGCAGTATGTATTTATGTTCTACCCAACCCTGTAAGAGCGATGGCTGTCAATTCACACATCAAGCCTTGGAAGACATCGCTTGCAAAGTCATCGGCCAATCCGTGCTCGCGGGCCACAACCGCCGCTCCCTCCCCTTGGCTCGATTCTTTAAAGCCCAAGTCACCCAAAGCCAAGAGAATTCATCCGAATCGCCGTCTTCCTTTGTTCGCGCTTGGTTCTATTGGCTGCGTGAGACCTCCGGCGCAAAAGATTTACTCCTGAATATCGATGGAGGGATTTATCGTGAAGTCTCTCTCGCCTGGAAGTACGACCACTGGCGCTGTTCCCTCTGCGGTGAAGAAAACGGCCAATGCCCTCACCGAGTTTTGCAAACTTACGACGGACAAACTTGTTATCGTGTGATCGACCACGTAATCGAAGTTGTAGAAGGTTCGCTCGTCTACAAAAGCGCCGACCGCCATACGTACCTGAGCGGCATCCATGAAGAACGCGGTCTCTCAGAGAATGAAACGGTTATCCTCATCTGTAATAAAGATGATCCATTCTTCCAAAAACTACAAAGCCATAACCTAATAGAAAACATTCAACCCTTACACGAACTTCAGCAATCCTTCAGCGCCAGCCTCGATCCGATTTGGCTGCGAACCCACCCTCGTGAGGAAGCCGATACGATCACACGACACTTCCTTCCCGATGCAGGAGTGTGTCTTGTCGATCAAACAGATGAAAACCAAGACCCCCGCTTTTTAATGAAGCAGCAGGACAACATCCATTGGCTGGAAAATCCTTCCATCCTGGAGTAAAACCATGGCCCAATACGGTAAATACAATCCCGCCAATCCCAACAACACTTCCTCCCTCTTTGCTTACAAAGAGGTGCCGCTGACGTCAAGCAAAGTCAATCGTTGGAACGCGAATATCGACACGGCATTCACCTTGCTCTATGAAATAGGCAGCGCCCTGCTCCATCAAAACACAACCGGCATCATCATCACCACGGACAAGACCTCCCTCCAAGTAAGCGCCATCTCACCCGCCGCCATGCAAATCGCGGTTAAACCGGGATGGGCCTGTCTTGGCCATACCTTCGCGGGAGTACAAGAACTTACCACATTACCGCAAAGCGCCGGCATTTTAGCCCCTCAAAACCATCCACGCTGGGATCTTGTCGTATTAAACGAGGACGGTGAGTTACAAATCCTTACGGGAACCGAAAGCGAATCCCCCACCTTGCCCGAAAGTCCCGTCAACGCTATTTCCCTCGCGAAAATCGTGCACCGCCCCGGCGCCGCCAAAATCCTGGACGAAGACGATGGGCAGCATTCCTACCTCGTCGATCAGCGCGCTGCCTTCTTCCTGGGCATGGCCCATCAACATCAACTCGACCGCTCGCCCGCAGAATCGCCCGACGGTTCTCGCACCCATTTCACCACGCAAGATGTCTTCCATGCTGGATCCTTGGATGTCTATCTCAATGGCGTCTTACAACAAGAAGAGGTCGATTATGCCGAAGACCCGGAAGCCAACGGCTACACCTTCTTTCATCCCCCGCCTGCTCACTATCGCATTCAACACCGTTACCACATTCTCCATAAATAGAACATACAATCGAGGTAAATCATGAAACATAACTTCCTTTTCTTTTTACTCCCCCTTTTCCTAACAAACTTATCGTTTACTCAAACGTACATTGCCAAAGAACAAATCGAAGATGCTTATCTTTTAAAAACCGGCGGCGAAGTGTTTGGAAATATCACCGCAGCGACTTCAAAAGTCCAAGCCGGAACGTTTTCCATCGAAAAAGACGCGAGTTTTCTTGAAATGAATAAAGCCAGTGACGTCTTCATCATCCGCAGTAATCGCGATATTATGCTCGACCCCACCAACAACGGGACCGCCGGGGCTGTGATCGTCCCCGCAACCCTCATGGAATTTCCCGACTTCCTCGGCGATAAAATTCGCTTCTTTAGCCATACTTACAAGATTGGAGTCTCTTCCAACGATCTCGATATCACCTCCGACCGTAACATCAAATTTCACACCGATACCACAGAAGACCTCATGATCATCAGCGGCGATCAGGGCGATGTCCATATCAAACAAGACCTTAGTACCGGCCGCAACATCCAAACGGGAAACCTTTACTCTTTCGTTACCGAAAGCGAAGGTGACAAGATTCTTCTTTTCGGAACTCTTTACCGGATTGCGATCTCTTACGAAAGTTTCGACCTGTTCACCGACCGCCATTTCACATGGCACAGCGATTCCAATTCCAACGCCATGACCCTGGACGCCGATACAGGGGTCTTGTCTCTTACCGCCCCCCTGCAATTATCTGTACACACAAGCCTGCCCAGCGGCAGCCTCGGCCAAGTGATTTACTTCGATCATCAAAGCGATGACAGCCAAGACGGCCTTTATGTGTACACCTCTACCGGCTGGACTCAGCTGTGATCAAGAAGGATCTAGAACCATGAACGAAAAAGATCGCTTATATTCTGTCGAATACGTAGAAATCAAAACTTCGCTCGAGCACATCCGTACCAAGTTGGAAAGCATCGAACATGCGGCCCAACACACCCATCACACCTTGGAAGAATTTCATAAGCAGATGGATAAAAATCGTTCCGACATCGCCGGCATCAAAGCCGTCTCCGCGGTGATCGGTGGATTAACCGGCAGTTTGGTTGCCATCCTCAGCCGTATTGTATTCGTAAGTTAATATCACTTCCTATTTCCAATGATCAGGAGCCTAGCCATGAAATCTCTATTCCTAACATGCCTACTATCCTTCGTCACTCCCGCAATTTTCGCTCAAACCCACTTGGGAACCTTCGAAACCGGCGATGAGATCTCCTTCATGGTTCTCGCTGCCGATCCCGAAACCGGCTCGGCCACCACTCCCGAAAAATTATCATTTGACATCATGAAAGCCGGTACCTCCATCTACTCCGGCAGCATGGCTGCTGTCCAGGTTGGTGTCGCCACCGGAAGCTACTCCACCACCGGAAACAAAGCCGGCCAGTATGAAATTCTGATCTCCGGGGAGATTGGCGGCATCAAGGCCTACACCCACCAAAACTATCGCCTGGTGGATACAGGCCAAGGCCTCGGTAGTATTGCCGATTTCATTCATACCGTCACCCAAGAGACACGCATCCTCACCCGTGAACATTCACGCTCCCGCTTATGGTTCGCCCAAAACACCATTAACTCCCCCCAACGCAACGTCCCCGCCGATATGCCTTCGCATATCGAAATCCAAGTAACAAGTTCTGACGATCCCCTCTTTTTATCACCCCTTGAGACCTACTTCCACATTTATTACTATCCCAACTCCGCAACTTCGACCCGTGCCTCGAAACAAATTCGCTCCTCCACCCCGCCCGTGGATGGCAGTTTCTACCTTTCTCCCAACCTCCCCTGGTAAAGGAAAAATCCAATGTCCCAAATCAAATCCTCACACCACACCCTCCATGCCGACGATCCCGTGCTCCAACGCACGGGACACAACCTGGGCGTCTCTTGGCTGGGCGCCAACGGCTCTCCCGGCCAACCGGGCTATCAGATCCACCTGCTGGTCATCATTCCCAAGAGTTATCCCCTTTGGGCAATCTTCCCGGAAAACAATCCAAATGAGGTATCATTATGAATTCAGCAATCACCCTTCACCAAAACGATTTCGGCATCCTTCTAACCTTCTATTGCCGGGACGAATCCGGCCACCCGATCGACCTTACCGGCTATTCCGTCGAATTTTATCTCTACGATGGAGAAACCTGCATCAATCAGGATCACGCCCTATGTACAAAACCTAATGCTCCTCAAGGAATCGCCGAATACAAGTTAGTGCAATCCGATACCACGTCACCCGGCATTTTCCATGGAACCTTGCGTCTCCAAGATGGAGACACGTTCGTTCAAACCATCCGCACCATCCCGCTTATCATCGAATCGTAACAAAAAAGCAAGAGAACCCTCCTTTCGGGTTCAATTGACCAAAGAGATATGCTTTTCTACAATAACACATTCATTATGGGATTATTCATTCGGTCTCTTTTAGGCTGCTTTTTAACACGAAACCAGGATGATTGTGCTTGCACCTCATCTGAAAACAATGTTTGTCTTTCGGAGTCAACATGCCTGATTTACGAAAAGATCCAATCATTGGCCGTTGGGTCATCATCGCCAAAGAAAGAGCCAAACGCCCCTCTGATCTGATCGAAGAACCGGCAAAACGGAGCACTGGCTTTTGCCCCTTCTGTCCCGGTAATGAGGAAAAAACACCGAAGGAATTGTATGCCCATTGCTACCCGCGTAACACAGGGAATGCGCAAGAGTGGGAACTGCGCATTGTCCCCAACAAATATCCCGCCTTAGTCTCCGAAGGGGAGATTGAACCCAAAAAAAACAATATCTATGAATATATGGAAGGCGTAGGCTCCCATGAAGTGGTCATCGAAACCCCCGAACACGATAGTCATATGGGGTTGTACGAACCCTCTCAAGTCGAACTCGTCATGCGCAGTTACCAAGAACGGATCTATGCCTTAAAACAAAATTCCCGTAACTGCTATATCATGATTTTCAAAAATCACGGGAAACAAGCAGGCGCGTCCTTGGACCATCCCCACTCTCAACTGATCTCACTACCCATTATTCCTAAACGGGTCAAAGAAGAAATTGATGGTTCGCTCACCCATTATCAAAAAACGCAACATTGCATTTTTTGCGATATTATTGAACATGAGCGTAAAAGAACCTCACGCATCGTCTACGAAAACAACCGCTTTATCGCCATCGCTCCTTTCGCCTCACGCTTTCCCTTTGAAACCTGGCTCTTACCCAAACAACATCAATCTCATTTTGAATATATCAGCCCCGAGGACCGCCAAGACCTCGCAGAATCACTTCTATTCGTTTTGAAACAGTTGAACAACCTGCTCGAAAATCCTCCCTACAATTACATGCTCCATTCTTCGCCCTGCAACCAACCTGCTTGTGAATTCCCCCATTACCATTGGCATTTAGAAATCACCCCTAAACTCACCCAAGTCGCCGGTTTCGAATGGGGTACAGGTTTTTATATCAATCCTATCCCTCCTGAAGCCGCCGCCGAGCATCTTCGCCTCCCAAGCAACACCATCGCCCATCCTTTCACTCAACTGGCGCATTAACCCCTTTTCCCCAGCAACCTTTTGCTTACAATAATAGTCTCAAGAGACACCGATGAGACAACATTCACCCTAATGATCCATTACAATAATTCCGTATCTCGAATACATTACCCATATAAAAAGGAGATTCCCAAATCTTATGAAAGCTATAACCAATATCCAAATCCCAGGAGTACCCCCCATAAAACAAGGCAAGGTACGCGATATCTTTGACTTGAACGATACACTCCTGTTAGTCGCTTCCGACCGCATCAGTGCCTTTGACTGTGTGCTGCCCCAAGGGATCCCCGACAAAGGGGCCATTCTTACTCAGATGTCCAAACACTGGTTTGAAGTGCTTCCCGAAGCCCAGCCCCATCATATGATCACCACCGAGGTCAGCGAATTCCCCTCCCCATTCAAGGAACAAACCCAGCAGTTGAAAAACCGTTCCATGCTCTGCAAAAAAGTCGAACCGTTTCGGGTCGAATGCGTGGTACGCGGTTTTCTCTCTGGCTCTGCCTGGAAAGAGTATCAAAACAATCAAACCGTCTGCGGCATTCGGCTGCCCTCAGGTCTGCGCGAGTCAGAAGAACTTCCCAAACCGGTTTTCACTCCCGCGACCAAGAATGACGAAGGACACGATGAGAATATTTCCTTTGACGAAATGGTGGTGATTGTCGGTGGTTGGGAAGGTGAAGAACTACGCGAACGCAGTCTTGAACTATACAAAAGCGCAGCCAAACGGGCGCGCGAACGCGGCGTAATCCTCGCCGACACCAAATTTGAGTTTGGTCTTCTTGATGGTGAGATCGTCCTCATCGATGAAGTCCTCACTCCGGACTCTTCACGCTTCTGGCTCGAAGAGAACTACCAGCCCGGTCAGCCCCAAGAAGCGTTCGATAAACAATTCGTTCGTGACTACCTCAATCAAATCGAATGGGATCATAACCCGCCCCCCCCCGATCTTCCCCAAGAGATCATCGATAATACCTGCAAACGCTATCAAGACGCCTACCGCATGATTACCGGAAGGGAGTGGCAGCCCGATTAATACGCCTCGCTATCAATACCTCATACCATGGATGATTCTCGCTTGGTTAGGAATCGTTTATATCCTCTTCCTAGCCAAGCATAATCCATTTTATGCCAGTGTGCTTCCTTCGCTTTTTCGCGTTCTGCTGCAATGGGAGTTCCGATGGCCGGAGGCGTTTTTTCTCAACACTTTGTTTAGTCTTGTTTCGCTCACCATTCACACGTGGATCGGGATTCTCTTTCTCCGCTTGTTTATCCGTTTCCCCATCGGGCTGGAAATTGCTGCGGGACTTTTTACCGGAATTGGCTTAAGCACCTTTGTTCTTGAATTTTTCGCGATCTTCTTCCTTCTCAACCGCGTCACCATTCTTCTAACCTTATTTCTGTTTATCGTACTCCTCACCCTGGCGCAAAAGAAAATATCCAAACAACCCATCGTGTGGACGCCCGCTTCTTATGCCACCGAGACCCGGTTCCAAACCCTCCTATTCCGTTGCGCCTGGGGCACCCTCGCCATCATCACCCTCTTGAACTTCTATCACTCTCTCTTCTTCCCCGTGAGCTATTGGGATGCACTGATCTTATATATCCACTATGGAAAAATGACCTACGAACAGGGCGGGTTCCCCATCTTGGTATGCTTACAGGTAGGCTTGGGGCTCGGGGCCAATTATCCCCATCTCTACCCCTTGCACCAAGCGGTCACCGCCACCCTCTTTGATCATTGGTCGGATTTATACGGGCAAGTCCTCATGCCCCTGGCCCATCTTGGCTCCCTAATCGCCTTGTATTACCTCATCCTCCATCAGTTTCAAAACCGCCTTATAGCCATCCTCCCACTCCTCGCTTTTCGCTCCATCCCCTACGTAACCAGTTACTACATCTGGGCTTCAGACTATGCGCTTGTGATGGCCTACACCTGCCTCTTCGCCCTGTTTTTATACATCTATTTAAAGAACAACGACCTATGGCTGCTCCATCCTCTCCTTTGTGTCGCGGCAATCTTTCCTCATATCAACTATCTCGGCTGGATCGTCTGGCCTTGTGTGGCCGCTGCGGTACTCTGGCCGGGTGAAACCTCGCGATTCATCAACAAAACCCTATTCTCCTGGAAAAGCTGGGGCATGCTGCTCTTCTGGTTTCTCCTTGCAGCGACATGGAACATACGAAATTGGATCGTAACCGGAAACCCCGTTTATGCTTTCTTTCCTGAAATTTTCGGCGGTAAGAATATCAATCTCGAGGTGTTGGCTTCCTGCAATCAAGAATGGACCTATCACGGCTACGGCGCCTCTCAACTTGGCAACACCTTGAGGGAAAAAATCCTTAACAGCATCCATGTATTTATCATGGATTGGCGCTTCACACCCTTATTAGCCGGCCTGCTGCTTCCCTCCTTCTTCTTGGGATGGAGACGAAAACAGCCCTTTTATCTTATTCTCGGCCTGCTCATATTTTTATACTTTCTTTATCAATACGTCATCTCGGGCTTGTACTGGTATCATACCCTGGCGGTCATGCCCTTGTTGGCGATCTTCACAGGACGCTTTCTCGCCGCCATCCCTAATCTCTACCTCCTCAACTTTTTCGCTGTCCTCCTACTCTTCATCGGTGTAGCCCCAGGCATAACCTTCTCTATCATGGGCTCTAAACACGCGGATCCTAATTTATCGCATTTCCGCCATCCAGGAATCAAACCTGAAAACTTTTATCGTTTTGTTTATCCTGAAGAAGCCCCCATCTGGCGCTACATCAATCTTAACCTTGAACAAAATTCGACTATCCTCACCCATGACAATCGCTATCATGTCTACCGCGATGACATTCAAATCATTCATCTCGATGATTGCGATCTCGTACCCATGTACGGCCGTCCTTATCCCGAAATTCACCAAGAGTTATTAAAACGCAGTGTTGATTATTATCTTCGTCTTGGCGATCACGAAGAATCTCATCCTATCTTAAAAAAATTGGGACACAATGAATATTTAAATAATCCCAATTATTTCAAACGTCAGATGGAATCCGGCTCGATTATTCTTTATGAACTGGTGGAATAAAACTTACTTTGTATCACGTCATGGAACCGCAGGAATTTCTATTTGAATAGTGTTAATAAACGAAAGCATCCCCGATCCCCGTTATCTGGAAAGGTACCCGGAAGAAAACATAACAGCGCTCAGGCAGCGTTGGATCACCCAATTCCAAACAGGCAATATTTCGCCCGCCATAGACAAGGCTGAGAATCTCTTTTTCGCCTGACATTTCGGTAAAGCGCCCGATCTCCTGCTCCCCGCCTTCCGACGGACTATAAATCAAACGGGTGAATGGAGTACTCTGATTCACATCCGCCGCCGCCGCGATCATATCGCCTTCTTCCGAGAACAGCGGACCGGTATGTTTTGGAAACATCAGCGGAGAATCGTTTTCCAAGGTTTTCACAATAGGGAAACCACTGACACTAAACTCAAACCCACAATACGGGAACTCACGGATCTCGATTGACCCGGTTTTAAGATTCGCTGGAATCAACCCATCGTTCAATCGGCTTCGCCATTGAGTCTTCGATTGAGCAGGGAAATCCAAGGAGTAAGTCCCGCGCTCTTTAGTATCCTTGATCCGGACTTGAAATTGAAACAAGATCCCCGGTCCCTCCGGCAAGGGAGGATTCATCCCGGCTACGCTGACAAACAAAAGAGTCCCTTCTGTACGGCTTTGATCATTAACCATAATGATCGGCCAATTTTCGGTAAGGGTTCCTGCCGTAGTGGCGCTGCCAACCACATATTCCAAGGGAAACGAGGGTGAGACATTGGGAAAATCAAGCGCGATCCGATAACTGGCCACATTAGAAGCTTCCTGAATTTGTACCGCCACATCCAATACATCTCCTGGATGTCCCTGCAAGTTCGGTAACCGCACCGTGGTAGCCGATTCCGGTTCAACCTCGACTTTTTGCTCATCAGGTCCAACCCCGTTTTGATCCACATCGGCAGGAAACCATAGCAGTTCGAAAATTTCATATTGCACGATATGCCACGCATCATACGCCCCCAAAGTTTGATCGCCATTCACATCCGCTTCAGGAGGGAACTGATCCGGCCAGCGGTAACGCGTGGCATGATGCCCTTCGAAGGTATTGCGCAATAAGGCGTCATATTGCAAGATTTGATATGCATCTTGAGAGTCAGGCACCGAGTCTTTATTGATATCTCCCCAAAGAAAAGTAGCATCCACTCGGATCGATCCTCTTTCGGTTTTGAACGTACCCGTTTCGCCATTTATTTTGGATAATCCCGGTTTAAAATTTAAATCGATCCGCCCATTCCTTGCTGTTTTCTTGATCCGAACTTTAAAACGCACTAAAACCCCGCGGCCTTTCTTCAGCGGGGGTAAATCACCCGCGGTATTCAATAGGACCACAAATCCTTGCTGAGAAGATTGAGAAAGATCCGTTTCAACCGGCGGTCCCCAATCTTTAGTTAAGGTTCCTTTTCCAGTCGCACTTTGTTTGATATATTCCAAAGGATAATCGTTGGATAAATTTGGGAGATCAATCACAATACGATACGATTCAATCCCCTGGGCTTCATCAACCCCCACCTCGATCTCAATAACATCGCCGGGATTTCCTGAAATCACCGGGAGCGACAAGGTCAACGGCCAAGCGCTGCCGATTGTGAGAATGAATAATATCGACACGACACTCCATCGCACCATTTTCATTTTACCCATAATTTTCCATGCCACCCTTAGCCTTCCAATCTAAAGCAAAAACAAGAAAACTCGATAGAATTTTTCTTCCACCACACACCGTTACTCTATTCTTTTCGACTTAAATCATTTACTCTTAACAAAGTTCATCATTCTCCTGTCTCTTCTCGAATTCTTTTTATCGAAATCCATCAGACGGGAAAAAAAAGGTTTCTATCGATTGAAAGTGTTCACCTAACTGCAAATAACTATTACATATCATTTGTAATTTCATGATCACCACTTTAACAATATAAAACAAATCAATAACTTATGGTCTTTCTATCCCACTGCCGGTCGATACGTTCCATTCTTTAAGAATAACCTTTTGCACTGGAAAAACTTGTCGCTTGGTCGAAATCGCCCATATAAGGCTGTCTTCCAAAATCCCTCCTTCACAAAACCGCTTAATCCCTTCAATATATTTAACTTACGACCTCGCCATCTACTTGGCGAGAATAAATGGCTTCCGCTTCATAAAAAAAATATCATAAGCCTTTGAAAAAATAACGGTTGACACTTATGTTTCCCTTCATTAAATTAGAAACAAACTAAAAAATGAAATTATCCTCAGTGAAATTTCAAGGATGGAATAATTGTGCATGAAATGTAAAAAAATTTAGCCCAACGGCGATCTAAATCGAATTACACTTTGATAAAAGAGATAAACGTTCTTACAATTGTTCATCTGATTTTAATGCAATGAGGAAGGGATATGGCCACACCATTAAAAAAATCATCGCAAACCATAGATACCTCAAAAACCGAGCAGACCTCTTTTGACGAAATTCCACCCAATCTCTCTGCGATGGAAAAAATGGCCTCCATCGGCCTTTTAACGATGAGCGTCGCTCATGAAATGCGGAATTTACTGGGGATGATGCGCAATGCCGCTTTTAACCTTGATCATGCCCAAAACCACTCTTGTTCCATTTCTGAAAATAGTATAGCGGTCATTCATCGCAGCATTCATCGGGCTCAGGAATATATCGATTGTCTCCTCAATTTCGCTCGGGTGAATCCGAAGAAAGAAACGGTGGATATTCATAAAGAAGTGAAAAATCTTCTCCATCTCTTTTCCAAAGAACTCGAATGGAACCAAATTTATGTAGAAAAAAGAGGCCAACCACTCCCTCTTTTCTATTTAGATAAAAATGCCTTATTAGAATGCATGCTGAATATCATCGTGAATGCGATCCAAAGCATGCCCGAGGGGGGGAAACTTACGATCGAGATTAATCCTTATGAGCAAGGCTGCGCTCTCGCAATCCACGACAACGGCTGTGGTATACCCGAGCCCATCATCCATAAAATTTTCGACCGTTTCTATACCACCAAAAAGAATGGCCAAGGCACAGGGTTGGGACTCACCATCGTTCGCAACCTCGCTCGTGATATGGGAGGAGACGTTGAGGTCGAAAGTCAAAGTGGCGTGGGAAGTACGTTTACCCTCACATTACCTTTTCTCCCTCTTGCGCCGGAACGAAATCACCACGAAGCCTAAGAATCACATTTATCGTACTTTGGATCCATAAGCTGTTGAACCAAAAGTGGATTAGATATCGTGGCTCGATTTACCCTATGGAAATCGGAGCGAATCGTTCAAAATGCAGTATATGAAAAGCATTTCGTTCTATCGTAAAGGTTAAAAGACAATGAAGGGCACCGTTTATCACGATCCTTCCTTACATATCCTTATCGTTGATGATGAAGCCGATATGCTTTCGACCCTGAAAGATTTGCTCCATTCGGATGGGCATCAGGTGGATATTGCCACCCAGGGCAGTGAAGCCTTGGAAAAGATAAAACAAACCCCTTATGAGATGGTCATCACCGACCTTTCCATGCCAGGAATGAACGGGGTCCAGTTGGTAACCGAAGCCAAATCGATTCATCCAGAAACCGAAGTGATGATCATCACTGGGTATGGAACCATCAATAGTGCCGTTGAAGCCATGCGCCAGGGTGCACTCAATTATCTCATCAAGCCCGTAGAGCCGCAGGAAATTCTACTTAATGTTGATCGAGTTCGCCGTCGGGTTAGCATTCGAGGCAAAGAACACAAAAACAACCGTTTTTATAACTTGGTAGGCTGCTCCAATGCGATGAAGAAAATCTTCAAACTCATTCCCCGGGTTTCCCGCATGCAAGGAGCGGTGCTCATCCAAGGAGAAAGCGGAGTAGGAAAGGAACTCGTTGCCCAAGCAATTCATCTCTCCAGTTTGCGAAAGAAAAAGAAGTTCGTCCCCATCGATTGCGGCTCGCTTTCCGATACGCTTTTGGAAAGTGAACTCTTCGGCCATAAGCACGGTTCTTTCACCGGGGCTACCACCGACCGTATCGGTATGATCGAAACGGCTCATGGCGGCACCCTGCTCTTTGACGAAGTCGGGAATGCCTCTTCCTACTTGCAATCACGGTTGCTTCGGGTGATTGAGGAAAAGAAGGTCCGCCGCCTTGGCGAAAACTCCATGGTACCGGTTGATGTTCGCATCCTCGCCGCAACCAATGCCTGCCTTTATGATCTAATGGAACAGGGGCTCTTTCGCGAGGATCTATACTACCGCCTGAGTGGCTTTATCATCGATATACCGCCTTTACGCGAGAGAAAAGAGGATATTACTCTTTTGGCACAGCACTTTCTTGAACTTAACGCTCAATATTATGAAGAATCGCCGACCTCGTTCAGCCAAGAGGCGATGGAAGCCATCACGAACTATCACTGGCCGGGCAATGTGCGGGAACTCCGAACCGTCATCGATCGTGCGGTCGCCTTTACAGAAGGCTGTGTCATCGAGAAAGCCGACCTCATTTTTGCCCATCCGCTGGAAAATCCATCTCCGAAAGAGGAAAAATCTTCTCAACACAATGGATCTTTGATCAAAATGCCCTTCTATTCTGCAGTCGAGTCTTTTGAAAGAAAATATCTCTCTGAACTATTGGAGAAAGTGAAGGGCAATCTTTCCAAAGCCTCTCACATCTCGGGAGCAAGCCGAAAAACCATACGCGAAAAAGGAAAAAAGTACGGGCTACTTTAGTCTGCGATTATCATCATGCCGTTTCAGTACGAAATCCTCCATACCGACGAGCGTGCCCGCTGGGGCCGCTTAACCACCCCCCACGGGATTGTGCATACCCCCGCTTTCATGCCTGTGGGAACCCACGCGACTGTAAAAGCCATGACCCCGGAAGAAATTAAGGAAACGGGCTCAGAAATGATCCTTTGCAATGCTTATCATTTATACTTACGTCCCGGTCAAGAACTCGTAAAAAAAATGGGCGGTTTGCATTCCTTCATGAACTGGGATAAACCCATCCTTACCGATAGCGGCGGTTTTCAGATTTATA
The DNA here is from genome assembly GCA_964419335.1 of uncultured bacterium. Classification (GTDB taxonomy): domain Bacteria; phylum Hinthialibacterota; class Hinthialibacteria; order Hinthialibacterales; family Hinthialibacteraceae; genus CAYQOX01. The sequence continues at coordinate 129,784 of CAYQOX010000002.1, read as the reverse complement.
GTTTAGCCCCCCTACGTAAAATTGATGGCGAAGGTGCCACCTTCCGCTCTCATATCGATGGCAATGAACACCGCTTCACCCCTGAAAGCGTCATTCAGCTGGAAAATGACCTAGGGGCGGACATCATTATGTGCTTTGATGAATGCACACCTTATCCGGTTAGTTATGAATACGCACAACAATCCATTGAACTCACACGGCGATGGGCGGAACGCTGCAAAGGAGCCCATACTCGTGAGGATCAAGCGCTGTTTGCCATCGTACAGGGCGGGGTGTATCAGGACCTGCGTGAAAAGAGCGCCCACGATCTCATCCAATTGGATTTTCCAGGTTACGCCATTGGTGGGTTGATGATCGGGGAGGACAAGACTCAGACATGGAAAACGTGTGATGCGTTACACGAGATTCTTCCCAAAGACAAACCCCGCTATCTCATGGGAGTGGGCACCCCGGATGATTTTCTTGATGGGATTTTACGTGGGATCGATATGTTTGACTGTGTCATTCCCACACGTTTGGCGAGAAACAGCCACCTTTTAACATGGAACGGTAAAGTTTCAGTAAAACAAGCACGTTATCGCGAAGACCTGAATCCACCGGATGAAAGCTGCCCTTGTTATTGTTGCCGCAACTATAGCCGCGCCTATCTCCGGCATCTTTTCCAAGCCGGAGAAATTCTCGCCTCCCGTCTGGCAACCCTGCACAACATCACCTTTTTCCAACAATTCATGCAGCGCTGCCGCGATGAGATCACCCAAGGTACATTCACCTCGTTTTATCATGAATGGAAAATGCAAAATTAAATCCCAGCATAATTTTAGTCTAGCTTATGATAACCAAAATTGGAGGTTTTTCACAATCCTGCGATCTTTTTATCTTGAGTCTCACGGCTCATATTTCAGCAGCACTTTTCTATAACAATCCGGTTCCTCATCGATTTTTTGGTAGGCAAAGGAGACCTCGGAGAAAGGAATCGTGTGTGAATGGATTGGCCATACGATTGCGGTCTTTTCGGCGATGCTGGTGTAGACTAATGTTTTTAAATTGGATGGCTCTATCGTTTCTGCAGGTAACAAAACAAAGCGGCCTTCTTTTGGGTGGATTTGCCGCTCAACCTGCCGTAGTGCATTTGGCGGATAGGGGACACCGCCAGCGACCAGGGTCCCGCCGGGTAGAATTGCGTCTGCCGCATTCATTAATCCTTCTGCACTACCTGAAAGTTCGATCACCGCATGACAATCTTCCACGCAGTCTCCATTTTGCAATTCTACCCTTGACAAGGGATAGTGAGCCCCTAAACGTTGGGCGACTTGACAACGCGAAGGCAGCGGATCCACCGCGATGATTTCAAGCGCACCGCTGGCACGGGCATACTGCAACGCCATTAAGCCCGGTGCGCCTAATCCAAAAATCGCCACCCGATCGCCATACTTGACCCCGCTGGCATGGACACACCGCAACCCCCATTCACCGGGTTCCATAAACACACAAAACTCCGGCCGCAGCCAATGGATCGCATGGGCATCTTTTTCCTGCAAGATATTTTCTTCCCCAGGGACCATCGGCCCATGGACGGTATCTCCTTCAGTAAAGGCGTGCACATTCGCCCCCGTCTCGACGACTTGGCCGACACCCCAAGTTTGCGGAATATGGGGAAATTTCCAGTCCTTGCGATACAGTACTCGTAAATCCTCACCATGGCGAATGCCCGTCAATTGGGTTTTCACGCGGATTTCATTCGGTTTAAGCGGAACCCGTTTTTGCTCCTGAAATCCTACGTGCTTCATTCCATAAAAACATAGTTCCAAAGGCATTATCCCACCTACTGCATACTGCATTATCTATGTTTATTCATTCTTTTTCTTATGTCCGAATCCATAGGATTTTTTCGATCCGAAGGTATACTGAAAGAGAAATCCACAAAAGTGTACTTCCAAGTAAGAATCGAAGCAAATCAAGCATGTGGAGTGAATGACGATGGGAGCAGGAATCGGCAAATTGATGATTCTCATCGGAATCATTTTTATTGTCTTGGGCGGTATTTTTTGGTTAGCGCCCAACATTCCTTTTTTGGGAAAATTACCCGGCGATATTGATTACAAGAGCGGGAATTTTCGCTTTTATTTCCCCGTGGTTACATGCATCATTCTTTCCATTCTACTCACAATCCTTCTTAATCTCTTCGGTGGATGGAAATAATTATGGATCTTTCCCACTTCGATTATTCGCTGCCGGAAGAACTCATCGCTCAGGTCCCCACCAAGCGCCGCGATGAATCACGGCTGCTGGTCGCGAACCGCGAGACAGGCAGGCTTGAGGATACAATTTTCCAGTCTCTTCATGCATATTTAGCCCCAGGCGATGTGCTGGTGCTGAACGATACGTTTGTGTTTCCCGCCCGTTTGTTTGGCAAAAAGAAGCCTGGAGGTGCAGCGATTGAAATGCTGCTTCTCCATCGTTTGAATCAACAAGAATGGGAAGTGATTGCATACCGGGCTAGCCGCTTAAAGGTAGGAACCCAGGTGGTGTTTTCAGAACGTCTGCGGTGCGAGGTGATCGAAGTCCTACCCGAGGGGAAATTTTGCGTACGTTTTGATTGGGAGGGGGAATGGGAAGAAGTGCTCGCTGAATATGGGCAAATTCCCTTGCCACCTTACATCAACCGCAAAAATGGCGAATATAGCGAACTCGACCGGCAGCGTTATCAAACCATCTTCGCACATCCGCATCAGCAATACAATTCGGCGGCCGCGCCTACGGCTGGGTTGCATTTCACCGATGCGCTTTTACAGCGATTGAAGCACAAGGGAATTGATGTCGTTTATCTCACCCTGCAGGTGGGGCTGGATACCTTCCTTCCAATGCGTTCTGAACGCATCGAGGAACACCGCATGCACCGTGAATCCTTTCATCTTCCTGAGCAAACAGCGCGTCGGGTAGAAACGGCCTGGCGCGAAGGCAAGCGGGTCGTTGCAGTAGGAACCACGGCGGTGCGGGTTTTGGAAAGCGCGGTGATTGAACCAGGGCGGCTGCAAGCCGGCCTGGGGGATACGCAGCTGTTCATTTATCCCGGCTATCTGTTCAAGATGGTAAATACCCTGATCACCAATTTCCATTTACCGCGAACTACATTACTTTTGCTCGTTTCAGCCTTTATGGGAAACGAGTTTCGTCACCAGGCTTACGAGTATGCTATAGAAAAGCGTTTCCGATTTTATTCGTATGGAGATGCAATGCTGATTTTATGAATTCTCTAAAAGGAGGGCATTCTTGAGCCGATTATATCCCAGGCGTACCTCCCAGCAGTTGCTGAAAGACCTTCCTATATGCGACCCTCAGAGTGACGAGGACTATCAAACCTTGTGTGACTATGTTGGCCATTTCACCCTGCCGGATGCGCGCATGCAGGTGTGGGATCTTCGAATCATCAATCACGATCCTTTTACGGTAGAAGGGTATGTTTCTAATCCCTGGGCTTTAAATGCACTGAAGCACGTGTTTGAGCATCTCAATCGTGCTTGCGATACCTCGCGGGTGGTTGTGCTTCCAGAGCCCTCATTACGCGAGGCACCTTTTGGCTTAGTGACCTCTACCGTATGCCCGCTCTATGCTACCCCTTACAAAGAGGAATGTTTAAACACCGCACTTCTTGGCGAGACCTTATTCCTTTTGCGTGAATGTGAATCCATGACCTTAGTCCATGCATCGGATGGGTATGTTGGCTGGGTGAATCATGTGGATTACCGTACTATGAGCAAGGAAGAATGGCTCGCATGGAATGGGGCGACTCAGGCGTATTTTATCACTTCTCTCACCTGTGATGGGCTCACCCTACCCGGTGGCTGCCAATTGCCAATGGATGAAAATGAGAAGGTTCATCTGCCTTCAGGTTCACAATTCGTTGCTCCTAAGGGGATGTTAATTCAAACCAATTTACAACAAAGCCAGCAGCGCCACGCCATGTGCGAAGTCGCTCGTACCCTCATTGGCATTCCTTATGTGTGGGGAGGCACCACCCATCGGGGGATGGATTGTTCCGGCTTCACGCAATATATCTATCGCTGCATTGGCTTTCACCTTCCACGCGATGCTGAACACCAGTATCTTACAGGCAGGATCTCGGCGGTTCCGGCAGCGAGGCAAAACATCGCCGCGGGTGATCTGCTCTTCTTTTCCGGCCCTTACGGGAATATCACCCATGTTGCCATGGCCATGGGGCATGAAGAAATAATTCATGCTTCCACTGAGCACGGAGTATGCCAAACCCGGCTGGATGAAGAGTCCGAATTAAGAGACAAATTCATTTGCGCCAAGCGAATGATTCGCTAAGGTTCCATCCTTACCCACCTTGAAGACTTTACAGCGCGATTCTCCCCTCTCTGTTGTTTCTCTGATGACCCAAGGATAAAATGAGAAGACATAGATAAATCTAAAGGAGTTAGACAAGTGGCACGTTCCAAAGTGGCTGTTCTCAAAACCGAACCTCGTACCGTGTTCGAGGATTACCATCAACTAATGAACCTAGCGGGTTATCAAGATGTGATCGCCAAGGAGGCCGATACTGCGTTGAAAATCAATATCAGCTGGCACCATTTTTATCCCGCCTGCTCGACCACCCCTTGGCAGTTGGAAGGGGTCATCCGCGCCATGAAAAAGGATGGCTATCATACGGAACTGATCCATGGATGCCACAATCGGACGGTGGTTATCGATTCACATTTGGGTGAACGGGAAAATAAGCAAATCGATGTCGTGCAGACCCATGGATTGCGCAATATTCATCTCTATGAAGATGAGGAGTGGGTCAATATACATGATGCAGTGGGCGATTTGGCGAACGAATTTATTTGCCTTAACGATGTTTACCCAAAAGGCTTTTCTATTCCCAAGCGTTTTATTGGCGAAAACATTATTCAATTGCCCACGGTAAAAACCCACGTATTCACGACCACGACCGGTGCGATGAAAAACGCTTTTGGAGGCTTGCTCAATGAGCACCGCCATTGGACCCATCCGGTGATTCATGAAACCCTGGTGGATTTACTCATGATTCAAAAGAAAATCCATCGAGGGCTGTTTGCGGTGATGGATGGAACTTTTGTCGGCGATGGTCCCGGTCCGCGCTGCATGACCCCCCATGTCAAGAACGTGATTCTCGCTTCGGAGGATCAGGTGGCCATCGATGCGATTGCGGCGAAGATGATGGGCTTCGATCCCATGAGCGAGATGAAATATATCCGCCTCGCCCATGAGAAAGGTCTAGGCTGCGGGGATCCCAACGAGATCGAGATTGTGGGCGATACCGAAGCAGCAGCGGAGAACTGGAACTTTGAAGGCCCCTATAAACACATCACGTTCGCGGCGCGCATGCAGCATCAAATCTATTGGGGGAAGTTGAAGAATGCGATCGAGTGGTCGTTGAAGACCTGGCTGGCTCCCTGGGCCTATATTGCCAGTGTGGTTTATCACGATATGTTCTGGTATCCCTTTAAGGGCAATCAAAAGGTGCATGAGGCTCTTAAAAGTTCATGGGGATGCCTCTTTCATAACTGGGGCAAAGTGAAAGCGGATGAACGGGGCTTTCTGGAAATAGGCAATCCGCCCTCTAAACTGGTGCTAGGGACTGTGAATCTTCTCATTCGCGGTTTTAAAATCTTAGGGCAATGTATCAAAGAAGCGCCGGAATTCGCCGCCCGCCGCCGTAAAAAACAAGGGTCTGTGGATCAACCCAGCGAAGGGAAATAAGAGAATAAAACCATCTAACGCCGTGCTTGCTTGGGATGACAGAACGCGCTATAAAGGCACCGTAAATAATACGTATTCCGAAAAGAGGGGGAGACTGTGAATAAAAAAACCTTTGAATACCAATCGACGATCGAGGCCCCGGTAGAAGAGGCCTTTCAATGGCATACCCGGGAGGGAGCCTTTCAACGGTTAAATCCCCCGTGGGAAAATGTGCAACTCGTTAAGCGCGAAGGGACTATACGCGATGGGGATCGAGCGGTTTTGCAAATCAAAACCGGCCCGATCAAGACCCATTGGGTAGCGGAGCATTTTGATTTTGAAGAAAACCGCCAGTTCAAAGATCGACAGGTCGAGGGTCCCTTCGCCCACTGGGAACATACCCATCGCTTTGAACCTATCGATGAAAACCGCTTCACCATGATCGATCATATTGAGTATGAACTGCCTATGGGCGAGCTGGGTGAGCGCTTAGGGAAATATTTCATTGAAAATCGGATGGAACGTATGATGGCCTATCGCCATCGGATATTGCAAAACGATCTAAAAGTGCATCGGAAAAATCCCGGGAAAAAATCCTTAAAAATAGCCATCAGCGGTTCGCGAGGACTACTCGGTTCTAATCTAACCGCGTTTTTAACAACCGGCGGCCATCAAGTTTACCGGCTGGTTCGTAATCCTGATGAGAAAGGCCCCGCGAGTATTTATTGGAATCCCGCCGAACACAAAGTCCAGAGCGACGCGTTGGAAGGATTGGATGCGGTGATCCATCTGGCGGGAGAAAACATCGCTGACCGCTGGACCGAAGAGAAGAAACAACGGATTCGTGACAGTCGGGTAGAAGGCACCCGGCTTTTGAGCGAAGCCTTGTCCTCACTAAAGCAACCACCCAAGACTTTTATTTCGGCTTCCGCGATCGGCTATTACGGCGATCGCAATGAAGAGGTGTTGACAGAGGATAGTTCTCCCGGTACGGGTTTCTTACCCAACGTTGGCCGGGAATGGGAACGGGCGACTCAAGCCGCGAAGGATAACGGGATTCGAGTGGCAAATCTCCGTATCGGCATCGTATTAACTCCCCAAGGGGGGGCCTTGTCACGTATGTTGCTTCCCTTCCGTATGGGAGGCGGTGGACGGCTCGGCAGCGGCAAACAATATATGAGTTGGATTGCGATCGATGATCTACTCTACGCCTTTCATCATCTGCTTATTACCGGGACATTAGACGGTCCCATCAACGGGACCGCGCCCAATCCTGTGACAAACCAGGAATTTACCAAAACCTTGGCTCGGGTATTGAATCGTCCTGCTTGGATTCCCATGCCAGAGATCGCGGTAAAAACCATGTTTGGCGAAATGGGTGAAGCCCTGCTTCTCGCCAGCGCACGCGTGAATCCGGAACGCTTGAAACAAACGGGATTTGAATTTTTCAATCCCGAGTTAGAAGATGCACTGCGGCATGAATTGGGTTATACACGCAAGGAATAACGACCAACGAATGAGACCCTACCGTTCTTTACACTATGTAGAAAAACCCAAACGAAACTCGTTTCCCATCGGTATCCTCTTGGTTTTGATTCTCATAGCCTTGGTGAGTGCGGATGTGGGATTGCGGCTGCTTCAAGGAGAAGCAGAAACCGGTTTGGAATATCTCCCCGAGGCATATCGAATTTACTATCAGAAGAATCACTACGGCGCTTTGCATCAAGAGTGGGAATCGAGAGATGGGAAAGTGAAAACCAATGCTTATGGCATGCGCTCTCCTGAAGTGGCGTCCCAAAAACCCGAGAACGTAACCCGTATTGCCATTATGGGTGATTCGGTCTCTTTCGGCATGAGGTTGGATCAAGAAGAGATTTACCCTTATCTTTTACATGAAATACTCAATCAAAACGAGCAAGCCAATTATGAAGTTTTAAATTTCGCGGCTCCTGGTTATACCTCTTTTCAGGGGGTAAAACAATATGGAAAACTTACGGGCAGGTTCCAGCCGGATATATTGGTTTTGGCGTACGGTTTGTATGATGCGGATGAAACCCGTATTGCCGACCATGAGTTATACTCGATTTTAGAACAGTGCGGATTGACCACAGAACCGCCCACTTGGCAGCCATGGTTAGAGCGCTACAGCAGCCTTGGCCATTGGTTTTTGCAAAAGAAAAGGAAACTCGCTCAAGAGGCCTACCAGGCTTTAATCAATGAACGGATTCAAAAGGATCAATGGGTAAGGCGCGTACCCCCAGATGATTATTATAAACATCATGTCGCCTTGATCGAGCATCATCAAAAAACCGGCGGCCGGGTAATTTTGGTCAACGCGAATCTGCTTCAATTCGATTACTATACTGAAATACGACAATTGGCAGAGACGTTTCAACTTCCCCTGCTGGATACGCGTGCCATCTTTGATCAACTTGGCGGAGAAGAAGAACGCGAACTGGGCTTCAATTTACAATTGCAGCCATATGGTTTTGATACTAAAAACGGAGGAGATGAAGGAAACTATTACCGATTTCGCGTCTATGCTCCCCCCTATATCCAGGTCGAGGATACAATCTATATTGTAGGGAATCATCCCGGGTTGGGCGATGGCGTACCTAACAAAGTCGCGCTTAACGATAACGGGCGCGATGGGGATGAACAAGCCGGTGACCGGATATGGTCGCTGGGTCTGACCATCGAGGAAAAACGCCCCATTCAATTCGCCTTTACCAACAGCGGCCTTGAAGGACAATGGGCACACTCCCAAGAAGATCACTGGCATCACAGCAAAAACCGGCATTTCTTCTATCGCGTCGATCCAACTCCTATCGAGGGACCGTTCGAGTGGTCTTCTTTGATTTATTTTTTTAATAAACCACCGTTTGATGAGTTGGTTCAAACGGGACATTATGAATATACCAATGCTATAGGACACGAAATGATCGCTCGACGTTTGTCGTATCTAATACAAAAAGTGGAAACGTAAACCGGAGGAACCTTCATGGGTAATATGTTGGGGCGAGTCTTTCGCATCACTACTTGGGGCGAATCGCACGGCGGCGCCGTGGGGGTCGTTATCGATGGCTGTCCACCGCGCGTTGAGATCAGCGAAGCAGAAATTCAGCATGAACTCGACCGGCGCCGTCCTGGGCAAAGCCGAATCACAACCCAGCGCGGTGAGAGCGATCAGGTGCAAATTCTTTCTGGCGTGTTTGAGGGAAAAACCTTGGGCACTCCCATATCTATGATGGTATGGAATAAAGACGCCCGGCCGAAGGATTACAAAGAAATGCAGGAGGCTTATCGCCCCTCACATGCGGATTACACCTACGACGCCAAGTTTGGCCTGCGCGATTTTCGCGGGGGGGGACGCACCAGCGCGCGGGAAACCATAGGACGTGTCGCAGCGGGGACCATCGCCCGGAAAATTTTGTTCCAAAAATCGCAGATCGAAATCATCGCCTATATAAAACAAATATATAACCTGCATGCGAAAATTGATCCCGCCACGGTGACGACCGAACAAGTCGAAGCCAATCCCGTACGCTGCCCCGACGCAGAAACCGCTGAGAAAATGTTCGAACTGATTGACCAAACTCGCAAAGAAGGGGATTCCCTGGGTGGGATCATCGAATGCGTGATACGCCGTGTTCCTCCCGGACTAGGGGAACCGGTCTTCGACCGCCTGGAAGCGGATTTAGCCAAAGCGATGTTGTCGCTGCCTGCGACCAAAGGCTTCGAAATTGGTTCGGGATTTTCAGCCGTGGAGATGAAAGGCTCGGAACATAACGATTTCTTTTATTACGATGGGGAGAAAATACGAACAAAAACCAATCGCTCAGGCGGTGTCCAAGGCGGCATCAGCAACGGAGAAGAGATCCTCTTTCGCGTTGCTTTCAAACCCACCGCCACGATCCTGCGACCCCAACCTACCGTTACCCCCGAAGGCAAAGAAACCAGGCTCAACCCACGCGGGAGACACGACCCCTGCGTACTCCCTCGGGCTGTGCCCATCGTAGAAGCGATGGCAGCCCTGGTGCTAATCGATCATACCATGATGCAACAATTGAATGTGAAATAAACGTACTTTAATCGTAAATCATGATGGCCAGTTGGTAAGAAGGGATAAGAAACATTTCTTTGCGCCAATAAACTATATGTTTTTGATCAGCTTATGATACAATGCGGATTAACTCTTAGATAGATTTATTCAATGAAGGGGCTGATGTTATGAAACGTCGTAACTTTTTAGCCACCGCCGCGTGGCTTCCTACCTATTCACTCTACGTTTTCGCCGACGAAGCGAATGCCCACGATACGGAGAGACCTGTAGGAGATATTCGTTCCTCGTTCGAGACCTTGTCTCCCTCGGATCCCGAGGCCCAAAAGAAGCGCTTTGAAGGCGAACTTAATATGACGCTAGTGGATTTAGAATGTGATAGCATGATTGCCGGCGGAGGGCCGGCGGGCATGTGCGCCGCCTTAGCCGCTGCGCGGCATGGTGCCAAGGTGGTGCTTGTTCAAGATCGCTCGCGTTTGGGAGGAAATTCCAGCAGTGAAGTGAAGATGCACATGGTGGGTGCCAATATGCATAATAGCCGCCCGGGCTGGAGAGAAGGCGGATTAATCGAAGAACTGCGATTGGATGACGCGGTGAATAATCCACAGCGCAGTTTCGAATTATGGGATTTACTGATTTATGACAAAATCATCAGCGAACCCAATATCACGTTGCTTTTGGATACTTCTCTGTACGCCGCTGAAGTGGAAGACGGTAAGATCACCCGGGTCATGGCGCGCTGCGACAAGAGCGAACATCTCTACCGCATTCGTGCCCAGCATTACGCCGATTGTACCGGCGATGGACGATTGGCCTTGGAAGCAGGGGCAACTTATCATTGGGGGCATGATTCGCGGGATATGTATAACGAGCCCCTAGCGTGGGATAAAGCCAAACGCGATACCCTGGGGAGCAGCATTCTTTTCACCGCGCGCGATTATGGTGAATCGATTCCCTATTCCCCGCCCCATTGGGCGCGCAAGATCGAAGAGAAACACCTACACCATCGGGGGATCGGGAGTTGGGAGTATGGCTATTGGTGGATTGAATGGGGCGGTCAAATCGACACCATCCGCGATAACGAACGCATTCGTTTTGAACTGTTGTCGATTGTAACCGGAGTGTGGGATTATATCAAAAACAGCGGCAAGTTTCCCAGCGCTGAAAATTGGGGAATGGACTGGGTTGGAATGATCCCCGGCAAGCGGGAAAGCCGGCGTATTCTTGGCGATGTAATCTTGACCCAGCAAGATCTCATGGGCTTGAACAAAGAGTTTGACGATGCGGTCGCGATTGGCGGTTGGGCCCTGGATGAACACCCTCCCGGCGGATTTGATGATTATGATAAACCGCCTTATGAATCCAACCGATTGCCGGAAGTGTATAGCATTCCACTGCGGGCTTTGTATAGCAAAGATATATCCAACCTCTTCATGGCGGGGCGCAATGCCAGTTGCAGTCATGTGGCTTTTACCTCCACCCGGGTGATGGCCACCTGCGCAGTGATGGGGCAAGCGGTAGGAACCGCTATGGCGTTTTGTGCTGAAAAAGGACAAACCCCGCGGCAGCTGTATCAAGACAAAAAGCGTTTAAAAGCGCTGCAACAAACCCTCTTGCGTGATGATCAAACCATCAAATACTTACGCAATGAGGATCCCGCGGATGTAGCACGAAAAGCCAAAGTAAAGGCCACGGGTGTTTATAAAGAATCTAAGCCGGAGAACGTGATTGACGGCTATGTACGTAATATGTATGGCGAAGTCAATCACCGCTGGTTATGCCCTATGTCTTCTGAGGGTGCCTGGATTGAACTAACATGGGAGCGAGCGCAAGAGATTCATCATATACAATTGACTTTTGATACCGGCTTTCATCGTGAATTAACTTTGAGTAAATCCGATTCTACTAATAATCGCTGCATTCGCGAACCACAACCGGAAACGGTTCGCGATTATGACATCATCATCAAAACAACGGATGAGAAAGAAATCACAGTGGCGGAAATACGTGACAACCATCAGCGCTTGCGCCGCCATAACTTTGATTCAGTAGAAGCGAAAGCGGTACGCATCCACGTGAAGGCGACGAATGGCTCCGAACAGGCTCGGATTTATGAAGTACGGTGTTATGGAAAATAACAGCAACAAATGCTTTAAGAAAAGATTTGCTGATGTTGTTAAGGCGGGAGAGGAGGTATGAACTCGTTACCCCGCGAGCGAGGTCGTGTCGGCGTGCGTGGCTTCACACGCGCTCTGCTCCCGCCATAAGGTTCGAAAGTTCTTTCTCGTCTATTTAGCATTACTCTATTTTCTGACTTAGAAATCATTTACCTCTTTTCTTTTGCGCAATAATTGCTCATGCCTTCCTTGAATCTTGAGAAAAAAGTTCTCATTCCAATTGGCTTCTAAAAAAAACTCCAAAGCCCCCTTTCCCACCCATTACATAAAACGAGATAATTCAGAGCATTATAACGTAACCCTCTCATTAAATTTCGAGAGGTGTGATCTTGGTACGTTTCATGCTCGGTAAAAGAAGTGTTTCATCATGTCTTCAAAATGGGAGGAAGAAAGATGAATCGAAAAGTACAACGAATTGCGTTATTGATTGTTTTTATTTTGCTGGCGATGGGTACGATCTATACCACCGCCCAGGACCGTGATCGACGTTTTGATCCCGAACGAATGCATCAAATGATTATGGATCGCATGAAAGAGTTTCTCGGGTTTGAGGATGAAGAATGGGAAGTGGTCATGCCCTTGCTTGAACGTGTTTGGCAAATGCAGCGAGAAGTTCTACATCCCGGAATGGTCCAAGGGCTCTTCCGTCCTGGTCGAGGGCCTAGCGGACGTGATGACGATCGCCCTGGCCGGGGACCCGGTGGACGTGATGACGAGGACCGTTCTAGACCTTCGCGTGGACGGGGGTTGGGCCCCGAACCGAGTGAAGAGGTTATTGCTCTCCATGAGGTTGTACAAGATGAAGACGCCTCTGCGGATGAGATCCAAGAGAAACTGGAAGCGTTTCGTGAAGAGAAAAGAAAAAAGCAAGAAGAATTGAAAAAAGCCCGCGATGAATTGCGTGAAGTCTTGACGGTGCGTCAAGAAGCGATGCTGGTGTTAATGGGGACCTTGGAATAATTGAAACTCGCGTGGTAAGGAAGGTGCATCATGATCGAACTCTTAGACAAGATGGTTCAGCAAAAACAAATCTCGTTAGCGGATGCAGAAATGTTGCGTGATCTCGCCGATCGTGATGAATCGCTTTCTCTCAAGTCCGAAGATGATGTCTTACAGTGGCTGGCGAATGAGTACAAAGTGCCCTATGAGACCCTCGAGGAAGAGCCGGTCGACCGGCAGCTGCTTTCTCAGTTCCCCACGCGTATTTTATTGAAAGAAGAGTTGCTTCCTCTGCGGGCCGAAAATGGCTCGGTAGAAGTGGCCACCAGCCGCTTGTTTGATTCCCAGGGGCTGGACCTGCTGCGCTCTTTGACGGGGCTGCGCCTGAAACCGGTACTCGCTCCCCGAGAAATGATTCAACGGGAGTTAAAACGGCGCTTAGGGGTAGGCGCGGATACGATTGATTCCCTGGAAGAAGAGATTTCGCTGCAGGTGGTGAATGATCAGGAGAATGATGACGTCAATCTTGATGAAGCGGCTGAAGACGCGTCCATCATCCGTTTCGTAAACCAGATATTGAATGATGCCATCGAGTTACGCGCGACCGATATTCACTTAGAGCCGTTTGAGGATGAGCTGCGAATTCGCTACCGGATCGATGGAGTCTTGCAGGAAGTACCGGTTCCCGCGCAGATCAAGCGCTTTCAACCAGCGATTGTCTCGCGGGTAAAGATTTTGAGTCACCTTAACATCGCAGAAAAACGATTACCGCAAGACGGGCGGATCAAGATTCGGTTAAAGAACAGCGAGGTTGATGTCCGGGTTTCTGTTATTCCCATGCTGCATGGCGAAGCGGTGGTTATGCGCTTGCTGCGTCAAGATTCCACCATCTTGCAACTCTCCCAACTGCACATGGCGCAGCGGGAGTATGAACTCTTTCTAGAGATTCTCGACTTACCCCACGGAATCGTGTTAGTGACTGGTCCCACGGGAAGTGGGAAAACGACAACGCTATATACCGCCTTGAGTGAAATCAATGATTCCGAACGGAAGATCATCACGATCGAGGATCCTATCGAGTACCAGCTAAAGGGAATCAATCAGATTCAAGTTTCAGAGAAGGCCGGGTTGACGTTCGCGAAAGGGCTACGCGCAATCCTGCGGCATGACCCTGATGTAGTCCTCATTGGTGAAATTCGTGACCAAGAGACCGCCCAAATCGCGGTTCAGGCTTCGCTGACCGGGCACTTGGTCTTTTCTACATTGCACACCAACGATGCTCCCGGCGCGATTACCCGTTTAGTGGATATGGGAGTCGAGTCCTACCTGGTCGCTTCTTCCGTGGAAGCGATCATCGCTCAACGTTTGGTACGGGTGCTGTGTCCCCATTGTAAAGTCGAGGATCATTCCGAACGGACCCATGCGCTTAAGAAACGTTTGGGGTTGCCGGAGGATCAATCCATTTATAAGGAAGTGGGATGCGATGAATGCCGCCATACCGGGTTTCATGGACGCCGTGCGGTGTTTGAAATGATGTCGATGAATAACGAAATTCGGGGGATGGTGCTGCGGGAACATTCTTCCGGTGAGATTCGCCAAGCGGCTTATCGGGCGGGGATGAAATCGTTGAGTGACGACGGTTGGCGCCTGGTGAGCGAAGGGATCACTACGGTTCAAGAAGTATTACGAGTAACAAAAGACGAAATCTCTGAAATTACGGTGTAAGAGAGACAAGAGGAAAGCCTCATGGCTCAGTTTCATTATCGAGTAATGCAAGCGGACGGGACCCTGGCTGAAGGCGTTGTCGAAGCCCAAGGCCGTATGGATGCTTTTCAACAACTGGAAGCCCGCGGTTTTAAGCCGATTCAAATTACAGAGCACACACAGGCGCAGCAAAAAAAAGCCGGTGAGTTTCACTTTCCTCTTTTACAAAAGAAAGTTCCTTTTCACGAGTTAGAAAATTTCACCCGCCTGTTGTCGAACTTGCTTCAAGCGGGGATACCGCTCAGCCGGGCGTTGAATTTGCTTTATCGAGAAACTGATCATCCCACCGCTTCGGAAAAATGGAAACAAATTCACGACCTGGTCATTGACGGCATGTCGTTGGCGGATGCCATGACCCGGATACCCGAAGTGTTTCCCCGGGTCTATGTAGCCATGGTGCAGGCGGGAGAGACCGGCGGCTTTCTTGACGTGGTGTTGGGGCAAATCGCCGAGTTTCAAGTGCGGGAGAAGGATTTGCGTTCAAAAGTGATGGCGGCGTTGATTTATCCCGCGGTTTTATTGGTGTTGGCCATATCTGTCTTGATTTTTCTGCTCGTCTTTTTCATTCCGCGCTTTCAGAAATTATTCTCCGGTTTTGGAGCGGATCTCCCAGCCTTGACTCAAATCATTGTGGGCACCAGCGATGTCATCCGAAACTATGGCGGCGTGGTCGCGGTGGTGCTTGTAGGTATTTTTTTCGCCATTCGTCATTGGCTCGCCTCGGATCAGGGGAAACGTGCGAAAGAACATTTGATATTGCGTATGCCTCTGATCGGTCCTCTGACGGCGCGATTCTCTATGGTTCGTTTTTGTCGAATGCTTGGCACCTTGCTAGGTGCCGGGGTGCCCCTAATCCAGGGATTAAACGTAGCGCGGAAGTCGATCCAAAATCAGATTCTTTATGATGCGGTTTCAGAATCGATTGAGCGGGTAAAAAAAGGCGATCAGTTGGCAAGGAGTTTAGAAGATTGTAAGGAGTTATTTCCCAATACGGTCTTGGAAATGATTTCCGTCGCCGAAGAAACCGGACGCTTGGATCAGGAATTGGAGCGATTAGCCAATACGACAGAATTGGATTTAGAACGTCAAATGCGTACAGCGGTTTCCTTGGCTGAACCACTCATGTTGTTTTTCATCGCGGCTTTCATTGGAACCATTTTCATCGGAATGGTAATCCCGATATTCACAATCCAAGATTATATCAAGTAAACACAGGAGGAAGGAAAATGACGCCCTCAACCCTCAATAAGAAAAATAGACGTAAAAGAGAGCAAGGTTTCACTCTCGTGGAAATGCTTTTGGTGCTGGTGATCCTTGCGACGTTGGCTGCGATCGTGGTCCCCAAATTCGCCGGCCGCTCCGAACAGGCCAAGATTACCGCAGCCCAAAGTCAAATCGCGAATTTTGAAATTATGTTGGATGCCTTTGAGGTCGACAACGGCACCTACCCCAAGGGAAGTGACGGACTGGAGGATCTGGTAAACGAACCGAACTACGCCACCAATTGGCGTGGCCCCTATATGGAAGAAATCCCGCTTGATCCCTGGGGAAACGAATATGTCTACGAATACCCCGGAAAACACAACACCCGTGGTTTCGATCTTATGTCCATGGGGCCGGATGGACGCGTAGGGGGTGGCGATGATATCACGAATTGGGATAAAAGCAATCGATAAGCACGAAGAGGGGTTTACCCTCATCGAACTGATCTTAGTCATGGCGATCTTGAGCATGATCGTCATCGTCGCATCCCCCTCGTTGTCGCGCTTCATCTATGGACGATCGCTTTTGGATGAAGCGCGACGCATCGTGGCTTTGACTCATTTTGCTTCGCATCAATCAATTTCATCCGGGGTACCTTTATGGGTATGGTTTGAAGAAGATGATAATCTCTTTGGTCTGCGAGCACAAAATGGATACGAAACGGAGTGGGAAGAAGAGTATGTTTATCACATGGATGAAAACATCCAGATTGATCTTCAACCCCATTCGGCGCGACAAGATGATCTGGTTTCCATTTATTGTTTCCCGGATGGAACCATGGAAATTGGAGAATTGATTTACATCCGTTTATCACGGAATGAGGACTCCCTATATATCGCCAAGGAAACTGTAGGGATGGGGTTTCGTATTTTGAACGAGAAGGAATTCAACAATGAAGTTTGGATTCGCTAACCCACGATTGAAGCCAAGCAAGCCAAGGGAACGTGGTTTCACGTTTGCAGAAATCCTCGCAGCCCTCGTGTTTATGGCGATTGTGATCCCGGTAACCCTGGAAGGCATTTCGATCGCGAACCGGGCTTCGGTTTTTGCCGAAAGAAAAGCAGAAGCCGCTCGCCTTGCCGATCAAATCCTTACCGAAAAAGTCATCACCGGGGATTGGCAATTTGGGGGGGGACAGGAAAGAATTGAAGAGACGGAGATTCCCTATCGTTGGGAACTGCATTCCCAACCCTGGGCACAAGCGAATTTAACCGAGTTAACCCTCGTCGTGTATTTCCCGGTTCAGGGGCAGGAACATTTCGTACGCTTAACGACCCTCGTGAACGAAGAGGCGATCGAAACAGACTAGGTGAGATCATGAAACGGTCTACGAACATAATGTCAAAAGAGAATCATGGCTTCACCTTGATCGAGCTCTTAGTAGGTACAGCGATCACGGCACTGATTGTTCTCTCGATCAACATGATTCTTTTTAATGCCACCAATCTGCGGGACCAAGCGTATGAAACCCAGAAAAAGAATTTTGCTTTAAACTATGCGCTCAAAACCTTAAAGAAAGATTTAAAAAATGCGATTGCACCGAACGGCACTCTCTCATTGGGTATTGTAGGCAAGGACAACAGTACCTCCCGGCAATCCTTCGATGCGTTAGAACTATATACAACCACCGGGGTCATGAGTGATGATCAGCCCTGGGGGGATATTCAAAAAGTAACTTATGAAGTCGAAGAAATGCAGGAATATAACCGGGAACGGCAGTTATACTTGGTTCGTTCTCTTACAAGAAACTTAACCGCAAGAATCGAAGAGGAAGAAGAGTCAGAACCTCTCTTGCGCAATGTTTATTCCATCCGCTTTCGTTATTACGACGGCGAATCTTGGGCAAACTCATGGGATTCCAGCGAAGAAGACCCCCCCATGCCGTCTGCGATGCATGTAGAACTTTTGCTCTTGAGAGATGAGGAACAAAGCACTTCACGGGATCAAGACTATAAAACCATCGTAATGACGATCCCTATTCATGCGGGTAATTATGTTTTTGAAACTCCCTCTGACGAAGGAGAGGGAGAAACCGATGACACTCCTCCCGACGATCAAACTCCCGAAAATGGGAATGACCGCGACGGCGAGGAACAACCTCCCGGCGGGGGTGGAGGTAATCGGCCTCCCAATGAGGGGGGAGGAGGTGGCCGGCCATGAAACTGAATACAGGGTTTCTCGTAAAACGCCAAGGGGCAGTATTAATTATCGTTTTGTGGATCTCCACCGGCTTGGTGTCGATGGCGCTGCTCTTTGGTCATTCGGTAATGTTGGATTACCGGGCGGCCTCCTATGTGGAAGCGGGGATTCAATCGGAGCAAACCATGGAAGGCGCGATTCAGTACATTTCTTATGTACTGGAAAATCTGGAAACCCCAGGCGCTTTACCGAGCGATGATGACTATGTCTATCAGAATGTTGGATGCGGCGATTCGTATTTCTGGCTGATCGGCCGGGATGTAAATGATGAGTATACCGATACGACTCCGGTGTACGGTTTGGTAGATGAAAACGCCAAGATCAACTTAAACACCGCCACCGTAGAGATGCTGGAAGCCCTTCCCCACATGACACGCGAATTCGCCGCTGCGATTATCGATTGGCGGGACGAGGATAGCGAGGTTACAGAAAACGGTGCCGAAGATCGCGCTTATTCCTCCCGTACAGTTGGCTACCAAGTAAAGAATGCCCCCTTTGAATCGATTTATGAACTGAAATGGGTGCGGGGAGCAGACGAGGAGCTGCTTTTCGGGGAGGATGTCAATCTCAACGGAGTTTTGGATAGGAATGAAAATGACGGGAATGTATCTTATCCTCCAGACAACCGGAATGGAAAGTTGGATCGGGGGATTTTGGATTATGTGACCGTGTTTAGCCGTGAGCCAGGGATTTCGGAAGAAGATTCTTCACGCGTCAACATCAATGGCGACGAGGAGGAAGCACTCAGCGAACTTTTACAAAATACCTTCAGCGAAGACCGGGTCCGGGAAATAGAGCAGCAGGTGGATCAAGAAGACGACTATGAAAGCTTATTGGAATTTTATATACGTAGTGGAATGACGGCGGAGGAATTCGAACCAATCGAATCCTCGCTGACGACAACAGATGACGAGTATGTTTATGGATTAATCAATGTAAACACAGCATGCAAGGACGTGTTGATGTGCTTGCCGGGGATCGATGAAACCAAAGCCCAAGCTTTGATTTCTCATCGTACCGGTAATCAAGAAACATCTCACACCATGACATGGGTGGCCGAGGTGCTGGAAGAAGAAGAGGCGCTCGAGATTGGACCCTATATCACCGGACGTTCCTATCAATTTATGTTGGATATCGCGGCCACGAATTTGCAGTTCGAAGGCTACCGACGCTCTCAGGTCATTTTAGATATCAGTGAAGAAGAAGCCCATGTCATTTATCGCCGTGACATGACCGGAAGCGGCTGGGCCTTGGGACAAAGGTTTACAGAGACAGATCCAAGGACGAGGAGATAAACCCATGTTCGGAAAAGATAAAACGACCCATAACAGTCTTTTGGGGATTGAATTTGAACACGGATGGTTTCATGCCGTGTTGGCTTATCGCAATGGAAAAGGACTGCATATCAAACAAACATGGCATTCGCCTTTGGCACTCGATCCTTTAAACGAAGAGGCGGATGTGGTCGGCCAAGAAATTCGCAATCAATTAGATGAAGCCGGGATTCATGAACCCCATTGCGTGGTTTGTTTACCGATCCATTGGATCTTGAAGCATCGCTTTGAAATCCCAGACTTGCCCGAAGCGGATCGTAAAGAATACATCCATTTACAAGCGGAAAAGGAGTTTCCCTTTGCTCCCCACGACCTTTCACTATCGACCGCCGAGGCGCCACCCATTGGCGAACAAAAATTACTAACGATGGCGGCAGTTCCTCTAATTCAAGTACGAAAATTGGAAGCCATCTGTAAAGCCGCGGGATTGAAACCTATCAGTTTTTCCATTGGCTACCCCGTGCTCGATCCGACCACGCAAGAAAGTTTCATCACCATTCACCGACGTGAGGCTGGCATGGATGTTCGCATTTTTTATCAAGGATCCATGGTGATGTTTCGCTGGCTAGAGACTTTTGATGAAGTAGACCAAACTGAATTTACAATGGATGAAACCCTGTTTCGCGAGATTCGGGTGACCCTGAGTGAGCTTCCAATTGAAATACGGGGTAAAATCAAGAAGGCGTATGTGTATGGCCCCACTAAATGGCGGCATGCATTTCAAGCAATTATGGCAGATTCCTTTCACCGGTTTGGAATCGAGATTGTGCCCGAGACGATAAAAGAAAACCATATTGATCCATCGGCTCTGCCTCTTGTAGGAACATTGGAACTTTTGTTGAAGTATCAAGCGCCGATCTATGAATTTCTTCCTCCCAAAGTTAGTCGTATGCAGCAATGGGTCTCGCGTTTATCCTCTCGCGGGAATTTGCTCTTAGGAGGGGCGGCAGCCGCCATCATTCTTTTAACAATCACGGCCTTTTTCTATCAACATGTCACTTTGAATAATCTACGCTCCCAATGGGATCACATTGAAGAAGATGTTGCCGAGCTGGAATCTTTGCAAGATCGGGTGAAATATTTTCGCCCCTGGTTTACTTCAAACATGCCCAGTTTGCAAACCCTGCGCACGATCACGTTGTCATTCCCGGAAGAAGGAACCGTTTGGGTCGATCGGATTGAGATCGATGATCTTTCACTCGTCTATTGTTCGGGGTTTTCTCAGGGGAATCAGAACCTTTTCACTGTGATGGATCGACTCAATGAGGACGAGAACATCAGCCAATTGCAGGTACAGCAATTTCAAGGTACAAGCCCCATGCAATTCGCTTTGAACTTCATCTGGCTGGAAGGATAGGATCATGAAAGGAAAAAGCAGAGAACGCCTATTGATCTTCACAACAATCATTTGTCTTTCCGCCTTGGGTTTAGACAAAGCCGTGGTAACCCCCTTAATGGGTCTTTGGGAAGCCCGGGCGCAAGAGATGGAACAATTGGAAAAATCACTCTCCAAAGGGCAATTGTTGATCAATCGGGAACGCGAAATTCGTCGACGCTGGAGAGAGATGCAGCGCGATTCTTTGCCTGAAAGTGTTTCCCAAGCGGAGAATCAAGTATTAAAGTCCTTTGATCAATGGATCAATAAGAGTGAAATTAATCTCGTCTCTCTCAAACCGCAATGGAAAACCTTTGAGGATGAAGAGTATAAAACCCTGGAATGCCGCGCCATCGCACAAGGTGGAATCGAAGAAGTCGCACGGTTCTTGTATGAACTTGAACGCGATGACCTAAGTATCAAAGTCGAGAATATGGAACTCACCAGCCGTGATGAACAGGGACAGTCCCTCATGCTGGAAATCATCGTTAGCGGAGTGCAGTTTGAAGCAGACAAGGAAGAGGGATAAAAATGAAACTCATGTTTTTTACTCATTCGTTTCTAACCGGTTTTGTCATCCTGTTATTGGGAATGACAGCCATGGACTCTTCTTCTCAAGAGGGAGAACAAAATCCTGGGATGGATTTCAGCGCTTTTCAAATCATCATCGAACGGAATATCTTCAATCCTGAGCGGGAAAAGAATGTTGAAGAGCCCGAACCAGAACCGGTTGAAGAACCCGCCAAAACCGAGGAATTGGTATTGGTCGGCACCCTCGTTACAGAAACCAACACCTACGCCTTTTTTGAGGGAACCTCGACCAGCTTTCGTCGGGTGCTCAAGGCCGGGGATACCATCGGTGGATGCACCATTACATCGATTACAGTTTCTAACGTTACATTGCAAAACGAAGAACAGACCCTGGCACTCAAGGTAGGAAGAGCTCTTACTCGCAAAGAAGGAGAATCCTGGAGTATCTCCGACCAAGCCCGTCCCACTTCCCTGGCACAAAGAGATACATCAAGAGAATCCTCATCCAGAGAAAGAGAAAGACAAACGGAATCAAGTTCCACCGATGATTCATCCACCGATGATTTACTCAATAAACTTATGGAACGACGAAGACAGGAGTTGGAGCAATGAAAAAGAAATTATGGTTTTCCCTATTTATTGTATTGAGTCTCATCGTTACATCCCCTCTTTGGACACAGGAAACTGATTCTGAAGAAGAGGCCAATCAAATTTTAGGAGAAGAGCCTCCCAAAGCGAATGACAAAATTCAGATGGATTTCCGCGGTGCAAGTTTAGATACGGTCTTGGATTACCTCAGCGAAGCGGCGGGATTCATCATCATCAAGCAAGCGGAAATCGACGGTCCCATCGATGCATGGAGCCATCAATCTCTAACCTCGCAGGAAGCCGTGGAGCTGTTGAACACCGTTCTCCATGAGAAAGGGTACGCTGCGATTCGTCGTGATCGCACCTTGACCATTGTTCCCCGGGAAGAAGCCAAGATTAAAGATATCCCGGTCAAAATCGGAAACAATCCAGAAGAAATTCCTCGTACGGATGAAACCGTGACCCAGATTATCCCTGTCCGTCACGCCGATGCAACCCAACTGCTGGATAATCTTTCTCCCCTTTTACCGGAATATGCCAGCATGACCGCGAACCAAAGCAGCAATGCGGTGATCATCACCGATACGCAAAGCAATATCTACCGCATGGTTAAGATCATTCGTTCCTTGGACACTTCGATTTCCAGCATTGCAACAATCCGCGTCTTTCCTTTAGATTTTTCAGACGCGACTGAACTGGCAAATATTGTAAATGAACTTTTTGAAGTGGATCAAGACGATGATGACCGTCGCCCTCGTTTTGGTCCGCCCGGACGTGGCGGTCGCGGCGATGACGACGACCAGGGCAGCAGTGAAGCAAGAAAAGCGGCCTCACGAGTTGTTGCCGTGGCGGATGAAAATACTAATTCCCTGGTCGTCAGCGCGGCCGAAGAATACATGCCCATGATCGAGCAGTTGGTCAATCAGATTGATACGGTGCAAAAAGATTTGACCGAAGTGCAAGTCTTTAAGTTGGAGCATGCCGATGCGTTTGAAGTCGCCGAACAAATTACCGAACTCTTTCCTGACGAATCACAACAACAGCAGAACCAGTTTATGCCCCGTTTCGGTCGAGGACCCTTTGGGCGTGATCAGGGAAATCAAGGCAATGACACCAGCGAACGCAAACTACGCGAGAATACGGTCCGCGCGACGGCGGACCAGCGCACCAACTCGGTGATTGTCCTGGCTTCAGAAGAAACCATGACTCAGATCGAGCAAATGATCGAACGTTTGGATCAAGATGATGCGCGAACCCAAAAGGTTTATGTCTATAATTTGGAATTTGCCGATGTGGAAAACGTAGCGGAGATATTACGCAATATTTTCGAAACACAAAACATGAACATCAATCGCAATACAGCCACGACCAATCAAAATACATTATCGAATCGTAACGTAAATGTTGATACCCAGCAGTTCCAAACCAATCGCCAACAATAAATTTGAAAGCGATCTCGTCATTGCTAATCAATAAAAGAAGGTGAGGTTGTTGTCATGAAACGATCAACTCTAACTCTTAACACGCTCTTACTCATTTTGCTTCTTTCCGGTGTGGGCGATACCTTCGCTCAACGCTTTGGTGGATTTGGTATTAATACCGGGGGAAATACCACTACGTCCACAACAGGGACCCAACGAACTTACTATTCGCATGGAACCATCGGAGAAGCGATTATTGAAGCCGACCACGATTCACGTTCAATTATCGTGATTACCGATGAGTATACCAATGAACACATAAAAAAAATTATTGAAAATCTCGATCGTCCCGTACAGCAAGTCTTGATCAAAGTGGTCTTCGTCGAAGTGACTTATCGAGATGAACTTGATGTTGGAGTCGAAGGAGAAATTGATATCAACAACGATCGCCCCGGCTCGAATGTATTTGAAACCGCCTTTGGTTTAGCGGCTCAGCCACAAGGAGGCTTCTACCGCATCCTGGAAAGGGATGTGAATGTCACCATCCGGGCGATTTCCGAGAAAGGGCGCATGGAAATCCTTTCCCGCCCCTCAATCTTAACCCGAAATAACCAAGAAGCGATAATCACCGTGGGTAAAGAAGTCCCTCTGATTACCAGCAGCCGGATCACCGAGGATGGCCTAACCATTAATACGGTGGAGTATGAAGATATTGGGATCATCCTACGTGTGACCCCGTTTATCACCAAAAAAGGTTTGGTGGAGATGATTCTTTCTCCCGAAATCTCAAGTATCTCTGAAGAAACGGTTCCCATTTCTACGACTGTGGATACTCCGGTGTTTTCCAAACGGGCAGCCGATACCGTGGTTGTAACCCCCAATGGGCAAACCGTCGTAATTGGCGGCATGATGGAAGATAACATCAGTGAAACTAAGAGAAAGATTCCTCTTCTGGGAGATATCCCTCTGTTAGGAATGGCTTTTCAGCGTACCATCAAGGATAATTACAAAACCGAGTTGATGATTTTCCTTACTCCCTATGTGGTCGAAGGTCCAGCCAATTTAAGCGAAATGACCCAGAATGAAAAGAGAGAATCAGAACTATTACCGGAGACTTTCTCAGAACAAGAACTCGATAAATATATAAAAGATTACACCAAAGGATTGGACGAACCAGAAGAGCGACTCGAAGCCGTAGAAGAACAAAGCGAAGACCAAGTTGAAGCAAATGATGACGAAAAGAATGAGGATTCCAAACCCTCCGGATTCCTCAATTCAAATCGAAACAGTAAAGGACGTCCCATGTAAGACCTCGAGGAAAAGCACATGTTCTCAAAACGAATCGTCCCCGTCATTCTCATTCTCTTATTTCTGAGCGTCGTCGCATGGCAATTGTTTGAGCATCAACGTTATGTGGCTGGCGGACGGAAGCATTTATTGAATCGCGCTCAAGATATCGCCAATACGCTCGCGGTCGTCATCCGATCGCAGCGCTTATTTGGCGGCGTGGTCTTTGAGCCTCGGTTGGAATCAGCCCTTTTCGACTTGATTCAATCCGAGGATTTAAAGTCTGTCGTGTTGTTTAATGCTAATGGTGAAGTGGTAACCTCGGCGGGAGATGTGGATATCACGCAATTCCAAAACTTAACCGAAGCGGGGTTGAAATGGGGTAAAGAATCCGTATGGGTTTTCAATCTTGTCGATTTAGGGATCGATCCACGATGGAAAGGAGCGGATCCACCCACGCTCATCTTATCTGAAGAGGATCAAGAAATCATGCGTCAGATGCGTCCCCGGCCACCAAGAAACCGAGACGACGATGGGCGTCCACGACGAGGTCGTGATGAGAACGCGCGCGACGAGTCGCAGAATGATGAAGAAGAGCGCGCAAGAGAACCTCGCGACAGTTCTCGTGAAATTGCGGATGGAACTTCCGAACAGCAGGAGGATCAAGAGACGGTAAGCGGCGGGCGAAGTCGCTCTGGACCCGATTCTCATCGCGGCCGTCCCCCGTGGTTATTTCGGCGTCCTCCGGGAATGGATCCAGAGGACTATCAAGCCCTGTTGCAAAAGGTAGGTTTACACGGTTTTATTATTGAAATGTCCACGCAAAAATTTCGTGAGCAGGTTAGGAAGGACATTTGGGTGCGGGCTTCGATTATCGGTTTCGCCTTTTTTGCTTTTTTAGGATTTGCTTTGGTTTGGCGTAATCTGATGCGGACTTCCGATTTACAACTGCGCCTGGTGCGAGCGAATGAAATGAATATGTACTTACGAAAAATGAACCTTGCTGCTGCGGGATTAGCCCACGAAACCCGTAATCCCCTAAACCTGGTTCGCGGCCTGGCGCAATTTATCGCCCGGGATGAGCACACCAGCGGTGAAGTACGCAACCAAGCGACTCAAATTAGCGAAGAAGTGGATCGGGTAACCGCTCAGCTCAATGAATTCATTAATTTTTCCAAACCTTGTGAGCCCAAACCCCGGATTGTGAACCTCACCTCCGTCATTCAAGATGTAAAACAAACTTTGATTTCCGACATTGAAGATAAAAACCTCGATATCCATGATCAAATCCCGGAGACAAACATTGAAGCAGATGAAGCCTTGCTTCGTCAAATTCTATTTAACCTATTACTCAATGCGATTCAGTCTGTAGAAGAAGGCGGTGTCATTCGTTTGCGTAGTGAAGAGGAAAAAGATCATCGATTACGGTTTTATATCGAAGACAACGGCCCTGGAGTCCCGACCGAGAACCGGGGAAAAATCTTTCAACCTTACTTCACGACTCGCGAAAAAGGTACAGGATTAGGACTGGCGGTGGTTAATCAGATTGTATCCGCCCATGGTTGGGATATAAAATACAATCCCAGTGCCGAAGTGGGCGCCTGCTTTATGATTTCGGGTATACGTAGAGTAAACAAAGGTTGATGGTATGGGTACTTCAACAAAAGTCGATCATTCAAAATACCGTATTCTCGTGGTGGATGATGACGCGAGTCAACGGAATCTGTTAACGTCATTTCTTTCTTCCCAAGAATTTAAGATTCTTAATGCGGCCTCTGGAGAAGAGGCCCTGGGGATCATACAAAAAGAGAAAGAGATTCATGTCTTAATTACAGATGTTCGAATGCCCGGCTTATCGGGTTTAGAAACCTTGCGGGAAGCGAGAAAGCATTCTCCTACCTTACCGGTTTTACTGGTAACGGCGTATGCGGATATACGTGATGCCGTCAAAGCCATGCAAGATGGGGCTGTCAATTATTTGGAGAAACCGATCGATCTGGATGAATTAATGGCCTCCGTTCAAAAAGCTTTAGGGATTGATCGTGAAGAAAAAGTACGCTTCCCGGATGATCTTTCCCTTCCCGATTATGTGGTAGCTAAAAGCCCAGTGACCCAAGAGGTGTTTCGTGAAACCGCGTTGGTGGCTCGCTCCGACAGCCGCATTTTGATCACTGGAGAAAGCGGGGTAGGTAAAGAGATTATTGCCGATGTGATTCATGAATGGAGCCCCCGATCGCAAGCCCCTCTGATCAAAGTGAATTGCGCCGCCATCCCCGAGCATTTGCTGGAGAGTGAACTTTTCGGGCATGAAAAAGGCGCCTTCACAGGGGCTACTCAGCAACGCATTGGGCGCTTCGAAGAAGCCGCTGGCGGAACCTTGCTGCTCGACGAAATCGCTGAAATGTCTCCTTCCCTCCAAGCCAAATTATTACGCATCATCCAGGATGGAACTTTCCAGCGTATTGGTTCCAACAAAGTTCATGTTACCGATGCGCGCATCTTAACCGCCACCAACCGCAATTTAGAACAAGAAGTGGAAAAAGGAAACTTTCGCGAGGATCTGTTTTTTCGCTTGAATGTAATGGAAATTTACATCCCCTCTCTGCGGGAACGTCATGAAGATATTATCCCGTTAGCGAATTACTTTGCCTCGCAGTTTATGGAGGGAAATCCGCGGCTGTCTACGACTGTCGTTCGTTGTTTGGAAGAATATTCCTGGCCGGGAAATATTCGTGAATTACGCAATGCGATG
Source organism: uncultured bacterium (assembly GCA_964419335.1). Lineage (GTDB taxonomy): Bacteria > Hinthialibacterota > Hinthialibacteria > Hinthialibacterales > Hinthialibacteraceae > CAYQOX01. The sequence continues at coordinate 102,370 of CAYQOX010000002.1, read as the reverse complement.
GAGCGCGCAACCCTGATGGCGCGGGGCGATCTCATCATCCCCGAGCATCTCCCGAAACGTATTACTCAGAGTGTATTGAATAATGTGAATCAGGAACAAGAGTATCACAGAGTCAAACTGGAAGATATTGAACGCGAAGCGATTCTCAATTCGCTGCGTAACAACAATAATAATCGTACCGAAACGGCTAAGGAGTTAGGAATCAGTCGCCGAGCGCTGACGTATAAACTCCAACGCTACCTTCAGCAAGGCTATAAAGTCGATTAATACAAACATTACTTTTGAACTAACATAAAGGAGGAGGAAGTTCTATTCCTCCTCCATGATTATGTTTTCATCCCTTTTTATAATCCAAAACGCATGATATCCCCGTTCGATACCAGACCGTTGGAGGGATCATAAGGTGCCAAATCGCCTCCTCCGGCTGCTTCGAAGTCCCCATCGGGACCGTAGCTCATGAGGGCCCATTGACCATTGGGACGCGCCTGATTTTTGAAGTGACGTCCCAAGGCGTTTTCGTTTCGATAATTATCTGCAAACCCCGGTTCCCAATAGGGATAAGTATTTAAGGGTTCAGAGGAAAGACCCTGTAATTCCTGCGTGTTAAACTTGTCTTCCGGAACGGATGACATAAAAGAGATCGGCGTAGTGAGTTTCGATAAACGCGCAAAACGCGACATTTGCGAACCTTGGCATGGACCTTCATAACACCCTTCGGTATAAGTGCGGGGGGCTTTGCCATAGTCTAACCGGTACATCTCAAGGGCGGTGCCTATATTCCGCATATCCGCCTCTGCGCCGGCGATTTTTGCCCGCACCTGTGCATTCAAAAAGTTCGGCACCGCAATCGCTGCGAGAATTCCGATAATCGCAACGACAATCAATAATTCAATGAGTGTAAAAGCCTTGGTGTAAATCATAGTGTGAGTTTTAAACTCCTTTTTCTGATATCAATAAAATAACAATTCTTATTTATATTATAACTTGACTCACACAATCTGCCTATGCAATGCAACCATGAGGCTCACTTACTCGAACCAATACGGAAATCTAACTCATCCGAGAACGACGATCGCTGTAGAACTTATTCATAAATTTCCCAGTCGTCAATACCCGTTTCTCCCCGAGTTTGATAGACATAAATTCTCCGAGTGCCCATATCAGAGATAAACACGAAAGTTTCTTCTTGAGGCGTATGCACCACGACCGCATCGGTCGGCGTTTCAAAGGGACCATTGTCTGATTCACTTCCATCCACCAGCGCAAGAGGCTCTTCCGGTTGATCGGGATTATAAAACGCCATCATGGGTTGAGCGCCTGAATAATCAGGAACAATGAGGTGATGATTCATCGCGTCATACTCGATTAATTGACTATTCGCTCCATAAGTGCCCCCAATGCCGCCCCGCGGGATGAAGTGATTTTGAAACTCGCTATACCTTTCCACGTTGTCGACATTCCCCCCGGTCAGCAAATTCACACTCCCAATGGCTTCGTTTGGTTTTTGACTATTGCGCGATAAGTAAATATCACCATTCTCGGGGTTATAGGCCAAATCGCGCTGGTAAGTTTGACCACCAGAAATTTCGTACAACGAAGTTCCATCCTCGGCCGCTAAGAATTCCACCGAATCAAACGTACTTACGGCTACAATATCATTCCCAAGAAAATCGATGCCATTCATGCGTTTGTTATAAAAGAGAATCCCTCCGCCGAAAACATCGTCTAACCCGAAGTCCGGGGCGGGTTGTATTTTCCGCACATTGGATGAATCTGCTTGGCCGGTTTCCATGGTGAGATAGATGTACCCTTCGTCATCCACAGTCACTCCCATAAATCCCCGATTGGCGGGTACCTCCATATCGGCCCCGTCATCGACCAAGAGATGCTGTTCCAGACCGGATTCGTTTAATGGATCGGCGAGGTAATAACAGCCAGTCATGTTGGCTTCGGGGGTTGAAAATAGAGTATAATAAAGCCCACCATTCGCATCGGCGGCCAACGCCATAGGAGCACCGGTATCAAGCACGGTTTCGAAATCGTTGACAAAGGCAAAAGGATGATCTGGTTCTGTATCTGAACCATTGCCCCCTGGGATTTCTCCTTCGCCTCCCATCTTAAATACGACAATGCGATAGGCCGAACTATCCGTCACGAAAATATAGGTTTCTTCGTTTTCATCCGTCCATGCCGCGGCATCCGCGGGTAAAAAGAGAGTTCCGTTGGGAGATTGGTAACCATGAAGATTGGCCGCGGGGTTACTCGTGTCGGAAGAGTGATAAACCGCGATCGTGGAAGGAGAGGTGCTGGCGTCAGGAATCAGGATCAAGTCATTGACCTTATCGTAACCAATCAGCTGGTTCTTGATCCCGTAGGTTCCGCCAATCCCGCCTTGAGGAATAAAACCCGGTTGAATTTCAGTATATCCAGAAAGATTGTCGGGGGTTCCTCCGCTTAACAAATTGGCGGCATTGTTTGAGTCTCCACCATTTTTTGCAATGTATAAATCGTGTGTGAGAGGATTATAAGCGATGTCACGCTGATAGGCCTCGCCATCGCTCACTTCATGTAAAACATCTCCCGTCTTAGCATCCAAGAATTGGACGGTTGAAAAAGTGGTGGTGGCGATAACCTCTTCGTTGAGTACTGTGACACCATTATACCGTTGTCCGAAGACCATACTGGTTCCTCCGAACTCATCCATCCAATCAAAATCCGGAGCCGGACTGCGCTTCATAATGTAGGATGAATTGTTTGAACCGCTATCCATCGCGATATACACATTCCCGGATGGATCTACATCCACCCCAACGTACCCCCGGCCAACCGGGACTTCGACGATGAGTCCATCATCGACCAGCACATGGCTCTCTGGCGCAGGAGCATCCAACGGATTTGCGACATAAAAGCAACCTGATGTGTCCGGTTCCGAGGAAGGCAGCAGAGTGTAATAAACGCCTCCGTTGGAATCCACGGCTATCGAGATGGGTTGGCCAAGATCGCTGGGAGTGGCAAATTCGGTAACATACTCATAAGGGATCGATTGGGTAAAAGCGTTCAGTGAGAGGAGCAGGGCAAGAAGGATAAAAAAACTGTTACGCAACATCACAAAAACCTCCATAAATAAGTTCAGACAAACGTATGAATGTATGATACACGAATTCATTTCTCGTCAATACAGGCACATATTGTCATTTGTGTTATCAATATTTTCAAAGCAAAGTTTTCGGACTTTGCAATGAATCCTGCATGGTCATCTTGATTATCATTTTTCTTCCCGCAAAGTTGTGGTATTCTGCTTTTATACCAGAAACCAAAGTTATAAAAGGGAGGATCGTTTAATGAAGAAATTGGTTGTATGGCTTTTGTTTTGCTCATTAGGTTTTACACCCGGTTATGCTGCGGCGGAGTATGATGTCGTGGTTTATGGCGGAACCTCTGCGGGAGTCATCGCAGCGGTACAAACCGCTAAGATGGGACACAGCGTGATTTTGGTCTCCCCGGACGAGCATCTTGGGGGATTAACCACAGGGGGGCTAGGATGGACAGATTCAGGCGATAAGTCCGCCATAGGCGGCTTGAGCCGCGAGTTTTATCAGCGCATTCATCAACATTATGAAAACCCGGATGCGTGGAAATACGAAGAACCCAGTGAGTTGAACAAAAACCGGGGTTTTGGAGTGTTTGATCCGGATGACGATGCCATGTGGGTGTTTGAACCGCATGTAGCTGAGAACCTTATGGATCAAATGCTGGAAGAACAAGAAGTGAGCGTGATTCGGGATGCCTGGCTCGATCGTGAGAAGGGTGTCAATACGAAAAACGGACGGATTGTCTCCATAATGACGTTGGATGGCAACACGTATGAAGGCAAAATGTTTATCGATGCTACCTATGAGGGTGATTTAATGGCCTCTGCCGGTGTTTCTTATGCTGTCGGCCGAGAGTCCAACCGCACCTATAACGAACGCTACAATGGAGTGCAAAAAGACGCGCGTCATCATGGGCATTATTTCACTCACGATGTCGATCCCTATATCGTCCCCGGCGATCCCTCCAGCGGAATCTTACCTCGTGTACACGCGGGTGACCCAGGGAATAACGGAGATGGGGATCACCGAGTACAGGCCTATTGTTTCCGTATGTGCATGACTGATGTGGCCGAGAACCTTGTCCCTTGGCCAAAGCCGGAAGGGTACGACGAACAAGAGTACGAACTGTTGTTACGCAATTACGAAGCGGGGGATATGCGAATACCGCTTAAGATCGATATGATGCCTAATCGAAAAACCGACACTAACAACAACTATGCGTTTTCTACCGACAATATTGGCATGAACTACGATTATCCCGAAGGTGGCTACGAACGACGCAAAGAAATCATCGCCGAACATGAACAATATCAAAAAGGTTTGATGTGGACTTTGGCCAACCATCCCCGCGTCCCCAAAGAGGTACGCGAGAAAGTAAGCCGCTGGGGATTGGCGGCTGATGAATTTATCGACAATGGCAATTGGCCGCACCAGATTTACGTCCGTGAAGCCCGGCGCATGATTGGCGAATATATCATGACCGAACATGACTGCCTGCGCACTGTGGATACCCCCAAATCGGTGGGCTTAGGCTCTTACACCATGGATTCACACAACGTGCAGCGCTACATCACCACCGAGGGATATGTTCAGAACGAAGGCGATATCGGGGTGCATCCCGGTGGACCCTACGAAATTTCCTACGAATCTCTCGTGCCGAAAAAAGACGAATGCGAAAACTTGCTGGTACCAGTTTGTGTAAGCAGTTCACACATTGCCTTCGGCTCGATTCGCATGGAACCGGTGTTCATGATCTTGGGGCAATCAGCCGCCACCGCCGCCGTGCTTTCTCTTCGCGAAAACACGGCGGTTCAGGACCTCGATTATGAACTCTTGAAAGCCCAATTGCTGGAAGATGGCCAAGTACTGGAAACTGACGTCCCTCCCAAGCAGCTTCCGATCAAAAGCGCGCAATTAGAAGGTATTGTAGTGGATGATCGAGATGCGGAGTTGAGCGGAAACTGGGACAACAGCGCCAGCATCTCTCCCTTTGTCGATCAAGGTTATCACTACAGTGAACCAGGGAGCGATTCTGTGGATACCGCCCGCTATGAAGCCAACCTTAAACCGGGGCGTTATATTGTGCGTTTGTCCTATTCTCCCCATAATAATCGTGCTACCAATCTTTCAGTTACTATCCATCATGCGACTGGAAAGAAAACCGTGACGGTGAACCAACAACGTGAACCTTCGATTAATGAATTGTTCATTGAATTAGGTGTATTTGATTTTGATGATCATGGCGTTGTGGAATTTTCCACCCGTGGAGTGGATGGCCATGTCATCGCAGACGCGGTGCAATGGGTTTTGAAGGAATAAAAGGAAAAACCGGGCTGCTCTCTCAGAATGGAAAGAGCAGCCCGGTTTCGTTTTCAAAAATTAGGAATCGTAGTTTGGATTATTGGTCGGCATCTTAGCGCTGACTTCTTTTCGCCAGCGCTTGAGTTTTTCATGCAATTTCTCAACAACCTCAGGGTATTCCTCCGAGACATCATTCTTTTCACCGATATCTTCTTCAAGATTGAAAAGATTGATTTTCCCATCTTCATACCATTCAATCAATTTCCACTTTCCTTCTCGTACTGCACCCGAAGGCGAGCCGCCTTGATTCCCATAATGGGGATAATGCCAGAAGATAGGCCCACGATCCATGTTCTTCCCCTTTAGAAGAGGGACAAAACTAACACCGTCCTTATGCTGCGCTGGCATGAGCGAGAGTCCCGCGAGTTCTAACATCGTGGGGTAAAAATCGGTGCTGGTCACGATTCCCTCACTCGTACTTCCCGCTTCGGTAATCCCGGGGGCGCGCACGATCATAGGTTCGCGAATGCCGCCTTCATACATCCAACCTTTGCCGGCGCGTAAAGGCAAATTAGAAGTAGGGTGACCTTCGGAGGTAGATAAACCACCGTTATCGGACATAAAGAAGACGATGGTATTTTCTGCCAAACCAAGTTCATCCAAAGTATCGAGCACATGGCCTATCGCCTGGTCCATAGCCTCCACCATGCCCGCATAGACCGCATGATCCTGCACCAGGCGCACTTTACGTTCGCCTTCTTTTCCCCATGTCTTGCGTGAGTCATCCAGTTTCTCGGCTTTTTTTTGATATTTCTCTTCTAAATCCTCGCGTGTCATCAACGGAATATGTACCGAGTAAAAAGATAAGAAGGTAAAGAAGGGCTGGTCTTGATGGGCTTTAATAAAATCAGCACATTCACGGCCGAGACGCGCGGGAAGATGTTCTCCCGGAGGCCCATCTTCTAGGCGTGGATTATCGTAAGGAGAGAAATATTTATCACCGCTATAAGGCCCCCCATGTTCGGTTCCACCTTTATTGACATCGAAGCCCTGATCCTCTGGCCAATAGTCTTCCGGGCCAAGGTGCCATTTGCCTGCAAAGAAAGTCGCGTATCCAGCCTCCTTTAAGCATTCGGCGATTGTCTCTTCATCCAGCGGCAAATGGTCGTTGTAAGAAGTGGGTAAGAGGGGCGTATTGCGTCCCCATTGCTCAGGCTGATTGCCCCCGGTGGGACTGATATAATCCGTGATACCCACCCGCGGCGGATATTTCCCTGTCATGATGCTGGCTCGGGTTGGAGAGCAAACTGGACAGGCGGCATAGGCTTGGGTAAATTTCATCCCACTGGCACGAAGACGATCGATATTCGGTGTCTCATAAAAAGAACTGCCGTAGGCCCCAATATCTTTCCAGCCTAAATCATCCGCAAGTAGAAAGACGAAATTGGGTTTCTTCTCTACTTCGGCCGCCCACCCTGCCTGCAAAGCCTGGGCGGATAACCCGGATACCGCTATTGTTTTTAAGAAATCTCTTCTCTTCATGATCCTCCCCTTAGAATTATATCGACTTTTCATAACCTTATCACAAAAGTTCCCTCGATTGAAATAGAGATAAATACACGAGGCGTGGTAGATTCTACTGACCACGCCCCGCTCTCTGTGTTCACCCCATGAAATTGATTAATACAAGGACCAATCTTGAACTGGAACCGCCTCTCCAACTTGGAAGTAGGAGTTAGGTGATTCTGCCCAATTGAGGACTGATCCCTGTGTAAAACGTAATTCAGCAATCAATCCATTCCAAATGCGATTCTCCTGTGCCTTGTGATTTCCGATCACAAAATCGGCATCGTTCTCTTCAAAAGTGCGGAAGGTGGTTGCAAAGTGAGAAGTGGGTTGAATGCCATCGGAAAGATCGGTATCCAACCACACAATGACTTGCCCTTCATCATAAGAAACCGCACCATAACACCATTGATCCACAGGAACTGTGATGTCTGTGATTGTGGTGGGTCCTCCGCCGACGTACGAAGATAAATTCCCCTCACTGGTGAGATACAGCCAAGTCCGACCGTCTCCAATTCCATCGAATTGTTGAAAAATCGCAACACCAGCACCGGGGTCGCCTTCCCACGTGAAGATAGCTTCACAAGTGAAGGTGCTGTTTTCATCAAGCACCACCGGAGGCGTGAAAAATTCCGTATCCGTTCCATTCATATGAATGGCCATAGCGTCTTCCACTTTACCCGGATTCAACAAGCGTGGAGACTCCACTGAGGTAAATTCGGGGTTGCCGAACACGTCTGCGACCATATCGCCACTCGAGGCACCATCCGCACCAAAGTCTTGGATCTGATCAGGGACTTCACCCTCTATCCCTTCTTCAAAGCGCCACCATGCATACGTTTCCGCGGCTGGCTCACTAGCCTCAGCGTCTTCCCCGATAAGGCTCAAACGATCTTCGAGCATTTCAGGAGAAACGTTCTTCAGTCCCGCGGTGGTTATACGCAGTTCTGCGATCTCACCATTAAAGAAATCGGTAAAACTCTTGTGGTTTCCTATGATCAAACCGCCATCATTGGTCTCCATTTCCACCAGGTTGAAGTTTGAGTAGGTACCCGGATCGATGCCATCAGACAGGTCATTATCCATCCAAGTAACGAGTACACCTTTGTCATACGTTACACCTACATAAACCCATTCGTCGATCGGAACCGCAGTCCCTCCAACTTGGGTCGCTGTACCGCCGATGTAAGCCTGCATTAATCCTGAATCCTGCACCGTCAGCCAAGAACGGCCGATACCGATCCCATCCTCCTGCTGAAGCAAGACATTGGTGTTGCCGGTGGGACCTGCCCATCGAATAATGGCTTCGACTGTGAATACACTCCCAGGTCCAACGGGTAAAGCATCAATCCCGGTAATTTCTTGATCAAGACCGTTAAATTGGAGCGCCAGATGGTTTTCCAACCCCGAAATGGTTTGCAAGTCTTCATCGACAGAAACATAGACTGGATTGTTTTGTGCTTGACCGCCAAACTCACCCTCGGATGGTCCATCTGCGCCATAATCCCTTATGGTTGAGGCGGTATCACCAGCCGAACCTTCTTCAAAGCGCCACCAGGCCAGGGCTTCGAATTCGGCACGTTCCCCAAGAGGAACAGGAATCTGGGTCATTCCTTCAATGGGATTCCCGTTTGCTGTCCCGCTAAGAGTGCCAATCCAAACATCACTTCCGACTGTAATATCATACGTCAGGGTAGCACTGCCTTGATGTTCCTCGATCGTCCATTCGATGGAATCCCCCGACAAAGCGGCCTCTCCGTGGCTAGCTTGGATAGAAGACACTTCCCAGCCCGCGGGTGGGGTCTCTAGTGTTTCTATATCCTGGGTTTCGCGCGCGAATAAGTCCACTGTCACCGTGACTTGGGATCCGGGCTCAATCTCCTCGTCATCTGTTACTACCCATGAACGCTTGGCTTCGAAGGGAATAAGTTCAATTTCAAGATCAGAAAACAGTAATTCACTCAAATTACCGGGAGAGTGAGAAGTACACGCCAAACCGACATAAACAGGATCTTCCAAATCTTCCAGATCCACAGAGCCGGCAGGAAGCCGCTCACCATCGATATTAAGGTAGTAAAAATTGATGGTGTTCCCGCTGCGCTCGATTTCCATATCGCCAAACTGATCGTCGGTTAAATCCTGTACTGTGAAGGCGGAAATCCCTTGGGATTCGCGGGCTTGGGTCGCTAATTGGAGATCGGTACGTATTAGATTGAATGCATAAGAGGAGCCGGGTGTCAGGTTGTTGCGCACCATCAGCCCACCTTTCACCCAGTCACTATCACTATCAAATTGGTGTAAAAACGCATTGCCTTTAATGACAAAGGGACCTGTCATTTCACTAAACAGAAAATGAAAACCGTCGGCAGTTCCCCATACATCCGCACCGCCGCCAAGGACACTATATTCCCCATTACTAAAAGAGGCGTCCCCTTCTACTCCGGTGTTTCCGATATCCGCGTGAAAGTCAAATTCACCGACCTCGCCGCCAAGAACAAGGATTTGAACCTCGCCGCCGGTTATGATTCCATCCAGGGTTCCATGAAAGAGATCATCCGCTCCTTCGCTCACAGTGGCGGTATAGGAGACGCTAGTGACCTCGGGAGTCAGTTCCCACACAATCTCGCCGCCCTCGACCGTGCCGTCATGACTAACATCACTCGCTGTCCAGCCGGCGGGCAGTTCTTCGATCAATGTGGCTGCGACACCCTCAGGAATCTCAATCGTGACTTCGATGCTTTGTCCAGGGCCGACAAATTCATGGCTGAAGGAACGCTGGGCAACCACTTGGTCTACTTCCGTGGCTTCTTCATAAAGCGCCTTGATGTCTTCTTCACTCAAGGCACGGCTGTAGATACGAACCTCATCCAATGTGCCCACAATGCGATCGAATGTCCCTCCTTGATTACGGCTGCCTATGGTGACATTCTCTTCTTCAGTATTGGTAACTGTATCAATTTCCAGAGTTTCATCCACGATATATTTGGTGGGATCCATTTCACCATCCACATAATGGATCACATCGGTGGGATATTGCCCCTCGAAGACCGAAGCCACCATGTGCCACTCCCCATCGTCTACATTTTTCGTGCCGATGGTTTGACTTCCCTGGTATTCTGTACGAACCGAACCCACGACACTTTCGTCTGGCTGGCTGGCATCGTTATTAATTCGTAAATGCCATTTGGTCGCGGTTCCGGTTTCTCCCCATCCGACGAGACCATTGCCAACGTCCGTGGTTTTAACCCAAAGAACGATGGTGCGAGGATCATTCCCTTGGACGCCTTCCCATGGTGTCAGAAAGTCGGAAGTCCCATCCAAGTAGACGGCGTTTCCTTTGATCCCGGCCGCAGCGATAGGCTGTCCCGCGTTAATGAAGGCATCACGGCCATTGTCAGAAACATCCACCGCATCCCCACCATCATACTCATCGAAGTTCCAATACCCTTCCAAACCGGAAGTGATATCCTGAGAGCATGTTGGTAAGGAGGTTGCACTCAAAAAGAAACATAGTGCTGAGATAATCAAAGTTGCTCGATACAAATAGTTCGTCATAAATTCCTCCAAAAAAGTAAGTTATATTACCCGCAGGCAATTTTTTAGACAAGATTAATTATCAGGGTATTGCCCTTTACTGGTGTGGATAATCCACCCATCCGAGCTAATTCCATTACTTGGAGCATAAACTCGATCGTGGGGATCGGCGCTGCCCCACCCGGCTTGGGCGGCCATTAGATAATCTGGCCAGGGAGCACCTTGAGTATTAGCAGGGCCCGGGGAAAACATGTACCACATGTAACCTGCATCATAGACACTTTGCCAGCGTCCCGAACGCCAGTCTGGATTTTGCACATTATTGTAAGTAAAAGTAGCACGCACCGTATCCGATTCGCGTGTGCCCCCCGGGGCTTTCATAAAGGGATCATGCGGGATGTTACTCATGTAAGAAACAGGAGTCGTTAATCGTAACAGGGCCTGGCGATTGCCATGTTCCCAGAACCCTAACGACATACCTTCCAGCGAGCCAATCGGCCCGCGGCCTTCATCTAAACTATACATTTCTATGGCGGTGGCAATATTTCGCATGTCGGCGAGCACCCGTGAATGTTTCGAACGGATTTGCGCGTTGAGGAAATTAGGAACCGCGATAGCAGCGAGGATGCCAATGATAGCCACCACAATCAGTAATTCGATTAATGTAAATCCCTTGGCTGCGGTCGAAGAAGATAATTGAATACTCATATGTCTTTTCCTTCCCATAATTCAGAAAAAATCTTGACGTTCTTTCGTTTCCTGTCATTGTTTAAAAGACAATGAAGTTCAAGGCTTAAAAAAGAGCAAACACCACCCCTAGCATGATGACCCGTCACTAAAAGCCATCAGGTGTCCCTTCTTGCCCTTGGAATCCTTTTCCAAGTATCCCCCCATCGGTAACCATGATGTCGCCTATGCTATTCAAGCCGTTGGTTGCATCATAGGCCATCCAATTCATAAGCCTTTGGGGCGAATGAATATACCAACGGTCGGGACCCGGGCTGCGGGCAACAATGTCGGCACTGGGATGTGCATTGGAGGCCGCCCCCTGATTATCCACCTCACGCATCCATCTAATATTCCGGTAATGATAAACTCCATCCATCACCGCTTCCCAAGCGGCATTGGTCGGACCGGGATTTTCTTGAGGAATGAAGGGATCTAAAAAAGCATTGGGAGAGATATAATTGACTGGTGTGGTTAATTGTCCCCAAACCCGTGCACCGCGTTGATAAATACCAAGCTGTCCCATCTCGGTAGGATCCATGATATAGCGCCCATTATCGACCTGGTACATGTTGAGCGAAGTTCGTATGCTGCGTAGATCAGCATAAACCCGAGCAATTTTTGCTCTCACCTGCGCGTTGAGGAAATTAGGAACCGCGATGGCAGCGAGGATGCCAATGATGGCCACCACAATCAGTAATTCGATTAATGTAAATCCATCCTCGGATGAGCGGGAAAATAAATCCATCCTTCTTCTCCAATCATTGATCCAAAATCATTTCCTTCAAATTGGTATTTCACCTTAACAAAGATTGTATCCCAATACAAGAAAAATTTGTTAGGGATCGTTCGCGAAGTGGTGAGTGTGGGCTTGACATTGAACAAATGAACAAAGTAAGATAGTGAACATCTGTGCATGCAATGGAGGGACTCATAATGATCAAACTCACGACCCGGCAAAAAGAAATCCTTGAATTTATTGATCGCGCCATTCGCGAGAATGGCTTCCCACCGACGTTGAGAGAGATTTGTAAAACTTTTTCGATCTCATCAACCAATGGGGCACGGTACCATATCCATCGCTTAAAAAAAATGGGCTATTTGGATATCGATCCGGGAAAATCTCGGGGGGTAAAACGTGTACAAAACGAAACGGAAACAAAAAAGACAAAACGACCTTATCAACTCCCCATCCTTGGCCATATCCCTGCAGGGCCTCTTAATCTTGCCGCCTCCGATATTCGCGAAGATGAACTCACCGTGGATCCAACTTTTTTTAGTCTTCGGGGAAAAGAAGAAGAACTTTTTGGCCTCAAAGTGCGTGGTGACAGCATGATTGGGGCAGGCATTCACGACGGTGATATTGTTGTTGTCCGTACCCAAAACCATGCCCAAGATGGAGACATTGTCGTCGCCCGTCATGAAGAGGAAGCCACCGTAAAACGTTATCGCTTCACGAAAGATGAATTGTTGCTCGAACCGGCGAATTCGGCTTATCAACCCATTCGAATTCCCAATCTGGGGGGAGAAGAATATGGGCAAAGTGTAGCCTTGATTGGGATTGTGGTTGGGGTGATTCGATCACTTTGAACCAAGATTCAAACCGTACTCCATCCCATTTTATCAACATACAATTGAATCAGCGAAATACTCCAGTAAAAATAGGAAACGATCATCTCCACAAGACAAATGCAAAAACTCTTTTCCCGAATATTCACCAAAGGAAGAATAGCCTTGCTTGTTCGAGGGTGGGGTTATATAATTAATTTGTAATATAACCTAAAAATATTTTTCCGGAATGAAGAAAAGGAGCGATCTATGACTACAGAAATATCAAGCGATAACTTCAAAAGTGAAGTGATGGAATCCGAAGTTCCCGTGTTGTTAGATTTTGGGGCATCCTGGTGCGGACCTTGTCAAAAAATCGCCCCTTTGGTGGACGAACTCGCCCAGGAGTATAACGGTCGCGCCAAAGTGTTTAAAGTGGATGTAGACAACAACCAGGAGTTGGCAACCCAATTTGGTATTATGAGCGTTCCCACTCTGGTTGTCATCAAAAATGGTGAAGTGGTAAACAAGTGGATTGGCTTTACTCCAAAAGCAACCCTCGCTGAAGCATTGGATGCCGCCATTGGGTAATGCATCTCTTACCAAAATTTAGAAAAGGAGAAAGCCGTTGGTCAGATACACCAGCGGCTTTTTTGTTATGGTGATAAGACGTAAGAATGATGATAGACCAAAGAAAGAGTAAAACTCATTCAAGGAAAGAAAAGATTCAAGCGTTTTATCGCCAGGGGATGGGGTGGTTTGTTAATAATCCGATCTTGGCTCAAGAGTTTTTTAAGTATATGCGCGGCGGGCAATTTTTTGTTGTGCTGGGCTTGCTTCTTCTCATAGGCAGTTTGGCTGTGAGCTTGTTCTGGGGAGTGAAAGAGACCTCCTCATTTCCCGCAGGAAGGCAATTGTTTTACTACTTGGCAGGGGGAGAACTTCTAGCCGTCCTCTTAATCCTTCCCGCACTGGTCTCCCATTCACTTATCCTGGAGCGAGAAAAGAACACGCTTTCCTTGCTTTTGAGCACCCCTGTAGGTCCAACCAAGATACTCATCGGGAAACTGGTCTCGACACTAGGCATCATGATACTCTTCTTGATAGCCTCTTATCCCTTGGTGAGCGTGTGTATTGCACGGGGCGGGGTTTCTCCCTGGGAAGTGGGGCTATGGGCTGTGGGAATCCTCTATTTTAGTTTTATAATAGCCTGCTTCTCGTTGTATCACGCCATCTCAGCAAAAACTCTCTTTCGTTCTATGTTAGCGACCCATGTAAGCATTGTTGTTTTTTATTTACTGATCTTGTTTGTTTTTACTTTTGCTATCGGCATGGTTATGGGAGTGTACTCAGTCGTCGTGCTCTGGTTTCAACAGGTTGCATTTATAAGCTCGACATTAGAGATTGTTGGAAAGGTTTTGCTCTCCGGTTTAGGGGGAATCGGCTTTTTCGTCGTTACCGCTATCGCAGTCGGCTTTTTTTATTTTGCCCAAAAAGGACTGTGCGAATATGAACCTTCCCAGAATGATCCATGGAAGTTTTCCCCTCATACCTCGTTTCAAGTAGGCCAAGAAATAAGGACGACCTCCAACCGGAAAGAAGTGAAACCGAAATGGAATTTGGAAAATAACCGCAATCCCTATTATTTTCGAGAGAAATTGGGCTTCCATTCAACTCGGCCTCCCTTTTCCTTGCCTTCATGGTATTTGATCGCGGTCTTGTCCCATTTGATGTTCGTGTTTACGGCGGTGTATGAAGGGCGGTTGGTAGCCGTCTTCGCCTTGTTTTTTATTATGCAGATGGTTCCCCTGTATGCGGCCGGACTTTTTGCAGGAGAACGCGATAACCACACCTGGGATTTATTGATTCCCTCCGTGTTTCAGCCGTGGAAGTTTTATGCCGGAAAAATCCAGGGAGCCATGTATCAGAGTGGCTTACGAGCGCTGGCGTTCTTTTATCCACCCGTGCTGTTGGCTGTGTTTCTCGTCACGATATTTGTCACAAACCATGAGCCAATACCCTTACCCACTTTTGTGCACCTCGCGTACTATTCTTATATCCTCGTGGTGCAGTGGTTATTCATTAACATACTCGGTTCTTTCTTATCCCTGACAGTAAGCGGCGTAAATCGGGTGATGGTGCTAACATGGGGAATCCTCTTAGGGTATACCCTGATTCCCTATGGGCTCATACCGCTTGTAGAGAGGTATCCCCACAGTTTGGTTTATATTTTCATTAAAAGCCTAAGCCCACTCGTCATGCTCTTTTTGCCCTTGGGACAGACGGAAACCCTTTCTCTGTTTCTAACCCATGGATTGATTTATATCCCCATTAGTTTCATGCTCTACGCAGTGGGGTATTGGTTCATACGTAAAGTATGCGTGTAAAAACATGGTTAGGCAAATGCTCCAAACACTACGCACAACTACACAATAAGATCTTTTCTCTATTTCTATCCGCTAAAAATCAAGATAGATACCCGCACCATAATACTCTCCATCCTGCTTATAGAAAGGCCAGCCAAGGTTGTTTCCCTTATAATACTCAGCAAGCACCTGAGTGATGCGGTTGCGTGCCGGCCAATCGCTTATCTCAATTCCCATGACATAACGTTGATTGAATTTCCAGGACAACTCACCCATTTGCTTGATATGAATTCCCGCAATGGGATGGATGGAGAGTTCATGCCAGGGTCGAAACTCGAAACCATAGTCGATTTCCCAAGGATCACGGCTGGGCGTGTGATCAAAGATATACGTCCCCCCACCGTACACCCGCCATAAACCAGGATTATAAGAGAAAGTGAGATCGATAAAATTGTTATTGGTTTGGTGTTTTTCCAATTCATCAAGAATCTGCTTATTCTTCTCTAAGAATTCATCGCCAAGATGCGAACTATGATGCATGAGACGAAAGCGGGTGGCGAAATCTTTGTATTTATAAACAAACGGGAAACCAACCTGGAAATCTATATTATGTAGATCGTTCGAATCGGCATCGAGGTCGAAATAAGCAAAGGCGGCAGCTTCGATGTTCAACTGGAGATCATGCCCAGGCCCGAATACATCGGTCCATCGATAGAAGCCAAACACTTCGCCCAATCCTACCGCCCCCATATTCGTATCAAGGTATTCATCATGACGCCAACTCGCATAAAAACGTGATTCCCAGGGATTAGCGAAAAGCGGCTGAAAAAGATCGTCTTTCGGAAAGAAGCCTTCGGTGCTCGTATCCACTTCATCCTTAAATGTCGAAGGCAAATCGAAGGGGCCTGACTTCTTATGCTCTTTTTTGATGACCACATTAACAACACCGTTAATTCTTTTGATAGCGTCGATAATTTCTTTTCGCTTATTCTTATCTTTAGGAGGGTTGAGCAATCGAACTTGTCCTTCAAAAACCTCAACACGGGTCTCTGGGAAATCGTAGACCTTTTCGAGCAACGCAGTGGCATATCCGGTGATATAACAATCCTGTTTGGAAGGTTCGGCAGAATGGGCTTGTTGAACCATAGAGTGCGTAAAAACAATAGCTAGAATAAGGGCCCCGGATTTCAATGAGGAAAGCATTGACTTGTCTCCTTATATAAAGCAATCGATATATATTACAGCCTATCACAGAGAATCAAAAGCGAAAGAGTGAGATGAGTGAGAAGCAAAAAAATCTTAATTCCTGCCTCGAAGATACTTCTTGAGAAAAAAGATGGCAATGCCGCAGTATTCTTTGAATTTCCCTTCTTTATCCGGGGTTTCCCATTTACTTATAAGTTTTTTAATTTCTGTAGGCTTTCGCGTACCAGGTTTGTTATCCAATACGTATCGAACAGCTTTAATTACCTCCTTACGATTAGCTTGAAGGAGAGGATAATTTAAATTTAATACCTTCTCAATCTGTACATGGAAATCATCATCCGCAGAAGTGATTCTCCCATTGGATGAATAGGAAACATAGTTCTCTATTGGATGATTTGAATCCGCAGGATTGTATTTAATATCTTGGTCTCCTTTTCTAGTATCGCAATGTTGTTCATTAGGAGCAGAACCTTGATTTCCTTTGCATGCGGCTAATAGGTTTTTATATTCTAATTTGTTCATATTGATATTTTTACTGTGAATGCCAATGTTCGATTTTCATTGTATCTTCATCAATTCTAGACATGCAATAACAACAAAGAAATCTTTGTTCTCTTAAAAGAGACAGCCGTATTTGATCCTTAATGGGGGTAAAGTTCTCACCATCCCACACCGCACCAGGTTGATTTCGATATTCTGTAAGTGATTTTGGCTCTTCGTTTTTGTTTATAAATATCATTATTATGATTCAGGATCAAGCATAGCAATGATCGATTCGGCATGGATTAATTCTGGAATATTGCCATGTAATAAATTTTTTAAACGTGCGATATGTTTTTTTGCTTCATCAAAATTTTCATCATCAATCAGTGTGAAGATTACACCTAATTGATCGGCGATTTGTTGATTCCGTATAATTGTTTTATTTCCATTAGGACGCATGATTCCATCAAGGATCTCATTAGAAGCCAACCCAAGCGTTTGATTTGGAATAGCAATATTAATGTCTCCATCGTCTTCCAAATATAAACAACGTACATTTACAGCTTCGACCTCTCCCAAAACTTGAGGAGAATGTGTTGTTATAATAAATTGACAATTAGGAAAAACTTCTCTCAACTTAGGTACAACCATTCTTTGCCAACTTGGGTGAAGGTGAAGATCGATTTCGTCAATTAATATGATGCCTTCTTTTTCTAAAGGATTATCAACTTCAGGATTGGCAATCGCCAATCGTCGAGCAATATCGCCAATCATAGCTATTAGAATTTTTTCGCCATCGGATAGTTGTTCGATACGTAATTCCTGACTCTCTTTTTTGGCAACCATGCATAAAGGGTTTCTACGAATAGAAAAATCAGAGAATTCAGGCAATATAGATTTGAGTGCGAGTCGTACGACTTTGAGTTGCATATCTTCATAAGTAAGTGAATTACGCTTTGTTTCTTGATAAAGCTCTTTGATCTTCTCGTTTTCTAAATCCTCTCTATTTCTAAACCATTCAAAAAAATGCCTAAAATTCGCCGCGCTTGTCAAGGCTTCATCATAGCATTCAAATACTTCAAAAGCATGTTTTTTTCTAATTCGAAGTGGTATATCAAGTACATTTCTGTGAATAGGATAATAAGCAAAAACGGGGAGACCTGTTTCTTGATAATGGTTTCGAATATATTCGGCCAATTTACTAACACCACTAAGGCTGGATTTATGATCTGTTGTTTTACCTTTTATAGAGCGTGTGAGTGACCAGCGATATTCAATATGCTGATTTTTATTGGTATGTATTAATAAAATATCAAGGTAACTTTCCGATTCTCCATTTTTAATATCCATATTTGATATATGTCTTCCTTGGCCACCTTCACGCTGAATCCTTTTCACCAGCCAAGAAAGCATTATAGATATTGCATCTAGAACCGTTGATTTTCCTGAACCGTTTATACCAGCGAATACTGTAAGATCAGGAGATAACTGTATTATCTTTTTTTTAAAACCTCTGAAATTACACAGTTCTATGGATTTAATTTTCATTTTGTTGTTATCCATAATTTTTGTTCTATTATACTCGTATTACTCCTCAAGTCTCATGCTGGTTTGAAGGATCCCCCCTTTGGTGGAATCGACAGTGATGTGAACCTCCCCTTCGCCTTCGACGATAAATTGTACGCGAACAGAATCCATTCCAGGAATCGTATCGACCTCAATACGATGAGGGCGGATTTTCACGGGATCAACCCGCGTGTGAAAACGGTCCGTGATATGTCCCGCACTGAGAACTTCGAGGTTTTCGCCTTCCAGAGAGATAATGTCTGGAGGGCTGATGTGGTGTTCTACGTCTTGTGCCGAGCGGGTGGGGATAAGCCGATCGTTCTTCACTTCCACCCAAAGCCGATAGAGATTCTCTGCCAGTTTTTCACTCGTAATTTCACCAAAGGAAAGCAAGGGCATCATATCCGCGTGATAGAGTGTGAACGCCATGTTGCGGTGGCACTCTTCTTCCAAAAGGAAAGAAGGTGGAATGCGGCCGAATTCTTTTCTCATCCCGCCAATTTCAATCAGCCCGTAGGTTGGATGGTCATATTCTTCCCATGCGACGATCCCTTGTTCAAGCAGAAGATACTTAATGAACTCCTGAGTATCTTCTTGGCTACCATTCGAACGCCGATATAGGTTGCTGGTGGACCAAAGTTCATTGGTGTAAGTATAAATCCCGCGCGCACCATAAAACCAATCAAACTCGCCGCCCCAAACCGAATAGAGACCGCTCCAAGTCACAAGAGAGCGGTAAAACGGCAGCATATCTTCTCCCCGGGAAGCAATATGTCTGAGATTACGTTCATCCCGGGATTGCATCTCACCGCCTTGACGTCCCGGCCCTCGCAGGATCATCCCGCCTGAATTATGGTAGGATTGCCCGCCGGCAATGTTGGGATGAGCGAGGACGAACTCGGCTACCGCCCGCGTGTTCGGAAGCGAGAAAGGATAATCCAACGAACCATATTGGACATACCAAGGCTGCCAATCCCATCCCCAGTTGCGGTTGGAATCATACCCGCCTTCCCCATCTTCGTTAATGCGTCCATCGCCGTCGTTATCAATGCCTTCCCAACCAATGTAGGAATATTCCCCGCGTTCATCCGGTTCCACCTGCACCATGAGAATCTCGGGATAGTCGGGATGGGGTATCCAGCGACCATTGGGGTCTTTGATGCGCATGCGGGTAATCACCCCGTCCCCGTTCAGGTCTTCAGGGCCATCCTCATCAAAAAGACCATCCCGATCATTATCTACCGGTTTTTTCCCCGTGCGCGAGGAATGGGGCGTATGGGCCTCGTGTAACCAACTATCGCGGCCGTCGGGATTGATGGTAGGTATGAGGTAGAATACACGTTCGTCAACCAGTTGGGTTACTTTATCAATCTGGCCATAGGTTTCGCAGAGGTACCAGGCGGTATATAGCACCACTTCCCCGGCTTGGACCTCGTTCCCATGGATATTGCCATCGATGTACATACCCGCCTTGCGCGAGGGATCTCCTTTCTGACGATTGGTGACTTCGAGGCACCAGATGGAACGCCCCTCATACGATTCTCCAATGGAATAAAGCTTGGTAAGGTTGGGATAAGCATTATGAATCGCCTGGAGAATTTCTTCGATGCCCTTGGTGTCGTAGTAACGGTTCCAGGCGATCTCGACCTTCCGTTCCGCCGGGGCCCCAAGCGCGGAAAAGTAATTCTTGGTCACTTCAGCAGAAGGGGTTTGCGAGAATGTCACTAAAAGCGCCGTAATAAGCAATGTCTTTATAATTTCAATACGAATCATGATTAATCTCCATTGGGCAATTCGATGGTTTTATCTTCACGTCCCGCCAATGCGGAGATGAGGGTAAACGTGATGGATGAGCCGGCTTCCGCTTTGACAATATAGCGTGCTTCTTTTTCTTCGCCCCCTGCGATCGGACCAAAACGAGTATAAGGATCGCCGGCAAGAATGGCCTCATCCTCTAGCGATGTTTTTAAGCGAGTAGGAAGAATCTCTCTCGTGCGTTCACCATGGGCAAGCATCGTGGGGAGGTAACCTTCGTTGCGAACATGGACTTTGATTTCGAAGACTTCCTTCCCCAGGGATTGAACTTCAATCTTGCGAATAATGAGCCGGGGCAGTTTATCCGGCAGCGCAAGCAGAAAGGAGGTATGCGCCTGAGTAATTTCAGGCATGAACGCCTTCGGCGGCAGGATTTTGGCATAGGGAAGCCAGCCGCCAATTTGTACCTCCTGCCCTTGGAAGTCGGGATGATCATAATCTTTCCACTCGAGAAAATAACCGGGTGCATATTCTTCGATCCAGGCGAGAAAATCACGTTCTTCTTTACCGCGTTGATCTTCTTCTTTCTTTTTCTCTCCATCCTCGGATTTCTCTTCTGAGTCTTCGCTCTCCTCCTCACTCTTTTGTGTTTCTTCGTCTATTTCTTCTGGCTCTTCATCCTCATTTTCAGAATCTTTTTCCCTTTCCTCGTCTTCTTTAATTTTGCGATTGAGAGCGATTTGAGGGTTCCAAGCTTGTGCGGCTAAAGATAGGCGTCCCCGATGAAAATACATCCAATCGGTAAAGGAGCCATCAATAGTATGATGATCAAGGGCTTTTTCCAGACCAAGGGCTTCTCGATATTGCTTTCCAAGTTCTTCGTAATACTTGAGATCCTCATCGCGGATTTTTTCCTGCGGCTCCCGTCCCGGAGAGCGTTTACCCGACTCCGGAGCTTTGAGTAAATTATCATTTCGCGCAAAGGAGAACACCATGGCAATATGCCGATGTTCAAGGATAAAATCGGCCAAGGCTCGAGGAATCTCTTCGCTTAGTTGAAAGACGCCAGCGTCAGCTTCGAACCAAGGATAATGGAAGGGAAATTGGCGGTTGAAATTAATCTCGCCAAGGGGGTCCTCGTTCCACTTTTCATCGTTATCATTATCACGTCCTTCGCGCAATAATCGCCATTGACCTTTCTCGCCTTGAATGGAATCGGCTTCGACTAAGACTCGTTCTTCATCGGGATGTAGAATGTATTTTCCTTTGGGATCCTTCACCCGCATCCAGGTAATAAGATGATCTTCATTAAGATCATCGGGACCATCTTCATCAATAAGACCATCGCGATCCGCATCAATAGGCTTCGTATTTCCGGATTGTTCGCGCAAGGGAGTCTTGAAAAAATATTCCACCGCGTCGGGATTGAGGCGTGGAATGAGATAGACGGTCGTGGTTTTGAGCCAAGCCTCATGTTCATCAAGTTCATCAACCAGACGCTGTAAATAGGCCAGCGCAATCTCGGAGCCAAGGAGATGTTCTCCCTCGAGTCCCGCCGTGATAAGAATAGCGGGGTAATCGGGGCGTTGCTCTTTCTCTAGCAGACTGATCTCCATCAGCCATACATCCCGTCCTTCGCGGGATTGGGCTAAAGAAGAAAGATGAAGCAAGTCTGGGTATTCATCGGCCAATTCGCGCAAGGAGAGGGTAAAACTCTCATACTTATGACCGTGGGGGAAAACCTCTGGTTTCTCTCCAAGAACACAGGGAGGACTCAATAATGGGATCAGAAACAAAAAAAGCGAGAGGACGGTTGATTGGGTCATAAGATTCCCTCTTGTTATGAGATTTGCTTTCCAATATACTTCCAGATTATTGTATCCAGAGAAATGGGATACTCAATGAAATCATACCATGATGTACAAATAATAGAAAATAGCAACAAGGCCAATACCTACAGAGGTCAACGCAAGCCCATGCAATATCCGATTCCTATAGACATGCTGATCCAAATAGAAACCTATAAAAGGATAAAGAACAGACAATAAGGGGAAATAAAATCGTAAATTATCTACTGGCTGCCATTTCAATATTGCAGTTTGCATGATGTAGGCAATAAAAAAGAATCCCAAAATTAACTTGACGGGTTCTTTTTTCCAATTTTTACATGCGAAAATTAAGCCGATGAGAAGAAAGAATAAATGCCCTAAAGTAAATTGAAAGTATCGCCTCTTAAGATCAAAAGTTTTATTTCCTTTCATCCACGCCCAGTAACTCTCTTCATCGTCTACATTCAAAAGTGGAATGGTTTTAATCGCATTTAGCAAAGGGGCACGAATATCAGGAAGTTCTTGATGAAACATTCGAGCATACAATTCATTAGGTAGAGTGACGGAATCCGTTGTTTCCATGGCGAGCCGCAAGCTATTAATCGGTATGGATTGGAGGCGAAAATGAGTTTTTCCAGGATGGGATGTAAAGGGAGAATTTGTACGATCCCACGTTGAGAAATAGGAATAACTACCAAGTAAAATCATAGAGAGGGTAAATACAAGGGTTAAATAAGCAATCTTTTTGAATGAATTTCGTTGACTCATTAACAAACAAAGTAGAACAAGAAAAAGACTTGCCAAATAAAACAATCCTGTATATTTCACTCCGACCGCCATTCCCAAACATAAAGAAATAACCACCGTATTAATATAGAAAGAATTCGATATTCTAATCAAAAAGGGCAGTGTATACACAACAAGGCACGACATCATCACGTCATTTTTCACAAAACTTAATTGTAAGATCACAAAAGGCGTTGCCAGCCATAACAAAACGGTTGCGTGAGTCGAGATCTTTGTCATAACCAAAAACCGGCAGGTTATATAAAGACTTAGAACCGCGCTCCCCACCATGAGCCATTGAAAACAATAGATCCAACGTAAGTCGTTGGATATCGTCAATACCCAGATCATGATAATTTCATAATTGAGAGGAAAATCCGTTTGCCGGCTATCCGAGGTTGTAAATGCTTCTAATGAATTTTGATGGATGTATTGTTGAACACGAGGGAGATGGTAGCCAACCGCATCATCGTTAATAGGCTGCGAATGCATTCCATGCAGGGGTACCAACAAAATAATCGACAGCAAGCAAATGAAACCAAGAAGACGCACCCAAAGGGGAGCCGTTTTCAAAGGCTTGATTATTTGATGAAAACCATCTTTCCATTGTATGCAACCCAAGGGGTTCAATGCAAACAATCCTTTCCCATATAAAAGCACAAATATCCCAAATAGATAGATCGCATGACAAACAAGCCAAGCATGGGATCTACCCAAAATGTGAATTAGCGAAAGTATCTGTGCGGTTAAGATATTGACAACCAAAACCCCAATCCAAGCCATGATTAATTTTTGGATGGGGGGATAAATGGTGAGTGCGCAAAGAGCACGATAATTTGTATAATAGAGAAGAAAAAGGTCGACCAAAAAGATGCAATGGACCATGAAATCTATGTTTTGCTCGCACACCGGCTTCAACTCAAAAACGTAGAGAACCATGTGCTGCATCAGCAACTTTCATTACCAGGTAACTAAAATCGCGCATCAACACGTATCTGGATTCTATTTATCCCATCCACACAAAAGCGCATCGTTAAAAGGGAAATCGATCTCTCAGCGAGCAATAGAGATCTCCCATGCTCCAACCACGCATGGAGAAAAAATACAATCGTGTTTGCTTCAACCCATTCGCCTTTTCATTCCACACTCGCATGCCTTTCTTTCGAATGAATCATAAATGGAGCATTTTTCCAAATCAAGGGACGGAAATGATCCGGGGGTTTTTATGAATCCGCTTCACACAACTTGCTTGGAAGCCGGAGTCCATGTTACATAATATGATTCATTTATGCTATATTGGAACGTTCAACCATTATTCGCGCGGGAGGTTGTGGAATGTCAGAACATACACATGCCAATGAAATCGCGGGACGCGAGAGTTGGGCAACCAAAGTGGGTGTAATTCTCGCGGTCGCTGGAAGTGCAGTTGGATTGGGGAATTTTCTGCGCTTCCCGGGGGTGGCTGTACAAAACGGCGGCGGGGCCTTCATGATCCCGTATTTTCTTTCCTTTCTCCTTCTGGGTATTCCCATTTGTTGGGCAGAATGGATCATGGGACGACGTGCGGGACGTTTATCCGGCTTGTCTTCTTCACCTGGATTGTTTGGCGTTCTTTGCGGTGGCCGTCGATTACGCTACTTCGGCGCACTCGGACTATTCGTTCCCGTCGTCATCTATATGTATTACGTGTATGTGGAATCTTGGTGTTTAGCCTACGCCATTTTTTCTGCAATGGGAGCGTTGAATTTAAAAGAAAGCGGTTTGGATAATGCTTATTCCACCTTTTTCATGGAATTCACGAATAGCGCCAGCGATGAAAGCAATCATTTCTTTTCAGGATTAACCATTACCTATGGTTTTTTCCTGTTCACTTTTTTCTGTAACTTTTTTCTTATCTACCGAGGGTTATCGAGGGGAATCGAGCGCTTTTGCCGGATCGCTATGCCATTGCTGATTTTTATGGCCATGGTCCTGGTAATCCGGGTCATTACTCTGGGGATACCGGATCCTGCCCATCCCGAACAAAACGTAGTGAACGGGCTGGGATTCATGTGGAATCCCCGTTGGGAGCAGCTACAAGACCCCGCGGTGTGGATTGCGGCCTGTGGGCAAATTTTCTTCTCTTTATCCGTCGGATTCGGGATTATCGTGACCTACGCCAGCTATTTGACAAAGAAAGATGACGTCGTGCTTTCCGGTCTAACCGCGAGTGCAACCAACGAGTTTTGTGAAGTATGCCTCGGTGGCTTGATGATCATTCCCGCCGCTTTGATCTTCTTAGGCACTGCCCAAATGGCGGTGGTTGCCAACGAAGGCACCTTTGGACTGGGGTTCGTAGTCATGCCCCATATTTTCGACCAGATGCCGGGAGGCCAGTGGTTCAGTACCTGCTTCTACTTCCTTCTCTTTCTGGCAGGAATTACCTCGTCACTCTCCATGCTGCAACCGGCGATCGCGTTCTTTGAGGAAGGCTTCGGCTTAAACCGGCGCGCCTCGGTCACCATCCTGGGGCTGCTCACCTTCTTTGGAGCCAACGCGGTGATCTTGTCCGAAGGCTTAGTAGCGATGGATACTCTGGATACCTACACCTCGAATATCGGCATACCGCTTTTAGCCTTGTTCGAGGTCTTTGTCTTTATTTTTATGCTGAAAGTCGCCAATGGGATGAAAGAAGCCAAGTTGGGCGCGGACATGAAGATCCCCAAAGCCTTTGGCTTCGTCATCACCTATATCACCCCTATCTTTTTATTTGCGATTATTGGGTGGTGGCTCTATGATGCACCGGGGAAACCTATGCGGCAAGCAAAAGCAGCCTTGGTTGAAACGGTCTCGATGGAATACATCGAAGCCGATTCTCTGGACAACCGAGATCAACTCATGGCAGAATTAACACGCTTACAAGAACATGACGCTCTCTCTCAAGAAACCAAGCAAGAACTCGCTGCATTGGGAACCAGCATTCAAGAAGAGGATCGCACCCTCAAGGAGGCCCGGGAGCAATTCATGCTCACCCTTGCGGCAGAACAAGTAAACCTGGAACGGCTTCGTAACCTTACTCATGTAAAAAACCAATTAGATACATTGCTCCAACAATCGTTCTCAAGCAAAACCCAAGCCGCCTTGCAAGAACATTATGATAGCGTGAAGAATACGATTGATGTGAAACCACTGAAACAGATTACTGTAGTATGCATGGTGGTGTTCTTCCTCATGTTGGTCCTGCTGCAAATGCTGGCCTGGCCGCGAATGTTACGACGCTATCGAGCCTATCAACGACTCATGCCCGAAGAGGCTGAGGAGGAGGTATAACTATGGAAAACTTGAATATCGAAGAACTAGGAATGACTCCTTTAGGATGGTTGATTTTCATTCTTTCCAATGGGTTTGTGATTTTGTTAGTCGTTTATTGCTTTTATCGGGTGCTGAGTCTACCCCAAGAACACATGCATTCACCCTTAGATATTGACACTAAAGATTTGAATGATGATGAGAATGAGGATAATAACGGGAATCATCATGAAAATCCAACGAAAATATCTTAATATTTTTGATTTCTAAAGATCAAAAAGCCGGGAGAACCTTTCTTCCGGCTTTTTTGTTTTGTTTGGACTAAACAAAAAAGTATAATCAATGAAGAACTAGCGTTCAGGAAGAATGAAGATTCATTCGAAACAACGCTTGGCGCGATCATTAAATAATGCTAGTATTTTTTTAGATTCAAATCAATATGAGTTCATGTTAAAGGATCGTAGTCATGTCTTTCTCTCCATTCTTACTCCTGATTATTTGTATGACTTCGTTGGCAACGCCGGCAATAGCCCAGCCTGAAATCGAATTTAAAAGCCGTTCGTATGATTTTGGTACGGTGGCGCCAAGGCAAAATTTAGTACACGATTTTGTCTTTCAAAATAAAGGGGATACCCCTCTGGTTGTGGTCGACATCAAAATAACTTGCGGCTGTACAGCCACGGTTCTCTCCGCCACGACAACCCCGGTGGGAGCCACCGGGGTGATTTCGGTCACCATGACCACCAACGCAACCACCTCCAAAATGCGAAAAAGCACCATCGTGCAAACCAATGATCCCGAACATCGAGAAGTAACGCTTCACACCATCGCCAACGTGGTTGATATCTGGAAATTCAACCCCAAAGCGTATTTCAATCTTGGCGACGTGCCCTTCGACAGCGAAAAGAGCGAGACGCTTTATCTAACCAATACCCATGACGACCCCTTTGAAATCGTGGGCTATAAGTTAAACGACTCGAAGTTATCCTGCTCCATTGGTGATCCCACGCCAGATGGGGTTCCTATTACAGTGACTTTAAAGGCGGGAGAAACCAAGGAGAATATCCGCGATTCGCTCATTATCGAAACGGATCATAAAACCCATACCTATTGTCAAACCAATGTAACCGCCAAAGTGGTTGGCTATGTACGTTTTGACCGTCCCCGGGTGTACTTCGGCGCTGTGAACAAAGGTAAAACGGTCTCCCGGGAGATTGTCGCGTCCACCAATCTTGACCCAAAGGAACCTTTGAATATTTCGGAAATTCACACCCGAGACGATGTCGATATCACGGGAAGCGTCGAAGGCCGTCTATCCAATGGCGGGTTGCGGCTCAAGATTACCATAAAAGTTCCAGAGAAACCGGGCTATCATGCTGGTGATATCGTCATGAAAACAAACCTGGAAGAAGAACCAACCACCACCATTCCCTATTCCGTGGTGGTTCGCGCCGTATCAAGTCTACGGTAGGAACATTCACCGCAATGGTGATCAATGGATGGGAGGTTTTTTATAGCATCCCGTATTTGTAATCTAGCCAAATTTCATAAAAAAGCAGGGGAAATAATGAATCGAATTATACAAATTGTTTGGCAAACTCTAGTGATTTGTATCGTGGGAACGGGGCTCGGTTTTTTGGTCAATGCCTTTTCCGCGGATCCCTTACCTTTCGTTCGTCAACCACTCGAAGTCGAGAAATGGCCAACCGTGGATGCCGAGACCGTGTATGAACATGTACAAAACGGAAGCGCGATTTTGATCGATGCCCGCGATCCCCATGAATACGAAGCCGGACATATTCCCGGCGCTTTATTGCTTCCCGCTTCCGAATTTAATGAATACTTCCAGGCAGAAGGCGAAGCCTTACCGCGTGACTATCCACTGGTGGTGTATTGTCAGGGCGGCGATTGTGAAGAAAGCCACGAAGTATTGCAAGAACTGGAAAACGAGGGATTCCAGGAACTCTATTCCTACATAGAAGGATGGAATGGGTGGAAAAAAACCAACTATCCCAAGGCCGGAAAGGAATCGGAGTGATCGATGAATCAGGATAAATCGAGCATCATGGAAATCGCGAGCCATCCAGTACTGGCTCTTGTACTACGAATTGTGATTGGTTTGATCTTGCTTTATGCAGGCTTACAAAAAATAGTGGATATGGAGGATATGGCCCAGTCCATCTATAACTACCGCCTGCTGCCTGAATCGACGGTAAATGTTCTCGCGATCATTCTGCCGCCGATCGAAATTTTGGCGGGACTTTGCTTGATTCTAGGAATATTGACCGAAGGAGCCTTAACCGTGGCTACAGGATTATTCCTTGTTTTTCTTTTCGCTATCGCTTCAGCGGTACTGCTCGGACTCGATATCGAATGCGGATGTTTTGGCACGACCGATGCCGAACGGGTAGGTTTATCCGTTTTACTACGGGATCTCCTTTTCCTCGCAGCAACGGTTCCCGTGTGGTTATCACGACAACCGATGCTGCGTTTAGATTCGATTGTGTTTAGGATCGAAAAAGAGGGGTAAGGCTATCTAGAATACTACAATGGCCTCTTTCTTTTTTATGCCTGCAAGTTGAAATTACTACGTCTTGCGGGATGAGAAGGCTTGTTTCCCGTTTGGGAATACACCCCGCTTTCCTGCTGCTGAAGCGATTGCGCCACCCGGCTATTTAAGGTTTCCACGGAGCGCTGTAATACAAGCGTGTTTTCCTGATTAATTTGTATAACCTCGCTTATCGTGTTTTTAAGATCAGCCCGGGCTTCATCCAATTCAACGCGTTGATCCTCAGATAAGGCCGGCAAGATTTCGCTCAAAGTAGGGTTTGGCTTATCCAAGCCTAGGGATTGAGCCAGGTCGCGTGTGCATTGCATTCGCTGCTCTTCCAACTGATGGGCTTCAGAGGCAAAATCGCTGATCTGTTCGGATGTTTTCAGTAACGACTGGGTATCGCCAATAGCCAAATAGCGTTTCTCTTCCCGTTTAGTGAGAAGGAGCTTTTCATGGAGGCTTTGTTCTTTACGAAGTATTTGGATGAGCGTTTGGGTCTTCATAATTATTCTCGTTTAATCATTCTTGATTTTAGATGTAGAAACACCAGGATGTTGTGACAAGGGAATAAAAACGTTTTCGTTTTGATCGAGTTCCATCATCTCGGGTTTATTATTCAGCGGAATATAATCCGGTTCTGAATTCAAAGGCATGAATTCCGAGGTGGATTCGTCCTGAGGTAATGGCTTGAACTCATCGCCGGACTGTTGCATGAGTTTTTGCTGTTCCTGACGCTGTTTGAGCTCATCAACGATAAGTGTATCGATGCCGAGGTTGTGAGTTTTCGCCATATGTTCGGCGAGATGATCGTCGGCGATATCCTCGAACATACCGGTTGCGTGGGATTTTTCAATAATCCCATTATCAGGAACCGTTTTGCGCATTTGCTTAATCAATTGGCGAAACATCATGGCTTCAAATTGATCACCAATTTCCTTCATACGCTCGTCAGATAATTCATTTTGATTATGCAGCGATTGAAATTGCAAAGATTCCAGCTTTTGATCGTTGCGGTTGGAAGCAAGTGCGCTGGGATCCATTGAGGGAATTGAAGTCATACCCGGTATACCTCCTTAGGTTCACATCGAGAGTTCTCTTTTAAATGATCTCGATCTCGGCTTTAATCGCACCTTCAGCATGCATCGCCTGAAGGATGGAGATGATATCGCGCGGGGTGTAACCCAACGCGTTTAATTGACCTACCACATCGCCGATGGTGGTTCCTTGAATTTGAGCGATCTGGTTCCCGTCCTGTTGGGCTTGGACTTGAGGTTGATTCACCTGCATTCCTTGTCCCATCCCCAGCTGCGCCACTTGAGGATCGTTTTGGATGGTAATGCGCAGGGGTCCGCTAACAATAACGACATTATTAACACGTATATCTTCACCAGCCACAACCGTGCCGGTACGTTCATTGATGACAATCTTGGCTTTCTTATCGGTTTCGATCATGGCTTCATCAATAAAAGCGATAGCACTGACCAGCGATTCAAATTCTTGATCGCCAAGCGAAACGCTTCCATTCGGCCCCGGTTCGATCTGCACAATTACCGCGCTGGCATCCTCCGCATAAGCAACTTGTGAACCAACGAGACTGTTAATCTTGCGCTCCATGTTAGAAGCGGTTTTAAAGTCAGGATTATGAAGCTGCCAGCGAAGAAGATTCCCCTCTTGCACAACTTGGTGTATCACCGGTTCGCCTTCCACAATCACCCCGTTTGGAATCCGCCCTACCACCGGGTGATTCTCTTGCACGGCCGCTCCGCCGGCTCCACCACCTCCTGCTTCTGCACGAAATCCACCAATGGACAAAGGACCATAAGCAATCCCATGGAACTGACCGTCGGCACCTTTCAGTGGCGTGGGTACCAGGGAGCCTCCCTGCAAACTTTCAGCCCGTCCTACGCTGATGACATGAGCATCGATCTTTGAACCAGGTCGCACAAAAGGTGGAAGCACGGCCATCACCATGACCGCCGCGACATTATCGGGTACGACTTCGGTCGTGATATCCTCTTGCTGGAGAACATTGATCCCCATCCCGGCAATCAGGTTATTCAGGGTTTGAGCGGTAAATCCCCGGCGCCCATCTCCGGTACCTGCTAACCCCGCAACCAAACCGTAACCGAGCAAAACGTTTTCTTGGGCTCCTTGTAGTTGAGAAATGTCTTTGATACGTGAGACAACGGGTTGGTTTCCAACTTGCTGATTTGCACCGGCCGTAGGGGGAGCGGCTTGACCATGAACCCTGGACACCGGAGATAGACACAGTCCCAAACACAGCAACAAGGCTCCAAGTAAATTCGCCAGGATGGGATTGGTTGCTCGGCTCATGTTTCACTCCCTGTTCATGGTTAAACTCAATGGCAAAACGGTTAGACCTTTTCCTTTCGCTTGCCTTAAAACAAGAAATTAAGAAAGCGATGAATGATGTTTGGATTATTATAGTGCGTAAGATGGCCATCGCCTAAGTAACTAATTTCGGCATCCGCGACTTGGTACGAGAAGACCTGGTTATTAATAATGTCACGCGGACGTATTTTTCCAGAAAGTATGATAGTCTTGTGCTCTTTGCCTATCCGTAATGTTTTTCGCGCTTCGATAAGAAAGTTTCCCGCAGGATCGATACGTACCACGGTAGCGGCGATGCGTGAGTTGAATTGACTCGAGCGATCGACTTCGGATTCCCCTTGGAAACTGTTATTGGTCTGCCAATCAAATTGAGGAGCCTGATCGGCACCACCAAAGACTTTGTCCATAAAGCGATTGTTGAAAATCATATCCAGGGCGGTGCTGATGACATGAGTACGGCTCGCTTCTGATTCTGCATTATCATTAGCACTGTTGTTTTCTTGAACGATGATGGTGAGAATATCTCCCACCTTGGAAGCATTCGCGTCAGTAAGCAGCGAATTAAAAGGCGAGCGATCAGACCAAAGCGATCTAGCGTCCGCCATAGGAACAAGAAGAATTATCATCGCGAAAAGCGTGAAATAACGTTTCATGGTTTTTACCTCCTACGCTTTGGAGCCATTCTTCATGAGGCCACCCATACGACATACTTTCGATTGAGAACTTTGGCTTTTACGGTATGCCCCGTCTGGGCGGTTTTAACATGAACGACATCGCCTACCGCACAACGGTCCTGCACCTTGACCGAGGTCACCATCGTCATGCCGTTGTTGCGAATAATCATATTCGCCAGGTCGCCACGTTTCATGATGTAGTTAGTTTCAAGCGTATGCCACTTGATCGGCTGATTTTTACGTATTGCAGTTCGGCAGCGTTTCCCTATGAGTTTTTCCTTGTTGTCCACGACCTGATCGTCTTCTATCGCACTATCGAACACCAGAATTTTCTCACGCAGGTCCTCTTCTTGGACCACTTCACCTCGTTGAAGCGTTCGCGTAGGTACCCAGGCTTTGCGTTGACGCTGGACAGAAACCACAAAGGGAACCTTCTCTTTCAAAATATTGTCGACAAAAAACTGAATTTCGTAGCGCGAGGTTCCATAAGGCGTAAGATTGCTGCGTTCGACCACCATTTCCATAGGTTTATCGGGAAGCCAGCAATCCCGCGGCGGTACACTAATCACGCGAAGAATCAACTCATCCTTATCCCAGTCCGTATCTTTTTTCACATCTTCATAAATCGCTTCTATCATCTCTTGCACGGTGACATGTTTCCCTGGACCGTATACATTAATCGTACTCGCACCTTCAAGATAAAGTTGATGATAAGGATAGCCCGCCCGACGGACCGCGAGAATAATGTAATTACTGGGAAGACGATCCTTTTCCCCCGGTTTGGGCGCTTCCATCACTTCGAGTTCCGCCAGTTTTTGTTTTAATTCGAGATCAGGAGCCTGGATGGATTTCGCCACATCACCGATTTTGATCTCCCCCGTGGCATCCTTGGGTACTACATATTCCTCTTTCAAAAAGATCGTGGTTTTTTCGGGTTGCTCAGCACTTGAGTTCAATCCTGCGAAAAGGACAATCATGGAAAAGGTGAGTGAAAAGACAATCCATTCGCGTTTCATAATATCACCCTATTACTGCTTTAGATTGACAGCGGTTTGAATCATCTCATCACCAGTCCGCACCGCTCGCGAATTGACTTCAAAAGCTCGCTGGGCGGTGATAAGATTCACCAACTCTTCAGCAACACTTACATTGGAATTTTCAAGAAATCCCTGCATCAAAATTCCCGCCCCATCAGTTCCAGGATTAACCGCGATGGGATTCCCTGATGATTCCGTTTCAACAAAAAGGTTTTTTCCCTGAGCCGACAGGCCAGAGGGATTCACGAAGGTCGCCAGCTGGATGTTCCCAATCTGCTGTATCTGGTTGCCCGGCGTGACCGCAGAAACAATTCCTTCCTCGCTGATATTAATAGCTGTCGCATTATTGGGAATTTGGATGTTAGGCTCTAAGAGAAAACCGTCGGAGGTAACTAGGTTTCCCGCATCATCCATATTGAAAGCCCCATCACGCGTATATCCTATCGTTCCATCCGGCAGTTGGATTTGGAAAAATCCCTTTTTGCCAGCGATGGCAATATCCAATGGATTCTCCGTATTACGGAAAGATCCTTCATTGAATACGCGCCGGGTTCCCGCGACCCGGACCCCGTGCCCCACTTGAATCCCGGTTGGAAGGCGCAATCCCTGATAAGCCGAAGTCCCTGCGGGTTTGATGGTTTGGTAGAGAAGATCCTGGAAGTCGACGCGCGTACGTTTATACCCGAAGGTGTTCGCATTGGCCAGGTTATTGGAAATGTTGTCCACCATGAATGACATCCCATGCATTCCGGCGGCGGCGGTAAAAAGTCCTCGAAGCATTCTCTGTCTCCTCTATACCAAATTTTTGATTAATTACGTAATCGATTCTTCATTCCAATGGAAAAACTTGACATCTTACATACGGGCTACGTCATTCACTGCTTTCTGTAGAGTATCATCCAAGGCCCGGAGAACCCTTGAACTGGCTTCAAAAGTACGATAAGAATCAATCATTTTTACCATCTCGGTGGTGGGCTCGGTGTTCGCCCGTTCGATATAACCCTGCCCCACGCGGAAATAATCTGGAATCTTGAAATTATCCAGATCGTCTTCTTCCGCCCGGAAAATATTGCCGGGCTCACGGAAAAGTTTATCCTTATCATGAAAGTCCGTTATTTTTAGCTGATCAATTAATACATCTGTCGCTGGCCCTTGGTTACCAGGCGCCGGTTGCTGCTGATGATAAATTTCACCAAACTGATTAATATAAATCTCGTTATCCCCAACTTGGATGGGCTCAGGGACATGATCGTTATTTACTCCAACCCCCATTACGTAGTACCCTTGTTTACTAACAAGGTAGCCTTCGTTATCGACAAGGAAATCTCCCGCGCGGGTGTAGCGCAAGCCATCCGGAGTTTGAACGTTAAAAAAACCATCGCCAAAAATGGCCGCATTCGTCTCTTCTCCTGTGTATTGCATTTGCCCGGGGGTATGATCGACATAGACCCAATCGATTCCCGCTCCGGTGCCGACTCGGCCAATGGCATGATTATATCGAGGCTTCTCTTGGCTCGCAGCAATACCCCGGTAGGTTTCAGAAAGCATCACGTCAGGAAAGGAGCGAATCACGGCTTCCTCACGGCGAAAGCCCGGCATCTGCGAACCCGCCAAATTTTGGGCGATGACATCTTGAACTCGTTCTTGCATCATCATGCCTGAGGCGGCGGAGTACAGCCCTGTTAACATCATAAACTCCTATAATAAAGATTGTTATTTCATGTATGAGCAACCATCATACCAACAGAGCAAAAAAAAGAATCTGCGAAATAATGCAATCTTAAGATTTTGATTTATATAGACTTATAAACATAACAACTACAAGCCTACGAAAAAAGTAGGCTGAAGATTTTTTTTAGCAAGCCGAGAGAAAGGAATTTTTTGCCGCTACAATGAACGAACGAATTTTACTGGCTGGCTACTTCGATCACAAAATCTTTCGCGATGGATGGTACGACGTAGAACGAGACCCTGTGGGAATTATCTTTCGCGCTTCCGGGCCCAGAGCCAATGTATACCACGGCTGTGAGAAAGGAAGATATTCACTACATTTACTCCTAACCGCCCGCCCCGAACATAGCGGAGAACCGCTGAGAGGAAAAATCTCATGCGGAAATTCTTCTCTCGCTTTCTCTTTGAAGCATAATTTATGGAGTGTGCGCAGTGGGAATTTAGAACTGGAAGAAGAAGAATTGACGATCGAAGTAAAAAATCCCTGGTCGCCGGATCGCTTGTATAAAAATGGGGATGTGCGTTCATTGGGAATTTTGCTGAGTGCTATTCATTTAATGCCAAGGAAATCGCTATGAGTTTTTGTCATCCAATCACGAACACCAAGCATCCTAATTACATGGGCGGGGTCATTTGCCCCATGTTCACACCGGTCGATGCCAGAGGCCAAATCGACGAAGCCTCCCTGGAACGGTATTGCCATTGGCTGCTAAAAGAAGAATCCATCACAACTTTATTTTGGCGCAGCGGCGTAGGGAGAATGTTTTCCTACACCGAAGAGGAGTTTCGACGATCGCTGGATGTAGTCATCGATTGCGTCCAAGGAAAAAAACCGGTGTTCGCAGGAACCGCAGGGATTCATGATGGTGATTTTTCGAGAAAAGCAAACCCGCAACGCTATCTTGAGGAAACCCTGCGTTTGTGTGAGTATGCCGAAGACAAAGGCGCGACCGCCGTGGTTTTGGTCATTCCCGCAGCCCTGCCAGTAAAAGAAGGAGAGAAGGCGGAAGATACAGTTGTGCAGTATTACGAACGTGTGCATGCCCACACGCGCCTGCCCCTTGTCATGTATAACCCCCAAATGATTCCCCGCGACTATGCCGTAAAACCCACCATGCTAAAACGTCTAGCCGCGCTGGAACGCATCATCGGTCTAAAACTCTCTACCAATGATTTACATTGGCTAGGGCAGATGATCGATGCCGTGGAAAACGAACCGTTCACCCTCATTGCTGGCTCCGAAGGTGTTTTCTATCAAGCCCTCGTGACCGGAGCCACCGGGGTCATTGGTCAAGGCTGCAATGTGTATCCGGGAATCTTGCGGTACATTCTAGAAGCGGTAAGCCGAGATGATTTAGAAAGCGCTAGACGCGCGCAGATGGATGTCAATCGCGCCTTGGAGGGTTTCCAATCTCTACCGCCAGATCAAAGCGGCTTCGCTTATTTACGCGAGGCGGGATTGAAGGTATCGCCCTACTGCCGCGATGGCAGCGTACCACTGAGTGAGGACACTTGCAAGGCTATCTATTCTGTGATTGAACCAATTGTGAACCACTATCACCAAAAAAATTTGTGATAATTCTATACACGATTGGATTCACATGGGGAACGGTTTGGTTTAATGTGAATGAAAACTAAATTGAAATCGCGAAGGAATTTTCATGAAATCAATCACAAGACTTTTATTTCTTGTAAGTGCCGGGTTATATCTTAGTACGAATGCACCATTGACCTGGGGGCAACAAGGGGGAGAACTCAAACTCTTCGAAGAAATGGAAGGAACCCTAACACCTGATCAACCGGAAATGATCTATACCTTCGAGGGACATAAGGATCTCTTCCTGGAAGCGATTTTGGATATGGAAGAACGTGATTTCGATGTGACCCTCTCCTTGCTCTCGATACAAAATCGGGTGCTCGCAGAAAACCAAGGGCTAAACGAGCCCAACTTTCAAGGTGCCTACCTGTTTCATCCCATCACTTCTGATTTAACCCATAAAATTAAAATTGAATTTCATGACATCGATCAACCCGTGGATTATACGATCTTGATTCAGGAATATGACGGCGATGAACCCGACCGCAATCTTTTTCTCGGTGAGGGCAAAGAAGGGGTTATCGGCCCGGCCGGGGATTTTGATCTCTTTCCAATATACCTTCGAAAAGATCAACCCGCGCTTTTTTATCTGATTACCCCTAAAAGTATTTTCGATTCCATGCTGGGAATCATTGATACCCAAGGCAATATCGCAGCCGTAAATAATGATTATTTCAGCACCGCTTCTGTACTTCTCTATACACCCCCTATAACAGGAACTTACACAATTCTCGTACAAGGGGCTTATGAACATTCTATCGGCCCCTATGAACTCGTTGGAAGACAAGTGCCGTTATTCACACCCCCCTTTACCGTCTCAGAATCTGTTGATTACCCCGGGGATATTTATTGTTATGAGGTGGCACTGAAACCAGAGAAGGTCTACGAATTCGTGGCCACCGGCGTGGATGGATTTCGCCCCTTCATCGCCCTCAGCGATAAAAACATGAACGTGATCGAGTCGAATTACGCCTCGGAATCTGAGATGCCCATCACCAGTATTCCCGGATTCACCCCCTTAAATGATGAGACATTATTCATGTTCGTAGCGGGAGATACACCTGAGTTAGCGGGAGGAATGGGATTGTCCGTCGAACTTAAAGAAGACGAAGAAGACGGAATCCACCTCGAACATGGCAGCCTCTTCTCCGGCGTGATCGGCCCCATCGGGGATGAGGATGAATACACCTTCACGCTCGAAGAAGGGAAAACCTACTCGCTTTTAGTATCTCCCACGTGGCACCATCTCGATCCCGCCATGCGGGTCTATAACGAGGCGGGAAAGGAAATCTATTACAATGATGATTCCTTCGACGGTGTGTTTTCCATCTGGAGCGGCTTTACTCTGCCCGCGGGCACTTATCATGTCAAAGTCATGGCCTCACCCGATCAATCAATTCAAGAACGTCTGACCGGAGTGTATACCATCCAATTTGCAGAAGGAACCACCTTCGATCGGGGCTCCCCCCTCTTCTTCGAGCCGGACGTGGTGGTAGAACCCATCGCCAGCGGTGTCCATGTCTCCATTCCCACTCAAGCCGTGGGAGACGATACTTATCCCCTTTCAGCGACATTAACTTTTGAAAGCGGACAGGAGGATGTGGTTTTCGAAATTGAAGAAAATGAACCGATGGAGATCGACCTCGATATCAGCCCCGATGAAATCTTTTATATCACCTTGAGCGATTCGTCTGAGCAAAAGAATACCTCCACAGCGATTAAACTGCCGCCGCCCAAAACCGTGATGCGCGTGGGAGGACTCCCCTACCCCATTGCCATAGACAAAAACAACGTAATCTATTACGCCGACACCAACGAAGGCAGCATTAACCGTTTCACCATCGGAAGCGCGACCGAAGCGGTCGCCACTGATTTAGAAACATCCGGCGGATCCCTGGGCCCCAACGCGCTGGCGTTTGACCATAATGGCGATCTCTACGTTTCAAACGGTAAAACTCACTCAATCTCAAAAGTGTTAAAGGATGGTACGCTGGAAGTCGTAGTCCCGGATTTGAACTATCCAGTGAATATGGCTTTCGATGAAGACAATACCCTTGTGGTAACCCAAATCGGCTCAGATACAGTAGAGCGTATCCACACGGATGGTACCCGGGAAGTGTTGGTGGATGAACTGCGGAATCCCAACAACATCGCCTACTCACCCGATGGAGATCTCTACATCATCACGAATGACCGGGGTAACTGCGGGGTTTATCGCCTCCAAGAAGACAAAACCCTAGAACCCGTAGTAGAACCCTTTACAGAAACATTGCAAGGCATGGCATTTGACAACCAGGGCTACTTATATATAGCCGATGGAATCTATGGCTTTGTCTACCGGATGAACCCCGAACATGAAGTCACAGTGTTCACCCGCTGGATGTCTGGCCCCGTGGATTTAGCGTTTGGGTATGGAGAAATGTCCAAAACCCTCTTTGCTTCCAATATGGGAATTGAATCCGACGGAGTCTATTACCAGGAAATCACCTCGATCCTCACCGGTCGCGATGGCCTCCCCTTGCCCTATGGAACAACCTCCGTAAGAGACTGGAGATCGTACTGAGACCCGAATGGGGCTAACCGGGACGTCTTTATCAAATTTAGAGATAATCCATTCCGTTTACACCGTCAAATAAAAATAGCGAAAAGCGAAGAGTATCGAAATTACGATCATCAATGGATGTACATCCCGAATCTTTCCAGTAAACAACTTAAGTACGGTATAACTCATAAATCCAAATGCGATTCCTTCGGTGATGGAAAAACTAAACGCGATCAAAAGTATAGTCAAAAAGGCGGGTATACTTTCCGTCGGCTCATCCCACGGGATAAACTTCACCCCTTTGATCATCATATATCCCACCAGAATTAAGGCAGGAGCAATTACGGGATAAACCATCGCTCCAGATTCCAATTCAACCCCCGATCCTAGCATTTCCACCAGAGGATATAAAAATAGAGCAAGCAAAAATAATAGCCCGGTCACCACACTGGCGAGTCCTGTGCGAGCCCCATCGCTAATTCCCGAACAAGATTCCACATAGCTCGTCACCGTGGAAGTTCCCATAACTGCGCCTGAAACAGTGCCTACCGCATCAGCCATAAACGCTTGCCGTGCCCTGGGTAATTCATCCCCTTTCATAAATCCCCCCAACTGCGCAACACCAACCAAGGTACCCACCGTATCAAACAAATCAAGAATAAAAAATACAAAAATAATTTCCAATAATCCCACGTTGAAAGCCTTCATCGGATCCAAGGCAAGGAGAGTGGGTTCCAAAGAGGGCGGCATAGAAAAGAGTCCCTCAAACGAGATTAGATCCACAAAAACCCCTACAATCGCCGCGACCGCGATGCCACCGAGAATCGCACCGCGTATTTGCATACAGGTTAGAATCATGGCGGCCAGCAGCCCCGCCCCCGACACTAGCACATAGGGCTTCACCAAACTGCCAATACTCACCAACGTAGAAGGATTATCGACGACCACCCCTGCCCATTGGAAACCCAATAGGGCAATCATCAAACCGATACCCACCGCAATCGCGAGTTTTAACGAGGTGGGAATCATACGTACGATTAACACCCGTACTCCAAACGGCCCAAGGATAAGAAACAGCAGACCCGAAATAAAAATGGCTCCCAACGCCGTTTGCCATTCGATCCCCATCGTCTGGCACACTACGAATGTAAAAAACACGTTATGCCCCATCGCGGGAGCCAGGGCGATGGGATAATTCGCCCAGAAAGCCATAATAAACGTAGCAAGTGCCGCCGAGATACAGGTCGCGACCATCACGGCTCCTGAATCCATGCCGGTCGCCGATAACATCGTAGGCTGAACAAAGATGATGTAGCACATCGTGAGAAAAGTCGTTAATCCACCCAGTACTTCCCGCTGTATAGTCGATCCCTTTTCTTTAATTCCAAAATAACGATCTAGCATGAAGACCCCCCTTTACAAAGATTAAGTCAATGGCCAACTTCACCATGCGATCAAGCCACTTCTTCTCTGTACCTTGTCTTTGGGTAAATTCAAAAAAATCCATGCGAAGCGTATCAAACACCCCGCATGGATTTATCGTACTCGTATTAGAAGAAGGCTTAAAGATTCGGGTACGTGATCTTCACATTAGAAAAGGTTAAGCCGGGCATATTTAATTCTCCCATACCGGGGCTTTTCCCGAGAACCACACGCAGCCCTTTGGCCGAGAAGATTAAGGGGGCGTAGTCATGCTGAATCAACAATTGATCATTGACAAACAATTTCGCCTTCCCATATCTCCATACAAGTTGGATACGATAGGTTTCACCAAGATAAATCGGCATTTCTTTTGAGCTCAGGGTTTCCTCATACCCTTCACCATCTTCAGGAACCCCTTCGACAAAGCGATTGATCGCTTCTTCTACGGAGGAAAACTGTTTGATCGTCCATAATAACTCAAAGGGCGAGTTTGGGGATGTTTCGAATTTCTTAAACCATAACGCCACACGATAGGGATTCAGCAAGACATAGGGATCGGCATATTCTCCCAACTCAGTAGGTTCATACATTGTCAAGAAAATCTCATCCCCATACTTTCGATTCAAACCTTGTACATCAAAAGAAACCATCCCCTGAGTCATCACCGGAAGTTCATAAGTAAGACGCCCTTCTTTCCCTGGCATCCATCCTTCTTCAGTAAACTCTCCATTCTCGACATTTCCGATCGAGGTCCCATCGGTTAAAGGGTCATCCACTAATGGTTCATCGGTATGTTTTTTGGTGAAGGATCCCATACATCCTGACACGATGAGTGAAAGACACAGAATTGAGAGAATCCCGAGATGGTTCCCGTATGTGCGTAAGAAATTCATGGGTTGATTACACTCCTTTACGTTCCTTTAACAAATTATCTATGGTCTATTCTCTTCGCATTTTAATCAAAGAGAGAGATAATTACCAGAGATTGAGCCCCAATGCAGGTTTATTTCATGCTCTTTAGCGAACCAATACGATGAATTCACCGGAGAGAACCTTCAAAGCAGAATTACGATGACAGAAATACAGCAACGCCATGAGAAAGGCATCGATATCGTCGAAATTAGCGAAATTCTAGACGATCATCAAATGCAAGCCTTGGCTCAAACGATTTCCACTCTGCGCCAACAAGGCAGCCAAAGAATATTATGCCTAGCTCATCGCTTACACAAAGTGCAGTGTACCGATCTTAATTCTCTGAAAAGCCCGGTTAAAATCTTTAGCCAAACAGGCGGAAAAATCACCTTTGCTGAATTGGATGAAAAATTCCGCCGCCAATTTGAAAAAACCAGTTGGTATCGCTTCTTAAATTTCTTCAAAACACGTGAAGAGGCTTTCTCTTTCCTTGACCCCCACCATTCCCATGATTGAATGATAATAAAATGATTGGATTTCACATGACATTCTTAGTTGCGATCCGTTGTCTTTTTTCAGAAGATGCATCGCCAGCAAATTATTTTGATTGGTTGAGGTGAACGAGGATGTTACAAATTGAACACCGAAACATAGATGACGTCAGAATTTTAGATATCACCGGAACTTTAGACCAAGAAGGTGCCAAAAATCTTAAAGATACAATTGAGATCACCCGTAAGGATGGTTATAAATTCATCGTCCTGAATTTAACCAACCTTGTCAGTGCCCAAAACACCGCACTCAACCAGTTGCTTACCCCCATCCGGGTTTTAATCATGATCGGTGGATTTTTGGTGATCTATGGTATGCAATCGGGTGTTCACAAAGTTTTTAAAGCAGCACCCTTCTACGACCTCATCAATATCACCGATACCGAAGACGATGCCCTAAAAATCTTGGCAAAGTTAAAGTGAAAATCGAAAAACACTCTTCACGCAATAGCAATCTACGAAGACCCGCAGGCGTTAACCCGCATAAAGCAGGTCCTTAAACAAGAATTTCATTGCCAAACAAGGAATCATCATAAACCCATGAGCCCACATGAATCCATCATTCTAGGTTTTTTACAGGGATTAACCGAATTCCTCCCCGTCTCTTCTTCTGGGCATCTCGTTTTACTAGAACATTGGATGGAATTACAAGCCTCTGAATATCTCTACTTCGACATATTACTTCATACGGCAACCCTGATTGCCGTCTCCGTGGTATTCCACAAACGCCTTCTCGCTGTCCTTGCTTCCCTTTCCCCCAAGGCGCCCATTGATGAAACGACTCAACGTGATCGCCAACTGGCTTTCGCCATTCTCCTTAGCACCGTGGTTACCGCCGCTATCGGCTACCCCCTCAAACATACGTTCGAAGCAATGCGCGATAATTTGTTTTCTGTCGGTACGGCTTTTCTTGTCACCGGACTACTTCTATCCTTGACCTACTTTGAAAATAAAAAACGCGAAAACCAACGCCTTTCCTTCCCTCCCCATCTCATTCGATTCGCCATCATTATGGGGTTAGCCCAAACCATGGCCATTGTACCTGGCATTTCACGCTCGGGGGCGA
The DNA here is from genome assembly GCA_964419335.1 of uncultured bacterium. GTDB lineage: Bacteria > Hinthialibacterota > Hinthialibacteria > Hinthialibacterales > Hinthialibacteraceae > CAYQOX01. The sequence continues at coordinate 59,886 of CAYQOX010000002.1, read as the reverse complement.
CCATCTGTATTGCGTTATTATTAGGCATGTCAAAAGGTTTCGCTGTTGAATATTCATTCCTGATGTCAATACCGATCATACTAGGCGTTTCTGTAATCGAACTCATTAAAGGAGATGGGATGATTGGCTGGTATCCCGCTCTTTTGGGATTCACGACCTCCCTGTTCTCCGGGTTAATCTTCCTTTGGCTTTTGGTTTGGATCGTCAAAACGGGAAAACTCCATCATTTTGCATTTTATGTGATTCCCTTAGGGCTATGGGTACTTTGGATCGCCAGCTCAGGATAAAATAGCCATTCTTATGAATTTCAAGCGCAAACTTTATTTCACCATCATCATCGCCGCGATCTTGTATCTCATTGGGTTTTTCTGGACTGGCTGGGATCAAATTGTGGAAGCCTTCAACCGCTTTCGTTGGTGGGTGCTACCCATTGCGTTGCTTTTATCGTTCGCCAACTACCTCGTTCGTTTTACTAAATGGCATTATTATCTGTCTTTACTTCAGATCCCACTGCCCCGTAAGGATTCTTTCAAAGTTTTTCTTGCGGGATTAGTGATGTCGGCCACCCCCGGCAAATTTGGGGAAATCTTTAAATCCTACTTAGTCAAACAAATCAACCAGACCCCCATCAGCCGTTCTGCTCCCATCGTACTGGCAGAACGTTTCACCGATTTTGTCGCCCTCGTGCTCATGTCCCTCTTAGGGATCACTCTTCATCCCCAAGGTCTAAGTATCTTTGCCATCTCAATAGGGATCATCCTGCTGGTTTTACTTCTTGTAAGTTGGAAAACTGCAGCCCAACTCTTCCTAGGATGGATAGGCTCTCTCCCCCTCATCAACAAGCATCGCGACAAACTCACCACAGCCTACGAGAGTACCTACACCCTCATCTCTCCTAAGCCCCTGTTTTGGACAACACTCATCAGTATCGTTTCTTGGTTTTGTGAATGTCTTGCCTTCTATCTCGTCCTGTGGGGATTTAACGCTCCCATCCCATTATTACCCGCGACATTCGTTTACGCTTTTGCAACCATCATGGGTGCACTGCTAATCACCCCGGGCGGGATTGGCCCAACCGAAGTCACCATGGGCGGCCTCTTGCTTCTTCTTTTAGAAGTCCCCAAAGGCATCGCTACATCGGCTACGATCATCATCCGTTTATGCACATTAGGATTTGCGGTTGTGGTGGGGCTAATCGTGCTCAGTCTCTGCGCCAAAACCTTCGAAGTTATACCGGAGGAGGAGAGTTTAGAAGAGGCCATTGATGAATCACTTCACCACGAATCTTCACCCCCAACGACTCGTGACGGGGAAAAATAACCTAGGTGCCCACTGAAATCCAAACGACCCGACTCACCCATTTACCAAAACATTCGATTCGGTTAATTCGCCAAGTAATTCTTCATTGTTGGGCAAAAGATAATGGAGTGCATTTGAGAGTTCTTGCTTGACCCCATCCACAGTATGCACTTTCTGAAGATTCGCACCAAACTCTCGCAACACATCCATCTGCACTGAGCGAACCACTTGTTTGATCATAGGAATCGCATTCGGTGCCATAGAAAGCTTCTCAACCCCCAATGAAAGCAGGACTAACACACAGATCGGATCACTCGCCATTTCTCCACACACCCCCACGGGAATGCCATAGGCACGGCCGGCATCCACCACCATCGAAATCATACGCAATACCGCCGGGTGCAAGGGTTGATATAAATGGGAGATTTTTTCATTCCCCCGATCCACCGCCAATGTATATTGAATCAAATCGTTGGTGCCAATGCTGAAAAAATTCACATGGGGTGCCAAGTCTTTCGCTACCATAACCGCGGATGGCACTTCAATCATAGCCCCCACAGGAATTTTTTCATCAAATTCTTTTCCCTCATTTTTTAATTCTTTTTTCACCTGCGTGAGCAAATCACTCGCTGCCCGCATTTCTGTAGCCCCAGAAATTAAAGGGTACATGATTTTCAAGTTATTTTTCACACTGGCACGTAAGATCGCCCGCAGTTGCGTTTTAAAAACCTCCGGATTCACCAAGGAAAAACGAATAGCACGGCAGCCTAAAAATGGATTCAACTCATTGGTTGTATCCAGCGTGTGCGAAAATTTATCTCCACCAATATCCAAGGTCCGAATAATCACAGGAGCTGGGGCAAGTCCATACGCCACCTCTTGGTAATCCTGATACTGCTCGTCCTCGGAAGGAATCGTCACCCGGTTGAGAAATAAATATTCCGTCCGGTACAGCCCTACCCCATGGGCGCCATATTTGGTAATCGTTTCACATTCCGAGGCGAATTCAATGTTCGCCGAAAGATCGATAAAATGGCCGTCCAAGGTCACCGGCTCTTTCTGCCGTAATTCGATCAAACGCGATTGCCGAACTTGATACTCATCTTGCTTTTCTTGATATTCAACCAAATCTTCTTCCGTAGGATTAACGATCACGAACCCTGTCTTTCCATCGATAACAACCAAATCATTATCGTGAACGACCCGTGAGATCCCAGGAACTCCCACGACCGCCGGAATCTCCAAAGCACGGGCCAAGATAGCCGTATGCGAGGTTTTTCCTCCCCCTTCTGTAACAAACCCCATCACCTTTTCCCGCCGCATAGAAGCCGTATCCGAAGGGGCTAAATCCTTCGCGACGATGACACATTCTTCTTCTAAATCTTCCAACGAATGAGTATGGACCCCACGTAAGTTATCCATAATTCGTCGGCATATATCTTCCACATCTTTGAAACGCTCACGAAACAGATCCGGCAAACCCGCATAACGCTGGCGACATTCCTTCAAAACACGGGACAAGGCATATTCGGCCCCATTGCGCTCTTCGCGGATCATCTCCACCGCACGATCAACTATCATCTTGTCTTCTAGAAGGAGTAAATGCATGGATAGAATTTCCCCCATGGCCTTATCCTCACCACGGGCAGAAATTCGTTTGCCTAATTCTTCCAACTGATGCCGAGTTTGCTCTACCGCTCCACGAAACCGTTCGACTTCCGATTCAATACTTTGCTCCAAAACGATGGATTCACCTACATCCAACGAAGAAACGTGGTAAAGCCGAACATGGCCGATCGCCACACCGTTGGAAACACCTAGTCCACGTAGTTTATTTTTCTCCGAATTTGTCATCGATCAATTTCCGTATTTCTTCTATCACTTTGACGGCGTCAGGCCCTTCCGCATGAACATGGATTTGACTTCCCTGTTCTGCCGCTAAGGTCAACACCCCCATGATGCTCTTGGCATCGGCTTCAACCCCTTCTTTCTCGATCACGACTGTCGCATCTAAACGCGAAATCGCCTGAACCAGCAGCATCGCCGGCCTTGCATGTAAGCCAAGTTCATTGGTTATTGTAAAAGTCTCTTCACGTATCTCAGATTGGGACATTGATTCTAGCGCTCTTCATGTTTTTTTCATGGCGTCGATTAGTTTTTCATCAAACTCCTTGGCCATCTGGACCCCTGTTGATTTCAGTTTGTAATCCAAAACGGCGACTTCCACGATGTTGCTAATATTTCTTCCCGGCTTTACAGGGATCGTATAACATGGCATTTCTATTCCTAATATCGTTGTGGTTTTGTTCTCGATCCCCAACCGCTCATATTCTTTGGAAGAATCCCACTCTTCTAAACGAATCACCAGGTCCACTTGTTTTGACACCCGCACCACTCGCGGGCCATACATGCGGCTGATATCAATGATCCCAATCCCGCGTATCTCCATATGATAGGGTACCGGCGAACGCCCCGTACCCATCAACTTCGATAATTGGGTCCCTCGAATGAGAATCAGGTCATCCGCGACAAAAGCATGTCCCTTCGCCAATAGCTCTAGCGCACACTCACTCTTCCCAATCGAACCTGGCCCTGTAATAAGAGTGCCGATGTTAAAAATGTCCATCAACACCCCACGACGCACCACATAAGGACTCAACTCGATCTCCAAATGATCCCACAATCGTTTTGTAAAAATGGTTGAATTATGCTTCGAGCGAAGCACAGGTAACTTGTACCGATTTGCCAGTTCGATCACTTCGGGAAACACCCAATTATTGTTCGTTACAACCACACAAGGTGTGCGTGAAGAGAATATACGTTCTAAGTTGGTTAACATCTCTTGATGGTTTAAATGATTTTCAATATAAGCCATCTCACCGGTACCGAAGATCTGCACCCGGTCTGGCTGATACTTATCAAAAAAGCCTGTTAATTCTAATGCAGGGCGATTCAATTCGGCCCGAAAAATGGAACGAGTAATCCCCTCTTCTCCACCGAGCACTTCCAGGTGAAGATCAGAAAATTCAACCAATTTTTTCACTGGAAGCGGATCCGGCATCAAAACGCGTTCTTGTGTCATGATGTTCCTGTGGCCGCTGGAGGATCATTGAGTTTACATAGCACAGTATACACCTCATCGGCGTCTTGTGCCTCCAGCAACTCTTTTCTGGAATTTTCTTTACTCAAAAGTCGAGTCAAAGCGGCCATTACTTTTAAATGTTGTCCCGGCGCTGATCGTGGTGCAAGAATCAGAAAGAAAATATAGACCGGTTCTTGATCCAGCGCATCAAAATCTACGCCTTCTGATGATATTCCACAAGCAACACAGATTTCTTTCACTTCCACGCACTTCGCATGCGGCAACGCCACGCCATGCCCGATTCCGGTGCTTCCCACCTCTTCGCGTTCCAAGAGCGCCTCGTAAATCGATTGTCGGTGAGGTAACTGTTTAACCGATACCAGTAAATCCACCAACTCACCGATCACCTCCTCTTTACCTTTCCCCTCTAAAGGAACTTTGATGCAACGTGGCGAAATCAAATCCAAAAGATTCATCGTCTTCTTCCCATCGAATAGAGTAAACGTCGAGGCAACAAGCGAAATCACACCTTGTCCTCTTTCACAGCACCCTGACGATATACACTAAAATATCCCTAACGTTCTACCTAAAATCATATCTCTTTTAAAGCAAAAAAAGGAGTCATAGATCCTCTACGACTGGGCTCCTGTTTCGATCACTCCATAATTCCCATCTTTCATTCGATACAATACATTGATCGTATCATCCTTTGAGTTTCGAAAAATGAGAAAATCTTGATTCATCAGATCCATTTGCATAACCGCTTCATCCACCGACATCGGTTTTAAAGTAAAACTTTTCGTATGAATTACTTGCGGTTCTTCCTGCATCTCCTCGATATCACCGCGATTAAAGATGGAGTAATTCAGATTGAGATGCTTTTCGTCTGATTTTTGCTTTTGCTGATGCTTAATCAATCGCTCTTTATGCTTACGCAGTTGGGCATCTAATTTATCCACAACCTTATCGATCGAGGCATACATATCTTCTGTACCCTCTTCTCCATGGATCACCACCCCGTTAGCCTTCAACGTGACTTCCGCAAACTGCTGATATTTTTGAGTATATAAAACCACATGCGCGTCGCCTACATGCGGGACATATTTCTCTAATTTTTTCATCCGCTTTTCTACATAATCACGAATCGCATCTGTAATTTCTACCCGACGTCCTGTTATGGATAACTGCATAGTCAAATACCTCCAACCATTCAAGCGAGCGAATTCTTTGATCCGGCTTGAATCTCAATTCGGCCTTTCTTCATATTTTCACTAAAACCATTCATTATAGCCATTCATCTATTTTTCCGAGAGTGGAAAAACTCCTCTCGCATGAATTCCTCTCTTCTTAAGCTCTTGGTCTCCATCCTTTCTCCATGTTAAGATAACAACTTAATGTTACTGCCCTTCTCTAAGTATAGGAAATCCAGAATGAAATTCTTTTTTCAGCGCCATGCCATCCCACTGCTCTTGCTTCTTCTCCCCGCAATTCTCTTTCATGAAAAAATCCTCTTCCGCGGCTGGATCCTTTGCGGGGGAGACATGATCAACCAATTCGTTCCCTGGCGTGAGTTCGCAATCCAAGAAATAATGCAAGGACGCTTTCCCTTCTGGAATCCCTATGTTTTTTGCGGCACCCCGTTTGCCGCCAACATTCAAACCTCCTTATTTTATCCCTTCAACCTCCTTAACTTTATTTTCAGTATTGAATGGACTTTTTCTTTATCCCTCGTTTTTCATCATATTTTAAGCCTGCTGACCATGTACGCTTTTCTCTACAAAACCTGGGAATCGAAATCGGCCGCGGTTCTCGGCTCCCTCATCTACGGATGGTCTGGCTTTTTTGTTACGCATAGCTCCGATGGACACCTCATCCACACACGCGCTTATGCTTATATCCCTCTAATCCTTTGGCTTCAACCGCTCTTTGATCATCATTGTAACCTCCGTCGAGTGTTTCTTTTTTCTCTATGTCTAGCCGCTATGTTCTACGCGGGACACACTCAAATCCCTTTATACATATTTTACCTCGTTTTCTTTCGCGCCGCGTGGTGGGGCATTCATACTTGGCGTAAAGGCCATAATTTCCGAACCGTGATGCGCCCTCCCATAGCCACCCTGGGTGGATTAGGCCTTTCCTTGTTGTTATCGGCGCTCGTCCTCATTCCCCTCTACCAATTCTCCCAACACACCGCCGAGCGCGCCGGAGGAGCCCGTTACGAATTTGCCACCAGCGATTCCATGCCTCCTTCGCACCTACTAACCTACTTTGCCCCGTTCTTTTACGGTGATCCCACCAGTGAAGCTCGCGAAGCCCAGTTCTGGGAAACCCGCACCGGTTATCACGAAATCTGCGGGTATGCGGGCGTTCTCCCCTGGCTGCTGCTTTGTTTCGCATTTCTTTCACCTCCATCCCCATCACCCGCCCAGTCAAAAAAACGCTGGGAATTTATCTTTTTCCTGCTCGTCCTTCTCGTAGGACTTTTCTTTGCCCTGGGAAAATACAACCCTCTTTATCCATTGCTTTATTATGGTTTGCCCGGGTGGAGTTTTTTTCGAGTACCAGGACGCTTGGTTTTGCTCGTTATACTTGGTATAAGTGTTTGTGCCGCCCGTGGATGGGTGCTATGGAAGGAACAGGATTGGAAAACCATTAAAAACGCACGGTCCACCCAAGCCGCCGTGATTCTCACCGCCCTATGGATCATCTTCACCTTCATTCTCCTCCTCTCCAAACCGGCTTTACTCACCTGGCTGCGCGAGTTTGAGGTCGACCGCACAATCTCCGAATACCGCCTCTGGAACGCGGATCGCAACGCTATCAGCCGGCAATTACCCCAAATCCTATTCGAAACACGCTACGCTTACATGCTCTTCTCATCCGGGCTGGCTTGCGGATTTTTCCTCCTGGGATGGTTCGTGTTATGGGCGGGAAAACAAGCCAAAGCTTGGCTTAAATGGCTGCCTGTGTTTCTTTTACTCGTCGAACTTTTATGGTTTTCCTTCCGCTTCTTTCCTGTGAAATCTTTCCAAGAATGGAACGAAACCTATTACCCACAAACCGAATTGGTCACCTTTCTCCAAGAAAACACCTCTGGCTATCGAGTTCTCTGCCTCGACGATGCCATTGGCGCTCCCAACCTCGAAACCCATCCCGAACTCCGCCCCAATCGCTTAATGCGTTATGGGATCGAAACCGTCCGAGGCTACGATCCCCTCATTCTCCAACGCTTTACCCGCTATGTAAACAAAATGTTTGATCAACCCCATGATGACCCCCAAGGAGGTTTGCTCTTCTTCCCTGAAATTCCCCCAAATAAATATCTGAACATTTTGAACGTACGCTTGATCATCACGAGCCAATCTCTGTCTCAACCCTATACCATCGCCTGGGAAGAACCGAACTCAGAACTCAAAGTTTATCAAAATCCCAACGCTTTTCCTCGCTTTTTCTGGAAAGATTCCCCTCAATCCACTTCTTTCAGCTTGGAGAAAAAGACACCGACTTTGACCTCACTAATACTCCCCCCCCCAAACAATTCAAGAACCTTGGTCTACTCACAAACCGCCTATCCCCCTTGGACGGCTCACATCCATAATAAATCCATCCAATCCAAAACTTATGAAGATTCCTTCCTCGCCATGCAAGTCCCCGCTTCCAACGAGCTCCCGGTTGGATTTCAATATAAGGATCATAGCTTTGTTTTGGGATTAGGAATTACGCTTTTCACTTTTCTCGCAGGACTTGCTTTTTGCTTGCCGCGAAGGAAATTACCATAGACTTTTTCTTGATTATCTTTTTCTCTTGCAATTACGATGTAAATTATCGTTACACCCTCACTCAAAAAAAAATCAAACAAAGTTTGCAAATAAACAAAATATATTGCATAAAACTTGCATTTATTTTGATTTGTCTTTAAAATTCTGGAAATGTTTGTACATTCTACTTGATTTCTTCTGTAAATATATGCTATTAATAAACCATAATCAAATCTAATAGATTATAAGGTATCAAATTGAGTTTTATTTCCTGTGGATAGTGTGTCTATTTAGATTTAGTTAAGGTTGTGGGCTGAGCGAGAATCTCTAACCTGGAAAAAAACAATGAAAAAAAACCTCGCTTCACCCCATACAAGTTCTCTGGCCCTGTCAGAAGAGTTGCCGCAACTCGACGATATCTCGTTGGATATACTTCGTTATGCCTTTTTTGGTACTCTAAGTTATGAAGCAGGATGCAACATCAATCAGTTTTTAACAAGCTTACAAGGATACCTTTCTCTCAATATTAATTCAATCAACCTCGGCGAAAACACCCGAAAACATCTGCAACGCCTTAAACAAAACAGCGAAACCATTCAGTACTTAAGCTCCTCCTTACAAGACCTTTTCACCTCGCTCTCTGACTCGAATCTACAACAAAATCAACTTTCAGAAACCTTACAAGATATTATTCATTTATGCCAAATTCTTTTTCCCTCTCAATGTACTGTAAAAAATGAATCGGTGAGCCTTACCAGTAAAGTTGATGTCCCTGAGTCTAAACTTAAGGAAATACTTCTCTATCTCCTTTGGCACGCCAAAGAACACATTCACGAAGCGGGAACAATCCGCGTTTATTCTCCCGGCAAAGGCCAAAAGAGCCACAAGAAGAATTACATCCCATTACAGATCGATGTCCAAAATACGTTAGAAAACCAAAATGGCAGCCCCTCTTTACCCCAAAATAATATTTCCACTGAACTACCTAAACAGATTAGCCTCCATCTCGCCCATAAATTAACGCTCCAGTATGGCTGCATTATGGAGTATAACCATTCATCCCCCGGAAGAATCCATTATAATCTTCACCTGCCTCTACTCCGCGATCAACAGAATGGCGGAAGCGAGGTGAAAATGTTGAAGCAGGAAAATCCTCCCTCCCTAAAAACATTGAGGATCATCCTCTTGGAAGATCAAGAACTGATTAGCGACTTTATTAAAGAACGCTTGCGAATGGATGGACACTTCGTTGAAGTCTTTAACAACGGTTTGATGCTTAAGGAAACCTTACAAAAGCGAGAGCTCACATCCTACAATTTGTTTATGCTCGACGTATTTGTGCCCGGGATCAGTGGCCTCGAAGTAGCCCATTATATTCGTAGCATCGATAAAAACTCACGCATTTTGTTCTACAGCGCTTTAACGAGCGAATTCACCATAACTCGCCAATTTTCTCTCGATGAACAAACGAAGTTCCTCCCAAAACCCTTCAAAACGGAAGAAATGATGCAAAAGATTACCGAATTAACCTCTATTCCTATCCAGAAAACAATACCAAATACCGCTGAGTAAGAGACGAACAGCCGGTACGCTCCTACGCTCCATCCTATAATAGGCTGTTGTGCGCTTCCTTTGCAAACCTGACAGAAGCCTTAACAAGAAGATCATCAGACGAAAACTCGAGTCGTTTTGAGAAACAGATTCCCCACTGGGATTCGGTGTTTTTTTCTCTTTTCGTTATAATAAGAATTAAATGAAACCAAATGAGCAAAGGGATAATACCATTCCGATGACCATGAACAACAAACCAGATAAAATCTTGAACTTCCGCGGGGTTCAATGCCCCTTTAATTATGTAAAAACCAAACTGACGCTCGAAGAAATGCAGCCACAGCAAATCCTCGAAGTGATCGTGGATCAGGGAGAACCGGCACGAAATGTGCCCAAAAGTTTACAAGAGGATGGACAGAAAATCCTTTCATCTCACACGGACGAAGAAGGTGGAGTCCATTTTACGATCCATTACGTGAAGGAATACGAATAGCCGATTATGAAAAAATTTACCGAGGAACAAATTGAGCGTTACAGTCGCCACATCATTCTTCCCAAAGTAGGCGGCAAGGGACAAACAAAACTCCTGGAAAGCAAAGTTCTTATTATGGGCGCCGGCGGGCTCGGCTCACCCTCGGCCTACTATCTCGCCGCCGCGGGAGTGGGGCGTCTGGGCCTGGTCGATGATGATGTGGTGAGCCTCTCCAACCTCCAGCGTCAAATTCTTCATACCACATACGAAATTGGAAAACCGAAAACCGAATCCGCCGCCCATAAACTCAGAGCCATAAACCCCGACGTTGAAATGGTTCCCCACCCAATCCGGGTCGATTCTTCCAATATCCTCCCCCTTATTCAAGAGTATGACATCGTCCTCGATGGAACCGATAATTTCCCCGCTCGTTTTCTCATCAACGACGCCTGCTTCATGGCCAAAAAACCTCTCATCCATGCGGGCATCTTCCGCTTTGAAGGTCAAATTATCTCGATCCTCCCGGGCCAAAGCCCCTGTTACCGTTGTATATTCCCTGAGCCGCCTCCCCCTGGACTCGTTCCTAGCTGTCAAGAAGCAGGGATCTTCGGCAGTGTCGCGGGTATCTTAGGCACCATCCAAGCTACCGAAGCCCTAAAAGTCTTGTTAAATCTCGGTGAACCACTCACAGGGAAACTGCTAACGGTCGATGTTTTAGAAATGAATTTTCGGAAAATTACCATTCCCAAATCCAAAGATTGTCCCCTGTGTGGAGAAACCCCCAGCATCCATGAATTGATTGACTATGAACTCGCTTGCGAGGGGTGAACCGTTCTCCATACCACTTTATGAATAAGCCGAATTCGGTTTAGATGTACACCATTTAAACACTAAGCATATCCAAGGAGAGTTTTCATTGCCACGTCCTACTTTTGTCAGCAGCGGATTAATATGCCTCGATGCCATTGCTTCGAACAACAACCAACCCCATAAACTCTTTGCCGGTGGCAGTGCCCTAAATCCGGCCATCTTTCTTTCCCTGTATGGATGGCAGACCCTGCCTATTGGTCAAATCGGCTGTGATCGGGCAGGCAACTATCTAATGCAAGATCTTAGTATATGGCCTGTGGAAACCCGCTTTATCCTACGTGAAACTGAGATTCAAACCCCCATCTACATAGAAATTATTAACGAACAGGGCCATCAATTCTTAAAGCATGATGCCGATGGCAAACCTTTCCCAACTTTTGAACCGATTTCGCCCAAAAGAATGGACTTTATTATTGACCAACTCCCAGAAACGATCCACGTCTGTTTGGTAGAAAGAGTCAGCGAAGCCACGCTCCAACTTATTCAATCCTGCCGCCAGCGCGGAGCGCTTATCTATCTCGAGCTCAATCGCATTGACGATCCCAAACTTTTTCAGCAATGCCTGGCTTTATCCGACGTATTTAAATACTCGCATGAAAAGATGGGAGATATAGACAATTTGACGAACCAAGTCCACCTTCCCTTAGAAATAAAAACTCTCGGTGGAAAAGGGTTGCAGTACCGTTATACAAAAGAAAAAAAACAATCGCCTTGGAAACACATTCCCCCCGCCCCATGTTCTCATTTTCTTGACGCAGCCGGTTCGGGAGATTGCTTCACCGCGGCCATTTTACACTCTTTTGGGCGCTATGGCCGCCAACGCTTTCTTCATACCAATCCCTCAGAGATGGAAATCGCTTTCCAAGCAGGGCAAAAAGCCGCCGCCCGCAATTGCGCATACGAAGGCCCCCGCGGTTTACTTTACCTAAACCGACCCATCCTCCAAGCTAATGACTTTTATGTCTAATGGTTTAATCTATAGAATGTAGGATCACAGCGGCTTAAGTTTCGTGGAAAGTAGGGTGATTTCGTCTTTTCGAAAATCGAAGGTGCGGTTTTCTCCAAAACGAACATGGATAGTATTCTTAACATAATTCATATCCACCACGACGCCCTCCCCTTCAGGTGTCTTCACGGTTGCCCCAGAAGGAGGAAACTCCTTCCGTGCTTCTACATAAGAATCGACCTCGTAAGAGAGACAACACATCAAACGTCCACATAAGCCGGATATTTTCGTAGGATTGAGAGCGAGGTTTTGCTCTTTCGCCATCCGAATCGTTATAGGATCAAATTTTTGCAAAAACCGAGAACAACAGAGTTCCTGTCCACAAATTCCGAAGCCTCCAATTTTTTTAGAACGGTCACGAACCCCAATTTGACGCATCTCGATTCGGGTTTTATAAATCGCAGCCAAATCTTTAACCAATTCGCGAAAATCAATGCGATGATCGGCGGTGAAGAAAAACTTCATTTTCTTCCCGTCAAAGGCTCGCTCGACCGCAGCCAAAGCCATAGGCAATTCACGGGCACGAATCCGTTCTAATGCGACATTGTATGCTTCACACTCAATCTCGCGATTCTCCCGGACAATGTCCCAATCTTCCTCAAAGGCTTTCCGTAAAACAAACACTTCATTCTCGGGAGGCACCTTACTCTCCCAGGGATAAATCTCCGATTTGACTTTGGCAATATCTTTATCCCCATCCCAATCAATCAAACAATAATCACGGGGATACAACTCGAAATCTTCGTCCTGAAAACGAGCAATCGTACGAATTTCTCTTACTTTAACATCGATAACATTCATATAGTTTAATGATTTGATAATGGGAATCGGATTTCAACTCATCTTGTGTAACTTATTATTATACATGTTCTTTAGCCTATGGCTAAGCGATGTTCACAAGATCATGTTTCCGTAATAAAATAATTTCTTCAGTGATCATTGCCTTAATCATAGAGTTCTTCCGCAAAAATGGAATAGCAAGCGAAAGAATGAGTTCATTCTTTTCATAGAGAAGAATGTCTAGACGTATTGATTTCAAAGTGTATAATTCGCAACGCGTTTCATTTTGCGGCTAAAGGTGGTTTATCCAATGGACTCCTACAAACATGATTTCGCCCATCCAAGAGGCAAGACTTCGTCAAATCGAGTCTTAAAATACCATTTAACTTCGCTCGGTTGCCCAAAAAATCTGGTCGAAAGCGAAGAGATGATGGCGAAATTGTCCCTTTCGGGCATGGTTTTGGTGCATGAACCCGAAGAGGCAGACCTGCTGGTACTTAACACCTGTGGTTTTATTCAACCTGCCAAAGAAGAAGGAATCGATACTCTTCTCGATCTCATTCAAATCCGCGAAGAAAATCCAATCCAACGGTTAATCGTCGTCGGCTGTATGGTGCAACGCTACCGTAAAGAACTGAGGGAGGAATTTCCCGAAGTCGACGCCTTCATCGGAGTTGAAGACAAAGAAACCTTTCTGCAAATCGCATGGGATGTCCTCAATCAAAAACAAATCAACCCGATTCCTCCGCAAAACTTCGCCCCGCGGTTATTAACCACCTCCCCGCACATGGCCTATCTGCGAATCTCTGACGGCTGCTCCCATACTTGCGCTTTTTGCGCGATTCCCCTGATGCGGGGAAAACATCGATCCCGCTCCATGGAAGCAATATACGAAGAAGCCAAATCTCTCGCAGCAGGTGGGGTCAAAGAACTGGTGATCGTAGCCCAGGATTCAACCTCCTATGGTCGTGATTTATACGGACATAGCGCCATCGCCGACTTACTGCGAAGTCTAGAACGCATCGAGAGCCTTGAATGGATACGTTTGATGTATGTTTATCCCCATCTAGTAGATAAACGCTTGGCCGATGTCTACGCTACCAGTGAAAAACTAGTCCCCTATCTTGATATTCCCATCCAACATGGCGACCCTGAAATTCTCCAATTAATGCGGCGTGGCTCCACCGATAAACACATTCGCAAAGCAGTTGAACTCATTCGCAGCGCACGCTCTGATGTTACATTGCGTACCACGGTGATGGTGGGTTTTCCCGGCGAAAAGCATCACCATTTTGAGAATATGATCGCTTTTCTGGATGAAATCAATTTCGATCGTGTCGGCGTTTTTAAATTTTCACGTGAAGAGAATACACTCTCGGATACTCTCCCCGGCCAAGTCTCCGATCGAATCAAAGAAAAACGTTATCAAACCTTACTTTCATGGGCATCCCAACGCGCTTATGAAAACAATACGCAGATGACAGGTGAAGTGCTCCAAATCCTTGTGGATGGAAAAGCATACGATGAAGAAGGGGGCTATTGGGGAAGATATGCGGGACAGGCTCCCGATATCGATGGCCAAGTCCATATCCGAGGCGGCCAAGCCAATGTAGGTGAATTTATAAAGGCTCGAGTTTATGAGGCCGATGAAGATAATCTGTATGCACATATCAACACTGGATCGGAAATATAAAAGATGAGTATTCGTTTCCCAGGCTGGCACGCCCCTCCATCAAATCTTCTTCAAGCCTCATGGATCCAAAAAATCGCCTATGGCCTCGCGACGACCTTGGGCAGTGGACACTTACCGGCCTCGGGAACTTGGGGAGCCTTGGTTGCGTGGGGAATCCATACCTACTTTTTTCCTAACGCATTCCTCTGGGAGAATCGCTGGCAAGGGATCTTCATTCTATTGCTCATTATCGTCATTGGAACATGGAGCGCGGAGGTCGTCGAACGTTATACAAAAGAAAAAGATGATTCGCGGATAACCATCGATGAAGTGGCCGGGTATTGTCTAGCGGTTATGTTTGTCCCCGCGGGCATACAATATACGCTTCCAGCATTTTTGCTCGCTCGGTTTTTCGACATCATCAAACCTCCTCCCGCGAACCATTTACAAGACCTCCACGGCGGGATTGGGATCATGATTGACGATCTCATCGCCAGCGTATATGCCTGTGCTTGCATGCATATACTGATCTACTTTTTCTATCCATAAAATTATAAAAAAATGGTTCTATAAAAAAATCAGTGGGTAATAAACAAAAAGACTCTGGTTAAAGAAAAAGGATCGTGAACTTAAAAAAGAACATCCAATTCCCTAAACTGATGATGGGAAGTTTAGCAAACAACCATCATCGAAAGGAAAAAGGATGCTCATTCAAACTATCCTAAATCGAGTCCAAAAATTCAAGGGGTTTGTGTATGGAAAAATCAGATGGAGTAATTGGGAAGGCGATCCAACGCTCGAGATTGAAATTCAAGCAAGGAAAGGGAGTCGAGGAGAATGTCCAAGTTTCATAGAATACACTTGTTATTGATTCAAAAATAATCCAAAAGCATCGCAAATAAAGCGCGGAAAGCGAATTACACCCAAAACCATAAAAAAACTCTACTCATTTACTCTCCCCTTATCCAACCACATTTCTTATACCCTCTCTTTCAAAAAAAAATTACTTGCTTACGAGAATTCAATGTGATATATATGGACTGAGTAATGCGATTGATTATAAAAACAATAAGAGAGCAACACCATATTATCTTGAAACAATAACACGATTAGGAGGGCATGATGGGAACCATGGGAAGAACTTTGATTGCTTTTTCGTTGATTTGCTTTGTGTCCATAGGAATCATGGCACAAGAATTAGGGGTATTTAGCGATCATGCTGATATAGGGGATGTTAATCTCTCTGGGGATGTAGAGTATAACTCTACCGATCAGCAATATGTTGTATCCGGAGCAGGAGACGGTATTGGAGAAACCGAAGATAGTTTTCACTTTCTTTATACTGAAGTGACAAGTAATTTTGTCTTAAAAGCCAAAGTACTAGGGGATCTCTTCGATAGCCCTGAGCCCAATGCTAAAGCGGGAATTATGGTTCGCAGTTCGCTGGACGCAAATGCTATGTTTTATTCTACACTCTTAACCTGGATTGATTTTGCCATTACCGATTACTGGCGGGCAAACACAGGGGAGAGCGTTAACTCTGAGTCCAATGGAGTGCTTACTTTAGAAGATCATGATGGAGATATTGAAATTGTGAGACTTGGGGATGAAATTCAATTCTATTATATAGATTTTTTTACCGGTGAACGATTACTTCACAGCACGATGAATTTAGGATTGGAGGATCCAGTCTATATTGGTTTGGTGGTCTCTTCTTACTTCCACGACGACATAGCCACAGCTTATTTTGAATCGGTCGAAGTAACCTTGTTCCCTTTTGAAGCCTTTCGAGAAATTCCTACAGGCTCATTTTTACCGGGAGAAACATTAGAAGATGTTAAGCTACACGTCAATGTTCGAGAAGGAGAAACAGTGGATTCAGTCATTACAGAAACCCTTCCCAATGGGTGGATCCCGACCAATATTGAAGCCAACGAAGGCGAGACCTCGATCGAAGATGGAACTATCATCTGGAATCTTGCGGTCGGGGAAGGTGAATATACTCTTACCTATGATGTCTCGATTCCCGAAGACGACAGTACCCTCGATGCTATTTTTAGGGGAGAAATCACACAAGAAGATGCACCATTACCAATCTTTGGTGATCAAAATGTTCAGGTAAACCAACCCCAACTACGGTCTGAATGGACTTCAGAAGGAAGGGGATTATGGTTGTTGCGTAATGGTATTTTGAAATCTTTTCCAGAAGATACTACTACGACAAGTTCGACAGATACCCACGACCCCAAGCATATTTGGGTTGATATTGATATAGGTCCTGATTATACAGTAAAAGCAGATGTTCGAATGGACACCTGGGAACCTTCCAATGCTGATAACGATAATCATAAAAAAGGAGGCATCGCAGCAAGAATTAATCCGGATGATGATCAGCGAGCGATTAATTTAGTGTTTCAAAATAACACTAATCGAGTGAATTTCTTAAATGATTGGGTAGCATTTGGACCAAACGAAGAGTATCCCTGGGAAGTCGGGGTTTGGTACGAATTCACCTTGACAGTTGAAGGTCAAATTGCGAAGGGACGTATTCAACGTAAAAATGATCCTTCCGATTTCCTTGAACTACAAGACTGGGAATTCAATATTAATAATCGGGAAGAAGGTTTTCCAGGATTAGCCTGCAGCCGAGCAAACTTAATCACTTCCTATGATAATTTTCAGGTTCTAGTAGATGACGAAATCGTTTTTGAAGATGATTTTAATTACCAGGGGTTTATCTCAGAAAGAAGCATTCATGATGAAACCTTCTTGCCGGGAACTAAATTAGAGAATGTACAAATCACAGTAAGAGCATTTGAGAGTGATGAGGAAGAAGTATTCCTCACCGAGATTCTGCCTGAGGGATGGACGGCTGAAAAGATTCAAACTTCTGCGGGAGAGGCAATCTTTGCTAATGGTCAAATCACTTGGGATCTCACCGGCTTGTCTGATGAAATATCACTGACTTATGATGCTGTTATTCCTACAGAAGAAGAACGCATGACCATTGAATTCGATGGCATGATCACGAAGAGCGATATGTCTTTTAACATCGGAGGTGATTTTGAACTTACGGGAGACTCTGGTTTAGGGTCGGATTGGGTGAACGGAGGACGTGGATTATGGTTTGTAAGAAATGGAATTCTCACTTGTGATCCTAACGGTGACTTATCTGATCCTAAACATATTTGGGTTGGAATCGACTTTGGTCCCGATTATACAGTTCAAGCCGATGTTCGAATGGATGAATGGGAAGAAGTGAGCAATCTCAATCATAGAAAAGCCGGTATCTCTGCTCGTATCAATCCAGAAGATGACCAACGCGGGATTAACTTGCTCTTTCATAATAATACCGGTCAAGTGAATTTTTTAAACGATTGGGTAGCAGGAGGGCCTCAAACGGATTATACATGGGAAGTGGGTGAGTGGTACACCTTTACTTTGACCGTGGACGAGCAAGTGGCTACCGGGCGAATAGAAAAACAAGATGACCCAAACGATTTTGTTGAACTCGAACCTTGGGAATTCAGCGGTGGAGTCAATGACCGGGCTACAGGATATGCCGGGTTAAATGGATGCCGAGCCGACCTTGTTAGTTCATACGATAATTTTTCCATCACCGTAGATGGTGAGGAAGTTTTCTCCGATACCTTTGAGATGGATGTTGGGGTAATGGATTGGGCGATCTACTAACGAGGTGAGTCATGAAAAGTCAAAAAGGGTTTACTCTCATCGAATTGCTTATTGTGGTAGCCATCATTGGTATCCTAGCCGCTATTGCGGTTCCTAATTTCATCAATGCTCAAACACGTGCCAAACTCGCTCGAGTCCAGAGTGACCAAAGAGCCATTGCCATGGCAACCGAAAACTACAAAATTGACTATAACGCATATCCCTATCCAAAATCAAACAATCGTTATGTAGGGAGTATCTATGAATTGACTACACCGGTGGCCTATCTAAGTAGTTTAGGGTTGGAAGATCCCTTCAATACCAAACAAATGGGTGACCAGGAAATATTAAATATCGGTTCAGAATTTTCAACATATATATGGGGTAATTATCGGGGAGAATGGGGAGAGTGGTGGGCTGGTGCCAACGGGGTCCCTTTTGCGAAAATGCCGGATAGTTTTTCGGTGAATTCTGCTGGCCCCGATCATTCTTTTTCGGGTGCAATGCATATACGATTACAACGAAGATTTAACCAACCAATTACAGGTATTATTTACCACATATCCAATGGCCTTTACAGTGAGGGAGATATTATTCGTTATGGAGGTGAATTAGCAGGAATAGAACAGTGAAAGCCTTTGGCCTTCTTATTAGTAGATCTCAACTTAATGCTGAAGTATTAACATGATTCCACGCCATTGGATCGCCTTACACATCATGCCCATTTGATCGAGATTAAGGGATCGAGTTATCGACAAAAACAAAGACGGGAAAACACCCATTCGAAAAACCTTAGTGGAAGGCAACAGCGGCAGCGCTAGTTTTTCTATCCGTGATAAGTATGGCAGGCAATTACACTCGATCCGAGGAAATGCGTATTTATTTGATGAAAATCGCGAAACCACGAATATGACCATCTATTACAGCTACAACAACAGCCCAAGGTATGGCTGCACGCTCAAAAATATCTCTCTCATAAAAGGAAAAGAAACCGAGTTTGAAATCATTGCTGCGGGGATCGATGAAGAAGAAAACCGCTGATCACAAGACATAAATTAACACATCGAATCAAAGGAGGTGAATTCCAACTCCAGGGCTTCGGCCACGGCCTGATCCGTGAGTTTTCCTTTGCACACATTGACTCCTGCAGCTAAGGCTGAATCTTCTTTCACCGCTTGCCAGAATCCCTGATTTGCCAGTTTCGCCACATAAGGAAAAGTGGCATTGGTTAATGCGAAGGTGGAGGTATGCGCTACCGCACCGGGCATATTCGCCACACAATAATGCACGATGCCATCCACCAGGAAGGTGGGATCAGAGTGAGTTGTGGGTCGGCTGGTTTCTACACATCCCCCTTGATCGATAGAGATATCTACGATGATCGATCCCGCTTCCATGCGTCGAAGCATAGTCCGAGTCACCACCTTCGGAGCTCGTGCGCCTCGGATTAAAACGGTGCCGATCAACACATCTGTCAGCGGGAGAAGATCCCCTAGGGCTAGCGGAGTGAAAATCAGCGTCGTTACATGGGGGAGAATATCATCCAAATAGCGAAGTCGCGGCAAAGATATATCCATTATCGTCACCTGCGCTCCAATCCCCAGTGCGACTTTAGCCGCGTTGAGGCCTGCAGTTCCTCCTCCCACAATGGTTACGTTTCCTGGCCGCACTCCCGGTACCCCGCTGAGCAATACCCCCTTGCCCCCACGTGCGCTTTCGAGATATTTCGCAGCTTCATAAACCGCCATACGTCCGGCGACCTCGCTCATGGGGGTGAGTAAAGGCAGTTTCCCATCAGGCTGCTGCACGGTTTCATAGCCGATTGCGGTTACGCCACGTTTCATAAGTTCACGAGTGAGTTTTGGTTCGGCTGCGAGATGTAGATAGGTAAAGAGAATCAAGCCTGGCTTGAGAAACTCATACTCGGAAGGCTGTGGCTCTTTTACCTTAACGAGCATATCCGCTTTGGAGAAAACCTTCTCTGCTGTCGTTGTCATTTCCGCACCCGCATCCTGATAGTCTTTATCACTCAAAGCACTGCCTTTACCCGCTCCTTTTTGCACCAAGACTGTATGTCCCGCATCTACCAATTGATGGACTCCCGCCGGGGTGATCGAGACCCGATATTCATGATCTTTAATTTCTTTTGGCACTCCGATAATCATCGACTTTCTCCGAACCTCTTTTGCTGTTTTTTTTTGCCAAGAAGCAAAAAACAGCCTTATGCACGATCGCACAAGGCTGTTTTTACAAATAATAGTATTGTCGTATTATTTTCAATAACGTTCTTGTTATCTCCCTGCGTTGGACAGCAGAGATTCATCACAAGCCACATCCGCTGTAGCGCCTAAGCGAACGAGATCGCCAACGCTATTCAAGCCATTGGAAGAATCATAAAAGGCGACCCGGCCATGAGTTTGCAATCCATCCGGTCCAGCGCTGGCTAGACGCCATACCGAGCAATAAAAGGAATCGCCTAGTGGCAGATTATTCAATCGCTTCATGGTATCGGCATCGACATAATCATAGGAATCATAAGCCCAGTGTTCTTGCTCAACGATTGTTTCACCACCAATTTTTTTCAAAAACGGATCCTGTCCCACCTCCGACATGTACGAGATGGGGGTGGTAAGGGGGTGTAGACGTCTCGACACCGGCCAAATGCTTTCCCCTGAAAATGTGAGCCAAGGGGGATACATTCCATTATCCATTTGGTACATTTCTAAGGCCGATGAAATATTTCTCATTTCCGATTCCACTTTGGCAATTTTAGCCCGTAACTGGGCATTCAAGAAATTCGGAACCGCGATGGCAGCGAGAATGCCAATGATGGCCACCACAATAAGTAACTCGATGAGCGTAAAAGCTTCACGTTTTTTCATTATCCTCACTCCAAGCAAAGATTGTACGAAACATTTTAATAATTTTATTATTTCAAGTGAATAAATGTCACTTAAAATCCAGAATAAAAAATTCTTTTTTCATCCATTAGCATAAAATTAAATCAAGATTATAGTATTCTTAATTCTACTATGATAAATCACTTTTTTCTAAGTTTCAAAGCAAAACTAACGGTTTTGCAAAACAAATAATAAAAATCTAGTTTCCCGATAAATGAATAAGAAAATCGATCGATCGAGCAAGGAAGAATGTCAATCAAAAGCCACTTATGTGCGCCAAGGTTTCGATCAAATCGCTTTACGTTATGATTGCATGAACGATCTAATGACTCTGGGGATGCACCGACGATGGAAAACCGAAGTAATCCAGAAACTTCATATCCAACCCGGAGTGCGAATCCTGGATTTGTGTAGTGGAACCGGTGATTTGGCCTATCAGGCTATGAGACAACTAAACCAAGAGGGTTTTTTCGTTGCCTTAGACTTTGCTCCTATCATGCTTGACGTCGGCCGTAAAAAACAAAATAGAAACCCAAATCTCCACTGGGTTCAAGGTGATGCACAAATACTTCCCTTTTCCTCCCATGTTTTCGATGCAGCCATGGTTGGCTTTGGCCTCAGGAATGTTGACTCGATAGAAATGACTCTTAGTGAAGTTTTTCGGGTGCTGAAACCCGGTGCTTGGTTTGTCAGTTTGGATACAGCCGCTTCAGAGTGGAGAATTTTTAATCCTTTCTATCGTTTCTACATGCGATACGCAATTCCGCTTCTAGGCCATTGGTTCGCAGGGGATCGTGATATGTATTCTTATCTTAATTCTTCTTCCGAGACCTTTTTATCGCCTAGTGAGTTGACAACCAGAATGAGACAATGCGGGTATCACCAAACAGGATACAAATACCGCCCGCGTCTTCTCGGTGGAGCGGCTTTGGTGTGGGGGCAACGCCCAGTGGATCGATCATGAATTTATTTGCGAACAATCTGCGCGCTTTGCAACAAACTCATCCACAACTCGCTGAAAGGATACAATCTACAGCGATTGATCCTCAGGTATACCAAATTAGAACAACTCCATCCCGCTATCCTTCCTTGCAGCTCTCCAAACCCAACCATCCGTCTTTACTGTGGCATAGCCGTTATGATCCCTGGCGAGAAACACAACGCGACATCCAATCTTTAGATCATTCAATCATTTATGTCCCCATTATCGCCGGAATGGGCTTGGGGTACACTCTCCGCTACTTGTGGGACTATCACCGTCATGAGTTTTTTGACCTGATTGTACTCGAGGCCGATCCCTGTATCTTTCGACTCGCTTTGGAAAACACCCGTCTGGAAGACATTCTTTCTCATTCCCGAGTGTATTTTCATGTGGGCGAAGATCTTAACGCATGGTCGGAGCTTATCCACCGCCTCATTCCTGCTTTTATGAGTTGCCAATCTCAAGTTCTTCCGCACAAACCATCCCAGCAACTTCATCAGACTTTTTACCAACATGCGTTTCGTATCCTACGCAACCGTATCGATCTTACTACCGCCGAATTTGACTTGATGATTCGTAGTGGAAAGCAACTTCAGGAAAATCTTTGGAAAAATCTTCCTGCTATATTAGACTCCCACGGAACAAGAGAACTTCAAAATCTAAATGCCAATCAACCTGTCATTGTGATCGCGGCAGGCCCCTCCTTGGATAAAAACATCGCTCAATTAAGAACTGTCCAAGACCGTTTTTTTATAATCGTGGTTGATACTGCGTTTCGCACCCTGCATAAGCATGGTATTATCCCGGATATTTTAGTGACCACTGACCCTACGTCCTTAAATTTGAAGCACTTCGAGAATGTTCCTCCCCATCCTTCCACCTTTTTAGCCTTCGATCCCGAGGTTTATTATAAAATTCCCAGCCAATGGCCAAATCAAAAAATCTTTATCAACTTAGAGAAAACTTTATTCACCCGCTGGATTGAAGAAAATCTTGGACCTTATGGTTATCTTCCCAAAGGGGGCTCGGTTGGGCATACGGCTTTTTATCTCGCCTGTCAAACCAGAGCACGATTGATTCTCTTTCTTGGCTTTGATTTGGCCTTTAATCCTCAGGGGGGTACTACTCATTCCCGGGATTCAGCCTTGTATCGTAATCATGCAAGCATTCCCGAAGGAACCACCACAGCTCAGCTGGAGCCAAGAAGAAATGCTCAAGCGCTGCAAGAAAAAATCGTATGGGTAAAAGGAATTCATAATCAGCCGGTGCCCACCTCCCATATTATGAGTCTTTATATCCAGCAGTTTGCTGAAGCCATTCGCCAGTCTCAAACCAAAGTGGTTGATGCTACAGAAGGAGGCGCTTGGATACCGGGAAGCGAAATCATGACCTTGAAGGAAGCGATACAAAAATTAACTCCATCTCAAACCAAAACTTACCTCTCCTGCCTTCCGCCTCCTCGAAAGAATATTGAATATGCCCAACAATTGTGTCAACAAGCGCTACATAGTATTCGACACGGAGCCCAGAAAGCCCAAAAAGCCCTAGAAATGATTCCCTCTTTAGAATCGCATAACACCCCACCCCATGACACTAGCGAGTGGAAACACATGGAGGAAGCATTTTCTTTTCTCTATGAGTCTCCCGAGATCAAAATCGCTATGGAACAAGCCTTGTTTTCTGCGGTTTATCAGTTTATCCAAAAAGAACGTCCCGATCAGTGGAAAATTCGTTTACAAAAATATCGGACGTATTTCGAATATTTTGTGATGTGCTATCCTTATTTTGAAAATGTCATACAACTTGTTGAAAAAGACGTAACCCCTTAATATTTTGTTACGAAGAGAATAGGTTCGGTTTCAGAGGTGGGGGGTGAACTTATTTATCTTAATTCCAAATAAAAAGCTTACTCGAACAAATTAAAAAAACTTATTGAATCTTGTAGGATTCAAAAGCGAGGCAATTATGAACATCTTGGAGAAAATCAGAGAGAAATTTGTCGGTATCTGTAGAAAAGAAAATGTAAATACAAATATACCGGTGAGCATTCGTCCACTTCATCCGGATGAAGCCATTGGGAGAGACGCAGACCGCGATTATGCCTTGAAAAAGGGAGTGGAACATATCGTCGAGGCGAATTTTGATTCATACCGGGGACAGGCTTTTACACAACATCCTGATTCCTTTCAAGGTCCACTTGAAGAAGTGATACAACTTGATTTATCCAAAGAAAGAAATCGAGCGCTTTTTGTGGCCGCTTTAAACGCTGTCCTTCGTTCATTATATTTCGCTGAAGGAACCATTCACTGTCATGATTGCGTTCCCAAAGAGTGCGGTCCTGAAGTCGCGCGCCAGCTCAAGGAACGCTTTGGTGCTACTCGTTATGGTCAAATCGGGTATCAACCAGATATACTCGAAAATATGGTGAAAACCATGGGAGCGGATAATATTCGGGTGGTTGATCTTAATCCCGATATTATCGGCACTACTAAGTTTGGGGTGCCTATTTGGGATGGAAATACGGAATTTTATAACTTGCTGGATTGGTGTGCTGTGGGGTTAGTAAGCGGTTCGACGGTGGTCAATGGTACGATCGATGAGATTGCAAAATCTTTTCATGAACAAAATAAGCCTGTCATCTATTATGGAAATACGATTGCTGGACCAGCCGTTTTACAGGATTTAGATCGTATTTGTCCTTTCGGAGAATAAGAGTCCTCCCAATAAAGACGAAAGGCGGTCCCACTTGGACCGCCTTTACGCTTTGATATCACATTGAACTCTTACACTTTTGGCGCCGCTTCAATGATTTCCTGACTAGCATTTTCTTTATACTTTTCGAAATTATCATTGAACATCTTCGCCAGTTCTTTCGCTTTTTTGTCGTAAGCTTCTTTGTCATCCCAGGTATTGCGCGGATTCAAGATTTCTGAAGGAACCCCGGGACAGCGATCGGGAATTTCAAATTCAAAGATGGGGAACGAGGAGAAACTTGCATTGTCCAATTCACCCGATAACGCCGCATTGAGAATGGTACGAGTGTATTTGATGCTCATTCGTTCTCCGATTCCGTAGGGGCCTCCGCTCCATCCTGTATTCACCAGCCACAGGGTAGAACCGTGCTCGCGCATCTTATCCGCTAACATTTTTGCATAAACAGTTGGATGCAGCGGAAGGAAGGGGGCTCCAAAACATGCGCTGAATGTTGCCTGCGGTTCGGTAATCCCTCGTTCTGTTCCTGCTACTTTGGCAGTATATCCTGAGATAAAGTGATACATGGCTTGGGAGGGATTCAAACGCGCGATTGGCGGTAATACTCCAAAGGCATCACAGGTCAGAAAAATGATATTCTTGGGATGCTCTGAACGGCTAGGAATCACCGCATTCGAGATGTGCTCCAGAGGATAAGCGGCTCGTGTGTTTTCAGTAATCGAACCATCATCGTAATCCGGTAGGCGGGTCTTCATATCCATGACCACATTTTCGACTACAGCGCCAAAACGAATGGCCCGGTAAATATCAGGTTCGGATTCTTCCCTTAAATTAATACATTTCGCATAACAACCGCCTTCGAAGTTGAAAATGCCTTTTTCTGTCCAACCATGCTCATCATCACCCACTAATCCACGGTTGGGATCGGCGGATAGGGTGGTTTTCCCGGTTCCTGACAAGCCGAAGAAAATAGCCGAATCGCCTTTTTCTCCTACATTGCATGAACAATGCATGGAAAGCACTCCCTTTTTCGGCATGAAATAATTCATAACCGAAAACATGGATTTTTTGATCTCGCCCGCGTAAGAAGTTCCACCAATGATGGTCATCCGTTTGGCTAAATTCACGATGACAAAAGTGCTGCTGTTCAAGCCGTATTTTTGTGGATCGGCCTTGAATCCCGGAGCGGCAATGACGGTAAACTCCGGCTTTGCGTTCGCTTGTTCTTCGGGGGTGGGATTCACAAAGACGAGATTGGAAAACATGTTAGCCCAGGCAAATTCGTTCACCACCCGTAAAAACATTCGGTGGTCGGGATCGGCTCCGACACATGTATCCAATACATAGAGATCTTTGTCTTTCAGGTACTCAACCAATTCTTGATGTAATCCATCAAAAACTTCTTCTTTGACTGGGACATTCACCTTTCCCCACCAGATTTCATCTTTGGTGCTCGCTTCTTCCACTGTGTATTTGTCATTAGGAGAACGGCCTGTGGTAAAAGCATTGTTAGGCAAAAACGCCCCATTGTACATCATGTTTCCATGTCCTGCGATAATTTCATGCTCAACGATTTCTGCGGGAGTTAGATTCCAATAGATATTTTTTGCTTCTTTGATTCCATGATTTTCTAATCCATGGGAACTACGATTCTGACCATAATGTTCCATATTT
This sequence comes from uncultured bacterium, assembly GCA_964419335.1. GTDB lineage: Bacteria > Hinthialibacterota > Hinthialibacteria > Hinthialibacterales > Hinthialibacteraceae > CAYQOX01. The sequence goes on along the minus strand of CAYQOX010000002.1, from coordinate 33,456 downwards.
ACCTCCATCTAAGGATATGCGGCTCGACTTCTGTAGCCACGGCTACGTCCTACGAACGTTCTGATTTTCCAATTTTTGGATACCCAACAATTTGAAACAAATCGGCTTTCAAATTGAATCTATATTTGTTTTGGCAACGGCATATACATTGGATAGGCAAGCCCGGTTTTTTTGCACTATATTACCTTGGGTCTTCGATTATGCAAGTCTTCAATTACAATTCATACTCGTTTGATCATCTTTTTTTGATAAGTAAAAATTTAACTAACTGCCTGATTCAGAAAAAGTTAGATTCCCTCGTGTTTAATGATATTATTTCTGTTAAAAAAAACAAATATTATCAATTCTCTAACTTATACCTCTCCTTTCTTCCTATTGATTCTTCTAATTCCTCTTTACTCACTGAACCAATCGCTCCCTGGAATGCCGCACGCATAAATGGAATCCCCAAAAACGCTAAGATCCAATATCCAAAGAAAGAATACAATAATCCAACCAGCACATTGGTTTCTAAAGTGGCGTATTTTCCAAAAAGCCAAATGATAGCTCCATCCCTGGTTCCCATACCTGCGATGGTTATGGGGGCTAAGCCAATAAAAATTGCAATCGGCAAGGCAGCGAACATATACAAAAAGGGGACCTCGACATGAAAGGCGCAATAACATAGCCATGTCTGGACGAAAGTCATGAACCAATTTAACAGAGTCACCATAAAAATTAGCAAAAAAGATCGCCAATGCAGCACCATACTTACGGTCGCTTCAAGCACATTATCCGCAATGGAATGCCATTTGGGGGGGAGTAACTCTACCCAACGAGTATTTGAGAATAACAAAAATAGCAATACTCCGCAGAGTATTCCACCACTGACCCAGATAGCGTGAATAAAACCATAAATTAGCCCTCCGATGAGAGAAAACACGCATAACGCAGTCACATCCATCACCCGTTCTGCCAAAATGACACCGGTGGTTTTGGAGTAAGGCAAAAAATGCCGAAGAAACAGGATTTTGATTAAATCACCCGATTTAGCAGGAGTTATCGTTCCAAGCGGCCAAGCCGCCATTATGAGTTTATAACTTTCCCAAATTCCTAAATGTTTTCCTAGTTGAAATACAATGAGGTGCCATCGCAGCCCACTTAAAAAAGGAAACAGCAACGCGGCGAGTAACGATAACAATAAGTATCGTCCATCGGCATGGAGAATGCTTTGCCAGGTACGGGCAATATCCATCCAGGAAACCAGTACAATAAATATAAGCAGCGTGATAAGAATAGGAAGGTAGCGTTTTATGAAAATGTTCACCATGCTCAATACAATAGAATAAAAAAGGGTTTATCCAAAGGGAGTCATGCCATCAATCTGTGTTGCTCTATTCCTTGCTGTCTTAGCCTATTCAATTCGAATAAGTATCATTTTTATAAAAAAAACATGCGAACCTTCGCTAAACTTATCAAAACATGAAGTTGGATTTTATATCTATTTTTTTTCACATGAATTGTGCCGGCTCCCCAAATGGAATTCCCTTAAATGTCACGCATCTATAATCTTCCCATTGGATGCGCATAACCTGTCATTTCAACATAGCCTTTGCCTTCAACGCTTCCACGTACCTTTCTCATAAAATTTCCTCCGTAATAATGTTTCGATGTAAATAAAGGAGGATAGGAATGGGATTTTCTATATCCTCCCGTATTCTTAATTCAATGCAAAATAGATTTTTAGAATGTTTGAATTAAATTATGGTTTTGATACATCGATTAATTTTAGGTATGTGGGGAAAGCGGAAACGTTCGATAGGAGAAAAATCTTGTTTTTTCTCATTGACGCTTCACATCCCCTGGTTATCTCTGACAAGTTATGTTCCCCCCACGCACAGTTCTATTGTCGTTATGTCGAATGGGGGTATTTTCTTTAACCATATGTGTTAAGTCAAGAGTTCGATATTAATTTATTAATACAAGTTTATCCTCATAGGTCATAAAATCATTGTGAATCCGAAAATGGAGGTTTGCTGATTTGAAATTTGTTTCCGATTTCATTCCATTGAGGACTCACATTTTCTCCATTCAAGGAAGGTTGGAGTGATTGATTTGGAGAATAGATCGAACAGTTGATGATCGGCTGTCCTTCCAAGATTACATCCAAGGTTTGATCATCCCAGGAAAAAATGGAATACACTTTGGATAATGAATCGAGTAAAACTTGCTGTTCATTACGTAAATAACTCCCGCAAATGACAAAACCCCGTTGGATTGAATCGATTTCGTCTGGTTGATTGGAGGGATAGGTGAGTCCAAAAAGATAGGCATCTGTATCCCATCCTTGGATAACCTTATTGCTATTTCGATGCATACGTCTGCCGTCTGCACGTAGATTAAGGAAAACTTCGGTAGTTTTTTCGTCTTTGACCATCTTGACGCCAAGCATTTCATCTCCCTCAAGCAATTGTACTTTTGTGGTCGGTTTCTTGGATTTATGATAAGGGAGAATAGCGGTAATAAACTTGGCGGCGCGGGTTTTTTCTTCGGGAGTTACAGCAAGATATTCTGTCTCCGTATCGGGTTCGTGGTCTTTGAGACCAATTTTTTTTATAAACTCTTTCTCTTTCGGATAAAGAAATTGAACCTGGGCGCGCGATTGTTCTCCATTGGAAAGATGAACGGTATCTCCCTCCTCGGTCGCTTCTCCTTCGTAATGAAGCAGCCATTCTAACTGGTGAGTTTCATGAGTTCTAATGTCATCGAAGATCAAGATGACATCATCGATCCATAAAAAATGCCGGTAATTTCGCGAACATTTCCATGAAGTCGGGCCAGAAACATCGGCAAGTGCGTACTTGATTCCTGCCGAATCCATCAGGTGAAGCATCTTTCCGGGATGGGTAACTCCCCGATCTCCTCGAGCTACGTCTTCTGGGTTTTGTCCTTCCCCATCGAAGAGAATAACATTGTGGGCTTTGCTATGACGATAATAACTTGAATATTCACGCCGGCTATACGAGCAATTCCCTGAATCAATAATCAATGGTTTTCCGCCCTGGAAAAGAATAAACGAGCCCGCATCGGGGTGGGCATGATTCCAGGTAAATCCTGATTTCATCGCCAGCATGGTGGCATCCTCTTCCCAAGAATTCCGCATCGTGCACCAGCCGATATCCGGATAAAGCATGGAGGTTGATAAGGATTCCGGCGGTGTTTCTGTGGGTTGGACGTCTTGATACACTAAGCCAATGGGATCGTTCAATCCCCAATTGGTTTGAGTTAAATACCAAGAATATTCAGGCTTATCAAAGCCAGTGGCTTTTAATAATTGCAGCGTTTTGGCTCCATGGCTGTTGAGGCTTCCATCCCCGAAATTTACGGAAAGAAGTGAGTCCGAAGTTGGATAAGCGGTATGAATGAAAAAATCTCCGCTCTTATTTAGCAATGGAATTTGGGGCCGAGACGATTCAGAGAAACTGTTGGAGTAAGCCAGATGGAAGAGTAAATATTCAGACAGGGCATAATTGGCGTAAACCACACTTTCATAAAAGGCTCCATGACGATCAAAGTTGGGACTCTTGTTTTGCAAAAGATTGCCTTGATAAGCAAACCACTCAGGAAAAGAATCACGTACTTGTTCAACCCACGTTTCAGCGTCAGGGTGTTCGCCCAAAATGGATAAAGAAGCTACTCCAGCCATAGAGACACAGACGCTCCACCAATTGTGTCCCATCGAATCCAGCGCGTGAATTCTTTTTTCGGCTAAGACCCAGTCATTTAGGGTGGGTAAGATTCCTAATCGAACCATAGCGTCCACGATTATCTCTCGATCGGATTCCGAGAGATAATCATGGATACTGTCGTAGCCCACGCCGTAACCAAAGCAAAAGCGGGCTGTATTTAATTCCGAATGCCAAGGTGGATCACGATCAGCATCACCTGCCCATCGGTTTAATTGCGAGAAGTGAAGCATGGCTTTGCGAAGCTTTTCGGCGTATTTTTCTTCTCCGGTTATCTGGTAAGCGAGGCCGAGGTTTGCTCCCATGCGGCTCATTTGATTGCTAGGCCTACCGTAATTACCATGCTGCCCACTTCCTGATTCGGCGTAGTCCAGGGAAACTAGCTGCTCATCAACATATTTATCTGCACGTTCTTTGATGTTTTTCCATGCTTTCTTGATTTCTTCATCATGGGAAAGTTTCTCTTTAAACGGGTCGATTCTTTCTTGAGAGAAATAGAGCCTCGGGTGTTCTGTTCTCCAGGAAGAGGCCGACTCATTGGAATTTGCCCAAATATATCGGTTTTGGGAGGTATGCATAATGAGAACAGTGATGAAGGATATGCTGAAAAGGAGGGGCATTTTAATCATGTTGTGGGTCATTTTTAAACTCCATGCTTCGCGACGAGATTAGGCATTTTCTCATTCATAAAAGTTTAGGTCTTTCTATTTTCCCTGATGGTTCTTGAAAAAGTAAAGGATGAAAGAGTGAATTATTTTGGTTTTCCTTATAAAGGAAGGAGCACAAATATTTGGCTCGATCTTAAAGAAACTCAGATACAGTGTTCCCAGGTGGCAAAATTCCAGTAAAAGAATATGATACTAATTCAATTCGTGTTACTTAAAGTTTTTTGAAACAAAAAGAAAACACTATTCACAAAAGAAAGAAGTGAATAGAATATGCTTAGTAACAGCCAAAAAACAAAGTGAAATGGACCCTTATGCGAAAAAACCTTTATCTTGCTTTTTCACTCCTTCTTCTTTTCGGCGGGTGGCTTCAATACTCTCACACCCAGGATACTTCCTCTGTGCCTGATAAGCCAGTTGTTTATGTGTTTCCTTTTAAAGGCGAGGTGGAAATTGGTTTGGTTCATACGCTAGAACGTGGTTTTCGCGAGGCCGAAGAACAACGTGCGACTTATTTTTTGATGGAAATGGATACTCCTGGCGGTCGTGTTGATTCAGCTTTAGAGATTATCGACTTGATTCTTGAATCGAAAATCCCAGTCGCGATTTATGTAACCGGAGATGCGACCTCTGCTGGAGCGATTATTTGCTTGGCGGCCGATGATGTCTATATGAAACAGGCAACCACCATCGGTACCGCGGCCCCGGTTTTTATGGGGGGTGGGGAAGCGGATGAGAATATGGAAGCCAAAGCGCTTTCCTATGTACTCGCCCAAGTGCGGAAAATATGCGAGAGAAAAGGGTTCAGCCGATTCAAAACTCGCCTGGCTGAAGCCATGGTGGATAAAGACATTGAAATTGAAGATCCCGACAACCCCGGTGAATACATTACCCGAAAAGGGAAATTGCTAACCTTTACCGCGGCCGAAGCGATGAAGTATGGTTTTGTCAATGATATCGTTGAGGACCGGGAAGATGGTCTTGAAGAGTTAGGTATTCCCAATGCCAAGATTGTCATGTTTGAAGAATATCTCTCGGAACGAGTGGCGCGCTTCCTTTCGAGTACGACTATTTCCAGTTTGCTGGTTACGATCGCCATTATGGCTTTGTTTATTGAGTTTCAATCGCCGGGGCTTGGATTTCCCGGGGCGGTGGCGATCATCGCCTTTTTGCTCTTTTTCTGGGGGCATTCCATTGCAGGATTAGCCGGTTGGGAAGGCCCAGTTCTCATGGTTCTTGGGATCATCTTATTAATGGTGGAACTGTTTTTAATTCCGGGGTTTGGTTTTACCGGCATTGGTGGAATTCTTTGTATTATCGCTGCGATCGTAGTGACCATGTTAGACCGTTCCATCACCAGCCCTCATTTTTTTGAAACTTTCAATTGGGAAGAGCTATACCAGGCGCTAACGGTTACGATGATTTCACTCGTTCTGGGAATGGGGAGCGGGTTAGCCATTCCTGCCCTGTTTCCTTTTATGGTGCAAACCCGGGCAGGTGGCTGGATGATGTTACGAGAAAGCGAAGAACGCGATCAAGGGTATCAATCCGCCAGCGAAGAAAACACTGAACTCTTAGGAAAGCGGGGAGTTGCCAAAACCACTCTTCGACCGGCAGGGATTGCGGTTATCGATGGCAAACGTGCCGATGTTGTGAGCCAGGGAGCCTTTATACCGGCACAAGCCGAGGTCGAGGTGATCAAAGTAGAAGGACGGCGGATTGTGGTGCGGCAAGTTTAAAGCCTTTGAACAAGGGAGAAAATTTGATAGAGTTCATAAAATATTATCCACTAGAAACGATGGAGCATAAATGAAATGTTGCTTTATATTGTAATTTTTTTGGTGCTTGGATTTTTATTGTTATTTGCAGAACTCTTTGTTCCCGGCGGGCTCATCGGATTACTAGGCCTTTGCCTAATGGGAATTGCTGTGTGGATGTGCTTCGACCACTATGGATCCCATGAAGGATTGCTGGTGCTTTTGTTTTGTATCGTAGGCAGCATTCTTTTTGTTACCTTGGCTTTCAAACTTTTCCCTCATTCGGTCGTGGGACGATGGTTTATCCTCAATGATTCAATAGAAAATGATCAACCCTATGGCGCGATTGATACTGGAGAAGAATTGGTCGGGAAAGAAGGTGTAACAGATAGTGAATTACGTCCCGCAGGGATCGCGGTGATCGAAGGAAATCGCTATGATGTGGTTACCGAAGGCGAATTTGTCGAGCCCCATTCGCGAATTCGTGTAATTCGAATCGATAGTAATCGTATCGTGGTAACCCAGATATGAGTAGAGCGAAACATTTGACGATTCGTCAAATAATTTATGTTTAAACAATTTGGAGGTAGCAATGAGAGATCCACTTATGGCTTTAATGATTGTCCTGGCTCTACTGCTGTTGATCGTGTTTGTTTATTTCATTCCGATCCGGCTGTGGATTGCGGCATTGACCGCAAATGTTAAAGTGTCATTAACTTCGTTGATAGGAATGCGGCTGCGTAGGGTTCCCCCCAGCGTGATTATCAATCCTCTGATTAATGCAACCAAGGCAGGCGTTAAAATTACGACGAATCAGTTGGAAGCGCACTACTTGGCCGGAGGGAATGTGTACCAGGTCACCCAGGCGCTCATCTCGGCTGATAAAGCCAACATCCCACTCAGCTTTGAGCGGGCTGCGGCTATCGATTTGGCAGGGCGTGATGTTTTCGAAGCGGTGCAGATGTCGGTCCGGCCGAAAGTCATTGATGCCCCCGATCCCACCAAAGGTGCAGATTCTGTGGCCGCGGTGGCGATGGACGGGATTCAATTGCGCGCTAAAGCCAAAGTTACGGTGAAAGCCAATCTTGACCGCTTAGTGGGTGGTGCAACCGAAGAAACGATCGTTGCTCGTGTAGGCGAGGGAATCGTCACAACGATTGGGTCAGCCAACTCACACAAGCAAGTTTTGGAAAATCCCGATTTGATCTCCAAACGCGTGTTGGAAAAAGGGTTGGATTCGGGAACCGGATTCGAGATTCTTTCCATTGATGTTGCGGATGTGGACGTAGGCGATAATATCGGTGCGAAACTGCAGATTGATCAGGCCAATGCCGATAAACAGATTGCTCAGGCGAAAGCCGAAGAACGTAAGGCCATGGCGATAGCCCAAGAACAAGAGATGAAAGCCCGTACCCAAGAAATGCAGGCGAAAGTGGTCGAAGCCGAATCGCAAGTACCGCTCGCGATTGCAGAAGCATTTCGCCAAGGCAACTTGGGGATTATGGATTACTACAATCTCAACAATATCAAAGCGGATACGCAGATGCGTGAATCGATCGCCAAACCCCCGCAGGAAGAAGAAAAAGAAGAATAATTCAACAAAGGTTTTGCTAACGAAAAAGGGGAGCTTAGCACACGCTCCCCTTTTTAAAACTTATTGAATAAGAAACAAAGTTTTATTCTCTGCCTAAACAGATTACTTCACCTGATTCGGTAGAGAGATACCAGCGTCCTTGGGCAGCTATCATACCGTCTAATACCGGCGAAGAATCCAATGCCACCTCCTGAATTTTCTCTCCAGTGCGAGTAGAGAGGGCGCATAATCGTGCACCTTTACGAGTTTCATAGGCTTTCATGGCTTCTTCAATGGTTTCCTCGGTCATAGCGCCGATGGCGGGAGTCAACAATTCAGGCGGTCCAGCGACAAATAGGGTATCCTCCGCCAGCACCATTGCCCGGACAACCACATCCAAGGTGCGCGACCAGTAACAATCAATTTGGTTTCGTGTTTTACCGCGGTCGGGATCATCCTCAGGCTGGAACTCATTCGGAACCTCAATCATGTCGGGGTTTTTGCTTGTTGAGAATAAACGGTAATGGGTGGCTCCTCGGGCGCGGGGTTGATTGCGTTCTGGAGGCCAAGGGATATATTCGTTTTGTAGAGCCACATGGCTGCCATGAGTGGCATATTGACCTAACCGGCCGTAACCATAGATTTTTTCATCATCCAGAACCAACAACCGGCCTGAAGGATTTGTGTTTCCTGCTTTGGGCCAGCCGCCCCATCCGCTTTGCATATCGGTGCCATAAATCCAATATGTACGGTGCCACCAGGAATCATCCAAAAATCCCGTTGGACTGAACAGATGAGGCACATTCGGTTCTAAGATCTTCCCATCCCGATCAAAACGCATATGCCGCATAAAAACGGACTCTCCGTTACTCGAAAGTACATCCGGCAACGATCCCGGGATATTTACCCCTTGAGCATCAAATGGAGGTGGCAATTCTGTTTCTGGATCACGATGATCAATCCGTGTACGGGCTAACATCTTTCCTGATAATACATCGAGTTTATAAAAATACATCCCTCCATCTACATAAGAGGAGCGTCCTGCGGCGGCGTAGGCAACCGTTTGGTCATCTTCTTCCAAGACCAATACATTGCCGGGAACAGGCCATACGGATTCCAATTGCCCGAAGACCATATGCCGCTGATCTCGAGGAGCCGCCTGAAAACGCCAAATGAGTTCACCATCTGAAACGCGGAGGCAATACACATAACCATCTGCAGAGCCGAATAACGCTAGTCCCTGGTAAATGGTAGGCGGACTGTCAATGCGTCCCCCTGCGGTATAACACCATTCCTGTTCACCGGTATCACTATTCAAAGCGTATAATCGGTGCGAAGGTGTATCCGCGACAAACACCATACCATTGGAAGCAACTGGACTGGTTAAATCTGAACCTAACTTTTGTTTCCATGAGAGTTTGCTCTCGGTGGGCATGGCATACTTGGTCCGTCCGCTTCGTTGGGGATCACGACGATAGGTAGGCCATTCTGTTTGGGATTCTTCAGCGGGTTTTTGTAAAGAAATCGTATCGTAGGCTGGGCCTTTTTCCAAGCGGTTTGGTTCTTCTTCGGGAACATAAGTAGGTTTAGAGGAGACGGCTATGAAGCCATTTAATTTCGCTTCAATAAAACAAGCGCAGGAATGAGGCGGAACATAAATTAAGCCATTGCTCGGCATGATTCCATATTGGCAAGTGCCTCGAATCCAGTGATTGGCGATGGCATCGCCGCTATCCACATCGATAAATTCAACACCTGAACGCCCGAGCAAGAGATAATCCAGGGTTGCTTTGTTGCGATAACAGCGATGATGTCCAAAACCGACGGAGAAGCATTCCTGATCTTCGGGGCGTTGCTTTTGCACTTCGCCAGTATGAACATCCAGGGCGCGGGTGATTCCCGGTTGGTTTTTTTGTACCAGTTCACCCGACCAAACTTTATTATCGATGATTAAAACATCAGGGGGCGCGTTGTATGTTTCTTGGCAAGGGGCCCGCCATAGTTCATTGCCGGTTTCGGCCGAATAGGCAATCATTTCACCGGGAGGAGCGTTCCCTCCCTGGCTGGTAGGATTCCATTGAACCGAGACGGTATGATTTTCCTCTTGTGCCTTCGGGGCCTCTCGATCGGCAGAGATCACCACATCATCATAGACAACCAGGGTTGGGGTTGACCAACCTCTCCGGTGTTTTCGGATGGGACGCGATGTTCTCCAAGCGACACTTCCGTCTTCTAGATTGAGACTAAGAATTTCATCGGGGTTTTGAAAGTAAGCCTTTTCTTCACCGATGGCTAAGGTGAGCGGCATTAATTCAGCGGTGTCTTGATTCGAGACTTTCCAAAGTACATCTTTGGTTTTGGTATCGATTGCGAACAAACGTTTTTGACGCGGGGGAGGGCTGGCTCCCCGGCGTTTCATCACTTCGGAAATATCCATTTTTCCGGTGACAACAAAGAGCACTCCATCCCGGTAAACGATCTCAAGTGCATCTTTGGTTTCTTCATACGTATGCAGAATCTCTCCTGTGGCAGCATCTAACACCGTCACCGGTTCACCATAGCCTAGAGTAACATAAACCCGATCCTCGATGGCGACTAAGCGGCGCGAGAGTTCTGGAGGGCCACTGCGGAAACCGCGCAAGTGTCCTTCCCAAGGGCCTATGGGACGTTTCCACAATTGCACCCCGTTAAATGCATCTCGTGCGATCAAATACCATTCAGCGGGAAAGATAAGCGCTTCCATCGGACCTTCGTCTGCGATATAAAAAACGCGTCCTCCCGCCGATACCGCCGCGCTCATACTTGCCAAATGGTCATGGCTGCGCGCAAGTTTGGGTTCACCGATCCATTGAATGTGATTGGGAGAATGGATTTGCTTGTCTTGTGAGACGGCGTTATTCGTGGCGTCATGGAGAAAATGTGTCCATTCGTCGATGGTTTCGGGACGGGGTTTTACATTTTTAATCCACTCATCCTCTTCTCGAAGGTAGGCAATCCCGTTCGGCGCCAACACCCGCATAATCTCGTCCATGGATAGATTGGCTATCTTTTCCCCAACGACGAGATTGACAGTGTTATCTACGTAAGGCAGGCGGGAGCCGTCAATCTTTTCGGCAGTAACAAATCCGTTAAGGTTTTTTGAATGAAAAAAATCACGAGCAGAAGAAATTTTCTGTTTGTTTGTATCTAATCCTTGTACAACATAGCGATCATTTACCCGTAAGGCGGCAGTGCGTTTTCCATCATCACACCCTAAATGAACTACAAGGCCACCTTGAATGTTGGTTTCATCATAAACTTTTTTAGCAAATTCTTGGGGACTTTCGCCCCACGAAAAACTCATATGGCCATACAGAAAGAGGCTTGAAATGAGTAAGAAAATAGAAATAGTTTTTCTCCATACGATAATTGTCATAGTTCCTTCCTCCCCAATGAAGTAAATGCGAACCTCACTAATAGGTTGATCTTAACATAGATTATTTTAAGTTTCTATCGAAAAAAGAAAGGTTTTAAACGGCATCCTCATAAAAAAAGGGTGAGCGGTTTTCGCTCACCCTTTTAAGGCTATACGTGATAATACTTATTCTTTTTCTTTGAATTCTTCTTTTTCAATTTTTTCAAGAAGATCGTCTCGTCGCTCGACTAACATTTCCAATTGATCTTTCAATTGTTCAATATGGGTGCTGATACGATTGAGCATACGTTCTTGGTTTGCGGGGCGCTCGCCTCGTTCGTCTCCCATGGGGCCAAAGCCGCCCATCATAGGGCCACCACGGCCGGCAGGACCTTGGCCATATACTTGCTGGCCATAACCAAAGGGACCGCGTCCTCGGACTTCACGCTCTCCTCGTTCAGCCCGTTCACCGCCGAAGCCACGACCACGGCGAACATCGCGTTCTTCTGCTCTATGTTCGCGCTCTTCTTCGCGTTCTCGTCTCTCATGGAATTCTACATCTTCCATATCTACACGCCGACGCTGACGTTCGCGTTCACGCTTTATTTCGGGTTTATCTTTTTCTTCTTGTTGAGCTAGATGACGGTGAACCCGTTCTCTAAGTTGTTCTGGATCGGCGCCTTCCTGTAATTTAGTTTTTACCTTTTCGGCTAGCTCAGGATGATGTTGTTGGAGACGACGCAACATCACTCGGCCTTGTTGAAGAGGAGCCTCCTCTTTTCCTTTTTCACGCTCTCCACGAAATTCACGTTCACTATGAGGTGCTTTTGCTCCTTGACCATGGCGCATCTTTTCCCCTTGGCTAAATTCTTTGCCAGGGTGATGGCCTCGCATCGACGAGCCCATCGGGGCATACGCACTCTTGAGGATAAGTGCATGTCCACAATGAGGACAAAGCAACTTTTGCGCAACCGGGCCGGCATGGGCTTTCGGGCCAAATCCTGGGGCAGGCCCTTTCGCGCCCTTTTCTTTCATTTTTTTGTCAGCGTGTTTTCGTTCTTGCTTCCGTTCACGATCCTGCTTTTGCATGCAACACTCCATCGGACATTTTTCTTGAAGAGGACACTCCCCTTTAGACTTCTTATCGACCGATTTTTCTGCCGCAGGACGTTCTTTGTTAAAAGAGGCTTTCTTTTCTTTGCCTTCTTCTGCAAAAGCGATACCCGTGATTGTAAATGCTACAATGAGTAAACCTAAAAGTAGTTGTTTTGCCTTCATGATCCATACACCTTTCTTTTCCTTGGGGATACTTGATTCATTCAGCGATCGCTGAAGAAACATTTATTTCAGATGCTCTTCACCCATATAAAACGAAGAACATGGTTTTTTATTGAGAAAAAATTTATGAGATACCTAATATTTCTTTCAAACTTTTCTATTACTGTCTTACTACGAAAGAAAATGGGTAATCGTTATGGGATGTGAAAAGAAATCGGGGTGATTTTTAAATGGCTAGGAAGGGGGGCTAGTGTTTTGCTTCAGTCGAGAAGGGGAAAGTGATTCCAAGATATCGCAAGCGGAATGGTTTTGTCCCAGGCGTACGGCGGATAATCGCGGGCCTTACGCTGCTCGTAACCGGCGCTTCCATTCCAAAAATCCCTGCCAGAGAAACAATCCTGCGAAGAGTGAAGCCATAAGCATATTTACTCCCGTCTGACCGAGACCATACATCAAACCGCTCTGCCATACGGAAGGATTGAGATTGATAAAGAGGAAATTCACTGTCGCCAGCATTCCTAGCGCCAGCATTCCCGCTTTATTAATGTTTTCCTCTGCATTGCGAAGGCCATAATGAGTACTAATCCAAAAGATGGCCACCCCGGTTATCGTTACCCAAATTGGAGTCCACCAATCCCCAGAATAGTAAGAAACGCGATAGATCCATGCTAGACACCCAAAAGTAGCACCACCAAACGCTCCGTAAATGTTTCCTTTTGTGTTCATTGCCCATTCTCCTCATCGAATCGAAGCTTAAAAATAAATCATTTATAGGATTTTTTCGGTTTTGTTAATTGCGATCTTTCGTTCTCAAACGAGAGAGTTTTTTCTTTTCTCTCTTCAAAATCGATTTTATATATGATACAAACAAATTGTGAAATATACTATATAATTTTCTCAGATGTTTTTTTATTCGAACGAAAACCGGAATCATTCTGGACCTCTTCGAAAATAACGCTTAGGGAGTTAGGTCATGTCCAAAAATCGCCGCCAATTTATCCAAGACCTCGGCCTTCTTATGGGTACCGCCGCAACGGGATCTCTATCCATAAATCCATCTCATGCGAACGATACTACCAAGCGTCCACCCAACATTTTGCTGTTTTATCCCGACCAGCATCGTTTCGATTGGCTGGGTACCACCCCCGATATCCCTGTGAATACTCCTTATGTAGACGCACTTGCCCGAGAGGGGGTGCGTTTTAATTCCGCCTTATGTCCGTCCCCCTTATGTGCCCCTTCGCGCGCTTGTTTAGCCTCAGGCAAAGAGTACGACCGCTGCCAGGTTCCTACGAACGGCACTGATTACCCTCTCGAACAGACTACTTTCTATCAACTGCTCCGAGAGGCAGGCTATCACGTTAGCGGCTGCGGGAAGTTCGACTTACATAAGGCCTCTCCCACATGGGGTATCGACGGACAGCATCGATTGCCTGAATGGGGATTCACCAGTGGTATCGATAATGCCGGCAAGTGGGACGCGGTTAATAGCGGCCGCGAAGAACCCAAGGACCCTTACATGCACTATCTGCATACGCACAATTTGGCACAAACCCACGTTGAGGATTTCTTGGCACGGCGTAAGGCGCGTAAGGGAACCTTCCCCACACCGCTGCCTCCGCAAACCTATTGCGACAATTGGCTCGCCGGTAATGGAATCGAACTCTTGCGCCAGATTCCCCAGGACCAGCCCTGGTTCATGCAAGTCAACTTCACAGGGCCGCATGAGCCCTTTGATATCACTAAACGTATGTACTCGTGGTATAAAGATATTGAATTTCCACAGCCTAATCGCAATAACCAGTTTGAACCAAGCAAACATAACGCCATTCGGCAAAATTACTCCGCTATGGTGGAAAACATCGATAAGTGGATCCAAGTTTATCTCAACGAAATCGCCCAACGCGGCGAACTCGATAACACCCTGGTGGTATTTAGCAGCGATCATGGCGAAATGCTGGGTGATCATAATATGTGGGGAAAAACTAAGCCCTATCATCCCTCGGCATCTGTTCCTCTCACCATTTGGGGACCGGGAGTGCGTAAGGGACATGTAAGCGATGCGGTGGTGACCAACCTTGACCTCACCGCCACTTTTCTACAATACGCAGGCATTAAGAAACCTAAAGACATGGACAGTGTGTCCCTGTGTCCGCTCCTTTCCGGAGGCACCGACGCCCATCGTGAGTATGCATTATCTGGGTATGGTGATTGGCGCTTAGTCTTCGATGGCCGCTACAAGCTCATCCAAGGCTTTGGGAAAAATAAAGAACCCATGCTTTTTGATCTCCAGGAGGACCCGCAGGAAAACCATAACATCGCTTCCAAAGCCCGGGATATTTACCAGCGCCTCAACAAAATATTGGAAAAAGCCTGAATAACAAGAAACTCATATTTCGGTGTTATTCTTTTTCATTCGATTCAGCCCGCAGGTCGTATTTCTTAATCAATTCTTGCAGATGCCTGCGGCTAATCCCGGCATTGAGCGCAGATTGAGTGACGTTGTACTCATTCGCTTCTAATAATTGAGAGAGGTATTCTTTTTCAAAAAGTTCGCGTGCTTTTTGTAAGGGCACACGACTAGGATCGATAAATCCATTGCCGGGGCGGGTGGTCTCGGTGGTTAAGTCTTTGGGTAAATCACCCACTTGGATTATGCCATCTTCCCGCATGATCATACAACGCTGAATCATGTTTTCCAGCTGGCGCACGTTTCCGTTCCACGAAGCTTCCATCAGAATTCGCAAAGCCTCCGGTTCGAACCCTTCCACCGAGCGGTTCATCTTTTGATTGAAGCGCGCAATGAAGTGATCCACGAGGAGAGGAATATCTTCTTTTCGTTCCCGCAAAGGTGGCAAGCGGATATCCATAATGGAAAGTCGGTAATAGAGGTCTTCGCGAAATGTTCCTTTCTCGATATCTTTATTTAAATCGCGATTGGTGGCAGCAATAATTCGAACATCGACTTGTTTCGCATTTACACTGCCGATACGTCGGATCTCCTTCTGTTCCAGCACGCGTAGTATTTTTACTTGTAATTCGAGTGGCAGGTCCCCAATCTCATCCAAAAAAATCGAGCCTCCATCCGCCGATTCAATCAAGCCGATTTTTCGTTGATGGGCACCGGAGAACGAACCTTTCTCATGTCCAAACAATTCGCTCTCGATCAATTCTCGCGGCAGGGCACCACAATTGACTGCGACATAGTTTTCATCTTTACGCTGCGATTGATTATGGATAGCCCTTGCCACCAGTTCTTTTCCGGTACCACTTTCGCCAAGAATCAAGACCGTACTATCTGTTGGCGCGACTTTCTCGATCAGGTTGTAAAGTTCCTGCATGGGGCGGCTATTTCCTACCAATCCTTCCAATTGATTGCGCTGCTCTAGTTCCTTGGAAAGGAGGCGGTTGCGATCTAACAAACGTTTTCGTTCAACTGCGTTGCTAACGATGGCGAGGACTTCATCGTTGTTGAATGGTTTGGTGATAAACTCATAGGCACCTTTTTTCATGGCTGTGACCGCGTCTTCGATCGTACCATAGGCGGTCATCATGATGACGGAAGTATCTTTGGAATGCTCATGGATACGGCTTAGCAACATTAATCCATCAATCCCCGGCATGCGGATATCCACCAGCGCGGCATCATATTCTTCTTCCTCGATTAGTTTTAATGCGATTTCACCCGAACCGGCGGTGTCAACCTTATATCCTTGATCGCTCAGCAAACGCTTGAGGATATGGCACATTCCCCGCTCATCATCCACGACCAGAATTTTACCACGCTTTAGCGTGCTCATTGTTGCATTATCCTTGGAAAACTATAATTGTATTTCTGAGTTTATCAGTATGTCCGTATCACCCTCTACAACAATAGTATAATACGTCTTAAATGTCTCGGACATAAAGAATCTGAAGAAATTAGGTATTTTTTATGAACCAGGAGCAAGATTTCTCTCATCTCGATGAGCAGGGAAAGGCTAAAATGGTCGATGTGGGAAGGAAGCCGCCCCTTTTTCGTCGCGCTGTAGCTGAAGGTTGGATCGTTTTAACCCCTAAAACGATTGAGGCCATACAAGACAAAGAGGTTCCTAAAGGCGATGTGCTGTCTGTGGCGCGGGTCGCAGGGATTATGGCTGCTAAGAAAACCGAAGAGATTATCCCCTTGTGTCACTCGCTTCCCCTAGACCAGGTTACGATCGATTTTACCCTTCAAAAAAATGCAATACACATCCAAACCGAAATTTGCTGCACCGCCAAAACCGGAGTCGAGATGGAAGCCCTGACAGCGGTTTCCGTAGCGGCATTGACGATTTATGATATGTGTAAAGCGGTTGATAAAGAGATGCGTATTGAAGGGATCCATCTTGTAAACAAAGAAAAGCAAGAGAATCCCTCAATTTTAGTTTGATGGGTGCGCTGAAGGGTATCGTTGTGCTTCTTCAGAATGTGCAATGAGTTTTTTTATTTTAAAATAGATAAGTAGTCACACAAGTACGAAAAAAACACGGGAGGATCAACCAGGTGCTAGACATCAAACTGATTCGTGAGAAAAAAGATTGGGTGGAAGAACAACTTCGCCGCCGTGAACCTGACCTTTCACTCGACATCATCGTTGAATTGGACGCCAAACGACGTGCCTTACAAGCAGAAGTCGATGAGATGCGTTCAAAGCAAAAGGCGGTTAACAAAGATATTCCGCAACGCAAAAAAAAGGGTGAGGATGTGGACTCCCTGCTCGGGGAAATGAAAGAATTATCAGCAAAAATCAAAGATAAAACCGCGGCCATGCGGGAATGTGAGGAAATGCTCTATTATAAAGTCTCTGAACTCCCGAATATTCCTCACGAATCTGTTCCTACCCATATGGACAAAGCCCATAATGTTGAAGTCCGCTCCAAAGGCCAACAGCGAGAATTTGATTTTCAACCCAAAAATCATCTTGAACTTGGAGCGATGCATAATCTACTCGATTTCGAGCGCGGGGCGAAAATTGCCGGTTCCCGCTTCCCTTTATACATAGGATGGGGCGCGGAACTTGAGTGGGCTTTACTCAACTTCATGCGCGAACACAACCGGGATCGCGGCTATACGGCCATCCTCCCGCCTCTGTTGTTAAATCGGGAAACGACTTTCACCTCTGGAAATCTCCCAAAGTTTGAAGATCAACTTTACAAATGCAAGGATGATCCCTTCTACCTTCTCCCGACTAGCGAAGTGCCCATGACGAGCCTCTACCGCGACGAAATCCTCGAAGAAGATGATCTCCCTTTCTATTATACCTCGCTTACCCCCTGCTTTCGCCGGGAAGCAGGAGCCCCAGGGGTGGAAGAACGCGGACTCGTTCGCGTCCATCAGTTTAACAAGGTGGAAATGTATAAATTTGTTCTTCCAGAACATTCCTATGATGAGTTGGAAAAAATGATCAGCGACGCCGAACATGTTCTTGAAGAACTCGGCATGCATTATCGCACCATGCTTCTTGTAACTGGGGATATGGGAAATCAATCGGCCAAGACGTACGATATTGAAGTTTGGCTTCCAGGCCAAAACTCGTATTATGAAGTCTCCTCCTGTAGTAATTGTGAGGATTATCAGGCACGTCGGGGCAATATCCGTTATCGTTCCAAAGAAGACAAAAAGCCACGCTTTCTCCATACGCTCAATGGCTCTGGATTGGCGACCCCGCGTTTGATGGCCTCTATTTTGGAAAACTTTCAAGAGGAGGATGGTACCATTGTCATCCCTGAAGTATTACGTAAATATATAGGGGGTAAAGAACGCCTCGTTCCTGGAGAAAGCTGAAAATAGAGATTAATCGTTATGAAAATCCGTTGTTTGTTTTTTGCGTTTCTACGTGAACAATCAGGGACATCCGAACTAGAAATTGATTTTTCGGGTAAAACGGTGGCCGATGCGCTGCAACATTTACAAACGATCAAACCCGAGTTACAGCCCTATCTCACAAAGGTGCAACTCGCGGTCAATGAGGCATACAGCCAACCCGACCGCGTTTTGCATGACGGTGATACCCTCGCACTCATTCCCCCTGTAAGTGGAGGTGGGTAATGATCCGTATCCAACAAGAAGACTTCTCGCCCGGCGAAATCATCAACGAACTCCGACAACCGGGGGTCGGAGCGGTGGTCACTTTCTCGGGAATGGTACGGGAGAAGAGCCGTGATGGCAGTGAGGTAACTTTTGTTGATTGGGATGCTTATGATGCTATGGCGCTCAAAGTTTTTCAAAATATACGCCATGATGCGATCCGGAAATTTGATTTAAAAGACGCTGCCATTGTGCATCGGAAGGGACAGCAAAAACCGGGAGAAAATCTGGTCTTCATTGCAACTGCCTCCCCCCATCGCCGCGAAGCCTTCGAGGCCTGCGCTTATATCATGGACGAAATAAAGAAACACGCGCCATTATGGAAGAAAGAAATCCTGGCCTCCGGAGAAGAGCGTTGGATAGAGGGATAACCTGGATGTCATTTCACACGTTTGTACTATAATATTCTCTTAAAGAGTTCAATTCGCTTAAAGCATTCCACACTTAGATCAGTTCAATACAGGAGTTAATTATGCGCCAGACATTCTTTCCTATTTTATTTTTTATCCTTGGTGGTATCCTGCTGATACCTGCCACGCAGGCACAAGATGAAACCTATCTCTTGCAGAATAAGTTCCAAGAAGGGGAGGTTTCCAAACTGGTTTACAGCGTAACCAACGAAGGTGCTACCACGATGAACTCGACACAGTTTAATATCGATAGCGCCCTCGAAATTGTAATGAAATTCACAACCCAAGAATTAAAAGAGAATATCGCCACGATTCAATACGATATAGAGAAAATGATTCTCGATGATCCCGGAACCAGTGCAGAACCCATTGACTTGCTTGAGACCTGGGACATGAGTTCACAAGAAACTACTTTCAAAATCAATCAGGCGGGACGCCTGATTGATGGCATGAATCTTCCCGAACAGCAAAGCGGTGGTATCTCTGGTTTAGCCAATGCGGGAAAATCCTACATGCAACAAAACCCTTATCTTTCTTTGCCGGATGAAGCCATCCCCATTGACTATTCTTGGAGCGAAGATCGGGTGATTCCCTTTCCCGCCGCTTCGAAAGAAATGATCTCTTATACCACCTTCACACTGGAAAAAGTGCATGAACGCAACGGCGATCAAATCGCTCACCTTGCCACCCACACCACCACCTTTAATGAAAATGTGAAAATTGATACTTCTGATAAACAGATGGGTCCGATTACGCTGGATTTTCGTTTCAAAGAATATTCAATGGATGGCCATGGATATATTGAATTCAATATTGATAAAGGTCGTATAGAAACTATCTACGATCAAGCTGATATGATCATCGATTTGAGTGGCGAAACCAACATGGACAATAATAATCTGCCTACGAATTTCGTCATGAAATACACCATGAACGCAACGGGGCGGGTTGAGACAGTCAAGTAATCATTAAGTTCGTAGAAATGGGTATAATTTTCTAGATGTCATTAAAAGGTTCATTTATGAAACCATTGAAACACTTCCTCCTTGTTTTTGTTCTTTTTTCGTTCATGATCCCCGCATGGGCACAGGATGATTTTACCCGTCATCATCGTAATTTTTATCTCTTCAGCCGCGATAAGGAAATCTTTTATCCTCACGCGGCGAATGTGGGTTATTTAATGGACATCGATCTCGGCGATAAGGAAGTGAAAGAGACAATCGCCTGGCTTGCTTCCAAAAAAATCAATACTTTACGCATTGTCCTCGATGACGGCTACGCTCCGGGTGCGCCTTTAGAGGAGTACGAAACCAACAAGGGAAAATTAACCAAGCCCCATATTGACCGCCTCGAATGGATTCTCCAACAAGCTCAAAGGCATGAGATGGCGTCGATTGTCTGTCTTTTTGATATGCACCGGGTTGGCACCGAGTGGGAACGCCATCCCTATAATAAAAGCCAAGGGGGGTGGTGCTCCAAACGAGCTGATCTGTTTATGAAGAATGAATCCCGCACACGTGCTTTTGCTCGGATTGAACAAGTGATCGATCGCTGTGAATCGTATGACCTTCTCGGGTGGGAAATTGCCCATGGTGCCGATATGTGGTCTGCGGTGGATCAACCCACCAACGAACTGGTATATGGAAGCCTTTTATGGTATCGGAAAATGAAGCAAGAGATTCTACGCCATGATTCAGACCGCCTTATTGGCCTAACCTTTTTTCCTAATTCACTTCCGAATGATGTCGAAGTCGACTTAATGAACCTTGCCAAAATGGCCGATTTTTTCTTCCTTCACATTCGTTCAAAAGACCCGATCCAGACCGCAAAAAGTGTCGATGACTATCTTCGTGTCGCCCGATATTTACGAAAACCGGTTTTTATTGCGGATACAACCTGGAAGGGCCCTTCGGATCAATATGAAGAGTTCCTCCATTGCCTCACCTGGTCGGCGGTAGCCTCGTGCTCGGGTACCTTTTATTCCCCACTTGAAAAAAGTGATGGCTATACGTTTCCCGAGGCAATTTTTAGCCATCTTCCCTTGGTATACGAGATTTTGGAATATCTTGATCTATCGGGGACTCCACGCCCTGAATCTAAAGTTTCCATTTCGACCCATCCCGAAGATACATTCCATATCTTTGATGGCATGGTTGGCAAAGACTGGTTCTTTTGGGTATTGCGGAAAGAGCCGGGGAATTCACGGGCTCAATTAGGCTTTCGTGTTATTGAAGGAGAGTATGAATACAACTGGTTTGATACCGGGAAAAACACCCACGTGCGAAAAAAACAATTTACACAATCCCGAAAAGAATTAATCCTGCAATCTCCCTCTTTTAATCGTAGCATTTTTGGAGTGTTACGGTTAGAGGAACGGATGCAACCCAACAGAGATTAATACAAAAGGGGATGCTAAGCATCCCCTTTTTCGTTGCTGTATAAGCAATGAAGTGTAAATCATTGTAAGAAAGAAATTCCGAAATCGCTCATTCCACTCGTCAACATCAAGGCAATACTCACCACCACAATCAAAAAACCTATACCTATCCACATAAGCATGATTTTTTTCTGATGGATGCGTTCCTTCTCGCTTTGTTTTTTTAAGCCTTTCACCAGTCGATCCATCTTGGCGGTATATTCATCCACATTATTATTATGAGTTCTATTTTGTTTCAAGGTCTTTGCGTTCATGGTTTTCTCCTTCTGGCTCGAACGAACCTATTTTTTTTAGTACCCTTCATAGAACCCTGAAACCCACGTTCTTATGTAGTAATATCGGAATTTTATTTTCTTTCTTTAACATATTGTAACACAAATTTAATGTTGACTGCAAATCATTTAACAAAAAAAGAGGAGATTTCGCTCCTCTTTGTAATTACAGACTATGTAATTATTTATAATCCAAATAAAATTAATTCAGTATGATACACTGAAAAGTATTAGCACAACTGATCAGCCCCATTTCCTTGTTGAATGGCTGGAATATAGGTTTCTAATTCTTTTTGAATATTTGGATCGGTCAAATCGATGGTCTTTTGCCGTTCTGCCGACAAATAGGCAGCCATCACCAATTTAATGACTTCCAACCCATATTCCACGTTCAAGAAAGCATCTTCCCCTTTCATAAACGATAAGGCAGCCAAAGAGTTTTCGTCTGTATAGCCATATAGATCGGCTTCATTATATTGCACCGCGAGGAGTCCACGGCTCGAAGTCGCCTTTTCTAACGCCAATTCAGAATCTTTGGTTGCTTCTGCGGCCACATCACCAATAAAGATATTTAATGGAGAAATCAGGGTATTCACTTCGAAAGCATAGCCCGGGCCTGTCCCATCCATCAATAACCGCAATCCTTGTTTTTCGAACATCCATGAATTGGTAAATTGGGATTTCACTTTCTGTCCCGTTTCTGGATTTTTGTAGGTGATCATGCCGGTGGTAAAATCTTCAGCCGGGGTTTTGCTATAATCCACTCCCCGTTCATGCAGCAGTTTTTCCCGCCAGGAAGGAATACCCCATTTCAAGAGCCCCACTTCACAACTCACGGTTTGAGGCTGTAAGAAGGTGGGTGGCTTCCCAAACGGGGTCAATGCATACCACCCTACCGCGATACTGTGACATCCCATATCACTTAAAACCCCCCCACCTTGTCGTACGGGATCCCAAAACCACGCTTCATGAGGCCCGCCATGCTCTTCAGAACATCGAGTCAGCGTCATAGGTCCCATTGTTTTCATCTGGAGTTCCAGTTGTGAGAGTTGGGCCTGAATGGGCTTCATTAATAGCTGATTTTCAAAGTAAGCGTTTGGGACATCAATCTCACGTGCCAGTTCAACTAAGCGCTTCGCTTCAGCAACATTGCGTCCAAGGGGTTTTTCGATAATGATGCCTTTTAGTTTAGCTCCGGCTTTTACGGCTGCGACCACTTCTTCCATCACTTCAATTCGCACGTGATTGGGACAGTACAATGCTACCACATCCACATTTTTCACTAATTCGGCGATATTCGGATAGACAACCGCTTCGCCCAATCCCCGTTCACGCGCGGATTGAGCAAGTTCTTCGGCCCCTGCGGGAGAAGTGATCCCGGCCAAGTCCATAAATCGGACTTGTTCCATCGCTTTCGCTTGAAAGTTGCTGATAAATCCCGCACCGATCATTCCAAGTTTTAATCGTTCCATAATCGAAGCCTTTCTAGTGCATCAAGGTTATAAAACTAGACATAGATTTTTTCGTTTCGGCATCATAACACAAATTTGATTCTATTGGCCATCCCCGTTCCCTTTTTCAATCACGAAACGATAATAAGAGCATAAGATAAAACATGGGAAAGGCAACATGGATGAAATCACCTGAAGTGAACAATAAACCAGCCCAAGACCAATGGTGGCGCGAGTGGTTTAATCAAATCTATCTCGATGTGTATGCACATCGTGATGATGAAAGCGCTTTCCACGAGGTGCAACAAGCCTGCTCCCACATGGATCTGACCTCTGACATGCGCATCATCGATTTATGTTGTGGTAATGGCCGTCATTGCCGTGCATTACGCAAGCAAGGTTATTCCCGCGTCTGGGGCATTGATTATTCTTACCCTCTTTTACGACAAGCCTATAGCCTCTCCCCTCAGGCTCATTACATCCGCGCCGATATGCGCATGCTTCCTTTCAAAGATGAATACTTTGATGTGCTCTTTTCCTTTTTTACCTCATTCGGGTATTTTCAAACGACCGTAGAAAATATCGCCGTGCTGCACGAAATATCTCGTGTTCTTCGCCCTCACGGGCAATTTTTCTTCGATTATTTGAACCCGGATTATGTCCAAGAAACCATTGAACCTGAAACAAAGCGTATCCAAGGCGATTTTATTATACAAGAATACCGGACCTTGAGCGAAGATGGGAAGCGTATAGAAAAAGAAATTGTTATTCGCAATTGGGGAGATAAAGAACACCGATTTTATGAATCAGTTCGCCTGTATTCTTTAGAAGAAATGCAAGAAATGCTGGAATGCGCCGATCTCCAAATCAACAATATTTTGGGAAATTTCGATGGTTCTCGTTACAGCCCTTCCTCTCCACGTATGATTTTTATTGGTATTCGCCCCTCGGAACGGGAAGGGTAGAAGGCGTTATCCATTCCCTTCGAGGGATATAATATTCGTGGTCTCATCCCCTTTCGCATTGATATTGTCATTGAACACATCATCCGTAGTCACGCGAATCACTTCTTCGAGTGAGGTGGTTCCTGCAAGCACTTTCCGCGCACCTTCTTCGCGCAGGGTTTTCATCCCTGCTTTTTGGGAAGCACGACGCAATTCGGTTGTACTTGCCCCTTGTTCAATTAACTGACGCACTTCCTGATTGGGAATCAACACTTCATAGATTCCAGTACGTCCAATGAAACCCGTGTTGGAACATTCACGGCATCCGCGAGAACGATAAACCCTTTGTCCCTCCAAAAATTTCGCTTCTTGCCCGAATTGCTTCAACTCTTTCGCTGTAGGGCTGGATGATTTTTTACAATGAGGACATAGTTTTCGGACGAGCCGTTGAGCAACAATCGCCAATACTGCAGAACTGAGTTGCTTTACCTCAACCCCAATATCGATTAATCGACTCAATGCCGTGGAAGTATCAATCGTATGCAAGGTTGAAAGCACCATGTGTCCCGTTAAAGCAGAATTGATCGCAATCGTGGCGGTTTCTTGATCGCGAATCTCACCCACCATAATGACATCCGGATCCTGGCGTAAGATCGATCGCAAGGCTGTCGCGAAAGTTAATCCGGTAGCCTGATTATGCTGAATTTGATTGATGCCTTCCAACTCATACTCGATCGGATCTTCCACCGTGACAATATTTTTGGTGCCGTCATTGATGTATTGTAGAGAGGCATACTGTAAGGTGGTTTTCCCGCTACCTGTAGGACCGGTTGCGAGGATCAAACCATGGGGAGATTTAATCGCTTTCTGATAAGCCTGTAGGGCCTCTTCCCGCATGCCAAGTTGATCCAGGGTTGCCGTGGCAATTTTCTGGTCCAAAAGCCGCAGTACTACTTTCTCACCCACGCGGGTGGGAATCGTCGAAACCCGAACGTTCATTTCATCGCCTAAGACAATGCGTCGGAAATGCCCATCTTGAGGTAATCTTTTTTCCGCAATATTTAAATTGCAGAAAATCTTGATGCAGCTGACCATCAGATTCAGCAATCCTAAGGGAATGGTGATGGACTCGGTGAGCACTCCATCCACCCGATAACGAATCAATAATCTCTTTTCATCGGGTTCAATATGGATATCACTCGCACGAATCTTATAGCCGTGAATCATGATCATTTGAATAAGACGCTGCATCATCTCTCGATGGGCTTCTTCTTGTCCTGAAGCATTCTGACGCGCTTTAAGAATATGCTCCGCTTCCATTTGAATCACATTCGGCATGGTGAATAGCGGCTTAATCTGGGTTTCACAGAAGGGGCAAACTTCGAAATCATAGTTTTCATATAGTTCGTAACTATCGATAGCCCGATTACAAGCCGGACAACGCTGACGCGGCTCTTCACGGATCATTCGATCAATAAAATACCAGATTAATCCCAACATCCCCAGGTATCTCATAATTGTGCGCCAATTATGGTAAACCACTTTTCGTTTCGGCAAATCAGCCATCACAATCTTCATAGGGATATACCAGAACCCAATGAGCACACCGAAAGCAACCAAAACGTACCAAACATACTCCGAGGATAAGCGAAAGACTTCTCCCGAACCGCTCCAAATCCCAGAGGTCAAACCTGTTACTTGATTCCATAACCCACCAAACCAACCGGCTATACCGTTGTTACTACTATCCGTCGTTTTCTGAGTAGGAATAGGAGTCGGTGTAGGCTGTTCGGTCGAGCGTTCATCTTCTTTACTTTCTGATTTTAATTTCTCCTCCACTCGGTTTTGATACGCACGAAAACGATTGGCTTCCAAAGGTGTTAAATCACGCACATTTACCTGGGAGAAATATTCCTGGGCGTCTTCATATTCCTCACGGTTCATTGCGATCTGTCCTAAGTAATAAAGCCCCCGGGTTTGATCCGGTTGATATTCAACCGCGTTTTGCAAAGCCATTTCGGCTTCATTCCAATGGTCGCGCCCGCGTTTGAATTGTTGCATGCCTTCATCGAGATAAAGATTGGAAATTTTCTTAGGCAGGTTTTGAGAGAGGGGATGGTTCGGATAATGATCCAAAACGACTTGGAAATGCTCGATGGCTTTTAAGTAATTGTCATTATTCTCATATTTTTTAGATTCTTTATAATGGGCTTGCGCGACATCATTATCCAAATCCATTTTCGCCGATTGTAACATCGAGAGTAGTTGCGAATCCGAGATCAATCGCTTAATCTCTTCAATTTGACGTATATCCCCTAAGCCTTGAGTAAGTGGATCATGCTGGGCAATTTCATCAAGATATTTTTCAATGCTTTTCTCAAGTTTTTGAAGAATTTCTTGCTTTTCTTCCTCGGAGGAAGCCATATTTTCGGCTTCAGCGTAAACTTCAATTGCCTCTTGGTGATTTCCCCGCATCTCTTCTACTCGCGCCTTGGATAGCAGATTCTCGAGAGGAGAGCTTTTTTCGATGCGATCGATGGCCTCGCGATTGAAGGAGAATCGTCCACCTGCCGTTTGCACTAAGATTTCATCTCCGTTCGATTCCATGACCACGCCTTCAAAACTTTCTCCATTTTTTAAATAGATCGTGTCACTAAAAGACAGCCATGCCGGAACAATCACCGCCATGATTAATAGAGAACGAAAATAATTCACTATGAACCCCCTCGTCGAGAATGCAGAAAAACCGCTTCGTATACAAGTATATTACGAGATGTTGGTTGAATTTATGATTGAAAGTGCAAGTCGAATCGGATACTCCTTTTAAAGAGTACAATATCATTATTATGATAAAGTGTCTTACTTAGTTCTGATATCTCCCTGTATGGCGAATAGTATACCACGTTTTGGAATAGAATCGAAAAACCATTCTCCTTTAATCTTATTTTGAACGGGCTATTCGGAATCCATAAGTGCGTCCCCGCTCCCCCCCCGAGCGTGGAAATCGATGGGTTGTACGCGCGTAATATTCATTAAAATTCCATGATCCCCCTCGTAACACCCGCAGATGCTGTTCGTATTCTGGCAATTTCTCCTGCGATCCGGGATACGGTTGAAAAAATCCTGCCACCCATTCAAACGCATTTCCTGCCATATCTTTCACTAAATACGGACTATCTCCAAGCGGGAGGCTGCCGACCGGGATGGTGTCTTTATGGCCTGCTTCCCAGGTATTTGCTCGTTTTGCAGAGAATAAATTCCCCCAGGGATAAACGCGCATATTAGGGCCGTGGGCTGCACGTTCCCATTCCGCCTCGGTAGGGAGCCGTACTCCTTTCCATTCGCAATAGGCAGCCGCATCTTCGAAAGAGACCCAAGTGACAGGATGATTTTCTTTTCCATGCGGGATCGTGTTCCCAGACCAGTGGGGCGGAGAGCGGTGATCGGTGGCCTCTACAAAGGCTTTGTATTCTGCGTTGGTGACCTCATATTTTCCTATATAAAAAGGTTCCACATACACCCGATGGGGTGGGCGTTCACAAACATCTCCCTCATTGGAGCCGAGGATGGTTTCACCTCCGGGGATATAAACCATACCCGGGTATTTAAATTTGACTTTTTCTTCAATTGAGACTTGATTTCCCTCTTCATCATGTTCGATAGAATTTTCTTCGGGTGGCTTCATTTGATCCGGGTGGATATGAAACACAGCACTAAGAATTTTGCGTCCCCATTCTCCTAACAGGTCTTTTTCCCCAATATCTTCGCCGACACGGTAAATCGTTTCTGCGAGTTCTTCCTGCTCGACATCGATCAAGCGCACAGTGACCTCTAGGCGATCTCCTTCCCGGCGCATATTGCCCGCTACGACCTGATCGGCTTTCAAAATTTTCCCCATTTCAATAAAGCATTGTAATTCATAGCAAGGGTAAGAGAAGGATCGCGATTTCAGGGTTGATAACATCGTGGATTTACCCAAGACCCGAAATTTTCCTGTACGCTCCAATTCCATCCGCATGAACTCACTAAACACTTTCGTTTCAGAGACCGCGGTCTCTTTTCCTACCGCGCGTAAATCCGTGATCACGAGGAGGGGAGGAATCGAAGAATTGTTTGCTTTCACATCCACATAGAAAAGTAAGAATAAACAAGATAGGATTAGAATCGTGCGATAAAACATAGGGCGTTATATAGAACTAAAATCATTGTGGAGTGGAAAAGAAAAGAAGTGGATTTGTACCATGGTTACTCATTTTCCATTCTGTATACTCAATCTCTATTACCGATGAAAGAACGATGGTGATTCCATTCGATTAGCTGGGACGTGTGCGCTCAATTAAATCCATGAGATTGTTTCGGGCTTTGCCATGATTCGGATCCAATTCCAAGGCCCGCTCATATTCCAATCGAGCAAGACGAGTTTTTCCGTTGTATTCATGAATACGGGCTAAGATGTAGTAAATCTCGGCGTTTTCAGGGTTTAATTCTTCGGCTTTGGCCAATTGCATAATGGCTTCTTGATCCGCACAGTGATCATAGTAGAGAAATGCCAAATCGGCGTGAATTTGGCTCATTTTACGAACAACACGCCGCGCGACCCTTTCATCCGGTTGTAGATTCAATACTTTTTTATATTCTTCTAAAGCATCCCAATACTCTTGCCCTTGATATTTTTGTTCGGCTTTTTTGATTCCCTCATCCCATTGTTCTTTTTTTCGGTTGTAGCGAATCTCTTCGATTCCCTGTTTTGCCGGTTGATGTTGCTCATTAATCTGGATCACTTCCAAATAATCGCGCAGGGCTTGGTGGTCAAATCCTTTTTCTTCATAAAACTTTGCACGGCGATAAAAAAATTCTTCCTTGGGTTCGGTTTCTATAGTACCCACTTGCGCTTTTTTGATAACAATATATTCCCCTGCCACCGTTTCTACGACAATCACATCGGTGGAATGTTCTAAGATACGACACTCAATCTGATAGTCATGGGTATACACCACATCTCCTAAAGTTGTGGTGCAAATCATTCCAAGCAGTAATCCAATAGCGATACCTGTTATCACCATTTGATCTCGTTTCATATTTTTGTCCCTGGGCTCGTTTGCCATGCTTCGTCTTGGCTCCATGGGGTATTCAAGTAAATTATATTAAGAAAGTTTGCCCTGCTAAGGTATGAATCCCCATACTCCAACATACAATTATGTCTTAACGACTCCTATCTTCCTATGAAATGGAAAAAAAATCAATATTTTTTTATTTTCAAAGTTTGATACAGCCCGATGCCTGCTTGAAATATTGGCTATTTGTGGTTTTAATGGTACACTTGTATTTTGAAAAAGGTGGGGTGGCCGAGTCTGGTTGAAGGCACCGGTCTTGAAAACCGGCGTGCGTGAAAGCGTACCGTGGGTTCGAATCCCACCCCCACCGTAAAATTGAAATTTCCGAAAAAAGGAATAGGATATCCTCTCGATTCGTATAGATTAATCGGGGAAATGAAGTTATCCTATTGTACAAGAATATATACGCTAGGAGGGGTGGCCGAGTGGCTGAAGGCACCGGTTTGCTAAACCGGCGTGCGTGAAAGCGTACCGTGGGTTCGAATCCCACCCCCTCCGTTTCTTTCCTCAACCTTGACCTTCCCTCCTTGATTTCATATCGATACCATGAGCCAATTTCATGCTAATTATCAAAAGAAAAGTACGCGTAAGATGTTGACATCATTGTTTTATATACTCGTTGGCCTTATCGCTCTGGTATGGTTTTTTCGTTGGTTTGAACGTGCCAATGTATGGATGCCGCGTAGCGAGTTCATGGCTACGCCAGATATCCTTGATCTTGAATACGAGGATGTCCATTTTACCGCTTTAGATGGAGTTCGTCTTCATGGCTGGTATATTCCTTCAGCCACACCGCGCGCTTCGCTTTTATTTTGTCATGGCAATGGGGGTAACATTAGCCATCGCACTGAGAGCATCCGTCAGTTTCACTCTTTAAATCTCAATATTTTTATCTTCGATTATCGTGGCTATGGACAGAGTGAAGGCCGGCTTTCTGAAGAAGGGACCTATCTTGATGCTCAAGCCGCATATCGCTGGTTAAAGCAAAAAACTCCTGATTTGCCCCTGATTAGTTTTGGCCGCTCTCTTGGCACGGCCATAGCGGTTGAACTTGCATTGCGGGAAAATCCTGATCTTCTCTTTTTTGAGAGCGGCTTCAAATCGGTGCCTTCGATGGGAAAAGAACTCTTTCCTTTTCTTCCCGTGGACAGCATAACGACAATAAACTATGACAACTTATCCAAAATACCCAAGATAGACATTCCAAAACTTTTTATCCACAGTCCCAACGACGATATTATTCCTTATACCCAAGGTCGAGCTGTCTATGAGGCAGCTCTCCCACCTAAAGAGTTCGTCGATATCAGTGGTACCCATAATGAAGGGTATATAACCAGTGAATCCAACTATCTCCAGGCTATCGATCACTTCTTAACGAAATACCTACCGCCATCGAGTGACTCTGACTCGTAACCGCTCGGGAGAACCTCTCATGGTTTTTCGTAGGAGTCTTTTGCTTCCTCACGGGGGGGGAGAAGTACTCACAAAGCGACGAATTCGCTCCAGTTGAGGTTCTTTATTTTCGAATGGGATCTTATGACGATCTAAAATGCGGTTGGCCACTTCAACGGCGGATTCGATCTCTTCGGTAACTACTTCGTTTGCGCCGGCTTTGAGTGCCGGTTCCGCATCGAGCAAGTATCTGGTTCGTACGATAATATGCAATTGAGGCGCCAAGCGTCGGGCAGTGCGGATGACACGTTCGATAGCACTGGGATCATTAATCACCAGTACCAGCTCACGCGCTTTTTCAGCCCGCAGAGAATGGAGCACTTCAGGGCTGCATATATCACCGAAGTAGGCGGGTTCTCCACGTCCCACCGCATTACGAATACTATCCACATTCAGCCCCGTAATCACATAGGGAATTCTGCATTGTTTCAGGCTTTCTCCCACTTCACGTCCGGCGTAACCATATCCCGCAATGATTACGTGGTCGCGTAGTTCCCGGGTTTCTTTTTGGGCTTCTTGGGCGGTTTTTACATCCAAAAAGCGGGTCAGCGAACGGATTCTCACCGCCCCTGCCGCTAATTTGGGCGCAAGGGAGATGGCAAATGGGGTGATCAACATCGAGAGAATAGAAGCGGCCAAGATTTCCTCTGAGAGAGTTACCGATAAGAGTTCTTTTCCTCGTGCAGCATAAGAGAGTACAAAGGAGAATTCACCCACTTGGGCTAATGTCGCCGCCGACATGATGCATACTCGCATGGGTAATCGCATTAGGACCCCGGTTCCAAAAACGAGTAAGAATTTTCCAAACAATATCATGATTAAAAGAAAAAGGATCGTGCCCCAATTTTCCACAATAATTTCAGGATCCAGCAGCATGCCTACCGATACAAAAAACATACTGGTGAATGCTTCACGAAAGGGGATTAATTCAGAAAGCGCTTGATGGCGAAAATCACTCCCTGCGACCACAAGCCCCGCCAGGAAGGCTCCTAACGCCAGCGAAATTCCAGTCTTCGACGCCGCCCAGGCAATACCAATACACACCAGCAACACAGCGAGGACGAATAAATCCCGCTGGCGGGTACGAGCGACAATGGCCATTAACTTAGGGGCCATGAACCACGCTACCGCTAATACAATGATTAATAATAGCAAGGCTCGCCCCATGTTCAGTACTAGATAGAAGAACGATTCTCCAGTACCGCTCAAAAGGGGGAGTGAAAACATCATCGGGACAACGCATAGGTCTTGGAAAAGCAAGATCCCTAACGCCAACTGGCCATGCGGGGCGTCGAGTTCTCCTCGGGCTTCCAAACCGCGTAAAACAATCGCCGTGCTGGAAACCGCAATCAAAAAGCCCGCAAAAATGCCACTTTGAAGAGGCAAACCAAAATAGAGAGCGAAACCAAGGGTCACTAAAATCGTGGAGGTGACTTGGATTGTCCCCCCGATAAGAATGGGTTGCCACAGCCGTTTTAAGCGCACTAGCGAAAATTCTGAACCGATGCTGAACAGGAGTAATACAACTCCGATTTCGGCTAGAACTTCTACCTGATGGATATCGCTTACCAATTGCAAGCCCTGCGGACCTGCCAGGGTTCCCGCGAGGATAAATCCGGCAATGGTGGGAATCCCAAAACGATGCAAAAAGGCGACAACCAATACCGCCACGCCGAAGATGATGATCAAGTCACGTAAAAAGTGCAGTTCCAATAGCCCAAAATCCTTCGTTCCTGCTTCCAATATTATTAAGATACAATATAGTTTTTTGTTACGTTATATAGGAATAATAATGGAGTGTAATTAACATGTTAAGTAAGGCAGAACAAAATCTGAATGATCCTATCACGCAGCATATGAGAACTAACTTCGCTCAGATTAACATAAATCAAACGGTTGGAGAAGCACTAGACGCTATTCGAAAAAAGCCACCCAAGGGTAGAATTGTTTATTTTTATGTCGTGGATGATGAGAATTGTCTGAAAGGGGTAATACCAACACGACGTCTGTTATTGAATTCTCCTGAAAGATTGTTGCGCGACATTATGATGAAAGATGTTATCGCGCTTTCAGATAAAACCACAGTCTATGAAGCTTGCACGTTTTTTGTGAATCATCGTTTTCTTGCCTTGCCGGTAATCGATGATAAAAACCGACTCGTTGGTATCATTGATGTTGAATTGTATACAGATGAATTACGCGATCTTGACCAGAAGTCAGCAGATGAAGAATTATTTCAATTAATAGGTGTCCATCTTATCGATGCTCAGCAAGCCTCTTCTTTTAGGGCTTTTTATAAACGTTTTCCATGGTTAGTGGCAAATATATGTGGAGGGATTTTAGCGGCTTTCCTCTCAGGCGTTTATAAAACAGAACTTCAAAATGCTGTGGCACTTGCATTATTTATACCTGTTGTATTGGCATTAGCAGAAAGTGTAAGTATACAATCAGTTAGTTTATCTATTCAAACTTTGCATGGTAAAAAGCCAACGGTGAGAGATATTTATGTAAAACTTCGTTCAGAATTTCTAACTGGATTATTTTTAGGGATTGCGAGCGCTTCTACGGTTGCCTTGGTGGGTTTCTTGTGGTTAGGAGAAATAAAGATTGTGTTGTGTTTGTTGGGTGGAATAGCAGGCGGAGTATTTTGTGCCGCGATTATTGGTGTGTTCATACCCTATATGATTCGTTATTTCAATCGTGAACCCCATGTAGCTTCTGGACCACTTTCTCTTGCTTTTACAGATATTGTGACTCTGTTCATATATTTTTCGTTAGCACGCTGGTTGAGCTAAAAAACTCAACTCTATCGTTCGGTATAAATCGAGTAGGGTGAGGGGGAATAGCGAGTTCTCCCTCAGCCCTCTCACAGAACC
>CAYQOX010000001.1:0-266080 GCA_964419335.1 uncultured bacterium | reverse complement strand
CGCTATCATCCCAATCTTCACAGTTGGTTCGGTGGCGGCTCTCCCTGGGGACACAAGAGTGTGCAACATATGGAACCGAAGGAACTCGACTTTGGGCCTGAAGACAAAGAGCACAAACTCAGTTGGGAATGGTACAACGGCCAAACCAATGAAAAGAAAATCTTGCGGTACCTGATTGATGATCGAGTTGTCTACGAGCGATGTGTCGCCGACCTGAAAGAGAAACATCCGAAACTGGATCGTGGTGGTATGGAAGGCGTTGAATCCACCATGTCCGCCAAAGAAATTGCCGAATTCATGTGGGACAAACCTCAGAATTTGTACCTCTGGTATGGCGCAGATGGCGATTTTTTTCTTTCAGACACTCCTCAATACGGTGACGATTGGCCAAGCGAGATGGTGATTTCTCACATTGATGTATTTCGCTAAAAGTAGAGTAATAGAAAGAAAGCCAGTCCTTTAAAAAAGAGAAGCAACAATGCGATGAATTATTAACCCCCTTTTCAGCATGCAAACCCAATTTTTTTTGATTACGCTACTTTTCGTATGTGTTGTTCATCTGGTAGCGAGTTTTGAGTCAAACGTAGATGGGATCTATGGCGATGGGGAGCCTATTTATAGCGTTGAAATCGATAATGAAAAAATGCGTAAAAAATTTGTCTATAGTTATCGAATCATTTATCCGATCAATCAACACCAAATTCTAATCATCGCTGTTATTCATGGAAAACGTTTGTTGGAAGACTTAAAAGAAAGTATGTAGCCCTCTGCTGAATTTAGGATGTCAATCTTCTCGATCTAACATATCTATTTCGTGCAATTATTTGCCCCTCACAAAGAAACAACGCAATAGTGCCCTTCTTCGTCGGACTCGGTTCTGTCGAGCAGATCAACATATTTCATTATGTGTGACAACTCGAGATGTAGGACTTTGATCTCATTTTGCAGGAGTTGTTCCGGGATTAGTTCTCTGAATGGTAGAGGCAGTTTCAACTTTTCAATGTTGATATTGAAGTGACTCCTTATACAGGATAATCCACCATTCCATTGAGCAAGGCCGCTTGTCATCTTTTCATTGGCAGGCGGCCAAATCGTATTTTCTCTCTTCCTGATAACAACATCACCTTACTTGCTTATGGGTAATAACAATATACTTTTTATTCCCTCCTTCAATCTTCCTTTGTGGCAAAAATAGAATACAAAACAGGCAATACCACCAACGTAAGCAACGTGGAGGTAATCACCCCGCCGACAACGACCGTGGCCAAGGGACGTTGAACCTCCGCCCCTACCCCTGTGGATAAAGCCATGGGAATAAATCCAGCAGCATCAGTAATCGCCGTCGCCAGCACCGGTCGTAAACGCTGCTGCGCTGCATGATAAACCGCCTCTCCCAATTCATACCCTTCCTTGCGCATGGTTTGAATGGCGGCCACTAACACCTGCCCATTCAATACCGCAATTCCACTTAACGCGATAAAGCCAATGGCCGCACTCACGCTAAACGGAATCTCCCGCACCCATAATGCAAAGATACCGCCAATCGCGGCTAAAGGGATACCTGTATAAATGATAAGTACATCCCGTAAGCGGTTGAGGCTAAAATACAATAATACAAAGATCAAAAGCAGGGTAAGAGGTACAACAATCATAAAACGCCGCTTTGAGCGTTCTAAGTTTTCAAACTGTCCACCCCAGTTGATGACATAACCTTCTGGCAACTGCACTTGTTCTGAGATCGCCCGGCGCGCTTCATCCACAAAAGAGCCAACATCTCTACCACGCACGTTGCATTGCACTCGAATAAGACGGCGCCCCCACTCCCGATTGATTTGAGAGGGGCCACCGACTTCATTGATTTTTGCGACTGATTTCAATGGCAACACAGAACCGACATCCGTTGGAATTAGCGTATTCGCCAATACATTTACATCCGTTCGCTGCTCATCCGGCAATCGCATAACTAAGGGAAAATTACGCTGCCCTTCATATATTTCTCCCGCTTGGCGATACCCCACCGATTCAATGACGTCCAATATATTCTTCGCAGGAATTCCATAGCGGGCAATTTGATCTTGATCGACTTGGATTTTCAAATTGGGCTGCCCGGTTACTTGCTCGCCCGCGATATCAGCAGCACCATCAATGTTAGTCAGAACTTGCTGCACCTCCTCACTAAGCCGCACCAACTCATCCAAATCTTCTCCAAATATTTTTATACCAATATCAGAACGAATTCCGCTGATCAATTCATTAAAACGCAGTTCAATAGGCTGGGTAAACGCCATATTAATTCCGGGAAACCCCGATAATGTACTTTGAATTTTCTCCACAAGTTCATCTTGAGTTTTAGCTTTTTCCCATTGCTCGCGGGGATATAAATCGAAATAGATATCCGTCAATTCTATCCCCATCGGATCCGTCGCGGTTTCTGCAGTTCCTACCCGGCTCCATACATAACGAATTTCATCGGGAAAGTTTTCCAAGAGAATTTGCTCGAGACGTGTATTGGATTTCATCGCTTCATCAATATCAACACCCGCCAATCGTACCACATTAATCACGATCGCTCCCTCACTCAAGCGTGGGATAAATTCTCCCCCCAAACGTGAGGCTATAAAAATCGTCAAGCCAAGGAGAAGAATCACGGCATACAACAACAAAGCCTTCCCCTGAAAAGCAATTCGCAAGATCACGCCATAAATGCGATGTAAGAAACGGTCAAACCAGCGTTCTTTTTCAGAATAGCGTCGAGGAAGCAGGTAATAAGAAAGAATCGGCGATAAAAAGAGAGCGATCAACAACCCTCCAATCAAGGCAAAAATGAAGGTCCAGGCCATGGGGCGAAACATCTTTCCTTCGACGCTTTGCAACGTCAAAATCGGTAAAAACACCAATATGATGATGCTCATCCCGAAGAGGATAGGACGTACAACCTCTTGGGTCGATTCAACAATAGATTGAATTCGTTCTGCTGAGGTCAACTTTCGTCCTAATTGTTTTTGCCTGGACGCAATTTTCCGCATATTGCTTTCTGTGGTCACCACCGAACCATCGATCAATATACCAAAGTCGATCGCCCCCAAACTTAGCAAACTTGCCGCGATGGACATTGAATACATCCCCAACACCGCAAAAATCATCGCGATGGGAATTG
The DNA here is from genome assembly GCA_964419335.1 of uncultured bacterium. Classification (GTDB taxonomy): domain Bacteria; phylum Hinthialibacterota; class Hinthialibacteria; order Hinthialibacterales; family Hinthialibacteraceae; genus CAYQOX01. The sequence goes on along the minus strand of CAYQOX010000001.1, from coordinate 262,923 downwards.
CTATCGCCACCAAAATCCCCGCACGAAGATTCCCCAACAAGACAAAGAGGACCAAAATGACCAGGATGGCTCCCATGGATAAATTATGTTTCACCGTATTGATGACTTCTTCCACCAAGTTTGTCCTGTCGTACACTGTTTCTACCTGAACATCTTGGGGCAAAGCCTTTTGGTTTCATTTAACTTCTCACTTAACTTCGAGGTAACGACTTGACTGTTTTCCCCTAGAAGCATAAATCCTAAGCCAAGGACCACTTCTCCCTCCCCTTGAGCCGTAACCGCCCCCCTGCGTATTTCATGTCCGATTGAAATATCGGCAATGTCTTTGACTTTGACGGGCGATCCCTTATAAGACTTGATGACAATATTCCCGATTTCTTCGAGAGTAGAAACACGCCCCAACCCGTGGACTAATTTTGCCTCACCCGCGGTCACCACTTGCCCCCCACCCACATTGCGATTGTTGTCTTCCAAGGCGGTGAAAACCTCATCAAAGGTGAGATCGTATTTCACCAACGGCTCTGGCGAGACAATGACATGATATTGCCGCTCCAAACCACCCCATGAGTTAATTTCAGCCACGCCGGGTACTTTGCTCAATTCAGGTTTAATGATCCAATCCTGAATCACCCGTAGTTCATCAAGGCTTCGATTGGGGTCGGTCGATTGCACCGTGTAATGAAACACTTCTCCTAAACCTGTCGACAAGGGCCCTAATTCAGGAGGGCGTAACCCCTCGGGTAATTCTACACTGGCCAGGCGTTCCATGATGAATTGGCGAGCATCATAAACCGAAGTATTATCCGAAAAAGTGGCCACGACTTGGGATAAGCCGAATTTCGAAATGGATCGAACTTCCTCCAATCCGGGGATCCCTGCGACCGCCAATTCTATATTGATCGTGACTTGCTGTTCGATTTCTACAGGATTCAAAGCGGGGGCTACCGTGTTAATCTGAACTTGCACCGGAGTTGTATCAGGAAACGCGTCGATGGGCAGCCGCATCAACGTCATAATTCCCAAACCAATAAGCAAGCCGAATATCAGCAAAATCGCGAGACGGTTTCTTAAGGTAAATTCAACAAGAGCGTGTAGCATATCTTCCTCGATTAATGTTCAGCGCATCCTGCACCAAAACGTGATTTCAAGAATTCCGATTTCAAAACAAAACTACCTGCGATCGTAATCTCTTCTTGGGAGGACAACCCTTCATGGATTTCTATTTGTTGATCAAAATGATTGCCGGCCACAATATGCCGAAGCTCAAATAAATCTTCCTCACGCTTTACAAAAACGTAGGGCTTACCATCAACATTCTGTACCGCGTTTTGGGGAACCAATATATGATCACGAGTCGGCTCTACAATTCGTGCTTTTCCGAACAAGCCTTGTTTAAGTTTTCTCTCGGGATTTTCCACTTCCGCCCGCACTGTTAACATGCGGGTTTTCTCATTAATGGAGGAAGATATCCATGTCAACTCACCACCAACAGTTTGATTGGGGAGTGTTGAGAAAGTCGCTTGGACTGGATCTCCAAGATTCACATGTTCTATTTGCACTTCCGGGATGTTAAGGGTGAGCCACATGCTGGATAAATCCACGAGTTCAAACACCGTTTGACCAACATCGACCGCCTCTCCCAATACGGCATGTTTATTAACGATTCTTCCCGAGAAAGGGGCACGCAGTTTTAAGGTTGAAGTAGTCGAGCGCTGAGTACGTACAAATTCGATGCCTTCTTCAGTTAAGCCATAATTCAATAACTGTTGACGAGTCGTCATCGTTTCGGTTTGAGCCACTTCATACTCGGTCTTCGCTTGATGAAAATCCTGCTTGGCAGCGATCTCTTTATCTTGAAGCTGCTTCTCACGTTCATAAGCCAGGCGTTTCAATTCTTCCTGATTCAGAGCATTTAAATAATCACTTTTAGCCTTAGCCACTTCCGTCGAAGCCACCTCCATCAGGATTTGGCCCTTCTCTACTTCATCGCCCAGTGAAACATAAACTTCTTGAATCACCCCTTTAGCTAACGGTGAAATATGGGCAATCCGGTTTTCGTTAAAGACCACTTCACATAAATAAGAATTACCATTTTGAAGCGATCCCGGAAGAGGGCGCCCGGTTTGTATCCCTGCTTGCCTACTGGAAATGAGAGAAGGAAGACGAATCAGCATTCCTTCCCCAGGGGTAAGAGATTCCGCCAGTTGGGGTTGGCAAATACCGCATTCTTCTTCCATAACCTGATGTTCTGCGCAAAAGAGCCCCTCATCTGCACTGGGATCATGTCCCTCATGATCCTCATGCTCTCCTTCATCTTCAGAAGCAAGTTCGGGATGACATAGAGAACATTCGTCCTCATAAACTCCATGCTCACGACACCACAAACGGTTTGGATCACGCTCCTCGGGGGATATGGTTTCTTTTTCCACGTGAATTTCTTCACCATAATCATGACCTTCATGGCCTTCCTCAATAGCCGAAACACTTATGGACTGGGTATGATAAAAGGCATAACCCGCGCCTACAGTAATGAGTGCAAAACCAACAAGATTCATTAGCAATTTCTTCATTGGCTTATCTCCTTCTTTTGTTCTTCTAAAATTTTATAATTCATCATTAGCCGATTGATTTCGTTGATGGTTTTATGAACATTGGAAGCGGCTTCCAATAATTGCACTTTTAATTCAAACAAAGATCGCTGAGCATCTAACACATTAAGATAAGAAAATTTCCCTTGGCGAAATCCTTCCTGCGCGGCTTCAAATGCCCGTTGCGCTTCTGGGAGGATGTCCTCTTGTAAAATCTTTGTTTCTTCATAGTTCTGGAGATAGTCCTGATAGTTTTGATGTAATTTGAAATTTAATTCGAATGATTTTTGTTCATATTCTTTTTCTGCTTTGGTAATTCGCGCTTGGGCAGCCCGAATGGCTCCCTGATTCCGATCGCGAAACGGTAAAGGTACAGAAAACCCAAATACCAACGAACTATCATCCACTTCATTCGCATATCGAATCCCCGCCCCAACGGTAAAATCGGGCGTAGCCTTCGCATGCTCTAATCCCAATACCGCTTCACGACGCTGAATTTCATTCCGTGACTGAGCTAAAACTGGGTGATTCAAAGGGGGAGAAACTAATTCTATTTCTGAAGGTGTAGAGAGAGAAAGTAAGTCACCTTCGACGATTTCAAACGTGGGCTGCTCGCTCTTCCATTGTGAAGAGAGAGCGATTTTCTTTTTTTGTAATGTTTTTTTTGCACGATCCAAGCGAATTCGTGAAGAAGAAACCATCACTTTGGCGCGGGTTTCTTCCATGGGTGAATCGCGCCCGGCTTCTACACGGGTACCTATAGTATCCAGTATTTCTTGACTGATTTCATAGAAAGTTTCCTCTAATTCCAATCGCTCTTGCCACGTCAATACATCGATGAACGCATCTGTCGTTTGATAGAGCACATTCAGACGCGCGAGGTTTAACTCTTCGCGAACCACATCTTTTTCACGTTCCGCTGTAAAAATACGTTTTTTTCGTTTGCCCGCTGTCTCTATCGTTTGGCTCAATCCCAGCGTACCCTCGGCATGTTTGATTCCTTGAAGATCCCCAGTTCCGAAAATATCTTCTGCTTCGAACTCCAATTCAGGATTGGGTGATAATCCCATCTGTTCCACCTGCCCATCTTGCGCCTCAAGTTCATATTCCCAGGGTTGTAGAGAAGGATTTTTTTCCAAAGCAAGTTGTTGACAATCACTTAGAGATAAAGAATTCTCCAGCCGTGGCATCGAAGTTAAAAAGAGAATTGAAATAAACAGAATTACACACTTTTTCATGATTTAACCCACGTAAGCGCCTTCTTGAAATAACCAGGCACTTGCTTTCTGTGTGATGATTAAGATAAAAAATTACGTAGACAGACCGATCTACTGCTCAATGATGAACTAAGAAAACTGGGATCAAATCAATAATCGAACTGTTTGTAGGAAGGAAATAATGAGAGGTGGTGTGTGCTCGTGAATATCGTAAGCGGGAATTTTATCTATGAAGTCATTGCTCGAACATTCGATCAAGTTCCCACTCAAGACACGAGGGATGTATTTTAAACTCTCACTTTGGGATGCAGATACGGTTGCATAGTCTGATTGAAATAAAATGAGAATATCCCAACAAGTGTCACTTGGACATAAAGTCATATTTTCTTGCTGGTCTATCGAAGCAATCGCAATCTCGTAAATATCTTCCGGAAGTTTACAGCATTCTTCCTTCTCCTTTTTTAAGGTAGCCTCGATGGCCAGATGTCCCCCATCTCCCCAGCAAAGGATAAAATTGGCCATGGGATTAAGAAGACATAAAATGAGAATAAAAGAATAGGTAAGCAATTTCATAATAATTATAAACTTTATCAATCTTTTCAGGCAAAAACAAGGGTTTCACTCTATCTTTTCTCTTTACATAACTACTCTTATCCAAGATGATAAGCCTAGAAAGACCACACGAACGAAAGAAAGAAAAATATGGTGTAATAAATGCGTAAAATTTTCTTTTTAATCCTAGGAATGATCCTTTCCCACTCCTCTTTAATTCACGCCGAAGATAATAAGTATTTCAAAATTCAAGTGATCGATAAAGACACAGACCGTGGGATTCCTTTGGTTGAATTAAAAACGGTAAACCAAATCCGCTATTATACGGATAACAACGGCGTTGTGGCCTTCTACGAACCGGGACTTATGGGAATGGAAGTGTTTTTTGAAGTGAAAAGCCATGGTTACGAATCCTCTGCTGATGGGTTCGGTTATGAAGGGGTAAAATTGAAACCCCAATCGGGAGAAAGCGCCGTTGTCAAATTGGAACGGAACAACCTAGCCGAAAGGCTCTATCGGATTACTGGAGCAGGATTATTCCGAGATAGTCACCTGACCAATACCCCGATTCCTATTGAAAAGCCCCTTCTAAATGGTCAAGTGATGGGTCAAGATTCCGTATTAACACAAATCTATAACGGTAAAATCTATTGGTTTTGGGGAGATACGAGCAAACCCCAATATCCTTTGGGCAATTTCAAAACCTCAGGCGCCACTTCTAAACTTCCTTCCGAAGCAGACTTACCCCCAGAAGAAGGAATTAACTTGAAATACTTTATAGATGACCAAGGTTTTGCTAAACCCATATGTCCTTTCAAAGATCATGGCATGATCTGGATTGACGGTTTATTCATTCTCACAAATTCCCAAGGCGAAAAACGGATGTTCGGGCATTACAATCACATGGAAAGTTTAGAAGAACGCTTGGAACATGGATTGGTCCAATTTGACGATCGCAAAGAAGAATTTGAAAAAATTTTCGAATTCGACTTATCCAAAGAATGGCAGTGCCCACAAGCACATCCGATTCAAGTTACAATGGAAGACACCAACTATCTTTATATCCCGCATCCCTTTCCAAATGTCAGAGTTCCAGCCACGCTTCAAGCGATTAAAGATCAATCCCGCTATGAAGCATTTACCTGCTTAAAAGAAGGGACTACATTCCGAGGAGAAAACTCCCAAATTGAGCGTGATCAAGGGGAACCAGTATACGCATGGAAGCCCCATACCGGCCCGACTGGCCCAGAAGAAGAACAGCAACTGATCGAAGCCGGGCTGATTCAACCCAGCCAAACCCACTTTTTGCCTAAAGATCTTGATTCTGAACAAAGGATACGTTTTCATCGTGCATCCGTGCACTGGAATGATTATCGTGAAAAATGGGTCATGATTGGAAATCAGAGTAGTGGTGATACTTCCTATCTCGGCGAAGTTTGGTACTCGGAATCAAAAACCCTCACTGGACCATGGAATTTAGCCCAAAAAATTGTAACCCACGATCAATACAGTTTTTATAACCCCGTGCATCATCCCTTTTTTGATCAACAAGGGGGCCGAATTCTATTCTTTGAAGGAACCTATTCAAAGATGTTTTCTGATACACAAACCGCCACCCCACGCTATGACTATAACCAAATTCTATACCGCTTGGATCTTTCTAAACTGAAAGAACCTTTTTCTGATTAACTGCCACTAACGTCAAAAGGGGACGAAAATCGTCCCCTTCAAACTTGGGAAAGGAATCATGAACATGATTCACAAAACATGGAGATTGAAATAATGAGAATTATCTTCTCGGATCTTCTCCACTTGAAGAATGTTCCTGATTTAACTCAAGATAATCTGGCAAAACGCAAAGCGTTTCCCCATGTTGCCCAATCGCACGGTAGGCGCCGTTCAATATCTCTAATGCATCCTGCACCTTGCGTTGATTGGGGAAAAGCGAAGAATTCTTTAAACACAAATGCTTTAATTTATCCTTGGGAATACAAAGCCCAAAGCGGCAAAATTGTTCATAGATAAAATACAACTGCTTGCGTGTATCCGTATCCGTTTCATAGTCAAGTACTTCTTTGAATGGAGCCAATGCTTCTCGGCGCTTTTCGGCAGTCAAACGATCCTGCTCTTTAACCACCAAGGCTTCTTCTAAGGCCAAAGATCGACGTAAATCGTTCAGAAAATCTTTTTGACTTAGTGCGCGTTTGCTCAGTTTTTGTCGTGAGAGGCCTAACTCAAGCGCTCGTCGTAATACATTATTCTGAATGACAAAACCCCAGTGCGCCCGGTAAAATCGGCGATAGTTCTCTTTCAAAAAATCAACCGTCTGTTTTAAATGCTTCACCGAATGGTTCTTTCGGGTGCGCGCATAAGCCTCTGCAGTAGAACGACTTATACCTTCTTTCTTCACAAGGTAATTCGTTATTTGAATCTCAGCCCGGCTTTGCGCTTTCCCTTTCTTACGTAACAACTTACGTATTGTACGTTTGCCTCCCATCAAGTCGGAAATGGCTAATTTCCCATTCGCCAGTTTGAGCAAATTCTTCATCGTCTGATAGGTTGCCCGGGCGGAAATATAATCCACCTGTTGGGGAGAAGCCCCGAGTTTGAGCAATAATTCACGACGGCGCTCATAATCAGATTGACGCTGCTTGCTACGCTGTAAATGATCTTTCAAACGTGAGTAATTGGCTTTTAAGCGATTGGGTTCAATAAAACCAAGCTCATTCAAAAGTAAGTTGGTCTTCTTTTTCAGCATTTCCAAACTGGATTGGCTGACTAAAAACTCTAAATCCTCTTCCGTGAAGGGTGGGCATACTTTGTTGTCATCCGCCAATTCTTCCAAAAATAGATATTTCTTACGCCGATCGACTGGCCATAGATTCCCTCGTTTTGCCCGTGCTTGAGACCGACTCTTCACCTTCGCCATCGAAAGTTTTAATTCTTGAGGATGAACAAATGAACCAACATCACGGTACAGTGAAATTTTCTTGCAAAAACGCTTGCGCGAATCAGAAGTATGATTAAAATCTTCTATCCCCAGCGTTTCCGCCAACTCTCCAGCCTTTTCTTCACATTGATTTAATATGTTATCCAAATACGAAAGATGAATTTTTAATAAGGCATCAGCGAAATATTCACGCATATGGCGGCCAATGCGACGATAAATCTCTTCATGACCGGAATGCTGTTGGATCAATTCGCATTCAACCTCAAAAACAGTATCCAGGATCGATTTAGCATCCTCATCCATGGTGATCGGATCGTCCAAATCCAATGGATTTTTTTCAAAATAGTGTTGAATCACATCACGCGATTCTTGAAAAGAACCGGTCTTTTTCCTCTCAATTTCTAAAAGCGCTTGCTTTAATTGATCCCGTATTATTATCCATTTCGTTGTGTCGCACCCAAAAGTCAAAGGGTATTCATGAGCCGACGTAGAAGGCTTCTTAGTCATTGCTCCATCCAACTCCTTTGCTAAGTTATTAAAATAGAGCAGGTTATAAATATTTTTTACTAAGTTTACTCTATTTCTAATCTTCAATTATATTTATTCTATCTATTTTGTCAACAATATCGTTTATAAATTAGATAACTTTTTTTCTCAACTTTATCATCAATTTACAATAAGTTCAAATAAACCAGCACATTACAATAATAAAATAATTAGTAAAAAAAGTTCGATCCTGGACAATTCATTAAGCAAAGGAGAAGGGAATTGATATTTATCTTGAGATAAAGTTCAGGATTAAATTTTGGTTTGGAAGAGAGCAACCAGATGAGGGGCTAGATAAGTTTATGGAAGAACGTTTTGTGCAATGGAGAAGCAGCATATCTCTCGAAATACCTGCACAATGACAACATTAGAATTTTTCATTTTTATTCTGTCAGGAACGCACCGGATGAAATCGTATCACCCAAGCCAACAGTAAAGAGTGGATTTTCTACGAGCTTCGCTGGGATCGCAGTGAGTGTCATACCTTCACAAATAGCTATGCCCTGCTCTCGAATCGAAGGCTGGGCTAGTTGATCCGCCAACAAGTTCAGTTCCTCCAAACCGCGTTGGGAAACAGTTTCTTCCTTACCGGCGGCAATATCATCCAACGATTGGAAAAGGCCATTCTTCGCCCGTGCCGCAGCCATCACCGCTGCGAACAGCAAGGCATCGCGCGAGGATTCTGAAGAATGCCACGGCTCTTTTTCCAAACATAAATAATAGCCTAAGTTGTGAAAGTGAATTCGTTCCAGTGAAGTTCTTTCTAAGGTCAATTTAGCGGCCTGGCAAAAATCATAACTACTCGCATCGCTACGCAGAGATTGAGCGAATTCATCCTCACCTAAATTTTCTAGTAATAGAGGGAGTTCGGTTTCATTCAACCCTAAGCTATGAACATGGGGTACGATATGCTTCAACACAGCGGCGCGCACAGCGTGAGAAGCGATGGAAGCGAATTCTAGGTGAATTTTCAATTCCTGCGATCGTTCATTCACTTGCTCTAGATAATCCCCCAACGGCTTCACCACATCCTCGCATGTGCTTCCATCGGGGTAACGTTCTGAAAGAATATGAAAACCGGAAAAAAGCAAATGGCTGTATGAATCCAACAGTTCCATAAATCCATGCGCAAATTCAGGATTCATGCGAAACTGATTGTTACGAGGATTCCACGAAGGAATATAACGATTCGCGCGTCTGGGACAAATCAACACATCATCTAAGGAATATTCGAAATCGGCTCCATATTCCAAAATCCAATGAATCGCAAAAATGCCCTGTTCTCGTACCGCTTCTTTGGGAGTCTTTAAAACACAATGATGATCCTCTTTGGTAATTACTTTTAGATTCGGTGAATCGCCGAAGAGTTCCGCTAATTCTCTTGTCAGGGGATCAGCATACACAGTGACCGGAATCCCCAGCGGAGCCAACGAACGCGCCATGTTTCCCGATGTCCCTCCTAATCGAAGTTCGCCTGGGCCAAAAATGTTCATCGCCCACTGATAGGTTTCTTCGGAACGAATCATACGCTGCATAGCCGCTCCCTTTGAAAGCGAACAAAACAGTCCTTTGACAAAGTCCTGCGACGACATAATCTCCAACGGCACCTCTCCATGTACTCCCGCTTTGGCCGCCTCTTTTAATTCGGGATGACGTTGGAACAATGGATCTAATACTTCCGGCGTAACCCGGACAATGCCATCGATCACGGAATGAAAGGCGCATGCCACGCCCCTTAAGGCACGTATTTTTTTCAAACCACGTTCATAGGCTTGTTGATAATAGGATTCCCAGCGGGATACGTCCATACGTCTTGCTCCTTTTGATGAGGTGCTCGTTTATAAGGCCAATTGCTCTTGCAGCCATTCAAAAAATACTTTCTCTTCTTTCATTCGCCAAGCGGCACGAACCACAAAAAGATGGTTTACATCCATATTATTTTTAATAGGATAAAATCGAACCGCGTCTTTTTCAGTCATGAGACAAAAATCCGAGTGTTGAACTTGCTCCAAATCGTTTACTGTGTACCAATGATGATCAGGAAAAATCCAACATTGCCGAACTCGCATCCCATAGGCTGATGCTTGTTGCGCAAAACGCTGCGGGGTCCCTATGCCACATAACAAATCTACTTCGCGCCCTTGCAAGGCATGTAAGGGGATAGTTTCTTCAATGTTCCCTGCTAGCCATGCGTTTAATGGAAGGATATCCTTCCACATCATTTCTCCCTCAAACATCGGCAGACTATAGGAAGTAAAATCATGTTTGGAGGTTTTGCGATTTCCCTGAAACACCAAAGCATCCGCGTAAGATAAAACCGACGCGGGTTCACGCAAGGGACCATAGGGGAGACAATGCCCGCTGCCCAGAGGATTTTCCCCATCGAGCATAACGAAATCACAATTGCGATGCAATTGATAATGCTGAAAACCATCATCCAATACCATCACATCGCATTTCTCTTTCTGCAAAAGTTTTTTCCCAATCGCATAGCGATCACTGCCCACACCCACGGGAATATCTAACGTCTTCATAATCAGCACCGGTTCATCACCGTAGGCATAGACATTCTCAGCCTCAAAGTTTGCTGGATCGAGAAGAAAAGGTGCCTTCGATTTTCGAAAATACCCCCGCATAACCACTGCGGGGTGCCATCCTTTCGTTTGCAGCCATTGCGCTAAATACATGACGAAAGGAGTCTTCCCTACCCCACCGACGGTGAGATTGCCCACGGAAATCACCGGAATAGAAAGACGCTTCGGCTGAATCCATCCTTGGTAGTACATTTGCCGTCGGCTTTTCGCCGCAAAAGAATAAAACCACATAAGCGGCCACCAAAGCAAAAAGAAGCCGCGCAAGGGTCCCCGGGAGTGATAGGCCATTTCATGCCAAGCGCAAATGAATTTGTTTTTCAACTTCATGATTTCCTGAGCGAAGATAAATAGGGAGTAATTTGCTCGAAGACGCGTTGGATACTGCCCTGATTGATTTCGACCACTTGTCTCGCCTGTTCGCCAAAGCGTTTACGTTCTCCTTCGGATTCGCACCAGTGTTTGATGACATCTTGCAATTCTTTCTTATCTTTAACTTGCTTGGCTCCCTCAGCACGTAAAAACAATTCCGCCACATCACGGAAGTTCTGCATCTTTTCACCAAAAACAATTGCTTTGCCCCAGGCTGCTGGTTCAATGGGATTCTGTCCCCCCTTGTTGCATAGCGATTTTCCAATGAAGACAATATCCGCCGCCGCGTAGACAGAGCGCAGTTCGCCCATGGTATCTAGGAGCAACACCGCATCCGGTGGTATCGAATTGTCACTTGGTGCCAAGGTCGAACGTCGTTGGGTAGAAAATCCTGATTCCCGCAACACTTGCACAATTCCATCCACGCGCTCTATATGGCGCGGAGCGATGAGCAAACGCAGGGGATAACCTTCCTTTCGCAAAGTAAGAAAGACCTCTGCCAGCAAATGTTCTTCACCCGCAAAGGTGGAACCCGCCAATAAGAGAATTTCCTCTTCTTTGAGTTGGAACAACTCCCGCCAACGCCCCCGTTCTTCGGGATGAATCTCAGCAACCGATTCAAATTTTAGATTTCCACTAACATGAACATGTTCTTGGTTGACTCCCAATTGAGCAAATCGTTCTGCATCGTTTTGGCTTTGTGCCAAGATCACATCGATTAAATCCAACACCGGTTTAAACAAGCGCCGTGCTTTGTAGTAATTTCCATACGAACGATCGGAGAGACGCGCATTGATCAAAAAAATAGGAATCGATCTTTCTGCCGCTGCTCGAATAGCATTCGGCCAAAGTTCGGTTTCTAAAATAAAGAAGGTGTGGGGTTGGGCCATGGCGAGAAACCTTCGGCTTAAGGGGGGAATATCCAACGGGAAATAAAATGATGCGTCGATCTCCTCAACCTTGTGTGCCAGTTCTTGGCCGGTTGGGGTCACTGTGGTTACTACAATTTGATAGTCTGAATAGTGCTCTTTGATCGAGCGCAACAAAGGACGTGCGGCCTGCAATTCACCAACAGAGACGGTATGCACCCAAATAAATTGCCCTTGCCGCATCCTTTCCCGTTCTTCAGTCGAGTAAAATCCCAAACGATGGCGCAAGCCCAGGCGGTATTTTTCTCCAAAGAGAATCCGCAATCCATAATAGGGAATCACAAACACCAACGCGGTATAACTCAAAAGACTCCAGGGCCAGGTTTTTTGCAAGGCTTTGCATTTATCGAATAGAGCATTCGAATTCATGAATAATTTGTCCAAAACTTTCTACTCTGATTTCGAGTCCGACACTTCTCGTAGTTTTTCTTCCACCATGGGTACGTAATGACGATCGACAATCACGTTCCAATCGTAGTGATTGACTGCGCGCTCTCTTCCCGCTTTCCCCATCTGCTTACGCATTTCAGGGTCATGGATCAAGGTTTCTAAGGCTCGCGCCAGTCCCGAAACATCCTCCGCTTCAACATGCAAGCCGGTTACCTGATCGACTACCGTATGGGCTAATCCACCGATCCGGCTTGCTACGACGGGTTTTGCCGAGGCCATCCCTTCCAGCGCGGTAATCCCAAACGGTTCAATCCAAATCGAGGGGACAATTACAATATCCATCTCGCGGTACATTTCCGGCAACTGATCCTGATTGACCCAACCGCGATTAATCAGCCACGGAGCTTGGTGTTCACAATCCATGGCTGCAGTGTAATGTAACTCAAATGACAAACCTTGCTTGGCTAAAAACTCACAGGCCTTGATCGCTACAGGCAATCCTTTGTGGGGATCATTCGCCCGTCCGGGTAAAAAAATCTTGACTGGCTGTTCATTCGATTCTTCCTCCTCAGCGGGGACAAAGCGTTCTGAATCCACCCCGGAGGGGATAACATGGATGTTCTCGACATACGGCTCGAGCTGTTGCTGCATGAACGAATTATACACAATCGCCCCCCGCAATTGTTTTAAATTAGCCAGCAAGCGCCGGTGATAACCTTCGGTGAAGGCTAAACTCGCGAGATATTCTTGCGAGAAGTGTAATTTGGGATGGGTTTCTGGCCAATCCACAGCAATTTGCAACGCCCGCCCCCAGGCGGGCATCCGCTGAAACCAACAGCGATGACATTCTACTGGATTCTGAAAAAATCCCTGATCGCAAATTCGATCTTCATGATAACGATAATAGTGTAAATTCACACAAAGTAATTCATAAGCATAAAAACGTAAAAAACAGCGTTCAGGTCCTATAGCAGTGAGGAGATGATTTTTCATGTGATAACCATCGGTTAAAAAAACCATGTCCGCTCCATAAGTGTTCACTGCATGGCGAAAACGCTTTCTCACACTGTAAAAGTTATAGGTAAAACGGTTGAAGGGAATTGATAACGTGCGAAAAGGAGTGGCTTCTCGAATATCTCCGCGTGGATAGTACGTTTGAAAATCGGGAGTAAATAGACATACCTCCGCTCCCCGGTCTTGCAACCCTTTCAACACATGATAGGTATCTATCCAGCATCCTCCGACTGGAGGCCAATTGAAGGTCAAATCGATACAGGCGATCCGTGGTTTACGCAAAAAACGTCTCACGTATTCTTCTCCAATTATTGAGTTTATAACATAGTAGGCAGACTTGACTTTTTAGACCAGAGGGACGAATGAACTTTTTTGAATGCAACAAAGATAAATTCAATCACATGATTCTTCACAAATCATATGATACTTTCTATAAAACCACGTAATCGAAAACACCAAGTCACTCTACCATCCACGCAATGGACTTTCTTCTTGAAGAAAAAAGTGAATGAGTTTTAACGACATCAAAGTTTGTGATGGTGCTTTCATCTTCACTTTATGAACCTTTCCCATGCTTTACAATGAATAAGTAGTACGAATTCCTTTAAATAAGGAAAGACCGCGTCCCATGGACAATGACGATATTAAAAAAATCCTTACACAGATTAGCAGCCTGCTAGAAATTCGCGGCGAGAATGTATTCAAAATTCGCGCTTATCAAAATGCAGCCCGCGCGATTGAGAACCTTAATGAACCTTTGAGCGAAATTCATGAACGCGGTGAATTGGCGAAAATCGATGGGATTGGCAAAGGGATTGCCGAAAAAATAGCCGAAGCCATCGAGACTGGCCATATCGCTTATTACGACGAGTTGATCGAAGGCTTTCCTGAGGGGATACTCGACCTGCTCGAAGTTCCCAATCTTGGCCCCAAAAAAGCTCGCCTCGTCTATGAAAATCTGGGGATCAGCAGTGTTGAAGAACTCAAACAAGCCGCTGAAGCAGGCCAACTGCAATCCCTGCCCGGTATGGGCAAAAAAAGTGAAGAAAAAATACTCAAGGGCATTGCCAACATGAAACAATCCGAAGGACGCTTTCACCTTGGTATTGCCTATCCCGTGGCGATGGAACTCCTTGAACGTATTAAGCAAGTACCCGGAGTCTTTCGGGCTGAATTTGCGGGAAGTCTGCGCCGTGGCAAGGACACCGTCGGTGACCTTGACTTGCTGGTCGCAACCGATAATCCCGATTCGGTGGTGGAAGAATTCTTCCGCACACCAAAAATTCAAACCATTATTGCCAAGGGAAGCAAAAAATCCAGTTGTCAATTAACAAACGGCTTACAAATTGATTTACGTGTTGTCCTGCTGGAAAGTTTCGGCGCAGCATTGCAATATTTCACCGGTTCCAAAGAGCATAATGTGCTTTTGCGTGAGATGGCGGTCAAAAAGGGTCTTAAAATCAATGAGTACGGAGTTTATGAAAGCGATTCCAACACCCCCGTTGCCGGCGAAACCGAAGAAAGTGTTTACCAATCGCTGGGGTTGCCCTGGATCTATCCCGAGTGGCGGGAGGGGTATGATGAAATCGAAATCGCCAAGAAAGGCCCGTTGCCTCCTTTGCTAGAACGAAAAAACATTCGTTCGGCACTGCATAATCATACCACCTGGAGCGATGGCCGCATGACCTTGGATGAATTGGTGGAAGAAGCGAAGGCGCGTGGTTATCAATTTCTGGCCGTGACTGACCATTCTGGTTCACTCGGTGTCGCGAATGGCCTCAATCCCGATCGTTTAAAGAAGCAGATCGAAGAAATTCAAGAATGGAACCAACAGCACAAGAACTTTACCGTGCTGACTGGAGCTGAAGTGGATATTCGGGCTGATGGGGAACTCGATTTCGACGATAGTCTCCTTGAACAACTCGATATCGTTATCGCTGCGATTCACTCTTCCTTCGAGCAGCCAAAAGAAAAAATGACCAACCGGATTCTTCCCGCACTGCGTAATCCCCATGTGGATATTCTCGCCCATCCCACGGGGCGTATCATCGGACATCGGGCGACATTAGAAATCGATCATGAGGCCTTGTTCAGCACCGCGGCTGAAACAAAGACGATTTTAGAAATCAATGCTCATTATTCCCGCTTGGATTTAAGCGACCGGATGATCTTGGAAGCCAAAAAACATGGTGTCCTTTTTAGCCTGGATACCGATACGCATGCAGCCCATGATTTCGAGCATTTGGAATTCGGCCTCCGAACAGCTAGACGAGGGCGTTTGCAAGCGCAAGAGGTTATCAATACGTATCCATTAAAAAAACTTTACAAAGTCCTGGGTGAAAAAACGGGGTAGATTATATGAACTCTCATGACCTTCTCGATGGCAGAATGCTATCCAAGATGCTTCTATAAATCCAATTCCTGCCGGTACCAATCGATTGTCTTTTTAATTCCCTCTTCGAAGGAAACTTGCGGTCGGAAGTTTAATATTTCTTTTGCTTTTTCGATCGAGGCACATGAATGCTGAATATCTCCAGGTCGGGGAGTAGCATAAACCGGCTGTATGGTTTTTCCTAAAATATTATTAATGGTATCGACAACATCCTTCACGCTCCATCGTTCTCCACATGCGACATTTAATATTTTCCCTGGCGCGTCTTCGGCGTCACGGGCCAACAAATTGGCATACACCACATTTTGGATGAATGTATAATCCCGGGTGGCTGATCCATCGCCATAAATTGTAGGCTGTTTATCTTGCAACATCAGTGGAATAAAAATAGCCATCACGCCGGTGTAAGGGGAATGGGGATTCTGCCTGGGACCAAAGACGTTAAAATAACGCAGGCATACAGTTTCTAATCCATACGTCTCATAGAACGATTGACAATAGTACTCGCCTCCTAACTTCGCAACTCCATAAGGAGAAATTGGATTGGGGAGCAATTCTTCATGCTTTTTTTCTGCCTTGGCATCCCCATAAGCCGAGGATGAGGCCGCATAGATAAATCGTTTTACTTCATTTTCTTTGGCGGCTAACAATGCGTTTAAGGTGCCCGTCAAATTGTTTTCATGGCTTTCTAGAGGATTTTTTACGGAGCGAGGGACAGAAGGAAGAGCGGCTTGATGGAAAACATATTCGGCTCCCTCCATGGCTTTTTTTAGCGCACTTAAATCACGCAAATCAATATCAAATAATTCGATTTCTTTTAAGAAAGACTGGATGTTTTCACGCCGGCCAGTTGTAAAATTATCGATGACGGCCACTTCTTCGCTCTGACTGAGCAGCGCTTCTACGAGATGCGATCCAATAAATCCAGCACCACCGGTGACTACATATTTCGCCATTCCAATGACCTCACAAACATGATTCGTTCTATAATTCCATGGAGTAAATGTTGTAATTCACCTATAAAAACGTCTAAATTACAGCACGTAACGATAGTAATGGAACGAAGAAAAAAAGCAATCCTTGCACCCCCGAATCAACGTATCCCTTGCATCGGTTCAAAAAATTGATTCCATCCCAATCCCCCTTTTGGAAGCCGCTTTCCTCCTATGAGCGTAAGTTTAGGATTTCTTTCGATGATTCCTTCATTGTTTTCTTTGCAATAAAAATGAATTCGACCAGGACCATAAACAAGAAAACCGATTCCGGTTTGATTGGGCTCCATTGTGATTTGTTTTTCAAAGGTGACCTCAGTAACGGAATCAATATATTGCTGTCCAATTAAATCACCTTTTTCTGTCGCTCCATCTGCTCCGGGAGTTTCCCAAGCATCCAGATTATAATTCCAATAGTTCCAAGTAGGATAATTTTGATCGATGGTTGGAGGATTCATAGTCTCACCGGGGTCTTCCCAACGTCTTTCATGGAGAATGTACACACTGGCGGTACCCGGTTGGGTGAGCGAACTTACGCTTAGTTGGAATTTTAGCGTATATTCTCCTTGGGGGAGATCTAGCTCATCAAACTTAAATAAGAGCCGGGTGTTCCCATCATAGAGCATCAATAATTGCCCGTAGCAAATCTCTTGTATGCCAGAGTGTATCCCTACTTCTCCTGCCGATTCATACCCATCGATCCCGTATTGAAACGTATTCTCGCTCGCTCCTCCAGGGGTCATACTTCCAAACAATAGTAGGACAAATAAATCCATCCAATACAATCGCCAAGTTACACGCATTATTCTTCAACCATCCTTTCCAGCCTCTTAGGAATAATCGGTTCTCTCTACTAATAGAGAATTACACGCAAATCAGCACGATTCTTTCTCTTTTTCATCAAAAGAACCATTGCGAAATATCTCTATCCCCGGGTATACTGCTAGCAAGAATGCTATGCCATTGTATAGGACCGAGGTTGTTATCATGTTGATCCGCCAAAAACCCGATATCCCCGAATCGCAAGTCACAGATAGATCCCTTTATCAGAACCGCCGTAAATTTATTCAATCCACAACCGCTCTGGCAGCTATGGCCGCTGTTCCGTGGGGATATTCTGATGCAATCCCTAACTCGGGTACATATAGCGATTTAAAGAAAAGTAAATTCACGGCCTCTCTTGATTCGACTCCGAAAAGACTCGCGACGGGGTATGTCAATTTCTACGAATTCGCTTCGGATAAAAAATCTCCGGTGCAGTTAGCCAACGATTTGCAAACTGAACCATGGAGCGTAACGATTGAAGGAGAGTGTCATAAACCGGGTAAATACACTTTAGAAGATATTCTCACCCCCCATCCTTTTGAGGAACGAATTTACCGTTTTCGTTGTGTCGAGACCTGGGCCATGGTGGTGCCCTGGGTATGTTTTCCTTTGAGTGATCTGCTGAAACGCTATGAACCTACGTCCAAAGCCAAATTTGTTGAATTTCAAACTTTATATAATCCTGAGCAAATGCCGAATCAGAAAAGAGCGGTTTTAGATTGGCCCTATGTGGAAGGCTTGCGCATGGATGAGGCGATGCATCCCTTAGCGGTTCTCGCAGTGGGGATGTATGGCGAAGTCCTGCCAAATCAAAACGGCGCTCCTTTGCGTTTGGTGGTCCCCTGGAAGTACGGTTTCAAAAGCATAAAGTCGATCGTTAAAATCCGGTTCACAGAAACGCAGCCTAAAAACAGTTGGAATAAAGCCACCCCGCATGAATATGGGTTCTATGCCAACGTAAATCCCAATGTCCCTCATCCACGTTGGAGCCAAGCCAAAGAACGCCTACTTGGTGAAGAGGAGAAAAGAGATACGAGGCTCTTCAACGGTTATGGTGAGCAAGTGGCTTCTTTGTATGAAGAAATGGATTTGGAAAAATACTTCTAATAAGAGTAATAAAAAATAATTAATTCCATACTTGGAAACAAAAAATTTTATCTACGTCAGGTTAAGTAAGGGCGGTTATAGTCAATGGTAAAGATTTATACAAAAACAGGTGATGATGGGACTACTGCGATTATCGGTGGAAAGCGAATCCTAAAATGCTCATCGCGTATTGAAGCCTATGGGCAAGTGGATGAGATGAACGCTTTTCTCGGCAAAACCATGGGAGAAAACCTTTGCTCCCGCCTGTACCCGGTTTTACAAACCATACAAAACCACCTTTTCCAGTTAGGGGCAGCACTTGCCACCATGGCTTCTAACGAAGAAAAATACCCGCTCCCGAAAAAATCGATTCAGTATTTGGAAACTCAAATCGATGAGTTAGAATCCTCCCTCTCTCCACTGACGAGTTTCATTCTCCCGGGAGGATCGATCGCGGCTTCCAATCTTCACATTGCCCGAACGATTTGCCGTCGAGTCGAACGCAGTGTAATTCGATTGCATCAGGAAGAACCTATTATGGATAGTATGGTTTTTCAATATCTCAATCGACTATCCGATCTTCTATTTGTCATGGCTCGTTATCAAAATCAATATGATAACGTAGAGGAAATTGTATGGAAAAGCAGCAGCGAGAAAAAATGATCCCTCCTACCGATGAGATGAGTCGGCGCGGCTTCGTCACCACCTCGGCCGCAGGGGCGAGCGCTTGGGCCTTGGGTGTGCCTTTTATACCAGAAGAAGCCAAGGGAGCCAATGAGCGTCTCCATATTGGTCTGGTCGGCGCAGGCGTACGAGGTCATGCCCTTATCGCCTGGACGCAAAAACTCGAAAAAAAACACAATGTGCGGATTAGCGCGGTTTGTGATCTATGGAAACAACGGCGTCAAAGCGCTTGCCAAAAGATTCAAGAACATTTTGGAGAGAAGCCTGCCTCTTATCGCACTTTATCCGAACTAAGTGAAAACAAGGATATAGACGCGGTGCTCCTTGCGACACCGGATTTCCAACACGCACCTCAAGCCGCCCAATGCGTCCAAGCCGGTAAGGATGTTTATGTAGAGAAACCCTTCGGCTGTGATTTTGAACAAGTCAAAGCCGCCTGGCAAACCATTAAACAAAGCGATCGCATCGTGCAAATGGGAATACAAAGCCGCGGACGGGGTTTGTATTACGGCGCGCGTGACCTCATCCAAAGCGGAGCGTTAGGACAAATCACTTACGGCGAAATTCATGACGCGTGCTTCACCCAGCAATGGCGTATCCCTGGGGCCGAAGATTCGATTCATCCCCAAGATACCCACTGGAACGAGTTTCTCACGTATCTTGATCCAGAGCGCTATCCCTGGAATCCCCGACATTATCGCGAGTTCCGTTTGTTTTGGCCTTTCTCCAGCGGGAGTTTTTGCCAACGCATGAGTCACCGCATCGATGTGATCAATCTCATGCTCGATTCGGTTCCCCGCTATGCGGTCTCCCTCGGGGGGGTTTATCTTTGGAAGGATGGCCGTACGAATCCAGACACAGTGCAATGCCTGTTGGAGTATCCTGGAGGAACCTTGATTACTTATCATTTACGTATGGGCAATCATGCCAACGCCCGGGGAATATATTTATACGGCACCAAAGGCACCTTGGATTTAAGAAAAGGGATCGTCCTTCCCACAGGTGCGGGAGGAGATGTGCGCTGTGATGATCCTAAGTCCTCGAATCCTCATTTTTACATCGATCACAAGGAAAAAGTGGGAGAAAAAATAGAAATTTCATCGCCGCCAAACCGTGATCATCTTGGCCAGTTTTTCGAATGCGTGCGTAGTCGTCAACAGCCCTCCGCTGATGTAGAGAGCGGCTATGCACATGCTATTGCAACCATCCTGGCCAATATGGCCTATCGAAGCGGCTGCCGTATGGAATATGATCCCGAGCTACAAGAAATCCGTCCTGCTCTGCGGGGCTAAACATCCCGCATTCCATTATGAGCCAGCCCACCCTCGAACGTTATCAAATTAAAATCAACGGAGCCGTACAAGGCTTAGGTTTTCGCCCTTTTATATATCGGCTCGCAAACGAACATCAGCTCACAGGTTGGATACTCAATTCTCCCCAAGGCGTGGTTATTGAAGCCGAAGGCTCTTCTTATGAACTGGAACAATTCTATCAACGCCTGCTTATAGAAAAACCTCATCACGCCATTATTCACACGATAGAGAAACAATCCATCCCCATCCAACAGGATACTACCTTTACGATACGCCACAGCGAAACCCGCGGTGGAAAAACCGCCTTATTGCTTCCCGATATCGCGACTTGTTCCGATTGTCGAAGAGAAATCTTCGATCCCCAAAACCGCCGCTATCTCTACCCCTTCACGAACTGTACAAATTGCGGTCCACGGTTCACCATTATTCGCGACCTTCCCTATGACCGCTCGCACACATCCATGCGGGATTTCACCATGTGTCCCGAGTGCCAGCGTGAGTATGTAGACCCTCGCGATCGCCGATTCCACGCCCAACCGAACGCATGCCCCCTATGCGGCCCGCATTTGGAATTTTGGACCATTTCGGGAGAGTCCATTGCGCAAAAACATGAGGCTCTCCTTATGGCTGCGGAAGCGATAAAACATGGGAAAATCATCGCGATCAAAGGCTTGGGAGGTTTTCATCTATTTGTGGATGCCCAGAACCAAAAAGCCATTTCGCGTTTGCGTGAGCGCAAACACCGCTATGACAAACCCTTGGGGCTAATGTTTCTCAGCGTGGAGCAAGTCGGGGAATACTGTCATCTCACCCCAAAGGAAGAACATATACTGACTTCACCCGAGGCGCCCATTGTACTTGTACACAGAACCACCCAACAAGATCTTCCTTCCAATATCGCGCCTGGTAATCCTTATCTTGGCTGCATGTTGCCCTATACACCATTGCATCACATCTTAATGCGTGAACTTGCTTTCCCCGTTGTTGCCACGAGTGCCAACCTTTCCGAAGAACCAATATGTATCGATGAGCACGAAGCGCTGAAACGGTTAGCTGATATTGCCGACGGGTATTTGGTCCATAATCGCCCGATCGTGCGCCATGCAGATGACTCCGTAGTCGCAGTTTTGGAGGAAGACATTTATATGCATCGACGAGCACGCGGTTATGCTCCCTTACCCATTCGTGGGGCAAACTCTCTGCCCCCCATGCTTGCCGTGGGAGGACACTTAAAAAACACTGTGGCACTTTCTCAGGGACAGAATATTTTCATCAGCCAACACATCGGCGATCTTGAGACGGAAGCCTCGTATAACGCTTTTACCGAAGTGATCGAGAGTCTGCAGCGAATGTACGAACTCAAACCGGACACTGTTGTCAGCGATCTTCACCCTGATTATCTTTCAACCCAATACGCCTGTCAAACCGGTTTGCCCCATGTTCAAGTCCAGCATCACCATGCCCATACCGCCGCATGTATGTTCGAGCATCATCTTCAAGAAGATGTTCTCGCTGTATCATGGGATGGAACCGGCTACGGGCTTGATCATACCCTCTGGGGAGGCGAATTCTTCACCGGAAATCCAGCCCGTTTCCAGCGTTTTGCCACTTTCCGCTCTTTTCCCATGCCATCCGGTGAAAAAGCCATCAAGGAGCCGCGACGCATCGCCTTGGGTTTGTTGTACGCATGTTTTGGCGAAGAACTTTTTCGAAAAAAAAATTTACCAATCTTAAAGACTTTTCAACCCGAGGAACTGGCTTTACTCCATTCCATGCTGAAAAAAAACTTACAATGCCCGCAAGTTTGCAGTGTGGGACGCCTGTTCGATGCGGTCGCTTCTTTGATCGGAATAAGGCAACACGTAGCCTTTGAGGGACAAGCCGCTATGGAGTTAGAATTCGCTATTCGGAAATCACCACAAAACAAGTATGATTCATATAAGGTCACAATTGAAGAAGCATCTTCCTGTTACCGCATCGACTGGGCGGCTATGGTCGAAGAGATCATCGAAGAGTCAAAGCGGGGCAAATCCGTTGCTCAGATCGCCGCACGATTCCATAATACGCTCGTTGAGATGATTGTTCGAATGGCTCAATTGGCGAAACGAAACAAAGTCATACTCACAGGAGGATGTTTCCAAAATCGATATTTAACCCTATGCGCTATGCAACGTCTGCGCGAAGAAGGATTTGAACCTTACCGTCATCATCGGGTTCCACCCAACGATGGAGGAATTTCCCTTGGCCAGGCGGTCATAGCCTACTACAGGAGCGAAAACCCATGTGTTTAGGGATACCCGGAAAAGTGATTGCCATCACCAACGAAGACGAACTCTATCGCACCGGTACCATCGATTTCCATGGAGTGAGAAAGGAAATTTCTCTCGCCTATGTGCCTGAAGCGCAAGTCGGTGAGTACGTGATTGTCCACGCCGGTTTCGCTATCAGCGTGGTCGATGAAACCGAGGCGCAAGAAGTGTTCACTTACTTAAAAGAGATGAATGAGTTATCGAATGAAATGGAACAACCCTCATGAAGTTTGTCGACGAATACCGCGATCCGGAAGCCGCTCAACAGTATGTTGATACCCTTCACAAAACTGTAGATCGGCCGCTGTCCATTATGGAAATCTGCGGCGGTCAAACTCATACGATTGTGAAATATGGTATTGATCAATTGCTGCCGGAGCAAATCACCCTGATCCACGGCCCCGGCTGTCCTGTTTGTGTGACACCCGTTGAAATCATTGACCAAGCCATCGAGATTGCCTCCAAACCCAATGTTATTTTTTGCTCTTTTGGTGATATGCTGCGAGTTCCCGGAAGTGAGCACGATCTATTTTCTGTGAAAGCACAAGGCGGTGATGTGCGAATTGTTTACTCGCCGCTTGATGCGCTTAAACTCGCCCGCGAAAATCCCGATAAACAGGTCATCTTTTTCGCCGTAGGATTCGAAACTACCGCCCCGAATAACGCCATGGCGGCTCTCCAAGCCCATCGGGAGAAAAGAACGAATTTTTCTTTGCTCACTTCTCATGTCCGTGTCCCTCCCGCGATGGAATTGATTCTGTCTTCCCCTGCAAATCAGATACAGGGATTTCTTGCTGCCGGTCATGTCTGCACCATTATGGGCTATGAAGAATACTTTTCTCTTGCAGAAAAGCACCATGTTCCCATTGTGGTAACTGGATTCGAACCTTTGGATATACTCCAAGGCATCACTATGTGCGTGAAACAATTACGCGAGCAACGCTATGAAGTGGAAAATCAATACAAGCGCACGGTTCATCCGCAGGGCAATCTCCACGCGCGTAAAATGATTAGTGAAGTCTTTAAAATCGTGGATCGTCATTGGCGGGGGATTGGTACCATTCCAAATAGTGGATTTGATTTACGCGAGGAGTTTGCGCAACATGACGCTCAAAATGTGTTTGATCTTCAAACTCCATCCACCCAGGCTGAAACCGAGTGCATAAGCGGATTGATTTTACAGGGAGTGAAGAAACCTCATGAATGTCCCGCCTTCGGTACTCGCTGCACCCCCGAAACCCCGCTAGGTGCCCCTATG
Organism: uncultured bacterium; assembly: GCA_964419335.1. Lineage (GTDB taxonomy): Bacteria > Hinthialibacterota > Hinthialibacteria > Hinthialibacterales > Hinthialibacteraceae > CAYQOX01. The sequence continues at coordinate 238,915 of CAYQOX010000001.1, read as the reverse complement.
GTCTCCAACGAAGGTGCCTGTGCCGCCTATTACCGCTATCGCCGTCACGAAATCGATCATCCCATTGAGGCTTAGACCATGTCCGACAACAAAGAATTCACCCTCTCTTGTCCCTTGCCCATTCAACAATACCCCCATGTCATGCTTGCCCATGGCGGCGGGGGGAAATTGATGAACCAACTCATCGATTCTTTGATCCTCCCGGGATTATCTGAACATTCCCTTCAGCAGAGTCATGATTCGTCCATTATTGAAAACACTACGCCACGCCTTGCTTTTACCACTGATTCTTATGTCGTCCAACCGCTTTTCTTTCCTGGGGGTGACATCGGTTCTTTGGCCGTCCATGGCACAGTCAACGATCTCGCCATGGCGGGTGCGAAACCGCTCTATTTAAGTGCTGCGTTTATCCTCGAAGAAGGGCTTCCTATGGAAACTCTTCATCGCGTGATTCAATCCATGAAACAAGCCGCTGACCAATGCGGCGTATCCATCATTACCGGGGATACCAAAGTTGTCGATCGGGGCAAGGGAGACGGCATGTTTATCAATACCGCCGGCATTGGTATTATAGAATATGAGCAACCCATTCATCCTCATCAAATCCAGGAGGGTGACGCGATTCTTATTAACGGTGATCTTGGCCGTCATGGCATTGCCATTATGGCGGTACGCGAAGGTTTACAATTTGATAGTGAGATTGAAAGCGATTCTGCCCCGGTAGCCGATCTCGTCTTGAAATTGCTTGAGGATGGCATAGAAATCCACTGTATGCGCGATTTAACCCGGGGAGGCTTAGCCTCCGCCTTGAACGAAATCACGCAGGCTTCACAATACTCCATTCAGATCGAGGAACGCTCGATTCCCGTGCGTGACGATGTTCGCGGTGCATGTGAAATGTTGGGATTCGATCCGATCTATGTAGCCAATGAAGGACGTTTCGCCGCCTTTGTCGCAGAGAAGGACGCCGAACGAGCCTTGGCGATTATGCGCGCGCAGGAAATGGGGCAACAAAGTGCTCTCATTGGTCATGTACAAGCCCAAGGGCCTGCCAGGGTCACTATGAAAAGTCTGATTGGAGCCTCACGTATTATTGACATGCTCAGCGGGGAGCAATTGCCGCGTATATGCTGATCCAGAGGAGAGGTATTCGCCTGATGATTAAGAAAATTCGTCTTCTAATATTACTCACGATCATCGTCTTACTTGTGCTTGCCTATCTAAATAGCCCTATAAGCGAAAACGACGACGATACAATTGCGGGCAAAATTCATAATCAAATAGAAACCCTGCAAGACAAAATCGCTGAACGTTTCCCTACCTTGTCGGACGACATGAACTCTCTTATGGATGATTTAAACGATCGAATTACTCAAATTCGACAACAGGAAGAAGAATCCTCCGAGGAAATGGCGAGTGAGGATGAAATCGCTTCATCAACGGAAGAACTTACTCATCCAGAAGATCAACAACTGGCTCAACGGATTGAGGCGATGCTGGAAAAATTAGAAGAGGAAGACGATGTAGAAAAGATGAGTGAAACCAAGGTGGAACTAATGAAATTATACGAAAACTGGAAGGAACTCACGAAGAAAGAATAGAGACCCTCTATAATATCGTCACATCTTGATCAAGCCATTAAATTCCAGTTGTATACAGACAAACCCATAGCTATACAATCTAATTAATTTTTTTGAGGTCTCTTAACCCGAAGATCAAAGTGAGTATTCATCACGGAATAAACCGTTTTCCTCCATATAGAATAAGTAAAGAAATTCTTACTTCTCCCTTATTAGGGCGCGAAATCAGAGTCTTTTTGCGAAGTAAAAAAGCCTTCATCGCCTTGTTTTGCTTCCTCACAGCCTTAGTGATAGTGGTCAGCCAAAATTGGGCTTATTTCGCGAGTCACTGGAATCCAGGAGAAGACATCGCAAAAGGTGCGCGAAGTTTATTTTTTGCTCTATCCCGCGGTCACCTGCTTTTTCTCATGCTGGTCACCCCTTTTCTTATGGCGCCTTTAATTGCCGAAGAACGAGAAAAGGAAACCCTCCCTCTTATACTTTCTTCGCCTGTCTCGATCACACATTTTATTCTAGCCAAAGGTTTCATTCCGGTTATCTACGTCATCCTCTTCTTTACCGCAGCCGTGCCGGTTTTGGCGCTCTGCTTTCTTGGTGGGGGATTATCGGCCGGGGACCTCATACGTACCTACCTCATTCTTCTGACCGCCACATTGACCTATGGATCTCTTGGGCTATTTTGCTCCACCCTGCGTCCAAAAGTTTATGAGGTTTATCTTTTGGCGGTGATTATGATCATCCTTTATGGCTTTGTGATCCCCTTTCATGGATCGATTTGGCATTTTCTAAACCGAATGAGTTGGGAAGGCATTAGTTCTTACAATCATGGCTTACAGATCCTTAGTCCCTACTATATGCTGGAAAATGAGATCGTTATATCGCCCGGTTCTTCTTCCAGCAAAAATATGATTTCCTTTCCCAATCCCTTGATTCTACTCTCCGAGCAAGCCCCGCCGAACCTGCGCCTAAATTTTTTTCAAGTGCTCCATCTATTTCTTTCTTTATTTGTTTGTTTTCTATTCCTCGCTCTTTCAGTATGGAGAGTACGGGTTATCGCGCTGGGAGATCGGGTTCGCCATAAACCGCATGAAGAGGAGCAAAAAGAGGAGAAGAAAAAAGAACCCCAGTATGAACGCACTTCCACCATCACCTTTGAGAAGACTACGACGGAAGGAAATCCCGGCTATGTTCTTGAACGGCGAGTTCAATGGTTTGCTAAATGGTCGGTCTTGTTACGCTTGTTTTATATTTCGCTTATGATTTCCATTCTCTCTTTGCCGCTTTCTTCTTACGAAGGATCATGGCTTTTTTTCTCGATTCCCTTCATGGCTGCTGCCTTCTTTACGCTTCCATTAGCCGCCACCAGTTTTAGTGCCGAGCGCGAGCGTGGCACCTTGGATCTACTCCGCACTTCTCTTCTCTCGACTCAGCAAATCGTCAAAGCGAAGTTTTATACCAGCTTGCAATACAGTTTTCTCATCGCTCTGGCTCTTTTTACCCCCGGCATGCTTTTGCAAATGATATGCGGTTGGGTCTTCCAATTGGAAGTCGATCTTGTCACCGGACTTGTAGATACTGTGGCTATTTCCTGTTATCCGTTGGTTTTATTTTGTTCGCTTATTGTTTATACCTCATGGAGTTTATATTGCTCGGCACGATTTCACCCAACCAATCAAGCGCTTATAATCTCAGGAATCATCATTTTTCTAACATTGGTCACCCCGTTTATTCTTCCTGAGGCAGGGATAGAACATAATACCGATTGGGGGTTATTTGGTCTTTCTTTCGTTAGCCCACTTACAGGTGTTTCGGTGGTCTTTCCGGAAGGAAGTATTAACATGCCTAGCCTTTCGGTGATGGTCAAAAAAATATTGCACAGTTTCGAAGTATTTACCTACTTTCCTAGCGCTTATGACCCCAGCGATCCCCATTCGGCTCGACCGATTTATTTAGCCCCTTACATATTTGGTTTACTACAATGTTTAATATGCTTATTTCTTTCCTTCTTTTTACTTAAAAAAACTGTAATTACTTTGGAAAACAATGACTAGGATTGCAACGTCCACCTTCTCAATTGAGCAAAGTAGTGTTAAGGTCTTAGAAGAGAAAAAACAGGTATCATGAGATTATTTTACCGTTGCTTTTGGTATCTTCTTTGGCTGTTACCTAGGATCTATTTTCGGTTGCGCGTTTATGGCAAAGAAAATATACCTGCACAAGGAGCCGTACTGATTGCGGCCAATCACAGCAGCTATTTAGATCCACCCATGATCGCCTTAGGGATAAACCGAGAAATACAATATCTCGCCAAACAGGAATTATTTTCGATTCCCCTTATCGGGTGGTGGATACGAAAAATCGGTACACATCCGGTTCGACGCAAAGAAGGAGACACCAAGGCGATATTTTCGGTTATGCGTCTTTTGAAAAAAAATCACGCAGTGGGGATGTTTCCCGAAGGTACAAGAACCGATGACGGAAAAATGCAACCTTTCGAAGACGGCATTGCATGGATTGCAATTCGCACCCAAACACCTATCGTGCCGTTATATTTACACGGTACGTTTGATGCCTTGCCCCGAGGCGCTAAACTGCCACGACCCAAAAAAGTAACCATGATCGTAGGTGAACCGATCTATCCTGACCAGGTTTCTGGGGGAAAAAATCAGGAAGAAAAAGTAAAAAAATTAACTCAAAGTCTTTTTTCTACGATAAGCCATTTAAAAGATAGACTGGAATGTATGACTCAAGAAAAATCGTCTCAAAAATGTTTCGAAAGGAAACATTTTTGAGGCGCTAAATAAAATAAAAAACAAAGAAATATTAACTTTTTCACAGAACTTGAAGAGAGAGCCTTAACACCTCAAAAAAAACTTGTAAAATCCCATGGTCTGTATTACAGACTTATTCAGGGATAAAAAATAAAGCCGACAAAGTTGAGAAATTAGGATTTATTGTTTCTCAACATGAAAACTGGAGGAATTGGGTTAGATGTTGGATCATGAACGAGCGCAAGCGGACATTGAATCCGCAAAAGAGAATACTACGTCTGAAGAGTTTGACACCACCACGAGTGTGGAAACTACGGAATTAGAAGATATTGATATGGCCTCATTGATTGATGGCAATATGCCGGATATTGAAACAGGCCAAATTATCACCGGGAAAGTTCTGAAAGTTACAACCGATGATGTTGTCGTAGATATCGGCTCTAAATCGGAGGGGGTTATCCCGATCCGTGAATTTTTGGAAGATGGAAAAGATCCTAACGTCTTCGTGGGTATGAATGTAGACGTAATGGTAGTTAAACGGGAAGGACAAGATGGATTGCCCATCCTGTCACGACAACGAGCGAAAGAACGCCAATCCCGGGAGATGATTCGTAAAGCTCATAAAGAAGGCACCCCGGTAAAATGCGTAGTGAAATCGATCCTACGCGGCGGTTTTCAAGTCGATGTTGACGGTCTCCGTGGTTTTATCCCCTTCTCGCAAATGGGGCCGGGTGCCCGCAGTCCCGAAGATCAAAAAGCCCTCATTGGACAAACTATTGAAGCGAAAATTTTGGAGATGCGCAAAAAGCGCGATTTGATCCTTTCCCAACGGCAAGTCATTGAAGAAAAACGCGAAAAACTTCGCCAAGAAACGATGGAATCGCTTGAAGTGGGGAAATGGATGAAAGGCGTTGTCAAAAATTTAACGGATTTCGGCGCATTCATTGATCTTGGTGGTGTTGATGGTCTTCTCCACGTCAACGATATGTCGTGGGGACATGTGGCTCATCCACGCGAAGTGGTGCGAGTAGGTGATGAAATCGAAGTCCTGGTTCTCAATATCGATGGGGAGAGAATCTCACTAGGCATTAAGCAAAAAACACCAGATCCATGGCTAACAGTCCAAGAAAAATATCCTCCCGGCAGTATCATAGGCGGCAAGGTCACCAGCATTACGAAATATGGAGCCTTTGTGGGTCTGGAAGAAGGCGTAGAAGGTTTAATCCATATCTCCGAAATGTCATGGACCAAACGGGTCAATCATCCTAGCGAGATGCTGAAGGAAGGCGAAGAAGTCCAAGTCAAAGTACTAAGCATTGACGAAGAGCGCAAACGCATCTCTCTTAGTCTGCGTCAAACGACAGTGGATCCTTGGACTTTGGCACGGAACAACTACCCACCGGGAACCCTTATCGAAGGTGAAGTGACTGGAATGACCGATTTCGGCGCCTTTGTACGTTTGCCGGAGGGGGTGGACGGTATGATTCACGTTTCCGACTTGTCATGGGCGGAAAAAATTAATCATCCCAAACAAATCCTCAAAAAAGGTGAAGTAATCAAAGCCAAGGTATTGGAAATTGACCCCAGTCAGCAACGAATTTCACTCGGCCTTAAACAATTGGAACCTGATCCATGGGATAAAGCCTATCGCAAGTACAAAGTAGGTTCCTTGGTTGAAGTCAAAGTGACTCGTATGACTGAATTCGGTGCCTTTGTGGAACTCGAAGAAGGAATTGAAGGCTTGGCACACGCTTCCACCCTGACGACCGAAAAAGGCCAACGCCATGAAGATGTCGTTAAAGTGGGTGACGTGGTAACAATGAAGGTTATTAAGTTTGATCGGGCCAATCGAAAGATTAGTCTTTCGTTGAAAGATTACATCAAAGAGCAAGAGCAAGAAGAAGTAAAAAAATATATGAGCGACACCACCGGCGGGAACGCCACTCTAGGCGAACTGCTGGGTGATAAGATGAATCAGCTCATGCAACAATCTTCGGCTCAAGAACAAGAACCACAACCGGTTGCGCAAGAGCCAGAACCCGCTCAACAGGAAGAATCTTCTTCTACCGTAGAAGAACAACAACCAGAGCCTTTGACTGAAGAAACTCAGCAAGAGGAACCGGTGCCGGAAGAAGAAAAACCTCAAGAACAAGATTCCGGAGAAGGAGAAATTCCCCCTGTTCCCGCTGTTGAAGAAACACCAGTAGAAGCAGAAACAGAACAAGCCTCTGAGGAAACCCAAGAAGAAAAGCCCGAAGAACAATCGGACGAAGAAGAACCGAAATAAGAATAACAAGGTCGTAACGCTGGAATAAAACAGAAGCGGGGTAGCTCACCAAAAAGCTACCCCGTTTACTATTTATCCGTCTCATGTATCAATCAAAGTAAAACTAGATTATTCCTATGTACTACCGTTCCTTTTCGATTGGGTAGGATTTTCTCGACTTCTTGGGTTTTACATCCCAGAATTTTCCTTAAATCACGCGAATGATAATCAACCAATCCTCGAGCGAATTCCTCTCCATCCAAGGTCTCAATCCGAATCAAATCTTTGGCCTGAAACCTCCCATGGACTTCTTGCACCCCAGAGGCCAACAAACTTTTTCCCCGTTCTTTCAAGGCTTGGACCGCGCCCTCATCCACGCGGATAGAACCTTCGCAAGGCTGCTTCGCGAAGGCCAAATAATATTTCCAGGCCGCCATACGTTTTCGGGTCGGCAACATCCATGTAGCCTTAGCCTTGCCGGAAAACAAATCCAAAAGAATGCCATTCTTTAATCCATTGGCAATGACCGACAAGACCCCTTTTGAACCCGCGTTACGTGCGGCTTCCAGTTTCGACCTCATTCCCCCCATAGAGAAGGAATCGACTTTTTGATCGACCCATTTCAAATAATCATCAAAGCGATCATCTACTATTTCGACCAACTCCCCCTGCTTACGTTTCCTGTCAAACTTTCGGAACAAACCATCTACGGTGGTCAGTAAGATCAACAAACCTGCATCCATCTTGCCCGCCACGAGAGAAGCGAGATTATCATTATCACCAAAGCGCAATTCATCAATCGAGACGGTATCGTTTTCGTTGATGATTGGCACCACCCCAATCGTAAGCAAATGACGTAAGGCTTCCTTCGCGTTCAAATAGGATGCCCGTCGGTCTAAATCCGCACGCGTTAATAACACTTGCGCAGTTTTAACACCATATTGATTGAAGATTTCACTATACATATTCATCAGGCGACTCTGCCCAACAGCCGCATAAGCCTGCCGCAGGTGAATGGATTGAGGCCGTTGGGAAACATTCAACTCACGCATCCCAGCCCCCACCGCACCCGAGGAAACCAACAAGACTTCAGTCCCATTTCTTTTTAACTCACAGATATCGTGTACCAAGGATTCAATCACAGGTCGGTTAAAGGAGGTTTTCTCATTGTCAATGACACGGGTTCCTACTTTAACAACGATGCGTTTCACATCACCAAGAACACGTTGGATATAATCAGGTTCATAGGTGGTCTTTTTCATGGCTGCTTTCATCATTATGTAAAGATTTCTGTATCTGGTCTCTATAAATGTGGAGCATGGTTTCTTGGAAGGCTTGCACTCCGTCTTTCTCCAAGGCAGAGACAAAACAAACCTGTTCTTGGGGTATCTCTGCACAGAGTTCAAAAAAACCATCCTTCACGATACGGCGTTCCTCTTCATCCTCAAGCAAATCAAGTTTATTTAATACCACTAGGTAGGGACGCTGCAAAATCTCGGGATCATACTGTTCGATTTCATATCGTAAATCATACAGGGTTTGCGCGGGTAAAGCAGGATCATGAGGAGAAATCTCAACCACAAAAACCAACATCTTTGTCCGTTCGATATGTCGTAAAAAATCAAGTCCCAAGCCAACCCCTTCATGGGCTCCTTGGATGATGCCCGGGATATCTGCAATCACAAGGTGGGTCCCATCCTGCATATGGATCGTTCCCAAAATGGGATGCAATGTCGTAAAAGGATACTGAGCAATGCGCGGTCTGGCATTGGTCACCTTAGAAATCAAAGTCGATTTTCCCGCATTGGGCAAACCAATCAATCCAACATGGGCAACCAGTTTTAATTCAAATAGAGCGTTAAACTCGTCGCCTGGGGTTCCAGGCGTGCACTTCCGCGGGGTTTGATTGGTTGAAGTAGCGAATCGGGTATTGCCTTTTCCTCCCACACCACCCCGAGCAATGACGGCTTCTCCTTCCGTGTTTTCCATATCGATGAGTAGTTCTCTCGTGTCAGCGTTTCTCACAATCGTTCCAGGGGGGACATCCAAATACAAATCTTCTCCACTTCTTCCGGTACGGTTATTCTTTCCGCCCTTCTGGCCACTCTCCGCCGCATAGTAAGGCTGGGAATGAAGTTTATCCAAGGTATTCAACCCCGGGTTAATTTTAAGAATAATGGAGCCTCCATCGCCGCCATCTCCACCATCGGGACCGCCAAGCGGAACATATTTTTCATGGCGGAAAGAAACAATTCCATCTCCCCCATCACCCGCTTTTAAGCGCAGTTTAACTCGATCGATAAAAGTGCCATCAAACGGCATTCAACCGTCCTCAATTTCTACTCATGGTGGAGGTGATTTATCCATAAATAATATGGTACTAACAAATTATAATTGTAATTCTCATTTAACCTTCCTGAAGACCCGTATTCGTTTCATGCCTCGTTTATGCTAAAATAATTTTCTTAGTCAACCACATACGGAAGGGAATCGCATCCATGAAAGTACTCGTTACCGGCGGCGCAGGATTTATTGGTTCATACATTGTTGACGAACTCATTCGTCGTGGACACACAGTCCGCATCTTTGATTCCTTAGATCCACAAGTCCACCCACAAGGAAAGCCTCCCGAGTATCTCAATCCACAAGCAGAATTTATCCAAGGCGATATACGCGCTATAGAGGCGTTGAAACAAGCGATCGAGGGACAGGAAATCATCTTTCACGAAGCCGCCGCGGTGGGTATGGGACAATCGATGTACAAAATCAAGCATTACGTGGATGTTAATGTCAGCGGTACCGCCAACCTGCTTGATTTACTTGTGAACACCAAGCACTCAGTCCAAAAACTTATCGTTGCCGCCTCGCAATCCAGTTATGGAGAGGGCTGTTGCGAGTGTCCCGAACGAGGTGTCATCAAAGCCGATTTCCGGCCGGAAGAGCAATTAAAACAAAAGCAATGGGAGTATCTCTCACCTACGGGAAAAGTCATGAAGCCGGTAGCCACCCCCGAAACCGCGAGTTTGGATTGCCAAGCCATCTATGCGCTCAACAAACGCGATCAAGAAGACATGGTGTTGAGCATCGGAAAAACCTACGGGATACCCGCTGTGGCTTTGCGCTATTTTAATGTGTATGGACCACGACAATCGCTCTCGAATCCTTATACGGGAGTTCTCGCTATTTTCATGAGCCGCTTGGCGAATGGGAAACCACCTGTTATCTATGAAGAGGGTCTGCAAACCCGGGATTTTATCTCCGTCCATGATATCGTCCAAGCGAATCTCCTTGCGATGGAAATGGAAGAAGCCAACGGCGAAGTCTTCAATGTCGGCACCGGCATTCCAACCTCCATTAAGGAAGTTGCCCATCTGTTGGCAGAGGTTTATAACACCTCCATCCAACCCGAAATCACAGGACAATACCGCAAAGGCGATACTCGCCATTGCTATGCGGATATTAACAAAATCCAGAATAAACTAGGATTTAAACCAAAAGTCGATTTGCGCTCGGGCCTGGAAGAATTGGTGGAATGGTCACGTACCACTGAAGCCGTGGATTTGTTTGAACAGGCTTCGCAAGAACTTTCCGAACGGGGACTCGCTTAACCGTGATCGAAGACCGCCCCTTGTGGTTTGATCAACTGCGACCTTCCATCGAACCTCAGCGGCTGGCTGATTTCTCTCCCCTGCAACCCGGCGAAGATATGCTTGACATTGGTTGCGGTAATGGTTTTATCACTTTGCTTCTCGCTTGGAAATACCCGGATCATGGCACCTTGGTAGGGATCGATTTACAATACGAACGCATCGTGGAAGCAAGTCATTGGAAAGAACAATTTCATAAACAATGGGGTAAAATCCTAAACGATGTTTTCTTTTTTGTATGGAACGCAGCGCGCTCGCCTTTTTTCAATAAACAATTCGACCTTATTGTGAGCAATCCGCCCTTTTTTCCGCATGCATCCCATCGTCCTGCACAAAGTCAAACCCAACGCTGGGCGCGAAGAGACGATCAACTTACGTTGAAAGATCTTTTCCAATGCGTTAACAACCTACTCAAACCTACAGGCCGCTTCCATCTCGTTTTTCCTAAAAAACGCTTTCAAGAAGCCGCCGCGCTCAAAGAAGATTTTTTCTTCGAGATTACGTATATCGTCGACCATCCTTCTATACGGCGAAGAGAAGGTGGAATCCAACTTCTCCAATTCCAAAAATCAAACTCCCCTTAAATCCAAGACCTTTTTAAAATACTCGATCGTTTTACTTAAACCATCCCGCAGAGAAATTTCCGGTTCCCATCCCAACTTTTCTCTCGCTTTACCAATATCTGGCTGTCGTACTCGAGGATCATCCTCCGGTAATTTTTTATATTCAATTTCACTTTTCGATGCAGTCAATTCCAACACCATTTCAGCCAGTTCTTTAACCGTCATTTCATGAGGATTTCCAATATTGGTAGGTGTGACGATATCGGATTCTAGCAGTTTGATGATTCCCCGCACTTCATCAGAGACATAGCAAAACGAACGTGTTTGGTTTCCATTGCCAAAACAAGTGAGCGGTTCACCTTTTAAAGCCTGGGTGATAAAGGTCGAAACCACTCGTCCATCCTGAACCCGCATTCTCGGCCCATAGGTATTGAAAATGCGGACAATACGCGTCTCTACGCCATGGTATCGATAATAGGCCATCGTGATCGCTTCTGCAAAGCGTTTGGCTTCGTCATAGACTCCACGGGGTCCTATGGGATTCACATTGCCCCAATAGTCTTCCGGTTGAGGATGAACCAAGGGATCACCATACACTTCTGAGGTCGAGGCCAATAAAAATCGGGCATTTTTCTCTTTCGCCAATCCCAAGGCTTTATGGGTTCCCAATGATCCCACTTTGAGAGTCTGAATTGGGAGTTTCAAATAATCGATGGGACTCGCCGGAGAAGCGAAGTGCAAAATATTATCGATCGGTCCAGGAACATGCACAAAGTTCGTGACATCATGGTGAATAAAAAGAAAACTGTCTTTACCAAAAAGATGCTCAATGTTGGTCATACTGCCCGTAATTAAGTTATCCATACAAATCACTTCATGGCCGCTTGCTAAAAGCAAGTCAGCCAAATGCGATCCAAGAAAACCCGCTCCACCAGTGATTAAAGTTCTTGCCATCGTTTATTTACCCTTTAATGAATTACGATAATGTAAAAAGAGTCTATTCCATCCACAAACGGTGAACTCATAATCCTATCACGCCAAATCATTCAAGCAAGCAGAGCATTCATGGCTCAGTGCGATTCTGTATATTCGCTTTCATTTGTTGGAGTTGCTGATAGCCCTGCCGGGCTGGACGAAAGTTGGGCTGAATCTGTAAAGCGCGGCGGTAATACTCTTCGGCAGCCTCAAAATTTTCTTCTTTCATTTCCAGCGAACCCAGGTTAACCAATGCCAACGCATTACGTGGATCGGATTGCAAAGCCGCCTCGAACAGATCTCTTGCCTGATCCGTTTGATCGGTTTTCAGATAAAGAAACCCCATATAAGTCAAAGCATGAGGATTGTTCTCATCGCGTTCCAGCGCTCGTACCAATGAGGATTGAGCTTTTTTCAAATTTTCAATAGATAAATAAAGTTGTCCCATTCCAATATAGGGGGTGGCCGCTTGGGGATGCTTGCTAGCAAGGCGTTTCATTCGATCAATTTTATTTCGTGTGTTTTTAAGTTCTTGGAAGGAATCAAGCCATTCGCGACTTTTCTCGGTATCTCCCAATCGCGCATAAGCCATCCCTAATTGATAACGCGCATTTTCTAACCAGGGAGCGATCTCGATTGCCTCATGTAAAGAATCTTTTGCCTCTTGAAATTCTTGTTGATTCATAAAAATCAACCCCATCTGATAATGGAGTAGAGCACGTAATTCACGTGAAAACTCGGCTTCATTTTGTTTATGCAAATCACGAACTTTATAAAAACTTTCCAAGGCTTCATTATGCTGATTCACTTCCCTTTGGGAGGTGCCAAGATTGTACCATGCATAAATATCGTCGGGATATTTCTTCAAAATTTGTTTAAATAGAAAGATCGCTTGATCGTGATTTCCCATTCGCGCCAGGTTCGAGCCCTTGGCCAAAAGGGCATCCCGATCCTCAGGATCACGCTTTAGCACTTCATTGATTTCCTGCATGGCCAGCGAGCGTCGATCCAAGCGTGATAAACAACGTGCCTTGCCAATTCGGGCCTCTTTGCTGACCGGAGTTGCATCCAAAATATGATCATAGATTTCCAAAGCCTGCTCAAAATCATCTCGCTCGAATAAAGTTTGAGCCTTATTTAATTGCTCCTCGAGGGTGTCGGATGAGGCTGAAGCAATCGTTGCCATGAGCAGCACGAGTACCCTACCGAGCATCGTTTGAATCTTCATGATCCTTATCCCCGTTTATTGTTTGACGGACATCCCTTCCGTTACCATCAAGATCTGATCAGCGGCTACATCTCTTATTCTATCCACTGTACCGCTAGGCCAGGATATCATCAATTCATCAATCGTATCCACCTTTCCCAAGCCAAAATGAACGCGAAGATCATTCATCCCTGCATAGGTGCCTCCAGCTCGCACATCATCAATCTGTTTCAAGCCTCCACCCCGGATCGTAATTCTCGCTCCCACCCCATTACGGTTGCTCTGGATGCCCACGGGATGGATTAAGAGCCAATGGTTTTCCGTCTTAGTCACATTTTCCAAGATATCTGCCCGCTCTCGAGCGTTGTTAATGACAATATCGATATCGCCATCATTATCGAGATCGCCAAACGCCGCCCCACGGCTGGATTTTTTGATTTTCAATCCGGGTCCAGAAGTTTTCGAAATATTTTCGAATGTTCCCTTTCCCTTGTTATGAAATAAATAATTCTGGACTTTATAACTCGTTGTATTATCGTACAAATCCACATTATCCTGTAAATGACCTGCGGCTACAAAACAATCCCGCCACCCGTCTAAATCAAAGTCATAAAATCCCGTTCCCCATGTCACATGAGGCACGGTAGGGGGACCGATCTTTGTATCTAAACTCACATCCTGGAATAATTGACCTTGGATATTACGATAAACCGCGACCATTTGATCCTGATAATTAGTAGTAATCAAATCGATAAAGCCGTCATGATCATAATCCTTGAAATCCGCTCCCATATTACCTTGTGGATCCCCGTTCAGATCATAAGCCACTCCCGTATAAAGCGATACTTCTTCAAATCTCCCCCCCTGGTTATGAAAGAAATAATTGGGCTGCGCATCATTCACAACGAATAAATCCTGGAATCCGTTATTGTCATAATCGGTACAAACCACCGACATTCCCGTTGAAGCGGGGGCATCCATACCTGCTTCTTCGGTGATATCCGTAAACGTGCCGCCGCCATTGTTGCGGTATAAACTATCTTTCTCGAAAGGGAAATCCAAACGTGAGCAATAAATGGGATATTGATCATGATAACAGATTTTATGTTTTTCATAATCGATGACCAGATAATTGGTCACATATAAATCCAAATCCCCATCATTTTCGATATCAATGAAACAAGCCGCCGCCCCCTGCCGGGGATCATCAACACCTGCTTCTTTTGCCACATCGGTAAAGGTTCCATCACCATGATTTCTGTATAATACATTCGGGCCAAAGTTCACGACATAAAAATCCATATCTCCATCGTTATCATAATCCGCGGCTACACATCCGTACCCATAACCCCGGTCACCCACACCGGCTTCCTCGGTTACATCTGTGAAAGTCATATCTCCATTGTTTTTGTACAACTTATTTGTGGGAGAAATGGCTCGGGTTGCTCCTGGGAGTTTGGCTCCATTGACGAAATAAAGATCCAACCAGCCATCACCATCATAATCAAACAAGGCCACCCCCGAGCATGTGGTTTCCATAACATATTTGCGTCCCGAAGAACCATCATAGTGTTGGAAATTCACTCCTGACTTTTCTGTTACATCTTCGAAAAGAATATCAGCGGCGAGTGCTTCCACTGCACAGGTTATGAATATAGAGACCAGAAACAAACCAGGCATTGGACAAGAAGAACCAATGCCTCTCATTCCATGTAAGATGATAATAAACGGACGAAATTGAATCCATCTCATGTTTTACGCGGTTTTTTCTTAGCCGCGGGAAACAGCACATTGTTTAGGATTAAGCGATATCCCGGCGAATTGGGATACTGGCTCAAATCAGTATCTTCTTCGCCGACTAAATGCTGAGGATCCTCGGGATCATGACCGCCAAGAAAGGTAAATGTTCCTTCTCCCTTTACACCGTGGATGTACTTCGCTACCCCCGCGCCGGAATAGTCGGCTAAAATCACGACATTTGGCTTAATTTTGCTTTTACGAAAAGCGGTCGTTTGTCCCAGAAAATCTTTCACATTAGAGGAATGATCTTGAGTAAGCATCGTAGGGACTGGATCAAATTTTGCCGAGAATTCGAATAATTCAAAAGTTTCTGCCCGGTAACGCGCGCCCTCGGTCACGGGATTTGGACTCGTATCGATATCCGAATATTCATAAATCATCGGATCGGGAACGAGAGTAAAATCTTCAAACGCGAATGTATTATCAAAATCAAGTTTCTCTTGGTATCCTGGAGTTAAACCATCGCCATCAATCTCAGAAGCCACGATATCAATACCCAGGGCGGCCAAACCTATATCCAGCGTATCTGTAGCCGCACACATCGCAAAAAGAAAGCCGCCTTGCTCCACATAACTACGGATTTCTGCCGCGACAGCCCCCTTGTGTTCCTGCACTGAATTAAATCCTGCCTCCTTAGCCGCTAGTTGATATCGCCTTACTTTGGCCTGATACCATGGCGCCGAACGAAAGTTCCCATAAAATTTTCCAAATTGGCCCGTGAAATCTTCATGATGCAAATGCAACCAATCATATTGCGCCAGTTGACCTCCAAGCACTTCGGGATCCCACACCTTATCATAGGGTATATCAGCATACTCTAAGGCCAAGGTTACTGCGTCATCCCAGGGGTCACTGGAAGGAGGAGTATACACCGCCACTTTGGGAGCTTTCTCTAAGGTTATAACTTCCATGTTGTTTTCTTGTATTTCTTCGTGAATGGCTTCGATTTCCGCGTCACTGACTTCGATAGCCGTCACCCCTTGCATTACCGCTTGCTTTTGTGTGTTTTCCACTTCGTACACCAAAAAAGAGCCGCCACGGTAATTTAATAACCACTCGCTCTTATACACCCGCGGCTCTTCTAAGGCCCAATAAGTCACACCATATGCTTTTAAATGATCGGTCTGTGATTCCGCATCCATCGGAATCAACAACCCATCACTCCAACCCAACGGAGTCAAAAGAAAGCCAATCATCAAAAAGAAAAAACGACGATACATAGAACCCCCTGTTGAAATGTTTTTTTTCAATCCTCTATTCTCATCATATTTATGGATAAAAATAGTGTACCAGTTTCAATGCTCCACTCACCATCACCCAGATGGTGATGATTGATAGAATCGCTCCCGTCAATAAAATCAGAAAAGCGGGAGCCGATAAAACAATCAGGGTGCGCTGCGTATCCAATCCATGCACTTCCCGAATAGCAAAAAACAAGAGTGTGCAAAACCCTAGGGTAAATAACAGTAAATTCAAAAATGGGATCGGCAACAACCATGCATAATAGGCAACGCTGGAATAGGCTACATTGCGGTAAATCGTTTCAAAATCCTGAGCGCCGCCCATATAACGCAATATAATATATAAAACGATTGCTGCCACGAAAAGTAAACAGGTTCCATATAAAATAGAAGGTAGAATCGTTAACAGCGATAAGCCTAAAGTCAGAGGCGCCAAAAGCAAGGCATAAAATAACTTCGGGATTAATAAATTAAACGCTGCGAAGGTAGCCGGTTCTAGAAAACCTGAGCGTTCGGCATCGCGAATAAAAAAGTCTCGGGGATTGGTGATGATATCATGAACCTCGTCCACATAGCGTTGGATGAAAGTATAAAATGAATCTCTTATTTGTAACAAATCACTCATTGATTCAAGACCTTTTTTTATCGATGCAATTAGAAATGCCTTTTCTTCGTGAACGAGACAGTTATTATTATAAGAAAAGCCGTACTCTTGAACTTGTAGAGGAAACTTCACCTTACGTAATCGTATTCATTAATCCTTAGCGCTAGCTATTTTAATAAAAGTCATTGTACTCTGAAAGCACCTTGCCATGAATGACGAAATCAAACAAGGTTCCTTTTTTCAAGCAGAGAATTGCGATACACCTCGTATTTCTTCAGAACACATTCCTCTGGCTGAACGCTGCCGGCCAGAAACCTTTGATCAATTCTTCGGCCAAGAAGAGATTCTCGGCCCCGGAAAACCTCTACGCAAAGCCATTGAACGCGATCGTATCCCTTCCATGATTCTTTGGGGCCCTCCAGGAAGTGGAAAAACCACTTTGGCTCGCCTGCTTGCCCGATTAACACAATCTCAATTTCTCACCCTTTCCGCTACCGACAGCGGAATCAAGGATTTACGCCAAATTATCAACCAAGCCCGAGAATCAATCCAACACCAGGGCACGGAAACCATTCTCTTTATCGACGAAATTCACCGTTGGAACAAAAGCCAGCAAGATGCATTGCTGCCTCACGTAGAATCTGGTCTCATTACCCTTATCGGCGCCACCACAGAAAATCCATCGTTCGAAGTGATTGGTGCTTTGCTCTCGCGTTTGACGGTCTTCACCTTGTCTACGCTCGAAGACGAACACTTACGCCGCATTTTGTTACACGGTATTGAACTCCTTAACCAGGATGGACGCAACATTCAATATGAAAATGAAGCCCTAGACCGAATCATTTTTGTTTCTCATGGAGATGGTCGTGTTGCGCTTAATATGTTGCAGCGGGTGATTGAATATCTTGAAGCGCAAAACAAGCCTCTCCATCTCACTCCAGAAAATGCCGCCCAAGCCATTCAAGAAAAACGTATCCTCTACGATAAAAAAGGCGAAGAGCACTACAATCTCATCTCCGCCCTGCATAAAAGCATGCGTGACAGCGATCCTCAAGCAACGCTGTATTGGTTAGCGCGTATGCTCGAAGCGGGCGAAGACCCTCTATACATTGCCCGCCGCATCATTCGTTTTGCCTCCGAAGACATTGGTCTTGCCGACTCCAACGCGCTCTTGCTATCCCTTTCTGCACGTGACGCTTACCATACACTCGGCAGCCCCGAAGGTGAACTGGCACTCGCTCAAGCAGCCGTCTATTGTGCTACAGCACCCAAAAGCAATGCCATATATGCCGCTTTCAATAAAGCCAAAGCGGCTGTCCATCAATACGGCTATCTTCCGGTACCCCATCATATCCGCAATGCCCCTACCAGGTTTATGAAAGACCTTGGCTACGGCCAACATTACGAATATGCTCACGATCAAGAAAACGCTTTTTCTGCCCAAGAGCACTTGCCTGATTCGCTCAAAGGCTTCATATTCTATGAACCAACAGATCGTGGACGAGAAAAACAAATCCAGGAACGAATGGACTATTGGAAAGAATTGGCTAAACAACGTCGTTCCTCTCAAAAAGATTCATAAAAGACCATGCCTAATTTTTTAACCACCCATCCTGAGAACGCCTTGATTAACACCGAAACCAAAACCGCCCTCTTGCGGGTTATGATTGAACATCCTCTTCGCCACTTCAGTTTGGAAGAGTTAACCCAAAAATCGAATCTTTCTCCTGACACAGTCATCGAAACCATTATTACTTTGCAAAACGAAGGGCTGCGTATTAAATCATATGACCCAACCCACTATTTCTATGATCCCAACCATTCTTCTCTCCATCCCGATGTCATCGCCGCTCGGCTGGAAACCCAGTGGTGGGGAAGAACAATCTCTTACTTTGATGAAATTACTTCTACCATTGATTATGCCAAACAACTCATGGATCAACGCGGGATACACGGCCATCTCGTCCTTGCTAATTATCAATCCCAAGGTCGAGGGCGTCAGGGAAATCCATGGATCTCTCAAAAAGGAAAAGATATTCTCCTCACCTTTCTCCTCAAATTAACCGAGTGGGAACCTACACCTTCCCTACTTTCTCTCTACGCCGCCACAGCCGTGGCTCGAGTGTTAGACACCGCTTATCACCTCCCGGTTACCATTAAATGGCCAAATGATCTGATGATTCATAACAAAAAAATCGGTGGGGTACTTGTGGAAAAGGATTTACAAACCCGTACCCTTCTGATTAGTTTGGGATTCAATGTAACCAGTCAAGCGAATGATTGGCCTCAAGATCAGCGACCTATCACCACCTCGCTCTTAGAACAACGTCAGGAAGAATGGATGCGTGATCTTCTTATCGCTCAATGTGGAACCACCTGGGAAGCCTTGTGGCACTCATTGCTCTCCGACCGGGGAGAAACACTGCGCGCTTATTGGAAGAAATACTCTCTCACTTTGGGACAACGAGTATCCCTTCGACGCTTAGGCCAACCCATGACAGGAACGACGCTTGGCATTGATGAAGCAGGACGCCTTATTTTCCGTTCTGACAATGGTTCCACCTATCATTTTCTCATTGAAGAAGTCCAAAATCTCATAATCCTTAACCAACAATGATTGATAGCATGATTAACGACTTTCATGAAACCCTTGATTAAAAAACCCCTTATGAGTTAATCTTCATGGAATTCAAACCAACTCGACCCAAATAACTTATGAATCGTGCTATCCATCCTTCTTACCCATGGCTCGTCAACGCGAAGGGAGAATTTCGCCTTGTTTGGCTATATTTTCCTGCGGTATTAATCCAAGGTTATCTGGCTACGATTCACCCGCCCATTATCGATGTTTATTGGGATTCCATATTTTATAAAAATATGGCCTTTGGCTTTTACAACTTTTCATCTTTTGATTTAAAAGAACATTTCCCGGTTCCCCCACTCTATCCCCTGATTTTATCCCTGGCTTGTTTTATCAAAGATTTCATGCTTTTAGAACGGGTACAAACTTGGATGAATCCGGCCTTGTTCTATTTGGGCCTCTATCCACTATACTCTCTCTCTCGCCTTCTCCTTGATCGATGGAGTGCGCTAGGAACTTGCATGCTCTATGTGGTTTATCCTTATAGTGTTTGCACACACTGGACGATGAGTGAAAACCTTGCCATTCCTTTCGTTCTTTTGACAATTTATCAATGTTCGTTCTTGCTTCGGGAGCAACCTACACACAAACAGGGCATCTATGCCGGCCTTTCCGTCGCGGCTTTAACCTTAACTCGCATTCAATCCATCTCGATAAGCGCTCCCCTCATGGGTTGGATACTCTTCCGCACTTGGCGTAAGAAACGAAATTGGATTCCGTTGCTCTCCGCACTGAGTATTTCAGGACTGACCATTTTACTAGTATGGAGTTTTACCGGATATCTTTCTTCCACTGAAAGTTCTCCCATTTACTCGAATATTCCTTTGAAGGATTCTATTCCCACCCCACAACTATTGGGCTTATTTATTGCACGCTTTCTCTTTCACTGGATGGCTTTATGGTTAGAAGGGGGTCTGCTTATCCCTTCACTGCTTGTCTTCACTCTTTTTTATATCTTAAAAAACAAACATTCCTTTTCCTACTTTCAAAGAGAAATCATCTACTTAATTTTCTTTACCGCTTTGTGTAATGTCGCCATTATTTCCTGGATTATTTCTTTTTCCTGGAAAATAAACCGACCAGACCAACCATGGACGGTTTTTCTACGCTATTTTTGTTATGCCAATATCATCAGTTTACCCGCAGCGGTCCTCGCTATGGGACGCGTAAGCTCTTCTTCCTTTTCTCAACGATGGCGTTATATGAGTCTATACGTGGGTATTAGTCTCCTAGGATTCCTAGGCCCGCATATGCCCTATGCCTGGGAAAGCCTCAAACGTCTCCCCTATTATTTCACGAACGCTCCTTCCCTGGATTATGTTCTTCAGTTCCATGGCGAAGGCGTATGGGTAGGAAGTTTTATTATGTTGGCGGGGGCTATGTTTGTTGGAGTTTTCGCACTATGGAACCGTTGTGCAGGAATTGTGATAACTTTTCTATTTTTTACATACATTTTAGGCTGCGGGATTGACTACCAACTCGAGCAAAAACATACCGCAAATGAACGATGGGGATACTCTGATATTCATAATTTCTGCGCTCAATTACAAAAAGGACGCTGGAAAGAGATACCTCTTTATTGCCATGATGTATCCTCCAGTCGCTATTTACGTGCAAACCTGCAATATTGGCTCTTTAAAAATACCAATTTCTTAGGTCCCGAGGATCCCGAACCTCAACGACCTTACCTCTTGCTAACCTTTGAAGAACTCGATGAAGGAAAACAGGTATTTCTATCCGGAAAATTACGAGCCTATTTGTTTGAGAAAAAGAAAGAACCCGTCTCGGATTAGAAACGGGTTTCACTCAATGCATTCTGTTCAAATTTAGAGTTTATTTAAGGAGGAGATCCTTGATAAACTGGGTCATAGTTTGTCCATTTAAAGCCGCAATACCACGAGTCAGTGGAATCTCTTTCGGGCAAACACGGATGCAGTTCTGTGCGTTTCCACATTCATGAATCCCGCCTTCATCCATCAAGGCGCGCAGCCGTTCTTCTTTTTTAAATTGTCCGGTTGGATTTTTATTGAAGAGATAGGTTTGCCCTAACGCCGCTGGCCCTATAAAGTTGTTAAGTTCATTATACTGCGGGCACGCCTCCACACAGCATCCGCATGTCATGCAGCGTGAATATAAGTACATATCCTGCTGATCCTTGGGATTCTGTTTGGGTCCCGGTCCGAGATCATAAGTGCCATCGATATCGATCCAGGCGCGAATGCGTTTCAAGTCCTCAAACATACGTTGACGATCGACCACCAAGTCACGAACCACCGGGAATTTCCCCATCGGTTCGAGGATAATGGGCTGCTCCAATTGATCCACCAAGGCGCTGCAAGATTGCTGTACATGACCATTAATAATCATCGTACAGGCGCCGCAAACTTCTTCCAGGCAGCTGCAATCCCAGGCCACCGGGGTTGTTGCCTCTCCTTGGGCATTGACAGGATCACGTTGGATTTCCTGTAACAAAGTAATCACATTCATATTGGGCTGATAATCTACGAGAAAATCTTCCCAATAGGAGGCAGATTCTTCATCTTTTTGTCGTTTTACTTTTATTTCAATCTTATCCGTCATAGCTCAATACCTTTTATTAGAATCACACAAGGGATTTCGATCAATCATAACGACGAGGTACCGGTTCAATCATGCTGGTATCTACATCTTCATAGGATATCTCCGGTCCTTGTTCTGACCAGGTAGCAATGGTGGTCTTCAACCATTTCTGATTGTTCTCTTTCCACTCCTCTAAATATTGCTGATATTCAGGAGAATCCTGATCCTTGGGCTGCTCCATCTTATATTCAGGCTTATAATGGCTTCCACGGCATTCGTCGCGTAATAAAGCCCCTTTGGCAATCACTTTTGCCAGTTCAAGCATATTTTTGAGTTGATTAATAAATAGCACTGGCTGATTACGCGCTTTTCCCGTATCTAAAGCATTGCAATCCTTCCAACGCTCGGACATTTCATCCAATGTTTGTAAGGTTTCTTTTAATTCCTCGTTATGGCGAACAATCGTGCAAGTACGAATCATCAATTCACCCAGTTCTTGATGCAACTTGTAGGGATTTTCTTTACCCTTCATATTCTGATAATAGAAAAATTTCTCTTTCCATTTCTTTTCCACTTCTTCAAAAAGAGAAGTTGGCTGATCTTCAGCGGTGCCGTTCAAGTTTTTGGTATATTCAATCGCTGAAGGTCCGGCAACCATCCCGCCAAAGATACACGATAATAACGCATTGGCTCCAAGGCGGTTGGCTCCATGATACTGGTAATCAACCTCACCCACGGCATAAAGACCGGGAATGTTGGTCATGTGATTTTTCGGACTGCGGCGATCTAAGAAACCTTCGGTCGTTTTCTCATAACCAACCCATATCCCCCCCATGCTGTAATGCACCGCCGGAAAGATTTTCATGGGAACATCCCGTGGGTCATCGCCAACAAATTTCTCGTAAATTTCCATAATCCCGCCGAGTTTACGGTTCAAATAATCACGGGGGATATGACTCAGATCGAGATAGACCATATTTCCACCGCCAACGCCTAACCCTTGGCGCACACATACATCATAAATCTCTTGGGCGCCAATATCTCGTGGGACTAAGTTCCCATAACGGGGATACTTTTCTTCCAAGAAATACCAACGCTCGTTATCCGGGATATCTTTGGGATCGCGGTCATCCCCTTTTTTCTTTGGCACCCACACACGGCCTCCTTCACCCCGAGCAGATTCAGACATCAGACGAAGTTTGTCATAGCCTGGGATCGCCGTGGGGTGAATTTGGATAAATTCACCATTGGCATACTTTGCTCCTTCTTGATAAGCGGAAGAAGCAGCAGAACCGGTGTTTATCATCGAGTTGGTCGAGCGGCCGAAAATCAATCCCGGCCCTCCCGTGGCTAAAAGCACGGCATCTCCTTTAAAAGATTGGACTTCTAAATTATCCAAATCTGCTGTAACGATTCCCCGCGCTACGCCATTCTCATCTTTGACCAATCCGAGATATTCCAAATGCTCATATTTATTCACTAAGCCTTCGACTTCATAGCGCCGCACCTGCTCATCGAGAGCATAGAGCAATTGCTGACCCGTGGTTGCTCCTGCAAACGCTGTGCGGTTGTACAAAGTGCCTCCAAAGCGGCGAAAATCCAACATCCCTTCATCTGTACGGTTGAAGGTTACCCCCATGCGATCCATCAGATAAATAATCGCTGGTGCCTGATAACACATATCCTTACAAAAAGCTTGATGGGCGAGGAAATCTCCCCCTTTGACGGTATCGTAAAAGTGAATCTCAGGTGAATCCCCTTCCCCTTTTGTGTTTACGGCGCCGTTGATTCCACCTTGTGCACATACGGAGTGAGAACGCTTCACAGGAACCACGGAGAAAAGATCCACGGTGTGACCCGCTTCGGCGAGTTGAATTACCGTCATTAACCCGGCGAGTCCACCACCAACTACTATGAAATGAGGAGAGGCCATTCTGGTTTAACTCCTTCCTTTGCTTTTCAACTTTAGATCATTGTTTTGTTTTTCACTCTAATAATGAGCCCCGAGTGAGAAGAGTCTTTAGCCGGCGAATGCATAGAGCGAAGAAATGAACAAGAAAAAGACAAACAATCCCGCGGCCGTGCAAAGATAACCTGACACTCGCTGGGCACGCTCGCCGACCGTGATCCCCCACTTAACTAAGAAATTCCAAACCCCATTACCAAAGTGGAAAGCGACTGCGGAAACGCCTATAAAATAGAAGATTACGTGCCACGCTTTATCAAAATACTCGTTGACATACGCAAATCCAATATGCTTCATATCGGTTGTAAAGGTCCACTCAATACGCAACTTATACACATGAAAGACAATGAAGATAATCGCGATGATCCCCGTCCAACGCTGGAGAGAATACAACCAGTTTCTTAAATAGCCATACTGATGAACATTGCTTTGTCCATAAATCCAGATATAAAAGCCGATTAACGCATGAAGGAGAATGGGAAGACCAATAAAGAAAATCTCCAAAAATAAAACGAAGGGAAGATTTTGTAAAAACTCAACTTGTTCGTTAAACTTCTCCGCCCCATAAAAATAGGCCAAACTATTGCTATAGGCATGCTCCAAGACAAAGACACCCACAGGAATAATTCCTAATAACGATTGCAAACGGTGAAGGAAAAAATGTGATTCATGAGGAGTGGACATGGACAGCTCCCGCTTCTATCAAGATTTCGTAAACATACACAATAACGTTAGTATTTTGACATGAAAGAGATATCTCACTCTATTAATCCGCATAAGTCTTTCTTCCAACTTATCTAAAAGATTCTATCAAACAGGCGTAAAAAACAAAGAGTTCTTTCACTATTTTTCTAAAATGATCTATTATCTCAACTTATACTCTTGGATAATATACAATTTTACTTTCATTCACACCCAATATCGTCCTTTCGCTATATAAGCATTCGATAATATATTGTTCCACAATTTTCTCTTGAGTTCAAGAAATACAAAGAAAACTTTTGGCATTAATTAATATTACTAATATAATTAATTTAGTAAAATTAATCTATGTTAGGAGGAATAATAATTATGATACGCAAGGTAGGAGTTGGTATCATTGCCATCATCTGTATGGCCTTAATCACCCCCGGTTTTACCTCAGAAGAAGCAGAGTCAAAAAAGGAAGCAAAACGCATTGAAAAAGAACTCAAAGCCACGAAGGAGCGAGACAAGCAAAGGAAATGCGCCATCATGGGTGGAGACATTACTCCCGAAGATTCAGTGGTTTATATGGGTTATGAAATCATGACCTGCTGCAAAGCCTGCGAAGAACCCATCAAAAAGGATCCCCTCAGCGCAATTTTGCAAATTCGGAAAAATGACCAAGAGCCATATTTAGCAGAAGGATTCGAAAAACAGTCCACATGTCCTGTTGCTGGAAATCCCGTCAATGATGAAATTTACACAATTAAAGAGAACAAACTGGTAAAATTCTGCTGCCCTGATTGCAAGACCGCTTTCAACAAAGAACCAGAAAAATACGTAAAAAAGATGATCGAAAATAAACAAGCCCCTGTTTTGCTTACCTTTGAACAAGAAACATGCCCCATCTCGGGCGGTGAAATCGACAAGGATGTTTCCTCAGTGGTAGATGGGAAAAAAGTCCATTTCTGCTGCGAAGGATGTGAAGCCCCCTTTAAAGAAAAGAAAGAAGAATACTTGGAAGCGATGGCTGATAAGGGTATTGTCCTCGCCAACGCTGAAAAATGATCTCCTTTTCGCCGTTCTTCCATGTAAAGGCACGGAAAATCCGTGCCTTTTTTATGGAAACAAAACACGTTAAAACATCTACATCGGAAAGAAGAAAACCTCTATAATGCCCACCAAATCAAATTCGCTTTCCTGAGGGATAATTATGACAAAACTGGCACAACGTACTGCGCGAATCGACTCTTCCGGCATCCGTAAGGTGTTTGCTCTCGCCGCCGATATGAAAGACCCCTGCAACTTATCCATTGGACAACCGCATTTCGATGTACCTGATGAATTAAAAGAAGTCGCAATCGAATCGATTCGCGCTGGAAAAAATGGATACACCCAAACCGCGGGATTAGCAGAATTTCGTGAAAAGATTAAAAAACTTTACGCAGCCCGTGGTATCGAACAGGGTGAAGTCATGATCACCTCAGGCGTTTCAGGGGGTATACTACTTTCACTAATGGCCTTGTTGGATGATGGCGACGAAATCATCGTTCCCGATCCCTATTTCGTCATGTATAAGCATTTAACCAACTTCATAGGCGCTAAGCCGGTATTTCTCGATACCTACCCCGAGTTCACCATCGATCCTGACAAAATGGAAGGCCTCATCACTCCGCGTACCAAAGCGATCTTCGTCAATAGTCCCTGCAATCCTACCGGGACTGTCTACTCACCCGAGGTTCTCAAGGAAATCGCACGTCTCGCTGATAAGCACGGGCTTACGATACTATCCGATGAAATTTATGAAGGGTTTTTGTATGATACCCAGCCTCAATCTCCGGCGGAGTTTTATCCCAATACGCTGGTCCTTTCTGGCTTTTCCAAATCTTCCGCCATGACCGGCTGGAGACTAGGATATGCTTACGGTCCCGAGGATTTAATCGGAGCCATGATGAATATCCAAATGTACTCCTTTGTCTGCGCGCCCAGTTTTGCTCAATATGCGGGAATGGCAGCGCTTGATCTGGATATCGAAGTTAAACGCATGGAATACAAAGCCAAACGCGATCGTATATACAAGGGGTTACAACCCCATTTCAACGTGGTCAAACCTGGCGGCGCTTTTTACATTTTCCCCGAAGCACCCAACAAAGACGGCGACGCCTTCGTTCGCAAAGCCATCGAAAACGATCTACTCATCGTACCCGGAAGCGTCTTTTCTGAACGCAACACCCACATCCGCATTTCCTATGCCGCCGATGATGATACCATCGACCGTGGACTAGAAATCTTGGCACGCTTAGCCAAAGAGTGTTCGTAAAATCCAGTTTTATATACATTTTCATGACAAATCATGGCAAATGCGCTGATTGCCTCACATGTTCTAACCCGAAATGCAATACTGGTTACGAATGATAAGGCTTTATCACATATACTCGGACTATCCATTGAAGATTGGTCAATGAGTTGGAGATCAAGGGGAATGATTTGTGAATCAATATCCCGCTTCTTTATCAACCACATTCAACAAAGGCTCTCCTTTTGCAAATCGCCGGATATTTTCACGTAGCAGAAGATTTCTTCGATATCCACTCTCCACGGTGCGAGCGGACATATGCGGAGTAATCACGACGTTTTTCAACTCCCACAGTTCATGATCTTCAGGTAAAGGTTCGGGATCGGTCACATCCAATCCCGCCCCCGCAATATCCCCATTTTTCAACGCATCAACCAATTCTTCTTGCACGACGACTTTCCCGCGAGCGATATTAATAAAATAAGAGGTCGGTTTCATTAAATCAAATTCTTCTTTTCCGAAATAGCGGTACGTATGTTCGGTTAGGGGTACACAACACGCCACCACATCCGCCTCGGGAAGCAGATCATGCAGTTCATCCGGCTTGCCAATAGAACTAATCCAATGTGGTTTTTCCATAGGCCTAGGATCGATCGCTTTCACGAGCATACCAAAGCCTTTAGCTCGTTCCGCCACTTCGCTGCCAATACCGCCAAGTCCAAGAATCAACATGGTTTTGTCTTCCAAATCCATGATGGGCTGAGAGCGATCCTGTCCCCACTTCGCTTGTAATTTACGTTCATGTTGTACGGCCAACGCTTTAGTAAACATGAGCGTCATTCCCAAGACATGATCGGCAATCGCAGGCCCCATCATTCCTTGCCCATTGGTGAGAGTGACGGGACTTTCTACAAACTCGGGATAGAGATATCCTTCAACCCCAGCACTAGGAGAATGAACCCACTTTAATTTTTCTGCCGCCGCCAGTTGCTCTTGATTAACCCGCCCAACCACGGCATCAGCATCTTCAATCTCGCGCATGATCTCCTCATCAGATCGCACTTGTACGAATTCCATATCCGGTGCAATGATTTTGAGCGCTTTCATTTCTTGATTACTCATCCAGCGCACCAGCATTTTTTCCGGCTTTTTCCATCCCGGTGTGTCTTGGCTATAAGATTTTCCGCCTTCCCATGCATGTTCGAGCACTTCCCACGGGGTAATTAAACCAGAAAGATAACGGTACATGTAGCGAATATTGGCCTTGGTTGGTTCTTGCCCCGTCCAATCTTTGTACCAAGGAATATCGACATTTTTTTGGGTCTCTTCTAAACTCAATCCTTCATCCACTGAGGCTTGTACCTGTTCTTCCAATTGAATGAAATACTTTTTCTGAGTTACCAGTAACTCTTTGTCAGCCAATTCTCCATGTCCAGGACATATTGTTTTAATATCATAGCCCTGCAAATGAGAAAGAAGTTTTTTCCATTCATTTATGTGAGCTTCCCCCATATAATTAAACGCACCATTCACGCAGGCATCGCCCGTAAAAAGAATATTATGCTCAGGCAAATAAGCCACCGCGTCACCTTTGGTGTGCCCATGCCCAAAATGTAAAAGTTCCACTCGTTGCTTCCCGTCATCGAACACCATAAGGTCTTCGAAGGTTATACTTGGCAATGTGGGTTTCATATTTTCCACGTCTTCCATATCGGTTTCATCATGGGAAAATTTCTCCGGATTAGCGTCAATTTCTTCTTGCAGCAAATCACGGCAGGGTTCACTCGAGACGATCGTGGCCCCCTCACGCGCAAAAACCCCATTTCCATAGGCATGATCCCAGTGATGATGGGTATTAAACACAAAGCGAATCGGTTTATTTGTGGTTTCGCGAATGTCTTCAATAATCTTGACTGCATCTTTTTGCACTGAGGAATCAATTACCAGAACATAATCTTCAAAAACCACCCATCCTACATTGCAATACCCTTGAGCTGGACGAAAATAAACTCCCGGCGCCACTTGCGCCACTTCGGCACATACCGGAAATGGAAATACGAAACCAAGAATAAATAGAACAAAAACGCTAAACCAACGAATCTTCATAGAATAACCTCCAATGATCATATCCCCATTTATGGGCTAAATTTCTGAAAAAAACGTGATATTTTTTGACCAAAACCTCGCTCGTAGACGGGCTGTTCCAAAGCGGCAATAAGACAACCGGGAGAATCATATAAAGAATCGATTTCCCCTTCTCCTGCTCGCCGAGGTTCTATTCCCAAAGCAACATCTTTACATACCGTTAAAGGCTTAATCCCTCTATTTGACAAAACACTCTCTTGAGGAGGATACCAACGATAGTGCATATAAAAAGTTTGACTCGAGTCCCCTTGGTCCTTGATTATTTGTTTAATCTCTTGTTGCTGTGAAGACAAAATTTGGTGAAATGACTGTAACTTCGAGGACATTGAAGTAGAATCTTTGAGTTGATTGAGTTCTTGTACGCACTCGAGGAGCGCTTCCCAGAATGGATCCATGCGGGGCAATAAAGCCTCGCGCCAGGACTGTAACTCATCCAAGGTTGCCGTATCATGCCCCTTGGGTACCATATATGGGAACTCCAAGACGGCACGGGTGATTTTCTTGTCCGATTGCAAACCGGAGGGCAAAGTTTCCAGCAATACCGCAAGCTCATCGAACTCCAGCGCATCGGTACAGCGCAGTTGTTGTTTTTCACGTTGACGCTGCAGCGCATGACACGTGGTCAATGTTAAAACCATTTGCCTGGTGGCAAAGCACCATTCATCGTAATGATCCTTTACCGCCGTTCCCAATTCCATCGCGAACTGGGTCAATTCAGGCCAGGTTTTAATGCGGCAAAGATGGAAAGTTTTGGTCGAAGCACGTTCTTTCCCGTATTTTCCCATGCATTGGATGTATTCATCCAAATTTTCACGATAAGCGCGTTCTAGGGTGGTTACAAAACGCTGAGAAATCCAATCATCCTTCTCATGAAGAACGAGATTTTCAAGAAAAGCGTTCTCTTCCATTTTTTTTATGAACGGTTTCACTCCTTTACTATCCCGGGGAGGACGATCAGAAGGATGGACCCGAAAAACACGGGTGGCATACAATAATTGATGGCGGAGCAACACTTCATTGGCAAAATAAAAATAGGGAAAGAGTATGAATTCATTCATCATGGCTGCATTCGTTTATATTGGGATTTCGTACGGATAATGATCATATTAAGCGGCCTATACGTTAGCATAAAGCATGAGAACAAACCAGACGCGAAAAAAAAACGGCTGCACTCTCTACTTGCTTGTTCGTCCTGCTGGAGAGGGAGGTGATTTACGCCACCCGATTTGGTAGCTGTCACGATAGAGGATCCCCTCACTTCGCAAACCATTGCTGGGGTGGTAAAAATGTTTTTCATATCCAACCCCTTGGTAAAACCCTTCTTCGTTTACCTGTAATTCATAGGGAGGTTTGGATAAAGGATCCGAAGGAAAGCCAGCATTGACGTGAACGGAATAATAAACAATCCTACGGGCTTCGATTTCAGGGGCTTTTACTGTCGAACAGGTAAGGTAGAAGTCTAAATCTTGGTTTATAAATAACGGTGGCCAATCTTCAAAGCGGATCGCCAGTTGCGACCACTGGATCAAAAATACACGATGTTCCGCTTGTCCCTGAGGCAAGGGAGTATAAGTTACTGTGCGCACATCCAAGGCTTGATCATATAATAATCCCACATGCTCTTCCTCACTGCAAAACTCAGCGAAGTATTCCACCTGCTCTTCCCAATACCGAAGCATCTTTTTATATTCGGCGTCTTCGAGCAGCATCGGAGTCCAATCGCGCTTAATAAAAATATAGACGCCAATCACAAAGAATAAGCAGATGACCACAACAAGTATAAAGACGTTGGATGATTTCATTTTTATCCATATTCAATCAGAAAGTAAGAAGGCGGAACCAATCACGTTCCGCCTCTCGCTCGATCTTTCTTTTATTCACCGAAACCATCAACCCGGTTGCCAACCTTCTTCACCCGTGAATTTCTCACCGCCGGGAATCGCTACCGGCCGGGGCTCATAATCGCGCAGGGAGAGAGGATCAATGATGAGCGATTCATCGGAATTGATCGCCTCATCCCAGGTAAGTTCTTTATTGCTATAACCAGCCATACGCCCCATAATCCCCGTCATCGTACTGATGGCCACGTTGCGAGCCTCATTAATAGGCTCACCTTCGCGGATGCTGTTGATGAGGTCTGTATGCTCTTGGATATAAGGATTCTGATACTCTCCGCTGTATTTCCATTCCTTTTCTCCGCCGATGTAATTTTGGCAATTGGAGAATCCTTTGGTTCCTTGAATTTCTTCTTGCACACGGTTGGTTTCACCCGGGCTTTGTCTACACATGCTGGTCATATGAATGCCATTCTCGTAAACGAAATCGACGGCGTGATGATCCCATATATTGCCTTTTTCTTGCCAGGCGCGTCCACCGATGGCAAAAGCTTTTACGGGATGCGCATCCATAATCCAGTTCATGACATCCAGATTATGCACATGCTGTTCTACAATATGATCGCCCGATAGCCATAAGAAGTGATACCAGTTGCGAATCTGATATTCTACATCAGACCAATCCGGCTGACGCTTACGATAGCCGATCGGTCCACCGCACCAGAAAGCACGCGCACATGTAATCTCTCCGATGGCTCCATCCTGAATACGCTTGATGGTTTCGATATAATCGCCCTGATGGCGGCGCTGGGTTCCTGCGGCAATGGAAAGGCCTTTGGCCTTGGCTTCTTCACCGGCCTTGATGATGCGCCGAATCCCAGGGGCATCGACTGCTGCCGGTTTTTCCATAAATACATGCTTACCGGCTTCGACCGCGGCTTCCAGCATCATGGGGCGAAACACAGGTGGGGTATCGAGAATCACATAATCCACATCGGTGTCGATTACTTTCTTATACCCATCCCAGCCGGTAAAACTGCGGCTATCAGGCACAGGACTCTCCATGTCCTCCAAGATGCTTCTTGCTTGAGCGACACGATCCGCAAATAAATCAGCCACCGCGGTAATTTTCACCCCTTCAGCGGCACGCAAGCATTCACGGATGGCGCTTTTTCCACGTCCACCACATCCAATGAGTCCCACGGTGATTTCTTTAGCCGCGCTTGCTTGATTTGTGTTCAATACATGAAACGATGTAACGGCTGCAGAGGCAAGCGCACTCTTTTTTACAAATTGACGGCGAGAAACTTGATTCATATCGTCAACCATGATCCTTTCTCTTTCCTATAGTTATTTCAGTTTAATACATTTCTTCTCTATTGTTCATATTTTTCTGCAAACAGCAAGCGAAATAAAG
Organism: uncultured bacterium; assembly: GCA_964419335.1. Lineage (GTDB taxonomy): Bacteria > Hinthialibacterota > Hinthialibacteria > Hinthialibacterales > Hinthialibacteraceae > CAYQOX01. The sequence continues at coordinate 206,718 of CAYQOX010000001.1, read as the reverse complement.
GCTTCATTCCGTTTTAATGTCGAGACAAAAGTTGAAAATATGATATTTCTCCTCCATCCCATTTTCTTCATCGCACATCTAATTACAGTATCCAAAAACATTCCTTGGAGGTTAAATAATATCGATGAAGTGGCTTAAAAATTTTTTCGTAAAAAATGGAGACGAAACAAAACAACCCGCTTCCACATTAAAAGAACCTGATCCTCAACCTAAAACACAAACGCAAGTTTCTCCAGGCGAAGTCAAAGAGAAACTAGACAACAACCAACCCGTCATCCTACTTGATGTACGCAGGGATGAGGAAAAAGCAATCGCTAAGATCGACGGTGCGAAGCCTATCCCCATGCATGAAATCCACCAGCGTTATCATGAAATCAGCGAGGATCCCAACACCGAAATCATTGTGTTCTGCCACCATGGAATGCGTAGTGAAATGGTGATGCACCAACTGTGGGGACTGGGCTACCAAAATACGAAAAATCTGGCTGGCGGCATTGATGCTTGGTCTCTCGAAATCGATCCCAGCATCCCCCGATATTAAGCCTTACAACAAGAATCAACCCATTTCGTTTTAGAAATCAGATTTCCATGAATTCAGGGATAATGAAGTAAGGGAATAGAATACCGCTATTCTTCCAATAATAAATTGATGCGAAACCTGTGAAGTCCGATCGCATTGCAGCCTTGGAAAAATGCTTTTATGCCTTCCCATAACCTAATAATGAGACTTATAGCTCGTCTCCTTCTTTTCGATGATTCCACTCTCCCCCTCTTATGATTTTTCTTCTTCCCTAGGAGCATGTATCATTATAAGAGAAGAAAAAGTTCAAATCTTGAGGGAGTGATAAAAAAATGACGACGGAATTAAAAGAAAAAAAATGCGTGCCCTGCTCGGGCGGAGTGCCCAAATTGGACAAGGAATCCATCCAAAAGTATTTACAGCAAGTCGAGGGGTGGAACGAAAGCGACGATAAGATTCATAAGCGATTCAAGTTTAAGAATTTCGTAGAGGCGATACAGTTCGTTAACAACATGGCCGATGTCGCTGAACAAGAAGGCCATCACCCTGACTTTTGCGTACACTATAATCTTGTTGACGTCACGATTTGGACGCACAAAATCAACGGCTTAACCGAAAGTGATTTTGTGTTGGCAGCCAAATTAGACGATCTCTAAAAACTTGGCCTCTCCCCCCTTTCTTACTTGTTTATGAGCAGGTGTGCCCCACCTGCTTTTTTATGATGTAGGGCAAAATACAATCTAACCCGCTCTGGTCGTTGAAAAGCCTTTTAATTATCATTAGAATCTTGAAAACACATTCATTTATACTACATCTTAACGAACTTATCACAATAAACCGCCAAACGTGGCTTAACAGATCTTCACCTGGGGAGGTAATAAATAATGAATAATCAAGATAACCCCATTCGCATAGGAGTTCCGATTGAGACATTTCCAGGTGAGAATCGGGTCGCTCTGACCCCCGAAAATGTGAATACCTTCCAAAAAGAGGGAGTTGAAGTTTGGATTGAATCCGGCGCAGGAGAGAAAGCCGGTTTTCCCAATTCTGAATACGAAAAACATCAAACTAAAATCGTTTCCACTCGGGAAAAATTATTTAAGAACTGTAATGTTATTCTCCAAGTGCGAGGTTTAGGAGCGAACCCGCACGAAGGAGAAAAGGATCTGGAATTTATATGGAAGGATCAAATCATCATAGGGCATTTAGATCCTTTGAATAATCCCGATCCGTCGAAAAAACTCGCCGAAAAAGGTGTTACTGCCTTTGCTATGGAATTAATGCCCCGAATCACTCGAGCACAAAGTATGGACACGCTTTCTTCCATGGCCACCATTGCGGGATATAAAGCTGTGCTGCTCGCGGCGAATGCCCTGCATAAAATGTTTCCGATGATGATGACTGCCGCGGGTACCATTGCTCCCGCCAAAGTATTTGTCATTGGCGCCGGGGTTGCGGGATTACAAGCAATCGCGACCTCAAAGCGGTTAGGGGCTGTGGTTCAGGCCTATGATGTTCGGCCAGCTGTGAAAGAACAAGTAGAAAGCGTTGGGGGAAAATTTGTAGAATTAGAACTGGACCCCCAAGAAACCGAAGACAAGGGCGGCTATGCTAAGGAACTTGATGAAGAGTTTTACCGCAAACAGCGTGAAATGATGTCCCGCATCATGAAGGAGATCGATGTCGTAATCACTACCGCCGCCATCCCCGGGAAAAAAGCCCCGATCCTCATCACGAAAGAAATGGTTGCCGAAATGGCTCCAGGTTCGGTGATCCTTGATTTAGCCGCCGAACGTGGTGGGAATTGTGAATTGACCCAATTAGGAGAAACGGTGAATGAAAACGGGGTCATCATCATGGGGCCGGAAAATCTCGCCTCTACCATCCCCTATCATGCCAGCCGCATGTATGGCAAAAACATCACCACCTTTCTCAAACATCTAATCCAAGAGGGACAAATAAAAATAGACACAGAAGATGAAATCACCCAAGGGACTCTAGTGACTTATAATGGCGAGGTCGTCAACGAACAAATCCAAGAAATACGATCATAATAAAACATCAACAGAAACGGACAAACTTCAACGTGAAGAAAAAAGCACTAATTACCGGTATTACAGGACAAGACGGTTCTTACTTGGCGGAACTGTTGCTCGACAAAGGCTATGAAGTTCACGGCTTGGTACGCCGTGTCGCCTTCGAAGACCCTGAACGACGGTTATGGCGTTTGCGCCATATTCAGGATAAGATTCATCTCCACGGCGCTTCTTTGGAAAGTTACGCCAGCATTTTTAAACTTCTACAGACGATACAACCGGATGAATGCTATCATCTCGCGGCCCAAAGCTTCGTCAGTTATTCCTTTGAGGATGAATTTTCTACGATCAACACCAATATTAATGGAACCCATCATGTCTTATCTTCAGTAAAAGAAACCACACCGGCATGCCGTTTTTACTTCGCAGGTTCCAGCGAAATGTTCGGCAAGGTGAAACATTCTCCACAAAATGAAGAAACTCCGTTTCATCCCCGCTCGGCTTACGGGATTTCCAAAGTAGCCGGCTTCGACCTTACCCGCAATTATCGTGAAGCTTATGGAATTTATGCTTCTTCTGGAATTCTTTTCAACCATGAAAGTCCACGGCGTGGTTTTGAGTTTGTTACCCGGAAAATCACCAGCAGCGTAGCCCGCATTAAACTGGGTAAGCAAGAGAAACTTCCTTTGGGTAACTTAGAAGCCAAACGCGATTGGGGCTTTGCCGGAGAATATGTGAAAGCCATGTGGCTCATGCTGCAGCAAGAGCCCCCTGATGATTATGTGATTGCCACGGGCGAAACTCATTCCGTTAAGGAATTCATCCAACTGGCCTTCGATCATGTGGGCTTGAATTGGGAAAACCACGTTGAAATCGACGAAAAACTCATACGTCCTTCCGAAGTCAACCTTCTCTGCGGCGATTATAGCAAAGCCAAAAATCAATTAGGCTGGGAACCCACGATTGGCTTCGAAGGCTTGGTTCAAATGATGGTCGAAGCCGATTTGAAATTGTTAAAAGAATCTTAAGGAGCGAATTTCTTATGCGTATGACGACGACAAAACTCATCGCACTTCGGTTTTTTATGATTACTGTAGGCCGGTTTGGTCCCTTCGCCGAGGGATTTAAAAAATTCATGGTGTGGTTCACCATTACCCGGCGAGGGGAAAAAAAATATGTCGCCAGTTCTCGTTTCTTTACCCTGGATCAACTCGATGATTCCTAATTCCCCCTAGTCACCTTCTTCTTGCAGCTGTAAAAAATGAATCTCTTATTTCAATCCACCATAGTAAAATCTGGCAGGGATACAATTTCTCCTCCTTGGATGGCAGATTCATGAGCAAGAAGTCCCACACATGTCCAATTCGCGCTAATAACAGCATTCGGCCATGGCTCACGATCTTGAATAAGCGATGAAACAAACTCATGAACTAGGTGAGGATGAGAGCCGCCGTGGCCGCCGCCCTGGATGAACGATAAATGATCCGCATCCTGGATCGTGGTGGTGAACGGACGGATCTCTTCAGGAAGCCTATGGGCAAAATCAGGAACTTGAACTCGTTCAGGAATTTCTGGTTCAGGTTTTTTGGCCGTATGGATCACGTGTTCCTCGCCCTCAATGAGTGACCATTCAAAACTTTTCTTTGAGCCATACACATCGAACGACTCGCGATATTGTCGGGCGGTATCGAATAGAAAACGCCAAATGTGAGCCGCAAGATCTGTATCTTTGATTTTAATATGACATGATTCCACCGCAAAACGATTGCCCGATTTTTTCGCGATGCGCTCATCGATGGTACCTGAACCGAAGCATGAGACATACTCGGCGCGGCCATTGACCAAACCAAGCACAGGAGAGACAACATGGGTGGCATAGTGCATGGGGATCATGCGTTCCCAATACTCAGGCCAGCCTTCCATATCCTGTGGGTGAGAGGCTTGCATGTATTGAATTTTCCCCAATTCTCCCTTTTCATATAAATCTTTGATAAAAAGAAACTCTCGGCTGTAAACCACCGTTTCGGCCATCATATATTTCAACCCAGTTTCTTTCACCAGCGAGATAATTTGCTCACATTCTTTGACAGTGGTGGCCATAGGTACCGTACACATTACATGTTTTCCTGCTTTGAGCGCCTCGATAGACATCCAACCGTGATCCGGGATGGGTGAATTGATATGGACAAAATCGACGGCTGGATCTTTAAGCACATCCTCATAATTCATGTAGCGTTTATCGATACCAAACATATCGCCGATTTTATTTAATTCACTTTCATTTCGGCGGCATATTGCATACATTTCGGCATTCGGATGTTTTTGGTAAATAGGGATAAACTCTGCGCCAAACCCGAGTCCAATAATGGCCACATTCACTTTTTGCGTATTCATCAAAAAATCCTTTCTTTTATTCCACGGTTCCCGTCTATTTGACTTTAGCTTACCATATTTCAATGCAAAGAAACAAGAAAACCGCACCATAGAGACTCATTATTTCTCCCTCATTGTTTCTTCATTTGTTGTACATTCACATAACAATTGTTATATCGTGGCACGCACGATCTCTACCGGCACCCACATGTGCTCATGTAAGGTTGCCTCAATCTGAAAACCGGCTTCCTCTAAGGACTTTTGGACAAAAATCGGGCGACAATCCATCAGATTAGGAAAATGACGATGAGTCCATTCAAAGGCTTTAATCACGACTCCCTGTTTTCCTTTTTTCGAAATCCCCACCACCACGATTCTCCCACCGGGTATCAGAACGCGTTTACATTCTTCCAACACTTTAGGGATTTCAGGGGTATCAAATAATTCTAACGTAAAACTCATAAAGACGCCATGCATAGAATCATTTTCCCAGGGAAGATCGATGGCATCGCCATAATACAATTCTACCCAGTCCAACAAGCCTTCTTTTTGCAATAAGGCTCGGGTCTGTTCCACCATTTTATCGGCGAGATCAATGCCATAGGCCTTCCCTTCCTGGCCAACAGCCTTTGTGATCTCAACCAAACAATGGCCGGTACCAAAACCAATTTCGAGGATATGTTCCCCCGGAGTCGTAGCCAATAACTCCAAACCTTTTTCACGAATGGGGCGTTCGGCATATTCAGAAAGCATATCATAAACACTCGCTATTTTGTTATAAAACGCCTTGGTTTCTTCTTTGGTTTGGAAGACGCGAAGAACTGAAGAATGATTCTCTTTTTTCGTATTTGTCATTTTATTTTTATCCTGTTTGATGCGACTTTCATAAAAACTTACATCCGTTGTAATTGAACAAACAACCAAGATAGGTAATGATTTGTTACTATAATATACCATGAGATCCAGCGTGGAAAAACATACAAGCAACTTTCAGCCACGGATAATGCTTGGCTTTTGTATTCTATCCGCTTACCATATCTTTACAATACACCTCTAACAAGGAACTTAATTAACATCTTCACCGACCAACAATAAAATTCCAGAACCAACATTATTAAAGATTCTCTTTTATAAAAAGTATAAATTGTCTATATCAACTATGGACATTTATTTTTCATTCTGCTTCATCTTAAGTATATAGAAGGGAATTATATTATTTAGAAAATTTGTTATTATTTACCATAAATTCACTACAAGAGTAATTCGAAATTGGCTTAGGAGAAACAGAAATGGTTTCGTTAAAAAACACTCCAATAACTCGGCGCATGGCCATACGGCCTGTATTGCGTTATGTGGCGATTGGAGTTCTTGCCTCCATCGGCGGGATGACTTTTCGAAAAAAGGATCCTGCGTGTGAAGAAAAGAACAATAAGTTACCTCAAGTTTGTCAAACCTGTGGAATTCTCCAGCATTGTTCCTTACCCCAAGCAAACACAGCGAAACGAATAAATAAGGTTGAGAATCATGGATAAATCCCAAAAAGAAGTCCCACGGCGTCGTATCCTGAAAGATGGGCTACGCAGTTTTAGTCTCTTGTGTCTCGGTGGAGTAGCCGGGTATACCTTCCAAGGAAGTCAAACGAAGGAATATGTTTGGCAAATCGATCCATATAAATGCATTGCATGCGGAAACTGCGCCATCAACTGCGTGCTGGAAATGTCGGCCGTCAAATGTGTCAACACGTATGCCATGTGCGGATACTGCAAACTGTGTACAGGATTTTTTGACCCCAATCCCAAATCACTTGATACTGGGGCAGAAAACCAGCTGTGCCCCACGGGAGCGATTATCCGCAACTTTGTGGAAGACCCTTATTATGAATACAAAATTGACGAAGACCTCTGCATCGGATGTGGAAAATGTGTTATAGGATGCAAAGCATTTGGCAATGGCTCCTTTTATTTGCAAGTGCGGCATGACATTTGTGTGAATTGCAATGAATGCGCCATCGCTGCTTCCTGTCCTTCCAACGCTTTTACGCGTGTTCCTAAAGATGACCCCTATTTGCTGAAAGGATAGAACAACCAAGCATGACCACCATGTATCGTATCCTCCTATTCTTGATGCTATTGCATTTGAGTGTGGATGTATTGGCCCAGGATATTCAACGGTTTCCGCCACCGGACTTTGAAAGCGGTTATACCTTCCCAGAGATCACAACACCTGAACCCCGCTCAGAAATAATGGGGTATGTGGATATTGCTTTGCTGGTCGTCGCGCTTTCTGTGGGAACCTACTTGATCATGAAAAAGCGAGAGCGAAAGTGGGTTTTTCTGTTGGCCTGTTTTTCCCTGATCTATTTCGGCTTTATCCGGGAAGGGTGCATTTGCTCTATTGGAGCGATACAAAATGTAGGTTTGGCGTTTGCGGATAGGAACTATACACTTCCTATCGCGGCCGCTGCTTTTTTTGTAATCCCTTTGATTTTCACCCTTTTTTTTTGGCCGAGTTTTTTGTGCAGGAGTTTGTCCTTTAGGCGCGATTCAAGATCTAGTCTTGATCAAGCCAATTCAATTGCCCTACTGGTTGATCCAAGGCTTAAGCATGTTGGCTTATCTCTATTTAGGCGCAGCCGTGTTGTTTTCCGTCATGGGGAGCGCGTTTATTATATGTGAATATGACCCTTTCGTTTCTTTCTTTCGTCTATCAGGGAATTTAAATGTGATTATTCTGGGAAGTTCCCTTTTGATAATCGCCCTTTTCGTGGGACGCCCTTATTGTTTATTTCTCTGTCCCTACAGCGTGATTTTAAGAACTTTTTCTCGCCTTTCTCAATGGCAGGTAACCATCTCTCCCGATACCTGTCGTAAATGCCACCTCGAAAGCGAAACTGTTAAAAGGCCGCGCCGAAATTTGGGCTCCTCTAACTTTAGTCGATGGCAAATTACTGATCCGTGACCAGGAACAAATGAAGTGCGTCCTGGTTCGGTAAGTAGACTAGAAACGATCACAACCTATTGGGAGGTGAGCCAAAAGCCTTGCTTCTGGCTCACCCCATTTATCTAAAAAATACACCTGGATTACACCAGCATGAATGAATCCGTTTTAAGCAAACTTATCATCGGAAGTTTCACCCTCGTCGGAATCATTGCCCTCGGGATTTTGTTCTCCGTGAATCCCTCTGTGGAAATCGATAAACGTGTTCCCGGAATGGGAGAAAGCGCTCGAGTGGCGGAAGACACTGGCAGCCCTACCGGCCCCGAAGGAGAACTGATCACCTCCGATGGCGTACCCGCAGACCTGAGTGGTGAATGGCCCTGTTTCCGCGGCAAAGATTTGGACAATATTTATAAAGGGGACTTAGAACACGTTGAAGAAGAGGGTGAACTGGAAGAATTATGGGGGCTTGAAGTCGGCGAGGGCTTTGCCGGCCCGGTCATCAAAGACGGTCGAGTTTCCATGATCGATTACGACCGTGAAAACAATGCTGATGCCTTACGTTGCCTTTCCTTGGCTGATGGGGAAGAGATTTGGCGATATACTTATCCAGTTACCATTAAACGAAACCATGGTATTAGCCGAACCATCCCTTATGTTTCGGATGACTACGTTATTTGCATTGGTCCCAAGGGACATGTAACTTGCGCCGATCCCATCAGTGGAGAAAAAAAATGGTCCTTGGATATTCAATACATTTATAATGCAGAAATTCCTCCGTGGTATATGGGGCAAAATCCTTTCGTCGATGATGACCGACTTATTCTCGCTGTAGGGGGAACCTCGTTAATCGTGGCCCTGGATTGTGAAACAGGAGATACGATCTGGGAAACCCCGAACCCCAAGCAATGGAAAATGACTCATTCTTCCATTACTCCCATACAATTCAATGAGCAAAAGCAATACGTATATTGCGCAAGCGGCGGGGTCGTTGGTGTCTCGGCTGAAGATGGTGAAATCCTGTGGGAATTTCCTGATTGGCAAATTCGCATTGCCAATATTCCCTCGCCCGTGGATGTGGGAAATGGACGTATCTTTCTTAGTGGCGGTTACAAAGCGGGTAGCATGATGTTACAACTCGAAGAAGAGAACGAAACCATCAAACCTAACACACTTTTTAAATTAGAACCAAAGCAATTTGGTTCTCCCCAACACACTCCCCTTCTTTACAAAGATCATATTTACGGTGTACGTCCCAACGGTGAACTGGTATGCTTGGATTTAGAAGGAAATGAAATCTGGACAAGTTCAAGCGCCCACAAATTTGGGCTTGGGCCATACATGATTGCCGAACCTTATATCTTCGTGATGGACGACAATGGATTCCTAGGTCGCGTGAAAGCGACCCATGAAGAATTTCGCTTGGTCGATCAACATCAAATACTCGATGGCCATGATGCCTGGACTCCCTTCGCCTTAGCCTCGGGACGGTTGATTGCACGGGATTTAACTCATATGGTCTGCTTGGATATTACCGCAAACTAAAAATAGTAAAGTAAATAAGGTGGTGAACAAAATGAATTCTACCAAAGGGTTTGATTATCAATGGCTCATTGGTGTCATTATCGGTTTTGCTTTATTCGCTGGTCTTTTCTCTTTTTTTGTTTCCGATCGCTTTGAAGACAAAAGCAGCGAACTAGGGCAGAAATTTGAGTATAATCTGGACAATTTACGAAAAATCGATCCTAGCCTGATTCTATATGAAGAAACCCACGAGCCCATCCAAACCGAAATCAATAATGCTCACGTCATCGCAACCGCTCCTGACGATACCATCTACGTCGGAGGTGAAGTCGTACGGGCTTTTAGTTCAGAAGGAAGAAAACGTCCTTTCAAAGTTGATGTCGAAGGAGAACTGACAGCGATTACGGTGGACACTGAGGGATCGATCTATCTCGGAGTGGATAATCATATTGAAATGTATAATACTTCTGGAGAACAGCAACAACGCTGGGACCCCATCGACGAGCAAGTCTACATTACCTCCATCGCTGTATTCGAAGACCATATCTTTGTTGCTGATTATCACAATACTGAAATTCACCATTTCGACACATCAGGTAATAAACTCAATTCCTTTGGTGATTTTATTTTACCTAGTGCTTACATGGATGTTGCAATCGCTGACGAAGATCGTCTTTGGGTAGCAAATACAGGAAGACATCGCCTGGAAGAATATTCATTTAACGGGAATATGCAAACATTTTGGGGCGAGTTCTCGAGTGAGATTCATGGATTCTGTGGTTGTTGTAATCCCGTAAATTTCGCCCTTCTACCGAATGGAGAAGGTTTTGTCACCTGTGAAAAAGGATTAACACGAGTGAAAATCTATGATCCCAATGGGAAATTTATGGGTGTTGTTGCCGGCCCTGAATCCTTCGCTCAACACGATAAAATAACCGCCTCGCCGAACTATGATACCAATCGCGCGGGTTTAGATGTCGCTGTTGATTCCAAAGGCCGCATCCTTGTTATGGATCCAGCCTTGACGCAAGTACGAGTCTTCGAGAAAAAAGCAGAAGAAACCCCCAGCGAAAGTTAAAAGTTACTCATTTTGCAGCGCTTCAAGGAGCGAACCGCGCAGGGCGATTTTCCCGGCCAACCCAATCCATAGAATCCCAAAAAGCAACATGGCAACGATCGTCACAACAAGCGAGAAGTAAGGCAACTGCGTGTTTTGGCCAAGAATATGAGGCAATACAGCAATGACCCCGGCGAGAATTCCGATGCCCAAGCCCAAAACAAGCAATAACCAATGCTCGATAAGAATCATCCATCCGATCGACTCTTTTGAAAATCCAACCGCACGCAGTAAGGCCAATTCTCCCCGGCGTTCCATCACATTCCGCATGACGATTACGCCAATACCCGCACACCCGAGAATCAAACCCAAGCCTCCCAGGATTTGAAATATTGAAAGGTACGTATTCTCAACTCGATAGAACGCGGCCAAGCGTTCAGTCGTTGGGGTTAATTGAAGCCCCACATCCTGTAAGGCGTAGGTTAATGTTTCTGCAATTTCTTCTTCCTGTTCACGAGGTGCCTCAATCAGAAAATACTGATATCCACCGATCGAAGGAAAGCGTTCAAGGAAAACTTCTTCATCGATAATCAAACTTCCCTGGAGGATGGTGTTATTCAAGGCGCCGACCAATTGAGCATAGAACATTTCTCCCTGTTCGCTGGTGTAGGCTATACGCTCCCCCAAGGATTGTCCTAAAGCCCACATGATTGTGGCCTGATCCGCAATCGTAGGAACATCCTCCTGGGTCAAGCGCGCTTTCAATAATGCCCAACCTTCCTGATCCAACTCTTCTTTCGCATCGATAAAAGTAAACGGCTCAATCTCGGCCAGCGTGTCAGAATCGACACCTAATAGTCGTGGGGTTTGAGCGCGATTCATGTTTAAACAACTTGCTTCATCCCCATGGCGTACACGAATAGGAATGATCGTGACTCCGGGGACATCCTCTTTCGAAAGACCATACTCAGCCAATCCTTCATCGGTATTTAAATCATGGAAAATAGGCATTGTGGTTTCCCCAAAATATTCAAACCCGCCCGTTCCAGAAGACCGTTGTTCAGCATCAGCAAAAGGATCACGCATGTTCGCGCCAATCGAAACAATGAGAAAACTTCCACACGCCAACATCCCTATGATCGCTAAACTACGACTTACCCGGCGAGAATTGTTCCGGAGCCCAAAGGAAACCAGAGAAAGCCTTGCGTGCTGCGTGTGCTGTGCTAAACGCCCGATCAAGAAATGACAAAAACCAATCAAACCAATAAGCATAAAGGTTCCGATACCAAAGAATTTACCTGCTTCTGCCACAGAGGTCTCTGCGGGGATCATTGACATAACGAAACATAGGACAATAGAGAGAACGCATATCCATAATCCCTTACTGCTAATCATTGGAGTAATGATCCTCTGGCTTGCGTTGTAACCTGCCGAATAGGTAAGCAATTCGCGGATCGGCCGATGGAAGGCCTTTCGTAATCCAAACCAAATGGCAAAAATCGCCATCATGATGCTGCTGACAAAACCAATCACGAGAGTTTGTGGATTCACCACAAATTGAAAATCAATCTGACTTACGGCACCGCTCCAAATGGTGGATAATCCCCAAAGTAAAAATCCATTGTAAGCCATCGCGAGAAGGCAACCGGGCAAGGCTCCAATACAGGCAAGGAGTAGCCCTTCAAGCAAATAAAAACGTTGAATCTTTTTATGCGTAAATCCAATAGCCATTAATAAACCGGTCTGGGCATTACGCTGTTCGATACTAAAAAGAAAGAGAAGCGATACAAGAATCAATGAAGCGACAATCAGAAAGAAACTAAACCCTATAAATAAAGGTCCAAAATCCATCGATTGTTGAACCGCTTGAAGTGCCTGCTCTCGCACATCCTGAAAAGAAAAACCAAACATATAAGGGGTAAAAGCCGAATGAAGTACGGTACGAATGGTTTCCTGCGCCTGGGCTGCTTCTTCTTGTTGGGCAGAAATGAAGCGAACCGCGGTAAGATTACCAAAGCGATTACTCCATAACGGCTGGCCTTTTGTAAGAGAGATATACGCTTTCGGTGTTCCCCGGTATTCATCCCAATAGTCCTCATCGGCGGGACGGATAGCATCAAGATCAACCGTAAACCCCGGATCCCAATCACGGCAATTCTCACGTCCTTGTATGCCGGGGTAATCAGGCATCAAGGCACGATCATTCAGTGGATGATCCATAGGAATAATGCTTTTAATTCGGAAGGTTTCACTCATTTCCTCAAGTTTTCGCATTACCCCAAACACGTAATATTTCATTTCGAGCGAATCACCCGGCTCGGCTTCTAAATGATCCGCCAACCATTGATTAATCACGATCTCATTATCTTTTAAACCTTCTAAAGGCTCGAAGTTGGAGAATGAACCTTGTAGCTCTCCAATCGAAGCAACCGTGGAATATGGAACCGAGTTCTCATTTGTCCGTAATTCATTGACAAGATAGGTAAGGACACCCGCTAAATTGTAATCACCTTCTAACGCTTGATCCTCTTGCGTGAAAGCCGTTTTGACTACCTGTTGAATGGTTTGATCAAGAAACACCCGCTCAGAACGCAATTCAAACATCGAAGAATCATCATAAGAGCGCAATTCTAGCTGTGCATCTTCTAACCGCCAGTGATGTTCCAAAGCTTTATGAATCATAGCCAAGGGTACTTGCTCATCTTCTTTGGGAATAATCATGAGATTAATGCGCCCCTCATGATCAAGGACATCCTGCAATTGAGAAAGAGGAAGATAGACTAGAAAGGGGGCTGTTTGGTTAGAACGTAAATCGAAACGTCCCATGCGCTGTTCATCCACGATCCCCGCAATTTCCTGACGCAGCACCGCTTGGGCATCTTCGAAAGTGGAAAGCGGAGCATCACGTGATAAAAGGCTAGGCTTTTCCATCCGCAAGATAAGCGTATCCCCTATTTCGACCTGAAGATGATCTGCAAGTTGCTGATTGATCCACACCCCCTCGCTTTCATCATCAAATGAATCGAGTGGATCTTCTCCTAATGGCCAAAAATTTGAATTTACACCATAGACGTTCACCTGATTGGCTTGCAGGTTTGTCTGATTGGAACTGGCAACTCCGAGAATATTCAACGCGGGAATCACTTCCGACTCGAGTGATTCTCCCACGCTTGCAGCAAGTTCCTCGCGAATAAAACGCGTAGGGTGATATAGAGCGTATTTCGTATCGCCCAAGCGCAGCAATGCTTCATGTTCGAGGGTGGCTTTCACGCAATCGCCAACCATCAATGCTCCGGTAAGGATGGTGGCACCGATCATCACCCCCATCAAAACACCAAAATGAGAACGGTAATAATGGGTTAAGCTTCTCGAGGCAAAAGTCCAAAAATTCACGCCGCCTGCTCCATTTGTACTAATTTTCCTTCATTTAACTGGTAGACATGCTCTAAGTAATTCGCTAAATCAAGTGCATGGGTTACCACAATAAGCGTCATGTTTTCTTCTTGATTGAGTTCAACCAAGAGTTGCATAAGTTGTTTAGCGTTGGTTTGATCCAATGCGCCGGTGGGCTCGTCTGCCAACAAAAGCTTCGGACGATTAATTAAAGCACGTACAAACGCCACTCTCTGTCGTCCCCCCCAGAAAGCTGGCCGGGTTTATGATGGAGACGTTTTTCTAATCCCACTCGGCACAACAAGCGATGGGCGCGCTCTTCCGCTTCACGGAGTGAGAGAGGCGCATCTTTCACCAATGTAGGAACGAGAACATTTTCCAAAACACTACATTGTGGAAGTGGATGATGGGCTTGGAAAATGAAGCCGATTTTTTGATTACGCACTTGGGCTAGCCGGTGCTCATCAAGAGAGGAAAGGTCTTCATTTTCAAGAATAACAGAACCGAAGGTCGGGCGATCCAATCCCCCCATGATATTGAGCATCGTACTTTTGCCTGAACCTGAGGGGCCAATAATAGAAAGTGTCGAACCATAACGAATAGTAAAAGTAATATCACGCAGTACAGTCACTTCATCAGTTTCCGAAGAAGCCTCGTAGGTTTTGGTAATGTTTTCCAACCGAAGTAAATAATTATGGAGCTGATTCATCCCATCCTCCCTTTCCTCTTTTAAGACTGGTGACAACTTGACTCTTGCTACGAAGTTTGGTCCGAGCCAACTAAACAAGTATATACATCCAAAATCTCTTGAGTCATCTCTTTGATTGGTATTTTCATTCTTGAAAGAATTTAAAATCATGCGGAGGCAAACTTGCTTTGAAGCTTACCTCCGCGAAAAAAAGTTCTTTGAACTAAATATCATTTTGTATTTAATTAGTGGGAAAATCAGCGATGAAAGGCCATAATGAGTTATTCAACATCAACACATACCAACTTGCCTACCGCATTGCGGCAATAAATTTTTTGGTTGGATAGAACCGGTATCGTCCAGCATCGACCACTCAGCGGTTTGATTTGGCTTATCGGATTAAATTCAGAGGGATCGGCCTTTGCAGCAATCAACTTCCCATCTTCACCCAAAATGATGAGCGTATCATCCGCCAGCATGAGCGAGCCTTTTCCCAATCCACGTTTAAGCCATTTTTGTTCACCGGATTCGGCATCGACGCACTTTAACATGCTCTCATCGAAACCATAAAAGTATCCTTCATAGAGAACTGGCGTGTTTATATGAGCGCGGATATTGCGGTTCTTCCACTTTTCTTCGACCTGAAAATTATCATCAAGGGTCACAACCGCACAGCCTTTTTGATACCCAGTTGAAACAAAGGCAAAATTCTCCTTCACGATGGGAGTCGTCGCATTCACACCATACCGTGTTTCCCATGGGTAGCTTGCGAGTTCTTCTCCATTTTCAGCCTCGAGAATCACAAGCCCCATAGCCGGCAATGCTGCGAGGCAAGATTTCCCCTTGAATTCGAACGGTTTGACAGAAGCATAGGCGGGTCCGTAATCTTTGGTTTTCCAATTCACTTCACCGGTCTTTTTATCTAAAGAAGCAATAACGCCAACATCTATGATAATATCATCTTCATACAGTAAAGGCGAATTGGCAAAACGCCAGGTTGGAATTTCTACACCAAACTCTTCTGTAACCATCATACTCCAAACTTCATCACCCGTTTGGGCATCTAGACAAAAGAGATGGCCTTCTTTGCTAAGGGTAAAAACCAAACCTTCTCCCCAGTGTCGGCCTCAAAACACCACACATAATCTTGATCATCGATATTCCCCATCGTGTAAACAAAACCATCACTCACGGACATCGATGAAAAACCAAACCCCACTTCTTGTTCCCATAGGATTTGGGCTTCTTCAAGAGTTCTGTTCCAGTCACTCTCTTGGGAAATCCGATCTCGCTTCGGACCATGATACTGGGGCCAATCATACTCTTCGGCGATAACCCCATTCCCACTCAACATCATTGTGGATACGACCACAAAAATGAAAGTATACTTCATTTTCATGAACTTTCTTTCCATCCTTTTACCTCCTTATCCCATGGATTTAAAAATCCCGTGTTAAATAGTTTCCATTACGGATTCCATAATAAGTCGCTCCATTGGGCTCGAATGTTCATTTTAATACAAAGTATTTTTATCAACAATGTGAACTTCGGCTTAAAAAGAGGAAATGTTTTTGCGGGAAGTTCAGATTGGAATAAGATGATCAAGATTAAGGGGTAAAAGGACGAACAACACGAAAACCGAGAGAATACATTCCATAATCCGGGTAATCTCTAAAACGCTCGCCTGCGCGGCAATGGCTGGCGACAAAGTTTCAACTACCACCGCGCATAACTCGAAGGATACCTGAATCCGGTCCTGAAGGATTTCGAACTGGAGAAGTTTCATAATATCGATTATCATACCGGTCATTGCAACATTCCCTGGCCATCTGTCGCCCCCTCAAAAGCATTATCGGTAGGAATCTCTCCAAAAGAGTAATCGGCTATTGGATATTGATCAAATCCCGCCCCTGAGACAGTCATCTGATTTTCCTCTAAATTTTCACCAGAAAAATCCAATCGCTCTAAAAATTGTTGAGCGGATGAAATTTGTAGCGTTAATACAATAAGGAAAAATGTAGATACAATATTCTGAACAATAACCTCCATAAAGATACTTACGCAAAGAGCAAACGATTATGATAATGCATGCGTAATGGTCGATATCTAGGTTAGTGTTTTATTTGTTTGGAATTCTATCAGACGAAAATTACACCGTTGGCTCCCAGGCCAATAACCCGATGATTCAAACTATCGAGAAGAGCGTCGTTTTCAGATCCTATTCCTCTTCAAGAATCGAATTAATTTCGTTACGTAGTTTTCTCAATTCCTCGCGAATATGAGATTGCTGCTTTTCTTCTTCGTTCAATGTACGAACAGATTCTCGCACCCGCTGTAGTTTCATGAAAAAGGAATCGTATTTTTTCAATTCCTCAAACATTGGATACATATCTTTTCGCGGTTGGCGAGCGATCAACGTGAGTCGCTCCTGATTCCATTCGTGATCCCCATTGCATTCTTTACGTACTTCTTCAGGGAGTTTGACCAATAGTAACATATTTGAAATGTCGGAAAGTGGTTTGCATAATAATTCGCTTAGCTGCTCCTGGGTATAGCGGCCTTTTTTGCGCAGTTGTAATACGGCTTCGCCCAATTCTACTGCATGCAAGGGTTCATGATGTAAATTTTCCACAAGAGATAATTGGGTTTCATCTCCTTGCACGAAATATACGGGGACCTCTTCCATTCCTAGTTCTTTAGCCGCGCGTAACCTACGCTCGCCTGCCACGAGGTGAATCTCTTCGCCACTCTGCTTAACCGCGAGCGGATGAATGACACCGTTTTGGCGCATTGAAACCACCAGTTCCTGCATTCGATCTTCATCAAACGCCTTACGCACGGGTGGAGACACTTTAATTTGATTTACAGGTAAATAAGTATTTTTATTTTTCATAGCTCATCATTTCTCTATAAAATCGGATGTGGCATTTTCTTCTATTGTAATACAGAATTGCAAACATTCGACAGGTGTACCCATATGAATATCCATAAATAAAAGCACTTAACGATGAATTTCATTATTTGTAAGTCGAGTAATAGGAAGTCTCGTTAATCAAGTGTACCATTTCAGAATGGAGATTGGGATTTCCTGCAATCATGCAAGAAATGTCCAGGTGGGTGTCACCCTTGCGATCCGTAAGAAGCCCACCTGCTTCCATGATTATAGGAATCGCTGGCGCTGTGTCCCATGCTTTCATAGAGGGCTCGATGAATAAATCCGCCCGTCCGGTGGCTACCACGGCAAAAGCGAAACACCCCCATGTACGGAGAGAGGCCGTTCGCTCAATAATTTTTGCAAGGCAGGGGCCACCCCAAAGTTGATGGAACCGATGGAGTGAGGTCGTTGTTACAATCGCTTGTACAAAGGATTGTGTACGGGATACAGAGCATGGTTCATCATTAAAAAAACAACCGTCTTCTTTCAGAGCGCGTAAAGTATCACCGGTGGCAGGGTAGTGGATGACACCGAAAAGGCTATCTCCCTCACGCTCCAAAGCCATCATAGTCCCATAGAGAGGAACGCCACGGATAAAACTTTCGGTACCGTCAATAGGATCAAGTATCCAGCGATAACCCGAAGATCCCTGTTTTTCGGCAAACTCTTCACCCAAAATCGCGTCACGAGGAAAGCGTTTTTCGATTTCCTCACGCATGAAGTCTTCAGTACTACGATCGGCTTCGGTAACCGGAGAAGTATCCTGCTTTTGATGAATGTCAAACGTTTTCTGGAAATATCGTAATGTATTCTTCCCCGCACGCTGAGCTAAATCAATTGCAAATGAATAAAGTTCATGGGTCATAGAATCGCCTATGGGGAGACCTACAAACTAAACAGGCCTCCAATAAAACTGGTGTAGTATTCAATCTAAAAGTTCAAACAAGTATAACCCGCTCTTCCCAGCGCACACGAGATCGAGATCCCCATCGCCATCAATATCATCGATGGCGGGATTCAAACCAAAGCCAGCTTTCGTAGCCTCATCCACAACATGACGCTTCCAGGAATTCTTTTCGGGGTCATGGGTATAAACATAGATACAAAGTGGATCATCTCCACCGGGATCATTTCCGTTATGCGCATGATATCGCTTGCCGGTAACAAGTTCTTTTTGACCATCACGGTTAAGGTCGCCCACCCAAAGGTAATGGGGTTGTGACCAGTTCTTATCAATTAAATGGCGGGCCCATTCACGCTCCTCTTTTTTACGGGTTTGTTCCAACCAATAAAGCCCATAATCATGGCCTAAACCGTAGACAATATCGTTGAGGCCATCTTGATTGACATCCCAAGTTAACACAGGACAGCTCATTTGGCCTAACTGAAACTCCGGATGCCAGGTCCACTGCATCCCGTCCGAGGTTTCTTTCCCTTCATACCAACCGTGGGGAGCGATCAAATCGGTGATGCCATCCCCATTAATATCTCCCATACCAATACCGTGTCCCGCGCCTTCCTGGCCAACAACATGTTTTTCCCAATAGGGGGGTTCCTTCCGTTTTTCATACCAGATCACCTCATGTGAAACATCAGGAAGAAAATCCGGCCTACCATCCCCGTTGATTTTATAAAGATAACCGGTTTCCATGTTGCCGGGATTATCCACAGTGTGCTTTGGCCACAGGTCATCAGTGGGTCCTGGATTCTCACGCCAGTAAAATTCTTGGCTAAACCAAGTGCAAGAGACGATATCTAAATCGCCATCGCCATCCACATCGAGCAGTTCATTGGCAAAATCATTGTAGTATGTGTCATGCTCCTCAATTTCAGCAATCTTGTGAGCCTCCCAATCAGGAGCCAGGTAAACATATTCACCACAGACAATATCTTTCTTTCCATCCCCATTGATATCGCCAATCCCCGCTGCTTCATAAGGAGAATCGGCATTGATGACATGCTTTTTCCATGTAAATTCCTGCGAGTAGCCATCATTCGCGAATCCTACAAAGAGGCTTAAAACAAACCCAACCGAGAAAAATTGTTTGTTTGTGTAATGCATAAAATCCTCCTAAGAAATAGGAAATGAGATCGTTTCTTGATTGTAGAATAGAACCCAATGGAAAGAAAGCGTATGGATAAAGATTCAAACTTATATGGATTCGCTGCGTTTGCGATAAAAGGAAGGAATGAGAAAAGCCACGATCGTAACAAACCCTAACCATAGCACCAAAATGTAGGGCCAATACTGGGAGAAGTACGCCCCCACGGTAGGCATAATACCCACTATCCATAGAAAGGAAAAAACTTCGCTGACGTTTTCTTTATTCACAGAATCATTGATATCCATATTTTCTGGCAGTTCGGTCATACTCGCGTGCTGAACAATTTTTATGGGGGCCACCTCAACAAAATAATAAATTTCACGCCCGAGTTCGAGCGTGAAAATAACCAAGATCAGAAAGAAAAATAAGAGTAAGAAAGAACGATGCCTACAATTGGGACATTTTGACAAATGATACAAACGAAAAAGTTGATATAGAGACAAAAAGAATAACCACAGTCCCAGTGTCAAAACCCCAAGTAATAAATTGATGTAAGATGGAGGTATATTCGACGCAGCCTCGAAATGATGATGGCACTTACTGCAGCGAAATGCATATTGCTCCATGTTAACTCCAGTTTTGAGAGACGAATCAATATCCCATAAAGCGGTAGATCGCGACTCCCAAAAGAACAGTATCTACAATCTGCGCCAGACTTGATTCTGTACACGTTTCCAGGAACCACTCTTCCTCACGAAAACCCGCTTTTAATGCCATCGGCTGAATGTACTCCGATATGGCCCTGAAGAATGCCTCCACTTCCGCACTGCTACCCATCGCCTGGGACAAAACCGTTTGTTCTCTCTGTAAATGATACAAGAAAAAATCATGGGCAAGAACCGCTTGGATTTGCGCATCTGAATCCAATTGACTCAACTGATCGCGAACCTCCGGTGATCGTCTCTCTAATCCTTCCGGATCAGAATTCATCTCTCCCATATAATTTTTCGCAGCCGCTTCTGCATCGAAGAGATAGGTGACAGCATCGCGCTCAACAACAATCAATTCATTGAAAGGCAAGAAAGAAGGTTGAGCTCGTTCTGCATTGACGAGAAACCGCATACCCGGAATGCGGGCAATTTCAAGCTCGGAGGTTTGGATAAAAGATAAGTTTTCAAGCCGCTGAACAAAGGAATCCTCACGTTCTAGTTCAGGAAAAGCTAATGTCATGGAGGGGGTTTGATTATAGAATCCGAAAAAGTTAAAACCCACTTGTTTCCCTGGCGGAAACCATTCAGAGAGAAAACGCCAATGATTTTGAATTATCCTCTCCTCTGCATTTCCCTGACCAAACGATCGGTTAGACGAAGTCCTGCCAGGGGGCATTCGATCTGGAGCCCGAGAACCACGGGAGCGTCGCAGATTGTTTAACTCAGGAGTTCCTCTCTCGGCCCCTTCTGAAGGAATAGACTCCATCCGATTAGACCTTGTAGAAGCATTTTCTCTTGGGAGATCTTCTTCTGATTCATCATTCTCAATAATCCCTTCGGTCGAGTGTGTGATTTCGCTGGTAGCCGATTGCGTGGCGGATGAAACACCACCCGGCCAACGCATAGCCACTTCCATCAACCCCACCGGGTCAGCAGAAGTAAATAAATAGTTATCCAGTGGTTCCCATTCCTCTATCCATGAAGGAGAATCGCTGGCCTTCGCAAGCCAGATCGTTTTTCCCAGATCATCCAAACATTGGAAAAGAGCGGCTACTTGCTCCACATCAAGTTGAGAGAGCGCAGTTGGCAACATCCCCGGGGGACCCATCATCGGAGAAGAGCCAGCCGCATTCATAAACAAAGCGATTCCCGTATCGGGATAACGGTCTTGTAATGGAGGAAATGGATCTTCCTGCTCTACCTGATCCGGGGGTGGAGGTGGTGTTGTCCAAAAGGCTTGCAAAGCTTCTTTCGTATTTGTAAACCAAAAGATATCCGATTGGATGGTGAAAGCCATTTCGCCAAAAGGTGCTTCAATAATATTGGCTTCAATAGGCCCAAAAGAGATTTGAGAGGTTGCGGCTTCAGGGAAACAGGCCACAAAATCATCTATTAATTGAGGTTGATCCACGGGAAATTCTGTCGATGACTTGATCTTAGAAGCAACCGCAAAAGCAAAATCGGCTGCCTCTGGGCCTCGAGGCGGCAATACAAAGAAGCGAGCTTGCTCACCTCGTTCAAAAACCAATTGAATAGCAGAAGTCGCCCCCTGAGGGAGAAAAGAATGAATGAACTCCTGGCTAATCTGATTCAATGTTTTATCTTCCCAAAAGGAGGAAAAAGACTCCCCCTGGGTTTTAAGATGATCTATATCCATAAGCACCCAAAAAGGGGACATCGAAGGGAGAAATTGTTCATAAGTCAGTTGGGATATTTCATCCGGCGAAATGGGTGGCTCTTGCTCATTGGTTGGAGTCGGGTCAGGGGTATCCTCCTCTTTCTCCGCAATAGCAATCCCTTGATTAGAAGACGGTTGATCTTGCCACAAGCTGTTAAGGGTAAGACCACAGATTAAACCAATAGCAAAGATGAGAGGAACAATAATTTTGTTATTCATAGTCGTATCCGATTTCAGAATCTGTAATAAGCCAATTTGTTCAATTACTTTGTTCTTGCGGAAGTTGGACATTGAGATCATTATCTGTTTCGATTAATTCTTCAGCATTCGAGTTAATAGTTCCCGTTTTTATTTCAATGTCTTTCATTTGTTCCTGAAAGCCTTCATAAAGTTCAATACGACTGCTCTGTTTTTTCAGTATCTTCAAGCGATCGGCTGCGTCTTTCACAATATAAGGGGTGATGAAAGTCAAAAGTTCGGTTTTGGTTTCAAACTTACCCGTCGATTTAAAAGCATGACCTATAATAGGAATATGCATTAACACAGGAATCCCGTTTTCACGTTCAGAGTAACTCGTATCGATAACCCCGGAGAGAACAGCGGTTTCCTCATCTTCGATGGTCAGCTTCGTTTCCACTTTACGGCGTGAGAAACCTGGAATATCCGTATCATGAACTCTCAATGAAACCCGTTCATCCACTTGCCCCGTTTCTAAATCTACATCAATCGTCACAGTCGTAGCATCGTTAATATGAGGATTCACGACTAATTTTAACCCGGGTTCGCGGAAGATAATTTCACTCGTCGTCCCCACATTGGTCAATGTGGTTTCACCAAGAACGGGCACTTCGGTGACGATTTCTACATAGGCGCGTTGATTATCCCCGGTAAAGATATTGGGACGGGCGACAACGCTGGTCTTATCGCTTTTCGATAAGAGATTCAAAACCGTAGTAAATTCTGATTGGGATAAAATCAAAGCTTTATCTGGGGCAATTTCAGACAAAGGAGATTGAAATTCCCCCCCCGATTCAATCGAAATATCATCAGGCCAATTGATGCCAAATTCATTGTCCTTAATGTCCGTCACTTCAACAATAAGTATTTCAATCAGAATTTGAGAAATTTCACGATCCAATTCCTCTAGAAGATTGCCAATCGGTTCAAAATACTGAGCATTCGAAGTCACCAACAAAGAATTCGTACGTGTTTCAGGGACAATACGTACATTACCGATGAGATTACTGATCTGCTCACGCTGACTCGATTGGTTATTGAGGTACCAGAAAAAGCCTTGGTTCCCGCCTTGCCCCCCTTCATCCTGGAAGAGTTCATTCAGTTGTTGGGAAAGATATTCGGCATCGGCATTATTAAGTTTAAAAATCTGAGTAGTCGCAAATTCAGGGGCTTTCCGATCCAGCTGCTCAATAAGGGCCTCAACAACACCAAATGCGCGAGGCGTCCCCGCAATAACGATCACCGAATTGGTGGTAGCGTCAGAAATGACTTTTATCTTCCCACTCAATCCGGTTAAATTTTGCTGCTGATTGAATGCGGAGAAGAAGCCGCCACCGCCGGTTTGATTGGAAGCAAACAATTCATTGACCATGTTCGAGATATCGCTCGCACGTGCGTATTTGATCGGATACACACGCGGTTCTTCTTTGGACTGGGGCAAAGGTTGATCTAATTCTTTGATTAAATCCTCAATCATATCAAACTCAGAAGGTTTGGCCGTAACAATCAAAGCATTTAAACGCTGGTCTTCTATAATCTTAATCTGTTCATCATCTTGACCTTGTCCTCCACGATAATAATAAAAACGATTCCGAGAACTATCTTCATCTCCTATCAATTGTTGCAGCATTTCACTCAGGATAATCGCATCGGCATTTTCTAAAGGAAAAACCTTAGTGGTTTTTTCATAACTTTTCTTAGCATCGAGAACATTAAGGATTTCTTTGATCGAGTCAACATCTTCCTTATAAGCAGAAATAACAACAGAATTAGTGCGTGTATCCGCAAAAGCCGTAGGACGATAATTGTTGCTCGTCCGTGAGCGTAATAGTTCATTCAATCCCTGAGAGATTTCAGAAGCATCCGCATTTTTTAAAGAGATGGTTTCATGAACCATACTTTCAGAAGAACTCACATCCAATCGCTCAATAAACTCGGCCACTTCATCGATCGCTTCTCTGGGAGCAGAAATAATGAGCGAATTGGTAGCCCGATCGCCCATCACCTCTACGTTCGTATTCCCTCTCCCTCGACGCCGACCTCCATCATCGCCTGAGATGTTCGCACTCACAATGTTTTCTAGAATATCATCAAGATCACGCGCCATTTCAGAAGCATTGAGATAACGTAATTGGAAGACACGTACCGCCACCTCGTCCATGTATCCCGGTTGATCAAGCTCACGGATAATTTTCTCAAGGCGCGAGATATTGGAAGACGTATCGGTGATAATCATGGAACGAGTACGATCATCGGCTATCACATTGGCGTTTTCAGGCATAATGGCCGAAAGGTCACTTCTCAACTGCGAGGGAGAAGCATATTGCAATTTAATAACCCGGCTAGTAACCCGCGAACCGGTTTTTTCTTCCCCTGTACCCACGTCTACAGCAACACCGCGTTTCTTGGCCCCTTCAACCGTGAGCACAAGAATCATCTGATCGGTTTCAATGTAGGTAACCCCTTGAAGTCCAAAAGCCGCATCAATAATATTCATGGCTTCACTGGCGGTGACTTCATTGGGATTCATGATTGTAAACTGCCCATCAACCTCATTGCTTTTCAACACCACTTTATTTTTTAAATCACTTAAAAACTTCAGAATTTGATCAATGGGAGCGTTGTTAAAATTGAGTTTAAATTTCTCTGGTTCATCTTCGGTTTCGGGCGTAGAAGGGGTCGCCGTCTCTCCATTAGGAACAAAAATACTTCCGTTTTTCAACATGTTTTGTAGAGTCTTTGCAAAAACATTGCCCAAATTCCCGGTCGATTGATCGACTTCCTCATCCGCCGCCTGCTCAGGAAGATTTTCATCCTGAGCATACGTAGTAGAAGGACCTATAAGCAAGGCACCTATTCCAATAAGTACATAATAAATGATAAAACGACTACGCTTGTTCATAATTTCTACCTCTTGTAGTTTTATTGCGAATATCGATTGAACTCCGATTCATAACCAGAGATTTTTATCAAGCAATTTGAAGGAACTATCTCATACGGCTAAAAAATTCCCGTCGTTCTTCAGGACTCATGTTGCGAACTCTTTCCTGTAATTGCTGACGCTCTTCAGGCGACATACTACGAAATCGATCCATCATCTCACGGGAAGGACGCATTCCCATTCCCGAGCCTCCCCGATTGGCTGGAGGACTTGATTCAACCGACTGAGAGGGTTGAGGGGATTGAGAAGAAGATTCGTTGGTTGAAGGAGAAGAAGGCCTTGAACGGCGAGAAGGAGCTCGGCTGGATCCACCTCGACCGCCAGAAGGCCGTGGACCTCCCCCTTGAAAGAGTTGAACCGTCTGCGGATTATCTTCACCTTCTACATCGATCTTCGCATAATCAACCCCAATTTCAATCAGGGTTGCATTTCCAATTTGATCACCAACCGCATAATCCTTACCATTGATCACGGCTTTATCCAAATAAATCGCACTCAACTTAAAACTCACCTTCTTTTCTTTGAAAATGTTACGTGCTGGCCGGCGCTGTTGATTTTGATTTGAATTAGGACCACCCCGCCCAGGACGATTCAATCCAGAAGAGTTGGAGGGATCTGACTCTTCTTCCTCATCAACATGAATATCCTTGGCTTGTGTGATTTTGGTATCTATTATATGAAATTCAGAATAGGAACTCCCTAAAGAATAAAATTGAATCAATAAAAGCAACCCTAAGAACCCTAGAACCATAGGTTGCCAAAATTGTTTAAAAAAAAAGATGGCTTGTTGTTGAGTAATGGGCTTCATCATTAATCCACTCCTTGTTCATTGCTCGCCTGAAGGCAAACGGCTTTAAGAAAAACAGAAACTGTAAAATGTAAAGTGTCGTTTCATACCTATGTGCTTGCAATCGAAGTTGGACTGCTCCGTTGTGGGGTTGCATCAATCACATAAGTTGTGATCGTGAGTTGAACATCCAAATTGTCTTGATTCTGATCCACTAAGCCACAGCGCATCGAAGTAACCTGACACATGTAATCAGCCTTCCGCAAATTGTCGAGATAAGGTATAAGCTGTTCAAATTTACATTGCCCATTCAGTTGGACTTCGAGTTTTGGAACAGGCTGAGCACGAGAATCTTCTTTGAAAGAATAATTCTTTATTTGAAAATTACTCTGCCCTGCGACTTTCTCCATCTCGGCCATAAATTTATGAATTTCATCCTGCTTAATAAAAGAACCTACAGGATTTCCAAGTTGAATACGCAATTGATTGTTTCTCGTTTTTTGATCTTCAACATTGTTGATTTTTTCAAACAAATCCTCGAAGCGTGCCTGTGTCGCCATTGACACATCCGAATCAGCCATATCTGAGGACATAAGTTTTATGAGGGTATAACTCCCTATTGTCAAAGCCACAACAATTGTGATCATGACTAGATTTCGTTCTCTTTTAGTCATAGCCATCTTCTTCTATTCTCCTCTATATAGTTAATCGTTTAAGACCCCTTCTTTTGTTCGCAACAAAAAAGAGGAATCGGCAATTTCACCTTTCCAATCGTTTTTTATTAGACCAGACGGGCTTTAAGATAAATAATGAAACCTCCAGATTCATTCACCGAACGATCGAGTTCCACATTCCGGAGTTGTTGGCATTCATTCAATTGCGGGATAATTTCAATCGTACGTTGATGATTGATTCCGGTTAAACCAATCTCGATTTCTCGTTGACTGTTATTCATGTTTATACTTTTGACCATGACCCCTTTGGGTAACGTTTCGGAAAGAAACATTAGGATATCGCCATAATTAACATCCTCGCTAACCATTTGTTTAAGAATCTGTTCCTCTTTTTGTAATTGAAGCGCGAGCTGAAAAAGATCCTCACCTTGGTTCATTCGCTCATCAACAGCATTGCTGTACCAAATACCGCCTCCAACCCATAAAAAGAAAACCAAGGCTAGCATGCTTCCCCCCACAGCCAAAAAGTTTCGTGATGGCGTAGAAAATTCTTGAAAGACGGTTTTCCATGAAACCTTTTCTTCGCCAATATCTAATAGATTCAGACCTTTGATATTAAGATGAAGCTGACAATAGGCTAGACAAAGCAAGGATAAATGTTGGGATTCAAAACGTCCTTCCTGACTCGCAAAAAATCGCAGCACATCATCCACCACAAGGTGGTTCATCGTAATGTCATTCTTACGCGCCGTTTCTTGAATCGCCTCGAGAGACCAGTCTTCAAAACCACAGATAATAAGATCATGAATCATGCCCTTCGCAAATCGATCAGAGACATAGGTTAGGGTTCGCTCCAATTCGATCGACAGCATGCGTTCTTTTTGAGCTGCGTCACTCGATTGCCCAGGTCGTGTTAAAGTTACCGAACGATTCAAATAAACCGAACGACGATTGGCAACCGTAATCGTTGCCCGATCCTCACCCTCGCGAGATACAATCACGGTGGGCTCAAGTAAAGACTCTTCTTCCAAATTAAGGAGAAACTCATAGATCGCCCAAAAATCTGGGGTTACCTGATCGAGAATGACCCCATTTTCATTCCAGTCATGAATCAACGAGTCAATAAAATTTTTGCGGGTGGCCACCCAGATCAGATGTTTAACCTCCTCCTCGCCATGACGAGAAGAAATGAGCATATCCCACGCAATTTCATCCAAAGACACCTGCAACCCCTCAGAAACTTCAAAAGAAACAAGTTCACGTACATTTTCCATATCCGTAGGCGGTGTTTCCATAAACCGGGTAGAGAGCCGATAATTGGGTGCCACAAGAATCATAGCGGGTTTGGAAAGCCATCCAAAATGAAGACGATCCATGACATTTTTGATAGTTTTCCCCAAATCGACCTCTTGACTTTCCTGCGATTCTTCCTCAGTAGGAATCAATGATTCTGAACCCGCCGATAGAATGATAGGCAGATGCTCGCTTTCTCGGGCTTCTAGCCAAAGAAGACGATCTGAAACAATATGGAATAGGATGACATGGTTAGGTTGTTTCTTTTCTTTCATCGGATCACTTTCCAATCAATAATTTGGGGTGGATCTTCACCTCGGTCAAAGTGTGCCATTATCTCTTTATATGCCTTGGTTTCCTCGGACATGCCTACCGCCCGAATCGAAAAAACCGAAGATTTAGTACATACTAAATTAGCAACCTGAGTAAACTGCTCATTACTGATCGCGTTAATATCCAAGAGTTCACCAACGTGATTAAAGGTGGAATCTGAATCACGGTAATCAATGATGGTTTGAGCCACATCAGGAGTTTGGTAAAACAAACACTCCAAAACGACCCGGGGGGCGGTATTCACATTGACACGCCCAGTCAACTTGTCTTCATCCGAGACTGTGATCAAATCGGCGATCTCTTTCATGGTTTCTCGGTTTAAATTAGGACCACGTGTCATGAGATCCCCGATAGATTCGTATTCTTCTTCCTCACGTCCAGAAACAATAGACTCAATTTGATTGTTATTTAGGTATTCGCTTAAAGATTGCTGTAATTGGTCTTCATCAGCAGAATTAATATTAATCCTCGACTCGCCATATTGATCAACATTCTCCGCATAGGAATAGTACGTAATGTAAGGATACCAACCACGGTCGAGAACACCATCACTGTTATCAAGTGGATAGTTGTCGGGGCCGTCATCTTCATTCGCGTCTAAGATCCCGTTGGTATTAAAGTCTTCTCCATAAAGCAAATCCAAAGTTACCTCTTTTACAAGCAACAACTCTTCCAATGAATCAAATGGAGCATTCTTGGCAAGATAAGGCTCTTCCAATCCCATATAGTAGCCAGATTCCGCCCCATAGGGCCGCGGATCATCATCTTCGTCGCGCCAATCAAGAATGGCTTCTACGACTTCTTCCTCCGCCCTGGGAAGCATCATTAGCATTTCCTTAGAGGCGGTATTAATATTCAGTTTCCCACATTCATCCATAGCGCCGTATAATATCCCGCTGGGACTTTGGAGATCGGGATGATACACATTGTACAATTGCTCCCCAATGATAGCGTTTGAAAAAAGATTCTCATTATCAAACCAAGGATCGAGCTGTGTATCAGACCCGCTTTCCATTTCATCTTGGATAAGATAACCCATCATATAATGAATTCCCGCCTCAGCGGCCAATTCTGCCTTGGTGGCTTGGGTCGAATTGCGGTTGATTTTGAGGGATAAGCGGGATTGCTGAGAAAACATCATGGTAATCATCCCCATGATGGCCACAATCCAGAGCACAACTATAATTGCGACACCTTGGGATGCCTTTTTATTAACGGCCACCGGCACCACCTCCTCCCGGCCCCATAGGCGCTCCACCACCTGGGGCACCGCCTTGACCTCCTTGGCCGCTACCACCACCGCTTTGTTGTTCTTCAGGAGTTTCCACTTCACTCCCGGCATCCCCCATCCCCATCGCCGCAATCATGCCTTCTTCTTCTGACATTTGACGATGCCTGGGCAGCCAAACGGTGGTAGAATATTCTTCCATGGACTCCGGGGTGGGCTCTTCATCCATTTGTTCAGGATTAAAAAGGCCGAGTGTAATATGAACCGCAAGCGGGATCGCTTCACTCGAATCCCATGAAGGCCACCAGGTATAACCATCAAAATACTGAATTTCAAGATAAAAAACTTTCGGCCCCAAGAGTGAAATTTCTCCCCCACTAAAAGGATCCATATCAGGGGTCGCATCATAACGACGTACAAGCCACTTCTCAGGGGTGGTTTCATCCTGGTCGATATAATACTGCACTTCTACAAGATCACTGGTGCCTGGACCGGTTTCTTGGGGATTATTTACCGTACTAATGAAAGTTAAAGTATCGTTTTGCAATAACCCGTTGGATTGATCCATCCCCACAAAACGAGTAGTCTCACTGTGGGGCGAAAAGAAAGTATGTAATAAATCAATTCGCATTCGTTCCAACACCAAACGGGCGGTATCGGCAGTATTGGATTTACCTGCCTGATTTTTATAAGCTTGCAATACCACTGAAAGCGAAGCAAAAGCCCCTGTAAGCACTAGCGCAGAAAGCGTGGCAGCCAAAAGTAATTCGACTAACGTGAATCCACTACAATTTCTTTTCATGATGGCTACCTACCCCCTGAACCCCCGCCGGATTCAGACTCACTCTCTAACTCACTTGAAGTTTCGGGTATAAATTGATAGGTATCATAACGAACCGTGTAATTACGGGTGCCTCGCTCCCAGGCGATAACCATCTGAACCTGATATACACCAGTAATATCGGAGTAATAATACTCCACCTGCCAGGTGAATTCCGGATGATTGGTAAAATTCCCCTGGTTCATCTCGGTGGGAGAAAAAAGATTCGCTCTCACATGAGTTTTGAGTTCCTCGAATAAGGTAGCGACCAAAGCATAATCCTGGGAAGTACGAATAGCTACCAGACTGGCAGAAAAAGTCGTCAGAATACTGGTAATCGACAGTCCCATGATGGTAACCGCCAAAAGGGCTTCCACGAGTGTAAAAGACTGATTCCGTTTAATCTTCATAGAACGAGTTGCATTCATAGTCCCACGTTATTACTTGGCCGGTAATACCAACAATCCCAATCGTATGCACCCGCATATCATCATCGGTTAGATAAATAAAGGTATCGGATGTGGTGCCATTGGGTTGAAAAGTGATTACGTTTTCTTCTTGAGAGCCAAAAAGGCTGTTTTTATTCATTCCTGCAATTTTGACTTTGTCTTGATATTTTGAAGAAAAAGATAGGGGCAATGATTCTTCTTCGAAGACTCCAGATTGATTTTGGGGATCGGCTTCAACGGTAAAAGAAATATCTGCACTATTGGGGTCCAATGTGAGTTTCGCAACCACGCTGCGTTCTACCGCCACACTACGTACATAGCGTACCAAATAGGAAAGGGTTTTTGTGGCATTATCCAAGGTGGCCCCTGTTAAGGAAGCTCCAATATTGGGGATAATGCTCCCTGCCATAATGGCGATGATAGTCACCACCAAAAGCAGTTCTACAAGAGTAAAACTCTGGGATGATGATATTAATGTCTGACTCGAGGCATAACGTCTCATTTGTCCCCATTCCAAATAAAGCGAGAGTCAAAAAACTCTCTTTAAGTCATCCAATTTTTTTTAACTTATTGTCTATTAGTCATACCCTTTTCAATAAAACGTAATGAAGCTCAGGAGGCATGATAATTCTTACGATTCTTTATGTAAGAAGTTAGTGTTTTTCAGAATTTCTGTCCAAAAAGATTCTATTCTTCTTGGAAGAAGCGAAGTTATGTGAGAAATCAATCAACCAACCATATTTCCAATCTTCATAATTGGTAAAAGGAAGGCGAAAAGAATGCCACCAACCCCAATCGCCATAAGAATAATCACCAAGGGCTCGAATAGGGTGATAAAACGTTTGATGGCATGTTGTACTTCTGTATCATAGGTATCCGCAACTTGAAACAGCATGTCGTCTAAGGTTCCGGATTCCTCGCCCACGGCGATAAGGTTGGTTACCATGGGAGGGAAAAAGCCTGTTTCTTTGAGTGGTTTGGCCAAGCCTTCTCCTTTTTGTACCTTCTCAGCCACTTCACGTAAGTGCTTTTGTAACAGGGCGCTGGAAGTCGTTTCGACCACCAAGACTAACGAGTTTAGGACCGGGATTCCACTTTTAACCAAAGTAGCCATGGTGCGGGAAAAGCGTGCGATTTGGGCTTTAATAAGCATCGATCCCAATGCGGGTATTTTCTCTTTTATTTGATCCATCTTTTCCCGACCAATTTGAGAATCGTGAATTTTTTTGACACCATATACCAGGCCAATAAGAAGGAGCAAAATCAACCACCAATAAGTAAGAAACCACTCGCTGCCATTAATCAAAAACTTTGTAAGGAAGGGTAGTTCATCCCCAAAATCAGCAAACACATTACTCAGACGGGGAATCACCACCGTCACTAATACCAAAATCGATACAATCCCGACCAACACCACGAGCAAAGGATAGGCTAAAGCAGTAGCAATATTGGAGCGTAGAGCATTTTCGGCTTCCATAAAACTTGCCAGCTGCTTGAGCACCACATCGAGTACCCCCCCAGTTTCACCAACACGCACCATGCTGCAAAAAAGTTTCGGGAAATATTTGGGATACTTAGCGAGGGCTTCGGAGAGACTGGTACCGCCATGGATGTCTTTCCGAACCTCATGAATGACTTGTGAAAGGGTCGCGCTCTCGGTCTGTTGCTCCAATATGGACAAAGCCTGGGACATAACGATACCCGCCTTGAGTAAGGCGGCTAACTGGCTGGTAAAAACCTGAATATCACGGCTAGTCACTCGAGAGCGGCGCTCAACTATTTCCTCTTTGGATTTGACTCGCTCTACAGTACCGCCTTTTTGTTCATCCACAGCGACCGGACGCACACCTCGTTCTTTGAGTCGTGTAACCGCTTCTGGACGGCTAACCGCCGTGATAGAACCTGTTATAACTTGACCATCCGCACTGATCGCGCGATAGGAAAATAATGGCATGAGCCGCTACGCCCCCTGGAGATAAATCAAATCCTTTTCCATGTTGCTCTGCTTATAACTAAATTCTTACGATAAATGGAAACTTTTATTTCATCTGGTTTGTTTTAGTTGAGTCATTTATGTATTGATATCGGCGATATCCTCTTCTTCTGTAACACGAACCACCTCTTCGATTGTGGTCTCACCGCGTTTGACTTTCTCCCAGCCATAATCACGAAGCGTTTCAATATTTGCCATTTGTTGTATTTGGCTAGAAGAAGGCCGTGAAAGAATCAATTCACGAAGGTTGTCTGTAATGACAAGCAATTCAAAAATCCCCTGTCGGCCTTTATAGCCCTGATTGTGGCAATGTTCGCATCCATATCCCTTCATCGGTTGAATACCTTCCGGGATTTGGATACCTGCAATCATAAGCAATTCCGGATCCGGCTGATAAGGCCCTTTACAATGGGGACAATTAAGGCGAACCAATCGCTGAGCCATCACCCCCGCCACGGAAGATGAAATCAGATATGGATCAACTCCCATATCCAGCATACGGGTAATGGCGCCAGAAGCGTTGTTGGTGTGCAGCGTACTAAACACCAAGTGCCCGGTCAAAGCAGATCGGATCGCGATTTCTGCGGTTTCAAAGTCACGAATTTCACCAACCATGATGATATCCGGGTCTTGACGCACAATCGCGCGTAATCCATTGGCAAAAGTCAATCCCCGTTTAGGATTCACGTGCATCTGGTTAATTCCTTCGATGTTATATTCAACCGGATCTTCAATGGTTATGATCTTAACATCAGGCTTCTTTATACGATTTAACGCTGCATAAAGGGTGGTCGTTTTACCAGAACCGGTAGGACCCGTAACCAAAATAATACCGTGGGTACGGTGCAGCATGCGAACAAATTCACGCTCCATGTCCTCGAAGAAGCCTAAATCACTAATCTTAAAGAGAACATTGGTCTTATCTAAAATCCGCATAACCACCGCTTCGCCATTGACGGTGGGAATTGTGGAAACACGAAAATCGAGTTCTTTTTCACTCATCCGCAAGCGGATATGACCATCCTGAGGTGTATATCGCTCGGCGATATCCATTTCCGACATAATTTTTATACGAGAAATAATTGCGGATTGCAAATGCTTGGGTGGAGGCGGCATCTCGCGCAGCAAACCATCGATCCGGTAACGGACTTTAAGCTCATTTTCAAAAGGTTCGATATGGATATCGCTAGCATTTTCCTGTACCGCCTGGAAGATAATGAGGTTAACAAGGTTTACGACTGTGGGTTCTTGCGCCAACTCTTGTAAATCCGCAACGTTATCTTCATTGACCTGTATACCCTCATCGTCACTGCTGAGATTGGCGATCATTTTCTCGATGCTGGCACCAAAGTAGCGTTCGATATTTTCTAGTAACTCTTTTCGGCGCGCAAGCACCACTTCGATCTCACAACCCGTGAGCATGCGCAAATCATCAAACACTTGAAGCTCATTAGGATCCATTGCGGCAACGGTCAAAGTTCCATTTTCTTTTAGAATTGGAAGCACGCAATGGCGCATGGCAAAGTCTGCGGGGACAGAATTCACCACGTTGGCTGGCAATTTACTGGGGATTTCCATCCAACGCACGCCGAAGGAGTCACTTAGGGTATTTAATAAGGTCTCTTCTTCAACATACCCATGACGGAGGAGAACTTCTTCAATGGGATCTCCAGTCTCCTGATGTTCTTGACGGACTTGCTGCCACTGTTCTTCCGTGAGCAATCCCGTTTCTTCAAGAATATTTTTCAACTCCATATCGTTCATTTTGCTGAACTCAACCTAATAATTAATCTTTTTCCGCTCGAATCACAAACCTATTTGGGCATTTATCGTATAGTATAGTAACAAAACTAGAAAAGTTTGACATCAAATTAATTCCAAATTTATTTACGTGTAATGGTCGTAGAAAGTTCTACATATGTTCGCTGAATTCCAAAAAAAATTCAATCATTCCCGCTCATCACCAAGGATTAATCCTAATGTGTATACCTTGAGAGGCATACTCGAATTATCGCCCCTTTGTAGAGAGTACTACGGCCGCTGGGATTTCGTTGACTATTTGCAAGGCAAGAGTAAACTATTATCTTTATAGTAAAATGGAAAGTATTTAAGTCCTATCAATTTGAAGTATCCCATAAAGATACTAAAAAGAGGAACCATCATGCCTATTTATGAATTTTCCTGCAAAAAATGTGAAAAAACATTCGAAGAACTGATTCAGTCGAAGGAAGAAACGGTAGTATGCCCCTCCTGCGGCAATGATCAAGTCGAAAAAATGCTCTCAATCTTTGGGGTACAGGGAGAGCCTTCCCTCCCCTGTGAAGATGGATCCTGCGGAATCCCGGGTCAAATACCCCCATGTGGAGAAGGCGCTTGCCCATCATGTTTGGATTAGTCCGCGAAAAAAAGAAATTCACACCAGTTGACAAGGTTTCATGTTTTGCGACATGATATTCTTTTCATTTTATAAAAAAGTTTTAGGCTGAAGGGAGCCCGTAGATTGTTTACAACCCTTCACTTTGCAGAGATAATCAAAAACAGAATCTTGAATAAATAAAAAGGAAAACTATGTCCTCGAAAATTGATCACAAACAATTGCAAAAACGTCTGAAAGAAGACGAATTATCGGTTTATTTGAAAGAAATAACCGATACAACAAAATCTATTTATGCGAAGTATGGTCGGCAAATCCTCTTAGGGGTCGTGCTGATTGTACTTCTTCTAACGGCAGGATATGTATGGAAGGCGCAAACCAAAAATGCCTATAATCAATCTCAAATCCTTTTGGGCAACAGTACGAATTTGGCTTCGCAAAACAATGAACAAGAAGCCATATCAGAATTAAACGAACTCATCGATCATTATCCCAATAAACCCTTAACTCCGGTGGCGTTAATGCTTCGTGGGGATTTGTACCATCAAACAGGTAACTATGAATTGGCGTTGGAAGATTATAAGGCAGCGTTGCCTAAGCTGGATGAAAATGATGCCGCATTGGCTCGGTTAGCCATGGTACAAACATACCGAAGTTTAGGACAATATGATCAGGCACTCAACGAACTCCAAAGCTTGGAAGAAAACGCGAAAACCGACGCCATGAACAATCAGATTCACTATGTAAAAGGTGGTATCTACGAAGATATGGGCGATGAGGAAAAGGCGCTGGAATCTTATCGTGCCATACCCGAAGATTCAGAATGGTACAATCAAGCGTATGAACGAATTCAATGGATTGAAGCTCAGCCCGCGGGAGCCATCAACGCCGAATAATCAACGAAACGGCGAAAGAAGAAAATGGGATTAAGTCACCATCCAGCCCAAGCCCTTGCTCTCAAGGATTGGGCTTTTCCTTTGTCTTATTCATATAAGCAAGAACTGCGGCCATTTATGCGTAAAAAGCGCGCCTCGCAAGATCAGCGCGTCATTCAACATAAAAACCGCAAAATTACGAAGAATGTTTTGACTCTGGAGGAAGTACAACAAGCTAATTGTATCGCTGCGTATGCTTCTTTACCCGAAGAAGCAGGAACTCAAGAACTACTCTCTACCCTGCTCGAACAAGGAAAACGAGTAGTACTCCCCAAAGTCACAGGGAAAACAATGGACTTTTTCCGCATCGTAGACCCTGTAAACAATATGCAACAAGGGGCTTTCTCTATTCTCGAACCCGATCCCGAACGATGTGAACGAGTTGAAGCAGAGGCAATCGATGTCTTTCTCGTCCCTGGAACCACCTTCGATTGCTTTGGCGCGCGTATTGGCTTTGGAGGTGGGTACTACGATCGCTTCATGAGAAAAAAAACCTCGCACGTAAAAGCCATAGCCCTGGCATTTGAATTTCAAGTTGTGCATGCCATGGAAACTCAGACTCACGATATCCCCGTAGACTGCATTGTCACAGAGACTCACATTTATGAACCTCGGCTTTCTTCTTATATCACCTGCCAAGAAGAAGAAACACGTGAACTCGCGAAACAATTGACTCAATCCGGATGGGAACAGGGACAAGTCCTTGCGTTGCATGGAGATCTCGGAACCGGGAAAACCGTCTTCGTCCAAGGTGCCGCCCATGCCATCGGTGCCCAAGAAACCGTCGCTAGTCCAACCTTTATTTATAGCCGGGAGTATAGCGGCGAAAAAAAACTCTATCACATTGACGGTTATCGTTTGGATTCCATCGCGAATGAAGATGAACTTTTTTGGGATGAACAATTAAACCGTGATGGATTAATCGCTGTCGAATGGGCTGAACGTTTGGACACTCTTTTGCCAAAAAGCAGCATTCATCTCTTTGGAAAAGTCGTGGATCTGGCACAACGAGAATGGACTTTATTCACGCCCTTGCGAAAACAAGCGTCCTTACATATTAAAAAATTCAGGAAAGAATAATGCTTTTATTGGCGATCGATACTTCCACCCCAATGGGATCTATCGCTCTGTGGGAAAACCAAGGCCTTTCCGCCTTACTCACGGTGAGCGTAAAAACCACCCATAGCGAAGGCCTCCTTCCGGCTATCAATACGATCCTGCAGCGAACCCAGCGAAAACAAAATGAAATAACCCATCTGGCGGTGATCTCGGGTCCGGGGTCATACACTGGCTTGCGAATTGGGATTGCTACCGCACAAGGCTTGGCTTTTTCACGCCAACTCCCATGTGTTTCTTTAACTGCGTTTGAAGTCCTCGCGTGGGCTTTTCCCCATACGACGTATACGCTTTGCCCCATGCTTCCTGCCCGTCGAGGGTGGATCTACGCACAATTGTATGAATGGCATGCGCATAAGCCGGTGGCCAAAAGCGAAGAATTAAATATTCAACCAGAAGAATTAATTCACTATATTCAAAGCCCAACGATCTTTTATGGACCGGGACTCCCTGATTATGAGGTAGATCTGCAAGAGATTTTAACCGATGATTTTTTAGCTGTGCCAAAATGCATGGACTGTCCACGGGCAGAGCTCTTGGCAGAAATCGCATTTAGAAAGATACTACAAGGAGAGAGCGTAGGCGCAGAGAAATTACAGCCGCATTATCTGGGGCCTTCACAAGCAGAAATCAACTGGAAAAAACGTCAAAAGGAATGATGAAGGTTTCTATACGCACCATGCAACACTCCGATCTGGATCAGGTTCATCAAATCGAGAGGATGTCCTTCTCCGACCCCTGGTCGAAAGCGATCTTTTGCGCAGAGATGATTGACCGGGGATATAACCATAACATCGTAGCCGAGGACAAAAAGCAAAATATAATAGTAGGATACTGCATGTTTTGGGTGTTGCCCGAGCAGATGATTCATATCAACAACATCGCCGTCCACCCCAAGGTACGGCGACAAGGCATTGCAGAAAGTCTCTTACACTCTTCGTTGAATTTCGGACGCAGCAAAGACGTCTATTCGGCGATCTTGGAAGTGCGGGAATCCAATAGTGCAGCGATTGCGTTTTACCTAAAACACGGTTTTCAGGAAGTCTCACGGAAAAAACATTATTACCGTAATCCTCCTGAAGATGCCTTAATTCTCCAATGCACCTTGCCAAAGACTCATTGAACATTTCATAAAAAAGGGATGGTTTTTTAGCCATCCCCCTCTACTTTAATCATTGTCAATAGAATCCACTCGCGTCAGGATGCCATTTCTAAGACCTTAGCGCAGAGTTTTTCAATACCTTGGGCAACATCCGAAACACTTGGCCCCAACATATAGGCAGGGGTAGAAACAATCTTATTTCGTTCGTCCACAGCAATTTCCGAAACCGAAGCCGGTTGATTTTCAGCTCCCATGGAACGTAAATCCCCAGCCGTGGCAGCATCAGAACCGATTGTGAGAACAGGCTTCACTCCCTCTTCTTTAAGCGCACGTGCCACCACGACCGGTGCAATACAAAGCGCACCAATTACCTTCCCTCGCGCATGGGCTTCTTTGATCACGCGGGCTACTTCGGGATCGATATCGCAATGGGCTCCGTCTACTGCATAGGTGCAAAGATTTTTGGCCGCACCAAAGCCTCCGGGAAAGACAACCGCATCAAACCGATCGATGTTCAAAGACGAAAGTTTCGAAATATGACCGCGGGCAATGCGGGCGGATTCAACCAGAACATTGCGGCTCTCGCCTTCTACTGGTTGTTGTGCTGCATGATCAATTACGTGGAATTGGGGTTTGTCTGGAGCGAAACAAGAGATTTCGGCACCGCCTTTTTCTAAATAAAGCATCGTCAATACCGATTCATGAATTTCCGCACCATCAAAGACTCCACATCCTGAGAGGACAACTCCTACTCGTGTCATAGGTCAACGCCTCCTTTCTAATTTATCCCATGAAAAAGACATAGGTGATAATAACGAAAAGCGGTAATAAGAATACACATGAATATTTAAGCATATATCCGAAGAAAGTGGGCATGGGAGTTCCCGCTTCTTCGGCAATAGAACGTACCATAAAGTTGGGTGCGTTTCCGATATAAGTCATAGCCCCAAAGAAGACGGCTCCGGCAGAGATGGCCTTAAGGTAAATTTCATTTTCTTCAATCAATAAGGAAACCGCCTGAGGTTCGGGCATTCCGGCATAAAAATTACCCAATGCGCTAGTGAAAAAAGTTAAGTATGTAGGAGCATTATCCAGAAAACCGGAAAGCACCCCCGTAATCCAAAAATAATGGATCGGCTCTTGCACAATTCTTAACAAGGGCGCGGCGGCACCTTTCTCTCCCGCACTAAGAATAGCGAGACAAGGAATCATGGTCATAAAGATACCGGCAAAGAGATAGGCCACTTCTAGAATGGGAAACCACGTGAATTCATTGTCCGTCCGTATTTTCCGGGGTGTAACGAGTAACGAAAGAACACCCATAAGAATCAATATCCCGTCTCGCATCAAACTTTGGATTTTAACATGAATACCCAGGATATTGACTTCGCCTATCTGCCATAAACCACTCAATAATACGCCGCCGACTACGCCACCTAAGAAGAAGAAGTTATAGGCCCCATCCAATCGAAAGGCGACTTTCTCTTCATTGATTTCAGGGAGACCACCTTCTCTTTTCAACATTATGGTATCTATGATGAAGTATATTGTAAGAAGTACGGCTACGCAAAAAAACATGTGCGGAAATAAGTTAAAAGTCCAGAAAAAGGGAACACTGTGGAGAAAACCAAGAAACAACGGAGGATCACCTAGAGGAGTTAAGGAACCACCGATATTGGCCACAAGGAAGATAAAGAAACAAACCATAAAGGTTCGGTTTTGGCGAAAACGGTTGGCGCGTAAAAACGGGCGGATGAGCAACATCGCTGCTCCTGTGGTTCCCATCCATGAAGCGAGGATCGTGCCAACCAATAGCATCGTGGTGTTAACCAGAGGTGTACCCACTAAAGTCCCTCGTAAAAGAATCCCCCCCGAAACCGTATAAAGCGCCCATAAAAGGATTATAAAAGGAATATAATCTAACAAATAAATGTGAAGAATAGAATGAATCGCCTCCCCCTTATAAGCGATCAAAAAGGGAATGGCCAAAATCATAGCCCAGGCGAACGATATTTTGGGAAAGTTATGATGCCAAAAATGAGGGGCAAACAGGGGGAATAAAGCAATCGAAAGTAAAATACCAATAAAAGGAATCACACTCCACACAGGAAGGATTTCTCCTAAATGGGGATGTTCTTCAGAATGCTCACCATTTTCTATGGGCTGTTCTACCCTTATGGTATGCATGCTCTCGTCCTGGGTTGCTGATTCGGGGACTGTGGAAGGCCCATCATCTTGAGCAATACCAGGGATTACACAAAACAACAGGATGCCGACGACGAGAAGAGGTAACCACAATTTCATTCTTTTTCACCTGATCATTTATAAGTTATAACAAAAAAAACATCTGCATCTTGAATGAATCATTTTTTTAGGTGGTTCGCATAAGGTAGAAGAAACAAGCGATTTATCCTCAAAGTAATCAACAACATATATAATGGAAAAAAAAACCAGGATCCCACCCGACTTTCACCTGAAACAGAATGAACAAAAATAGATACTGAACCCCTTTTGGTTTTCCAGTATATTCATTCCAACCCTTAATCTTCTCTATCTCCGAGGAGAGAATCTTATAAAACATAGGAAAAGGAAATTCATAATTATCGTATCGGTTGCAAGTAAAAAAAGCAAGGAATAGACGTTCATGGGCTCGCGATGAAATTGATGAACGTGTATCATAGAATTAAATGAAGAACCGTACGTTTTCCCAATATATTTGGATAGATTTTTTTAACCTGGTGAGGAGGATA
Organism: uncultured bacterium; assembly: GCA_964419335.1. GTDB lineage: Bacteria > Hinthialibacterota > Hinthialibacteria > Hinthialibacterales > Hinthialibacteraceae > CAYQOX01. The sequence goes on along the minus strand of CAYQOX010000001.1, from coordinate 165,790 downwards.
CTATGATCAAAAGAAGAACGTTTCTCCAGCAAACCGCTTTCGCTTCGGTCCCTTTCCTTATGCATAGCACTGTGACGAAGCCTTTCGCTTTTAGTGAAGAGAAACCCCAACGTCCCAATGTGGTATTGATCATGACCGATGATCAAGGCTACGGTGATTTGGGGGTAACCAGCAATCCTATCATCCAAACGCCCAACATCGATGCCATGGCCAAGCGCAGCGCCTCGATGCAATACTTTTACGTCTGTCCGGTTTGCGCCCCAACCCGCGCTTGCTTGATGACAGGACGTTATAACTATCGCACCCGCTGCATCGATACTTACATTGGACGCGCGATGATGGATCCAAATGAAGTAACCATCGCCGAAATTTTACGCGAGGCAGGTTATGCCACAGGTATCTTTGGCAAGTGGCACTTAGGCGATAATTATCCTATGCGCCCTATCGATCAAGGATTCGAGACCGCCTTGGTTCATCGCGGTGGAGGCATAGGTCAGCCTTCCGATCCTCCAGGAGGCGAAGGAAAATATACCGATGCGATCCTTTTCGAAAACGGACACAAGGTGCATACCGAAGGCTATTGTACTGACGTTTATTTTGATCATGCTTGTTCATGGATGGAAGATTGCCACGAAAATAACCGGCCTTTCTTCGCCTATATTCCCACCAATGCTCCCCATGGTCCTTTTCACGATGTTCCCGAAGAGGAATACGAGTATTACAAGGATAAAGATTTATCAAACGATCAGTTTCCTCAAGAAGAAGGCCATCCACTCCCTGATGACACGAACGAAGATCGGCGCGCGCGTATCTTCGCTATGATTACCAATATTGATAACAATGTCGGAAAATTATTTAAGAAATTGGACAATCTTGGCATTACCGAAAACACCCTTGTCATTTTCCTGCTCGACAATGGCCCCAATGGACGGCGTTATGTAGCAGGAATGAGAGGTTCGAAATCGTCCGTGTACGAAGGTGGTATTCGCTCGCCTATCTTTCTGCACTGGCCTTCGGTGCTTGAAGCCGGCCGAACCTCAGATCAGGTTTCCGCTCATATTGACTTATTACCCACAATCCTGGATGCCTGCCAGGTGGAAAAGCCTGCCGATTTGAAACTAGATGGGAAAAGTATTCTTCCATTGCTAAAAGAACAGCCTAGTGAATGGAAAGACCGTACGATCTACATCCAATCTCATCGGGGTGACAAACCGGTTATGTATCATAACTTTGCTGCCCGTTCCCAAGATTGGAAACTTGTACATGCCAGTGGATTCGGCCGCGAATCGTTTGAAGGTGATCCTCAATTGGAACTCTACGACATGAAAAACGATCCCCTAGAAACCCAGAACGTAGCCGAAGAGCATCCTGACATTGTTGAAAAAATGAAGAACGAGTATGAAGATTGGTTTCACGATGTGAGTTCTACTAGGTCTGACAATTACGCACCGCCAAGAATTTATATCGGCACCCCATATGAAAATCCCGTTGTGTTGACTCGCCAAGATTGGCGGCATATCAAAGGCCGACCTTGGGGACAAAACTCCAACGGATATTGGAAACTATACGCCCCCGAGGCCGGTCAGTATAACATCCATTTACGCTTCCCTTCCAATGAGGAAAAACTTAATATCAAATTAGAAGTCGGAGATCAAACCTTAACCCGATCCGTGTCCGATAATAAAACCGAATGCGTTTTCCAAGCGATTCCACTCAAAAAGGGCAATCTACGTTTAAAAGCAGATCTTCGCTCGCCAGACGACACCCGAGGTCCCTGGCAAGTTGAAGTTCGGCGTATCGATCTCTTGTAACCCTGTTAAAGTTATGTCGATAACAACCAAGTTTGGACATGAATTCACTTAGAGAGAGGGGGGCTAAATATAAGCCCCCTCATTCATTCTAAAACAATATCTCTACATAGCGTACCTCATGTAATGGCCATCATCACTAGCAAATCAACGATTATATCTTGCTGGAAAGAAAAATTATGGGAAAATAGTTTGAAATACACTTGGAGGGGAGAAAATAACAATGAAACAGCTTACCACTCGGCGCGAATGGCTAAAAACCATGGGGGTAGGGCTCACCTCGGCCATAACCGCCCCCATTGCCTTTCCACAAACAAAAAAACGAAACGTATTATTCATCGCGGTAGACGATCTACGCCCTCAGCTAGATTGCTACGGGGTTAATCATGTGATCTCGCCAAACATCGATCGGCTGGCGAAGGATGGATTGCTATTTAAACGTTCGTTTTGCAACATACCCGTATGCGGCGCATCGCGGGCGAGTCTGCTCACGGGAATCCGTCCTCAGCGCGACCGCTTCGTGGGGTATGACACATGGGCAGAAAAAGATGCCCCGGGTTATACCACCTTGCCAGGCTTATTCAAAAAACATGGGTATCATACAATATCAAATGGGAAAGTATTCCATCACCGTACGGATAGCAAAGAGAGTTGGAGCGAAGAACCTTGGCGCCCCAAGGGCGAATGGGGCGGACGCGGTTATCTTCTCGATGAGAATTACGAAATCGCCAAAGAATCGGATCGCGGTTTGGGACCTGCCTATGAAGCCGCGGATGTCGAGGATAACGAATACGCCGACGGGAAAACCGCCGACAAATCGATATCCGATCTACGACGAATGAAAGAACAAGAAAAACCCTTTTTCTTGGCGGTAGGCTTCGTAAAACCACACCTTCCATTCAACGCACCTAAGAAATATTGGGATATGTATGACCGGGAAAAAATCCCGATGGCGGATAATGATTTTGTCCCAGAAAACGCCCCCGATGCGGCGATTCATAATTGGGGAGAACTCCGGCAATATACCGATATCCCTCAACAAGGACGCCTCTCGGATGAAAAAGCACGAACTCTGGTTCACGGATATCATGCCTGCGTGAGCTATATCGATGCCCAAGTTGGACGGCTTTTGGATGAATTAGAGACCCTCGGCTTGCGGGATAATACAGTCGTCATCCTCTGGGGGGATCATGGCTGGAATCTGCGAGAACATACGCTCTGGTGCAAGCATTGTAATTTTCAAACCTCACTACGTGCCCCAATGATCATCCGCGCTCCTGGCTACGAGGGAGGAATCAAAACCGATGCCCTGACCGAATTCGTAGATATTTATCCGACCTTGTGCGATCTTTGTGAACTACCCAAGCCGGATCATTTGCAGGGAGATAGCTTTGTTCCCTTAATGAAAAATCCCGATCAATCATGGAAAAAAGCCATATTTAGTCGCTTTAATAATGGCGATTCCATCCGTACCGATCGCTATCTCTATACTGAATGGCGTAATCAACAAGGTGAACTCTATGCCAAAATGTTATATGATCATAAAACGGATCCACAAGAGAATGTCAATATTGCGGAAAAACCGGATAATGAAGAATTGGTGAAGCAATTGAGCCAGCAACTTAAAAAAGGCAAAGCTTTAGCAGAATTAGAATGAACGGGGGGGGGTCGAATGAAAAAACAAGCCTATCCACAATTGTCGATATACACAAAGGGTATACTTTGGTCGCTGCTTGGACTATTGATTATAAGCCCGGGTTATACCAGCATCATCGAAAACGTAAAATACAAACAATCGGATAAGTTTCGCCAATTGGACGAACTCTTACCTACACCAAATTCCTTTCGAACGGCCTCGGGTGCACCGGGAGTAGATTATTGGCAACAAAAAGTAGATTACGAGATTGATGTTCAACTGGATGACAAAAACCAACAACTAAGCGGCTCGGAGATAATCACATATCATAACAATTCCCCCCACACCTTGCACTACCTCTGGCTGCAGTTGGACGCGAATATTTACCGCCCCGATTCGCACAGTAACTTAACAGAACCTGCGCCGAGTATTCATGATAGAGTGAACTTCGATCATCTACGCAAAATTCTAGCCAAAGTGGATTTCGATGGAGGCACACGTATCACCGCGGTGAAAGATACCCAAGACGAAGACCTCGAGTATACCATTGTCGATACGGTCATGCGGGTGGATTTACCCCAAAAGTTGGAAAGCGGAGAAACATTCTCTTTCCAAATCGATTGGCATTATGCGATGAATCCATCTAAATCGGTTCCAGGTAGGAGCGGAGCGGAATATTTCGAAGAAGATGACAACTATCTTTATGAAGTCGCCCAATGGTATCCACGACTGGTTCCCTATACCGATGAAACCGGTTGGCAAAATAAACCGTTCCTGGGACAAGGAGAATTCGCGCTGGAGTTCGGAGATTTTACCGTCCGCATCACAGTTCCAGAGGATCATGTCGTAGCCTCAACCGGGGTTTTACAAAATCCCAGAGAAGTACTCACTCAAACTCAACGGGATCGCCTATTGGAAGCTGAACATTCAGATAAACCGATGTATATCATCACCCCTGAAGAAGCCAAAGAAAATGAAGAGAGTAAAGCCGAAGGAACAAATACTTGGATTTTTGAAGCGGAGAATGTACGCGATTTCGCTTTTGCTTCCTCCCGAAAATTTATTTGGGATGCACAAGGACATGACCTCGGGAAAAATACCGTAATGTGCATGTCTTTCTATCCCAATGAAGGTGAACCCCTTTGGAGCCAATATTCCACCCATGCAATCATTCACACCCTCAATGTATACTCTAAATTTACGTTTGATTATCCCTATCCCGTCGCCATTTCGGTCAATGGCCCCGTAGGCGGGATGGAATACCCCATGATCTGCTTTAATGGACCCCGCCCAGAAAAAGATGGAACTTATTCGAAAAATACCAAATATGGTTTGATCTCGGTGATTATTCATGAAGTCGGGCATAATTATTTCCCAATGATCATCAATTCCGATGAACGGCAATGGACTTGGATGGATGAAGGGTTCAATACCTTCCTACAGTATCTTGCAGAACAAGAGTGGGAAGAGGATTATACCTCCTGGCGTGGAAAGCCAGAAAGAATTGTCAATTATATGACCAGCCGTAACCAGGTACCGATCATGACCCAGTCGGATTCGATTCTGCAGTTTGGCAACAACGCTTATGCCAAACCGGCGTCCGCGTTTAATATTTTGCGTGAAACCGTAATGGGACGCGAATTATTTGATTTTGCTTTCAAGGAATACGCACGGCGTTGGATGTTCAAACGACCCACTCCCGCCGATTTTTTCCGAACCATGGAAGATGCCTCAGGAGTGGATTTGGATTGGTTCTGGCGAGGTTGGTTTTATACCACGGAACATGTGGATATCGCCATTGAAAACCTGCGTATTTACACCTTGGAAACCGGCGATCCCGAAATTGATAACGCTATGGAGAAACATCGCCGCGACCAACATCCAGAATATATCGGAGACCAACGCAACAAAAAATTACCGAAGCGGGTCGAAGAACACCCCGAACTACAGGATTTTTATAATGACTATGACCCTCTCGATGTAACCGAAGAAGACCGTGAAAAGTTTGAACAATTTCTCAAAGACCTCGACAACGATGAAATTGCTTTACTCAAAAAAACAAATATGAATTTTTATGTAATTGATTTTAAAAATATCGGTGGATTGGTCATGCCCCTAATTTTACTAATTGATTACTCCGATGGTAGTCAAGAAGAATTACGAATACCAGCCGAAATATGGCGTCGTGACAGTGAACAAGTTTCCAAATTAATGATTACTGAAAAAACCATCGAGCAAATCATTCTCGACCCTTATTTGGAAACCGCGGATGCCAATCGACAAAATAACTATTATCCACCTCGCCCCATCAAGGATCAATTTAAATTAACAAAACCAGGCAAATCCAAAAATCCCATGCAAAAAGCCAAAGAACGGGAAGAAAAAGAAAAGAAAGATCATACCAAAAAAGATGAGGATGAACGTTAAGAGGCACTAAAATAAAAGAGAGAGATCGCGGCGGCCATCAACAAGGCCGCCGCCAGCCTTCGTACAAAGACCGAACGTCCTACTTTCTCTTCTAACTTCACAAAACCTGCCGAAGCGACCAAAGTACCTAGTAAAATCGAGATCATCCCGCGGCTCGATTGAACTATATTACCAAAGACAACCCCGATACTTCCAAAACATGCAAACAAAAGGATCATGGCAGCAAACCAAGAAAGCGAAAAAGGAATAGCATAAGTCCACATGGAGCGATTCAAATTGCGCAAAAAGAACAACGCAATACCTCCCGCCAATCCACACACGAGATAGGAAAGGCATACACTGATGGTTGAGCCATAAGCCATACCCAAGTAGGAAAAGTGATCAACCAATGAACGGATATTTAAATCAGAAAAAGAATACCCCAAGCATGCACCAAGTACCCAGGCAATACTCTGCCATGGCATACTTCCCCCAGATTGATTAAGCAAAAAAGCTGCGGCAACACTCAACAACACCGCGATCCACTGAAACACATTCATCGATTGATCCAGGAAAAGCACACATATCAATGCGAGAATAAAAACCTTTAATCCAAGCAAAGGAGAAGCACGAGATGCAGCGGATCGCTGTAATGCCATAAATAGGCAAGCCTGCCCCGCAAGATAAAAGAACGAGGCGCCAATCAAAACAAGGATATACTCCTCCAACGGGGGCATCCTCTTAGGCCAAATAAAGTATAAAAGCACGATCGACATGACGGCCATGATAATATGGGATATGGAGAGCAAATAAATCGCGCTTCGTTGGAAACGTCCAACAAAAAGCCGCGAACAAAGATAAGAGATTGATTGAAAAGTAGCCGCGCCTAATCCGTATAAGATGCCTGATACCATGATGATTCGCTTTCCTTACATAATGGGCAAAACCGTACTATTAAAAAAGGGGGATTAGATTTCTCCAAGCCCCCAGGTAGATAGTATTGACTTACCTTTAGTCGAGTGGTTTAACCCAAATATTGCGATACCCAACTTTATCATTATGATCTTGTAAAAGCAAAACCCCTTGGGAGGCCTCTTTTCCGCTAACCCCTCCCGGTGTCGCATTCTTTAATTCGACTTCGTCATGAATCACAACCCCATTATGCTTGAGGGTAATGACCGCATTCTTGGTTTTATTGCCTTCGTCATCAAAACGGGGCGCCTTGAAGTAGATATCATAGGTTTGCCATTCAGTCGGAGGTAAACAAGCATTCTCAAGGGGCGTAGCCTGTTGATAAATTCCACCGCACAGGTTGTTTCGCGGGATCTGAGCGAAACTGTCCAACACCTGGATTTCATAACGTCCCAAGACATACACTCCACTGTTGCCGCGTCCCTGACCACGCGCATGGGGCATGTAAGGCGTCTGGAATTCAACATGATAATGAGCATCACCAAATTCCTTTTTGCTAACGATAGAACTGTTCGTAATTCGAGCCGCACCATCCCCATTGATGGTCCAATGATACTGACGATTCCATTCACGATCGAAAATTTCTACCGCTTCTTGAGACCGCTTGGTGGCATTGCCCATCAAAACATAGGCGTCTTCCGGAGGTTCCATTCCCAACGTGGGCGATTTAATCAAGACCCGCTCGAGTTCATACTCACCAACGCCATCGGAGGCTTCGATCTTCCCGGTAAAAGACACTTCCCATTTCTTATCTACTTTGGTGTAGATAATATCGCCAGTAAGTGTGCATTTCCCTCCAAGTTCATCACCAAGATTGACCTCGCCTTCAAAATGAACATTCCCCTTTTTGGTTTCACCCGGGATCACAACCCGGACTTCATCCACATCTTCGGCGCCAAAGAAATACACCCCTTCGTAGTGACCACCGCTGAGATCAATAATCTGCGCTCGGATGGTGCGATCAGCCCATTCATCGCCGCTCAAATCACCATGCCAATTTCCCCAGGCAGGCGTCTTCTCTTGAGCCTCAACGGGAAGCCCTATGAGCGTTAGCATCAACAACATTATACCTACGTACGAAATTTGACGTAACATTCTCTTCTTTCCTTTCCATAATCAAAAAAATATTATTAGCTTTTATGATTGTCTAAAGATTACGCGAACAACACAAGGGATAGGTTGTCTTCCTGCTCCATTCACAGAAAAGCGCCCTTTGAAAACGACACATTTTCAGCCAAGGATAAACCACCATGCATTAACACAAAAACACAACAATGAAATTAGTTCGAGACCTGGATAATGGAATCATCGGCACCTACCCAGATTTCCCCCTGCTCAGCAAGAACAATTTTATCTAGTTCTTGGCTCCCCACAGCACGCAAACGTTGTAGCGGTTCGTCCATGGGCTCATCACTCAAGCGAAAAGTAGAATGATGAATAGGCAAAAGATGCTTGGCGTTCATAGAACGGAACATGGCCCATGTTTGTTCGGGAGTAGAATGCATGTGCTCCCAAGGATTATAACTCCCAATCCCAAACACGGCGAGATCCACATCGGAGATTGTACGAAAGCGCTGTGTATAAGCACTGTCGCCAGTGAAAAAGATTCGTCCAAAGTTGGATTCCACGAGATAACTATTGCATTTGCGATGCTGATCGATCACGTTGCGTGATCCCCAGTGAAGAGGAGAATAAGCACGTATTTTGAGACCATGGATAATCATTTCACGATACGCAGGCAATTCAATCACCGCACCGAAACCACGTGGGATTAAGCGTCGAGTACCAGGGGCGGTAATGACCAGCGTGTTTTCATTCGCGAGTTTACGCAAGGTAGGTTTGTCCAAATGATCAAAATGGGCATGAGTAAGTAGAATTAAATGGATGGTTGGAAGGCCTTGAGTTGCAACCGGTGCCTCACGTATCCGCTTTGGCCCAAGGGTGATACGCCCCATTCTCTTGCCAATACGACTAGAAAACACCGGATCCACCAATAGATTAATTTTTCCTAACCGTGTTAACACACTGGCATGTCCCAACCACGCCGCTGCAAATGAGTGATCCTCTATCGTTTGAAGAGACGTATTTGGAGGCTTGGCCTTTTGCATCCCTTGGCGAAGCGATTCAAACAACTCCCGAGGATAACGCCGCATCCCTGAACGAATTGCGGAACGAATTAAATGCAAACCTCGGCGTCGCGTCACCTGGACATAATGACCATCCATCGTATCCCAATAGCAAATCGGAGAAGAAAACCGGCTTGAACGACGATTCGTAAAATGCTCCCAATTCTTCTTCATAAATTTTTGCTTTTTCTTCTTTGTGAAATTCGATTTCATGATCCTCAACCACAAGAATGAATAAGATTATGGATGATAACAACGAAAGAATCAATAATAGCAAATTGAAAACAATACTTATCTTTTTGCTTTCAATAAGATGAAGACATTCTATACCAATTCTTCATAAGATACATGGAAAAACCTCAGATAACATCCATGTATCAGGTAAAATACGAGAATGCATCCTCTCTCTCAAAAATATTTTAGAAAAACAAAATGTACAAGGCCGTTAAAGCACCAATAACGAGTACCGAAAAGAAATTGAACATCATCGGGGTCTTAAAGGTCACCCCACTCACATCGTATTCTTCTTTGGGCGCTTCTTCTTTTGAGAAGATGGTAATGAAATACCCCAAAATAAGAATGAGGATCATACTTACGCCCATACGATTTAAAAAGGGATCTAGAAATTGGGACATTACATTCATCTCTCCAAAAATTCGATCCAATAAGCGAGGGAGAAATTTCAATCCCGCGGAGATAGGGATAGTGATAAGCGCCATCCATACCGCAGCAATTGAAGTGCAACGTTTCCAGAAAATTCCATAGAGGAAAATCGCCACCACCCCTGGGGAAATCATCCCTGTATATTCTTGAATGTACTGAAAGGCCTCATCCAGATTGGAAAGCAAAGGCGCCATACAGACGGCAATAATCAAGACAGTGGCGGTAGTAATTCGTCCAACAAGAACCAACAAACGTTCAGAAGCCTCAGGCACCATCCGTTTAAAGATATCCATCGTGAAAATGGTCGCCGAACTATTGGTCATCGAATTAAGAGAGGAAACAATAGCCGCGATAATGGCGGCAATAATTAAGCCGGTGAATCCTGCCGGTACCAGTTCACGAATCAATGTGGGATAAGCCATATCTGGGCGTGCCACCATATCCTTATAAAGGGAAAAAGCAAGAATCCCCGGTAAAACCACGACGATAGGGACGATCACTTTAAGAAACGCAGCAAATACCAATCCATATTGGGCTTCACGGATGTTCTTTCCAGCCAAAGCCCGCTGAGTGATGTATTGATTGAATCCCCAATAGCTCAAATTAGCCGCCCACATACCGCCAAAGAATACTCCTATCCAGGGGAGGGTATTATGGTTCCAATCCAAAACCGTATGAAATTTTTCCGGGGCATCGTTTACAAGTTGAGAAAACCCCATAATAACGCCGCCTTCTTCTCCTGCCACGGCACTGAGTCCAAAAAGAGTGACCGCAGTTCCACCAACAAATAGAACGGTCACCTGGATAATATCCGTCCAAGCTACCGCTGAAAGACCACCGTAAATTGTGTAAATGGAAGATACCAGCGCCAATGCAAGTACGCCATAAAAAAGTGGAAACTGAAGAGGATCAAGGATAGTCTGCAACGTCAAGGCGCCGAGATACATGACTGACGTCAGATTGACAAACACATAGACTAAAAGCCAAAAAATCGCCAAGCCCACACTGACCCGGTAATCAAAGCGGCGTTCAAGATACTGGGGCATGCTGTATATTTTTAACTTGAGAAATACCGGCATAAAAAACTTGGCAACAATGAGCAGAGTCACAGCCGCCATCCATTCATAAGAGACAATAGCAATCCCGCTAGCAAAAGCCGAACCAGTCATACCGATCATCTGCTCAGCAGATATATTGGACGCGATCAACGAAGTCCCGATAATCCACCACGGTAACGCGCGACCAGCCAAGAAGAAATCTTCTGACGTCCTTTCATGATCTTTGGGTTTTCGCGACACCCATAAAGCAATCCCAATAACAATAAAGAAATATGCGAAAAATACGATTCCATCAAGCAGCTCAAGAGACATCTATATTTCTCCTTGCCTTTAAGTCAAAGCGGTTCTCCCATGGACGTTAGACAAAAAAAGCCTCTCCATCCAACAAGAAAAAGCGTCGCTTCTTTAAACATTCAATTTTGAAACCCAACCAGACAATAATCCAAAACAGATTGAATAACCTCGATCCATCCAAAAAGTTTTTAGCACGTCTTAACTCTTTCAGCAACCGGTATTGATACTAGGAGAAAGAATCATTTTTCAAGTTCTTTTTTCAAATCCTTTACATAAGGGTAACTTTTGGTGTAGTTAATCTTGTCTCGAGAAACCGCCCCACCGGAAATAATAAAGGTCATGGCTTCATCCACAGTCCAATTGGTGGAAGTTACTTTTTTGAGTGGTACAATTTCTAAATAACCGGAAGTCGGATTGGGCGTAGTGGGAACATAGATCGCCGCCAATTCTTCACCCGTATCTTCGTCAGCAAAAGTGCGAGTCACCAAGCCAACGGTTTTCATCTCAGTCGATGGAAATTCAATTAAGACCACCCGCTGCACATTTTCCGGCTTTTGCTGCAGTACAGTGACTAATTTCTTAACAGAACCATAGATGGTTTGAACTACAGGTATACGATTTATGATAGAATCAAATAACTCGATTAACTTCCGGCCAACCACCCAGGTTGTCACCTTCCCAAGGGCATAGAGAAAAAGCAAAATGACGATAACCCCGAGCGTTGATTGAAACCAATCATAACCTAACCATTTCGATACATAGGGTAAATCTTCCCGAAGGTTTCTGGATAACCAGGCAACCATAGGATCTCCCCAGGCCGACATGACATCAAAAAGAAATTTGACCACCAGCCACGTGATCCAAATAGGAAATACCGTCAATAAACCGGTTAATATTATGTTTTTTATATATGCTATTGATTCAGTGAATGAATAGGATATTTTTTTTGCCAACATGATCAAACAACCACCTAATTTCTTTCAAATACTTACGGCACAAAAAGCTCGCACATGTTGAGTTCATCAAATTATTTTCATGCAACTTATCGTAGCCCATACCCGTCAAACTATACTTATTCCCTAAAAACACAATCGCCTTAGGATGTGAACTCAAACCAGCAATGCTTTTCTCTTTTGGGTTGATTGTAATAAATTATAGTCGATAATTCCTCTTAGAAACAATCATGGTTTCAATACAATTAAAGATCGTGCTGGAAGTGAAACCATCGTGGTACCATCCTCCTGCTCTAAGGTGATCTCTTCTTGAGGAATCACCAATTCCACCGATAAAAGGGCATCCCCGGGAACCCGTAAAGAAACTTGTGCCTCTCGATCATTGAAATTCTCGACTACATAAATTCCATCGGAAAAAGGATAAAGGGCTACTCGGGTTGGAGCCTTAAACTCAATACCGAATGGCTGTAAGAGACGATCACGTATTGCTTGAAGACGCTCTTCAGAAAGATCCATGAGATCCCATTTGTCTTCAGGAATTTCCAGTCTCATGGACTCTTCGATCTCATCTCGTAGGGATGACGGCAACTCATGGGCGAGATGATGAGTGATCAGGAAGGGTTTTTCTTCTTCCAGCAATGTCGTTATCTTGCTTTCAATTTTTGGATCTTTGAATGAATGATAAGTAAGGAACAATGAATCCACCGAGGTCCGAATTCGATCATCGGGAACCAAAGGCAAACCCAACATCCCTATAAAATCATAAACAATGGAATCTCCCCCGGGATCGCTATTGGGGATTTTGGGAGCGGAAATTCCATAGAGTTGTTTATCTTGGATCATAGAAGCTAATTGAAATAACGCCGGGATTTGTTCACGTAGTAACGCGACATTGTCCGGTCCGTTATCTTGAAGCAAAGAACCATAACAAAAGAGTACCGTTTCTGGCGCCCCACCTAAAATCGTCTGCCGAGCCTGTTCGACATACGTTTTGGGACTGGTTCCATAAGGATCAAACCATCCTCCACCGCATTTTTCTCCTCCGATATGTCCCAGCCAGCGCATGATAAAAAACGCTTCGTATTGAGGCTTGCGTCCCCATCGTTCACTATCGGGATCACGGGTTTCGGTCCCAACCCAGATTTCATCAAACATCTCGGTTTGGCGCACCACTTCGTATCCTCGATTATGGAAATTGTCATACCACTGGGGGTATTTAATGATAATATGCACATCGGGATTCACTTCGCGGGCGGGCTCAATCACATACTCACGGGAAACATCCACCATCATTTCGCATCGAAACTCATCCCAGGGTCGATCCCCTTTGGCTTCTTTACAATCCTCGCATTCACAACCAGTCGCGAAAAAATCATCGATCATAACCACATCAAACAAGGAGGCACTAAATTCAAAAGAGCGACGAAGTGTTTCTAAACTTTTTTGTTCGGTAAAACATGGAAAGATCCAGCCATTTACACTATCGCGGCCAAGATTGGTCGTCGTGACACACCCACTGACCTCGATCCCCGCCTCTTCAAAGCGGCGCTTAGCCTTCTGCAGAGTTTCCTTCTCAGCGAAATATCCCCCCCGAAACGTCTCTAAAAACACACGAGTGACCGCCGTATCACGGCACCATGCAACCGCTTCTTCCAATCCTTCCTCAGAGGAAAGAAAGTCACGCACATTTTGAGCCGTAAAAAGCGTATCAAAGCGAAAGGTGTCGGCATGCTTTTTCGCTAAGTCCCATCGTTCGTTCGCCTGCGGTGATAAAGCACAAAACATCCCCAGCGTCAATAAATAGAACGCGATTCTATTCATAACATTCCTCCGTAATTATCTCTTTCTTTCATGAGATCTGATTTACCCACAAGGAAAGAGTACAATAACCGCCTTCTCGGAAATAATACCCTGTATGATCGAGGGGGGTATGATAAAGAAATGAGTGACGTCATGATGGTTTCGATCCAGGATCGATTGATCTATTTACAGGTACAGAACCTTAATAATTTTATGTTCATTTGCCCCTTGAGGAAAGGTGTTTATCCATATATTCTTATTCGCATGATTGCTTCAAAGCACTTTTACACACCAAAAAAAGCAATCGAATGAGTCTTGAGGCTTGGAGTTTATGGATGTTAATATAGGAAACAATAGGAAGGCGTGTATACTCGAACATAGGTTCTCCCCTACACGCCTTTTAATCCTTCTTATTTAGTTAGATAGAATCAGGGGTGGGATGGACCCATGGATCGCGGTATTCGCGTTGCAGCAATGCATTCAGTTCATCGTCACTCGTTTTGCCCTTCTTGGGATCATAATGAACCGCCTTGCCTGTTTTCATGGCTAGATTGGAAAGTATACAACTAGCACTGGATATAAACCCCTCCTCGATGTCCGACACAGGCCGAGTGCGTTGATCAATCGCCTTCAGAAAGTCTTTCATGTGACGGCGCAATGCCGGCGCCACATGCTTTTCAAGATCTTTTTCATCTTTATCCTCAGGATACTCTTCTAATTCATAAACGACATCCTGTTTTATGCTCTCCCCTTCCCCCCGAGGTGTAAACTCATACTTCATCACGCTCAGTTTAAGCGTTCCCTTATCACCATAAATCGTTGCTCCCCAAGGATATTCAGGGTCGGGTGAATGTCCCCAGGTTCGATGCTGCCAGGCCACGGTGAGATCATCGTGATCAAAGACAGCCGTTTGAGTATCGGAAATATTGGCAATACTCTCCTTGTCAATCAAAATCCCCCCATTGGAAGTGATCGTTTTTGGCCATCCTAAATCAAGCATCCAACGTATCATGTCGTACATATGAATACACATATCACCAATAATTCCATTGCTATATTCCATGAAAGAACGCCAACTGCGAGGATGAACAACAGGAACATAAGGACGCTTTGGCGCAGGACCGCACCACAAGTCATAGTTGAAATGTTCGGGTGGATCAGTCGGTTCGGGATTCCCCCGAGCCCGCATGTGATAATAACAATAAATTTCCACATGGCCGATCTTACCAAGTTTTCCCGTACGAATTACCTTGTCGCGAGCGTCAATCAAATGAGGAGTACTGCGGCGTTCGGTATTTACCTGGACCACACGATCATATTTACGAGCCGCCGCGAGCATCGCCTGCCCCTCGACGACATCCACACTAATGGGCTTTTCCACAAAAACATCGGCTCCCGCTTTCACCGCATCGATCATGGCCAAGGCGTGCCAATGATCCGGTGTAGAAACTTGGACAATATCTAAATCTTCTTTTTCCAACATCTCATGATAATCTTCATACGTACGCGGCTTCTTCTTGGATTCCTGCCGGGGCGCCACCAGTTCTGCCGCCTCGTTTACCATCTTCTCATCCACATCGCATAACGCAACCACTTGCACCGGTGCCACTTGAAGCAAGCGTAACAAGGCACTCTTACCATACCAACCACTGCCAATTAAGCCCACTCGCTTATTTTCAAATTGACTATAATCCATGGCATAACTTTGAAGCGATGGCAAAATAAGCCCTGCAGATACGGTTTTCATGAAATTACGTCGTTTCATCTTCATTCTCCTCATGGAATTTGTTTGGTTATAAAAACTTTAACACGAATTCCAAATTTTGTTATCAGGGATATTGATATAAATCTCTCTGCCTTGTATTTATAGATCCCAGCCTTCACGGCAATCGAAATGAAGAAAACAATCCGCTACACCAAGTTCAGTAAGATTGCTAAACTTCATTTTCTCGCTGTCCCAACACAATTCTTGCTCATCGTGAAAAGTGGCGATCACCCCCAGCAAAGCAACCTCAGTCAATGGCCCTCCATAAGGAAAATGCGAACTCGCATGAGTCCCTTCCTTGCACGCACGAATCCAATCCTGATGATGTCCACCTTCTACCCGTGGAATCGTTTGCTCCGGTTCCGGGATGGTGTCCGCTTTAGAAAGAGGAAGCACTTTTAAATTACCCGCCCCATGAGAACCGTGCACCAATGAGGTTTTCTCACCAATGATCAACGCACCAGCAGATTGGTTCCAGTCATCCAACTCGATCTCTTCCAATAACGGATGTTCAAACGATCGTCCATAAGTCCACGAGACTTTCACTGGAGGCATTTCTTCCCGTGCTGGAAAGTTATACTCAATGACAGCGGTTTGAGGGAAACGCTCAAAAGAGAAGTCGTTATCCTCATTCATAGCCTTTATTTTTGTGGGTGTTGTGAGTTTTAGCGCCCAAAATGCGGGATCCAGTATATGGCATACCCAGTCGCCTAGAACTCCGGTTCCGAAAGACGACCAGCTGCGCCAACTCCGGGGTACATATTCCGGGTGATAGGGACGATAGGGTGCAGGCCCCAACCATAAATCCCACTCTAAAGTTTCAGGAATCTCGGGTTTATCTTCAGGGCAACCTTTCCCGTTCCCATAAGAGTTTTTATACCAAGCATGAACCTCGCGTACATTACCAAGTACTCCACTTTGAATATACTCACACACTTTCCGTATGGGATGGGAAGAATGACCTTGATTCCCCAATTGTGTTTGAACCTTATTTTCACGCGCCGCTTGCATTAGAAGGCGCACTTCTTGGATAGAATGAGCGAGCGGTTTCTCGACATAGACATGCTTACCGCGCTGGATCGCCGCCATCGCTGCAACCGCATGCGTATGATCGGGGGTGCTGACGACAACAGCATCCACATCACCATGCTTGTCCAGCATGACACGATAATCCTTATATTTGGGGGTATCTTCGTATTTATTGAAATTCTTTTCAGCGCGTTCTTCATCCACATCGCATAAGGCGACGATATTTTCTTTATCCATTTTCTTCAAATTATGACCGCCACGCCCTCCTACACCAATAAACGCAATATTCAATCGATCATTAGCCGCCGCCTGTGCCCCGCGTCCGAGAATTTGAGGCGATAAATAGACAAAAGAGGTCGCAAGCGTCGTGCGCCGCAAAAAATCGCGTCGAGTCCAAGGATTCGTTTGACTGCCCATCATTCTTCTTCCTTTCCCATTAAAGATGATCTTTGAATGTACTATAGATCAAAGAAAATGTCTAATAGGAATAGGAGGAATACACAAACAAAGTCTTCTCAAATTAATTCATACAAACAACATATATTTTGCTTTTTATTGAAATTTCCCCTCTTTTTTGCTACTTTAATTATTGAAATTGTCTTATAGCAATATTTATCGAATAAATGAATAAGGACTGGTCTTAAAAAAAATGGAAACAAATCAATTCATTCAAAATAAAAAACGAAATCAACAGTACATCCTCAATTTACGCAAACAGTTAACCTTAGATGATTCCGAATCCTTCTTCTATTCGCTCGTCGAAAATATTCCCCAGTATATTTTTTGCAAAGACGTGGAAGGACGCTTTACCTTTGTCAATCAATTATTCTGTAATCTTTTAGAAAAGCCGATAGAGGAAATACTTGGGAAGACCGATTTCGACTTTTTCCCCCCGGAACTAGCGAAAAAATATCGTAATGATGATCTAAACGTGATTGAGAGCAACCAAACTTTCGAGGATATCGAAAAAAACAAGATCGAGGAGCACGAAACCAAATACGTTCACGTGGTCAAAACCCCTATCTATAACGCCAAAGGAGAAATCATCGGAATTCAAGGTATTTTTTGGGATATCACCAAACGAATCAAAGCTGAACAAGAGTTGAGAAACGCCCACGAATTGCTAAAACAAGATTTGATCGCAGCAGCCAAAGTCCAGCGTGGATTCATTCCCGAAAAACCGCCGGAGATCACCCACTATCGTTTTAACTGGGTGTTTGAACCCTCAGAATATGTAGGGGGTGACTTGTTAAATATATTGAAATTGAGCGAAACCCAATGGGCTTTTTATGTCTTGGATGTTTCAGGACATGGGGTCTCTTCTGCGCTCCTATCAGTTACCCTAACTCGCATGATTGACCAGCTTTCCTACTCTCACGAGTTGAGAAAAAAATCCATTTTCGAGAACCCCAACAGCAACGTGATATGCGATCCCCGCCAGATTGTTTACACCCTCAACAAACGTTTTCCTGGTGATAAAACTAAATTTTGCACCCTGCTTTACGCCATTCTCGACACCGAAGAAAATTCCGTTTCCTGGGTACGAGCCGGCCATCTCCCCCCTCTGCTCTTAAAAAATAATGGCCAAGAAACACAATATCACCTAGACGATGGAGGCAGCTGTATCAGTCAATTGTTCATGAATAAGGATCAAATGCATATCAATAAAACAACGTTAGAACCCGGCGATCGCTTTTTGCTTTATTCTGACGGCATCATTGAAACCAGGAAAGAGAAAAAAGAATACGGTTATGATCGATTAGCGAATATAATGCAGGCTTCAAGTCATCAACCTTTGTATGATTCACTAAAAGCCGTCTATAAGGACTCGCTAAACTGGTCTGAACAACAAAAATTTCACGACGATGTCACGTTGCTCGCCTTAGAACGAACCTCGTAGTACTAAACCGAACCATTTCTAGTCTCTGAGTTTAGAATGTTTAGATGTTCTATAAGCGAAAGGGTGACCAATAGGCCACCCTTTCCTCGCTTCAACCTATTTTACACGTACTTTTGGTGGAGAAGCCAAATCGTGATAACGAGTTTCAATCTCCTCACGACTAACATCCCGGCTATTGTGGATCCAAAAGCGATATCGCACGTGCAATGGTTTCTCTTCTGTTAAAGTATAAGGAAAAAATTCACCAAAACGGCCATACAAACGTTCCGAAAATTTAGCACCATCGGGATTTGCAGGATCACTTAAATAAGCCACCGTGTACTCCTCTTCCTCAACAGAAAATTTCATCGCATTCCATGGTAGGTCTACATGCTCCTCGGTGTTGATTTGTTGATCCTCGGGTAAATCACTCCACTTTGCAGGACGCAGGAAGCGGGTTTGCTCTTCGTGATCAGCGACATACTGAGAAGCGCGAAATTGGGCGCCTGCATGTTGGCGGTCACCATCCAATTCAATGGTTCCACGCAAGGACTCGAGAGTCGACTCATATTCGATCAATAAATCCCCTTGTGGTTGTACATAACTGGTCAAGCGGCGCTTTTCTTCGATAAAAGGTTTTCCTTCTCTGTCATTCCAATGAATCAAGACAGTATGGCTTCCCACGACAGGACCGGTTTGACTATGTAACACTTTTTTATGCAATTGATGCTCGCCATTTCGAGCATGCCAGGTATCGTAAGAATGACCATCTACCCTGATCTTGTTATACCCAAAAAAGATACCACGATGATGCGAAAACCGTCCTCCCACTCCTTTCGTTATTCGCTGCGAGCCATCGGGAGAAAACACATGGTGAAAAGGTTTCTTGGTCTCTTCAATGTTCTCAGGATCATAGAGAGTATACATATAACGCATAACCGGCTGCTCTCCAATAAGCAAATCCATAAACTCCTCAGGTGTATCTTCCCAACGATAGAATGGAGCCTCCGAACTTACTGACTCAATGGCAAGTTCATAGGTTATGGACTCACCGGCCTTGAGACGATCAAGAATCCACCATACACGTATTTTCCCCTCCTCGAGTGTTTGAATCTGGGTTTGAATTTTTTGACCCTCATGCCGCAAAACCACTCCCGTTTCCTGATCAAGATTAATCTGATCCATCTCCAAATAAACCGGAGTCGATAAACGTGTGGTTTCCTCTGCATCGACCACGACTTGTTGATCCCCATAACTCATGGATGTTATAGCCATGAGAACAGATAAGATAAGACTGCGATAGAAATACATAGAACTTTCTCCTCTGAACATTTAGATAAATGGATATCCGAACATAGGATATAGTAAGACAAAAAGGGGAAAAGAGAAAAGAGGGAGAAAAGAGAAGCGCCGTACGCTTCTCTTTTTTAGGGAAATTTGTAAATATCTTCCCTACTTGGACGAATCCGGATTTCAAAACCAGGAAAAGGAAGTCAAACGAACAAGAACTTAAAAGTATGCGCTGTTTTCTACCGGAGTAACTTCCATGCCTCGTTTGTTTATGATGGCATCGTTCATCTTTACTGTAACCACAACTTCCGAGGGCTTACCATTATACTCTTCCACAAGCGAAGCATCAGATATAATACGTATTGATTCGATTGATCCACGGTCTTCAAAACCACTACACTCGACCAAATCACCTACATGGAACGTTACGTTTTCATTGAAATTCAACATGGATGAAATACTCCTTTTTTGAGTTTTATTTTAGAAGTTTAATCACCATCCCATAAACCTTTCGCAAAAAATAATTGACAACAATGTACTTCTATGTACAATAATAGAAAATTAATGAAAGATGTCAAGGCAGTTTACCCAAATTATTAGATATTCGATAAAATAAGGTAAAAAATTAAGTAAAAATCAGTTCAAGCATCGATAAAGCCCGAACGCCCATCGTGAAAATTAGGCGGAGGGCTTCGTTTTTTATTGAGGTGTCAATATGGACAAGCTTTTGACCATCAAAGAAGTGGGAGAATTGTTGCAAGTAAATCAGCGGACCATTTTGCGCATGATCCAAAACGAAAAAATCCCCGCTCTCAAAATCGGCAACCAATGGCGTTTCCACCCCGTCCACTTGGAACAATGGATTCTTCAAGGTGGCGTTACGGACAATGGAAACCAGAATCCATCGTGGATCACAGAGGAAGAATTTCAACTTTTCTCTCCCCACCGTGTACTATTGGATATCGAAGCCGAAGATGTGGATGATGTATTCAAACACATGGTCCACGTACTCGTGGAATGCGGCCATTTATTGCATAGTGAGATCTTTTTACAAGCCCTTAAGGAACGAGAACAGATCGCCACCACGGGAATCGGCCAGGGAGTCGCCCTCCCCCACGCATGGCATACTATCAATGATCTCTTTCGCACCCCCTTGATCGTCGCTGCCCGCTTAGACAAAGCGGTCGATTTTAACGCCGTCGATGAACAACCTGTCGACTTGGTTTTTATGCTTTGCACACCCCGGAACCGAACTCACCTTCGCTTACTCAGCCAATTAACCTCGAACTTAAAAGATAAAGATCTGCTTGATGCCTTGCGCAAAACCAAAACCAAGGAAGAATTTATTGAAATCGTCACTCACCAAATTCCTGTCGTCAATTAAATACGCTCCATTGCGTTTTATTGCGAATGAATCAATCAGCCTATTCAAAACCTAAAATAATTAGGTACAAAATACCCATCGATTAATCATTCTTTTCCTACTCGTTATCCTTTAGAAAGGGTGAGATTTTGAATAATATAACGATGTCCAAGACTTCCTGGTACACCCAAACAAGTTTATCGCGAGATTCATATCGTTCGTTTCAACATAAACACTTCAAAATGAATCAAAATCGATATCAGAAATTATGACAAACCATCACTAGACACGGGAGTTCGAATGAAATCTCAGACCAAATGGGTGATTTTGGTTTTTCTTACCCCCATTCTTTTTTCACTTATCTATATAACCTATTATAAAGCGAACCGCGGAGCCCTCATGCAACGTTTGGTAGATTCAGGGGTCGTGGCTCTTTTTGACGAAGGGATGGTTACTCAAGAGGATCTTAATCATTATTTCAACTACCCGCCCACCGAAACCAGCCTTTTGCTCAGCGCCCTGGAAATGACTCCAGAAGATGTAGCGGGATTGGAAAATGAAGACCCTAGCTGGTTTGAAACCAAAACCGGTATGCTGTTGATAAACCGTATTATTCAGCACATCGCCCTCATTAAGCATCTTAATCAGCGCTGGGAAGCAAGTGGAAATGAAAAAGATCTGCAAAAAGTCAAAGAATATCGAGAAGAACTAATGCGAGAAAGTATGGAAGAAGATTTAGCCCAAATAGATCCTGATATCACCCACAAAGAAATGCTGGCCTATTACATTGATCATTCCCAAGAATTTCATCAAGAGGGAAAACGTCTTGCCCGCCACATCATGCTTTCTAAAAACTCTTCAGTCGATCCTGATGATCCATTTCAAACCACCCCGCAAAGCATTCTCACACGGCTGCAAAATGGTGAAGATTTTCAAAATATCATTCAACAAGAATCTCAAACAAATACCATTCACAATGGCGGCATCTTAGGATGGCATAGCCGCGGGGCTTTCCAAGAAGACTTTGATCACGCAATTTGGGCCCTAGAAATTGGAGAAATCACCGGCCCCATCGAAGTGGGGAAATCAATCCACTTCATCCAACTCATGGATGAAGAACCAGAAGGGATTGTCCCGTTTAAAGAATGTAAGGATCATATTCGTGAACTTTTAATCGAAGAAAAACGCAAGATTCAACGCTACAAATTATTAGGATTATCCTCCGAAGCCTTGGCTATGCCCAATCCCTCGATGACAGAGGAATATCAGGAGGCTTTGTTGCAAGCCGCCTATGCGCGGGAGTGGGATAAGAATATGGAAATCGTGCAAAAAACTAAGGCTTTTGAACGCTACCAAAATGCCGATCTCCTTTTTCGTAGTTATATCAATCAGATAAAAGATTCTCAACAAAATAATACCCACCATGAAGACAATTGGAATCTCCAACGCCAAGCCGCCGAACAATTATTAAAAGAGATTCAATTCCACTTCTTGGTCAAAATGGAACCTTCCACACCGGATGAATCCGCAAGTAATCATGAGCAAGAGGAGTAAAGAAATTATTCTTCGACTTCTGAATGATGGGTATAAATCAGCAAAGAGGGTGTGATAAAACCATCCGGAAACCGCCGCTGGAAAGGGCGAAGATGCTTAAAAAAGCGTTCCATGCCAATCCCGCGTAAACTCGATGCACTGATGACATAAAGCCCCGGTTCTAATGGACGATCACGCGGGACAGATTCATAAGACACCTCATAAGCGTCAGGGAGATGCTCCGAGCCGAAATAAATCAAACGCGGCGCAGGAATCATTCCCTCTTCAACCGCTTGCTTTAAAAATAGTAAATCTTGCCCCCAATCCAAGTTCGAATCCACGGCATAATAATGCCCGTATTTCGGACCACCAACCGCGTAATTAAAATACGAGATATAATGCGGATGTTGAGACAACACCGAACCGATCGTTCCCCCAATAAAGATAAATAACAAAATAAATGCACTTCGGTTCTTTTTCAGAAATAAGTCGCTGAACCATGAGTCCCATACGATTTGTTCATATAAGTACGAAAAAACGGCTCCCGCAAAACCTACAAAGATAAAGGGGATAACAGGCAAAGCGTGGCGATAACCAATATTGGCCGTATTCTTAAATAGAAGAAAATAGAGCAAAACTAGTGGAATGAGAAATAATCCCAAAAGCGTAGTTTTTGCGAGAGATACACGCCCCATAAGTATTAATCCCACCCCCAAAAAAAATACTAACAAAAGCGGGATTGGCGTCTTTATCAGAAATAAAATAGGATAATAGGAAAGCCACCCCCGGCTCGATAATTCACCCATAAAAAAGCCTAAATGCCCCGTGCGAAGATGCGCTTGATTCGCCAAGAAGGCTTCGATATGAGTAAATAAGGGTGTCCATTTTCGCAGCCATAGCCACAGAGGCTCGTTGGGATTATTTAAATCAAAGGAAAGCGGCTCTTCACGTCCAAAAAACATGGCCACAGAATTCATTGGGACAATTAGATCTTTAAGGAATTGACTATGAACCGGTTCTCGGCTTCCCGAAATTGGATCGCCAATTTCAAAACCATACCCTGCCCAAACCACGATAAGCGATACACAAAAAACATAAAAAGTTAATCCCATCGCCCATAAGGCCAAACGAATTGAACGGGGAAAGCGTAGATAAAAGCGAGGGATCATTCTCCGCGTGGGGTGAGTATAAGCAAAATACAGAAAACCAATAAATAAAGCAATATAGAGCACCGCGCCCGAATGCTTTGATAACCAAGCCAGCCCTACAGAAATCGACAACCAACTAAGACGAATAAGAGAAGGCCTTTTAAAAAACCGCCAAAAAAGATAGCCGGTTAAAACAAAAAACAAACTAGCACAAACATCTGTAGTCGTGAGCCGGCCATGAGCCAAAACATTCGGTTCGAAAACAACCAAACAAAGAACCAACAAAGCCGGTACATAACCCCAAAGTTCTCTACTCCATAAAAAAATGATTAAACAAAGTAACACGGATAATACAATGGTCCCAAGACGCCCTGCCATGAGAATAGAATGGAACGTTTCTGGATTATCTTCAACGAGCCGATCTCCAAGCCCATTCCAAATCCCCATGCGCCAGCCATAATGATCCGAAAGCGTCACATCATGACTCATCAACACTGGCAGCGCACAAATTAAATTGGGCAACGGAGGTGAAGCACGATTGAGGCGAAAATCAAGCCGGGTCATTGAATATAGCCCCGCGGATAAATGGCTAAGCTCATCCACCGTAGCCGATTTCATCCGCACACTATGCCATAACAAAATAGCATGGAGAATGAGAAGGAGGGCTATGGGCACCGTTTTCCGCAACATAAAGCACCGGTCTTATTCGCATTTCTAGTTCATGTCATCTTTAAAAATGTCTAATAGACATTCTGTATTCTACTCTTTTTAACCTACGAGGAAAAATCGTTATGGGTTGGTGGGATGAATTTCTACCGAAGAGGCGGGGTCGAACTGTAATTTATAAAGCCGTTGATAAAGAGCGCAGCCTTGTAATAATTCAGTATGGGGACCCACATCGACAAGACGCCCTCGCTCTAAGACAGCAATCTTGTCGGATTGCAATACCGTCGAGAGACGGTGGGCGATGACAAACGTCGTACGACCTTCCATCAACTGCTCCATCGAGCGTTGAATATGCCGCTCGGATTCACTATCAAGCGAGGAAGTCGCTTCATCGAAAATCAATATTGGTGTATCGCGCAGAAACGCACGCGCTATCGCTATTCGTTGACACTGCCCCCCGGAAAGCGATTCGCCACGCTCACCAACCATGGTGTCATATCCTTTTGGCAAAGCCGTAATGAATTCATGTGCATAGGCCGCCTTGGCAGCACGGATTACCTGATCTTGGGTATACCCAGTTTCGCCACAGGTGATATTCATCCAAACAGTATCCCCGAAAATCATAATATCCTGAGCGACATAACTGATGAGAGCGCGTAAGGAATCGACTTGAATATCACGAAAATCATATCCATCCATCATGAGACGACCTGTCGTTGGATCGAAAAATCGGGGGATTAAATTAATCAGAGTCGTTTTCCCTGCCCCACTGGGCCCCACAAACGCGATCTGTTCCCCTTTATTCACTTTCAACGAAACATCTTGTAAAACATATTCTGTCCCGTCATAAGTAAAAGAAACATTGTCAAACACAATATCACGTTGAAAATCACGCTTGTCAATTGCATTAGGTCGTTCTTCCAAAAACGCATCGGTTTCCATCACATCAAAAACCCGCTCGGTGGCAGCAATACCTAGCTGGATTTCTTGAATCGTGCGTTCTAAGCGTTTGACCGGTTGATAAATAGCCGCCAAAGCGGCGATATAAACAATGAAATCCTCTCCCGAAAAAGCCGTGTTATCTCCTCCATAAAAAATCATAAATCCGCCTAAGAGGAGTACACAACACAAGGCAAAGATCCCCAAGAATTCGTTAATGGGTGAAGAGGCCGCGGTCGCTTTCACCATAGACATCGTGGCGCTAAAAACACCTCGAGTTTCATTCCAAAAACGTTTGCGTTGGTGCTCGTACATGTTATAACCCTGCACCAAACGGATATGGCTAAAGTGTTCCTGCAGAAAGGCACCTAGATTGGCGATGATGCTTTGGGCCCTCCGTCCTGCGCGCCGGTTTTTGCGCGCATAATACCGCATCGTTACGAAGATGAAGGGAAAGATCAGCATATAGATCAAAGTCAATTTCCACTGCAGATAAAGAAGAAAACCGATCGTAACCAGTAATATACATGGATCGAGGAGCAACCGGCCAAATACATAAAAAATCGTATTTCCAATCACCCGAATATCGACGGTAAAATACGAGAGTAATGAACCGATTTTTTTACCACTGAAATAGGCACAATGAAATTGGGTCATTCGTGAATAGAGATTACGCTGCATATCCATGATCACGCGGTTCCCTATCCAGCGTACCATATATTCCTGCGTATAACGGAAAATGCCATTCAGAGCCGTCACAATCAAAACACTGACACATACAATAGCGAGCGTTATCAGCGGTTTATCCTGCGAATACGCATCAATCAAAGAATAGACCGGTGTTAGAAGCGAACCAAGTTTGCCTGCGGCTTCGGGGGGACGCTCAAAAATGGCTTCCACAGAGGGTTTAAGTAACGTCAGCAACACAACACTCAAAATGGAAATGATCACGCTGCAAACCACCGTAAGTACCAATCGACCCTTATAGTGCAAAACATATCGGGCGATTTGCGAAAGCGTTTTCAAATCACGATGTAGATTGCGTTGTTTCATATTCACTCGAGTGCATTTTCTTCCGGACGAGGGGTAAGTTGCACGAAGCGAGATTGATGAGTTCACCCCTCGCAGCACATCAGAACGCGTCCTTATCGGGCGAGAAAAAACAGCCCTCTCAATCAACTGTACCTTTCTGCACAGGTAGGCACACGTTCCCCCCATACTCATTTATAGCCGCATGACTATGGCTATAGATCCGATTGATGCAAGGTTTCGAGAAATTCTTTGTTGCTCTTGGTTTTTCGCATACGCTCGATCAACAACTCAACCGCCTCACTAGCATTCATCTCATTTAACACCTTACGCAACAACCAAACTCGCTCTAGTTCATCCGGTGGAAGCAGCAATTCTTCCTTTCGGGTTTTAGAACGATTGATATCTAGCGCTGGGTAAATCCGACGTTCTGCCAGTTTTCGGTCAAGATGAAGTTCGAGATTTCCCGTTCCTTTGAACTCTTCATATATGACATCATCCATACGGCTGCCAGTATCGATCAAAGCCGTGGCCATAATCGTCAAACTCCCGCCTTCTTCGATATTGCGCGCGGCTCCATAGAATCGCTTGGGTGGAATCAAAGCGCTTGAATCAATCCCCCCGGATAAAATCTTGCCGCTATGAGGCGCTACTTGGTTGTAGGCGCGGGCAAGACGCGTAATACTATCGAGGAGAATCACCACATCATTACGGTATTCCACCAACCGCTTGGCTTTTTCGATCACCATCTCGGCTACCTGAACATGACGGTCAGGTGGCTCATCAAAGGTAGAAGCCACGACTTCGCCTTTTACCGTCCGTTCCATGTCAGTCACTTCCTCGGGACGTTCATCGATCAACAGAACAATTAAATACACCTCGGGATGGTTCGTGATAATGCTATTCGCAATCTCCTGCAATAGCATCGTCTTTCCCGTATTGGGAGGAGCGACGATCAATGCACGTTGCCCTTTTCCCATAGGCGTAATCAGATCGATAATCCGCGAGGAAATGCGTTTCGGATTGACCTCCATGTTAAATCGCTCTGTGGGAAACAGAGGCGTTAAGTTATCATAGAGAATTTTATTTTTCGCGGCCTCCGGCGGTTCATTATTAATGGAATTAACCTTAAGCAAGGCGAAATAACGTTCACCATCTTTAGGAGGACGAATCACACCGGAAACCGTATCCCCCTTGCGCAAGCCAAAACGCCGGATCTGGGATGGAGAGACATAGATATCATCAGGACCAGGCAAGTAACAATAGTTCGCACTGCGCAAAAAGCCAAACCCCTCGGGAAGCGCTTCCAAAACACCGCTCCCTTCCAGCACGTTCCCTTTTTCGCTGCTCACCTTTGCCGCCTGCTCCAAAATCCGGTAAATGAGTTCTTGCTTTCGGATACCACTAAGGCTGTCCAGTTCCAACTTATTGGCGATATCCATAAGCTCGGAGACGGTCTTCTTCTTCAAGCCTTCCATCTCCAAACTCTTCACCTGTTCGGCCATCTCCACACAGGCCGGCTTATTGGCTGCAGCGTTGGTTTCGGGACGATTGCGATCATTACGGTCATTCATGTCTTTCCGCTCGTTGCGATCATCTGATCGTTTTTCGTTGTTCCGCTCTGACGATCGCTTCTCATAAGAATTACTTTTCCAATTATTATTTTGATAATTGTTCTTCTCGTAATTCTTATTGTTTTTGGATCGTCGTGATTGTGATTTCATTTCCATGATATTTTTCTTTCCTTAATCCTTTCAACCATCAAAAAGATTTTGGATTCTTTCATATAACTTATTGATTGAATCGTTATTGGGAATAACGATATGAGCTCGTTTTTCTTTTTCAGATTGAGGAATGAATCGCGACTCACGCTCCTCAAAATAGTTTTTCTTCCGTCGGCTTTGCTCAAAGCGATGACGCCGTATTTCTTGATCTGCACTTACCAACACTACATAGTCAAACCAATCCTCTATGTTCCATTCATAGATCAAAGCTGCATCGAGAACCCAAGGCCCCGGATCATGCGCTTGCCGAAACGCATGGATTTTTTCTTGTATACACTGCAACATTGGAGGATGAACAATGGCATTCAATTGATCCAATCGGCGAGGATCCTGGAATACCATTTTTCCCAAGGTCCCTCGATCAATATCACCTTCTTCAGAAACGATTTCTCGACCAAAAGTGTGTATTAATTCAGAAAAAACCGGAGAATCCTTCTTCAACATTTCATAGCCAATTTCATCACCGCTAACAACCTGCGCCCCCCTTTCTCGAAACCATTGAGCCACGAGACTTTTTCCCGCCCCGGGATTTCCGGTCAGCCCAAGGGTCTGATAAACCAACGAAGATAAACTCGGCATAATCTTTCTTTATTTCAAATCGGCCCAACTCGTACCGATCGAGATTTCTACAGGAATAGGAACCGATAATTCCATAGCGTTTTCCATACAGTGACGACATTGTTGCGCGACCTCGTCGACGAGATCTTCCTTAACTTCTAAGATCAATTCATCATGGACCGTGAGTAAAATATTGGCCTCTTGCTCTTGCAATTGTTCAGAAACACGTATCATGGCTACCTTTAGCAGTTCAGCCGCAGAGCCTTGAATCGGAGCATTGATGGCAGCACGTTTCGCATTGTCCTGGCGCATTCGATTGTCTTGATTAATTCCAGCTGTAGAAATCCGTCGCCCCATGATCGTCGTAACATATAATTGTTCTTTGGCTTGGGCCACCGTTTGATCCATATACTGCTGTACCATCGGGTAACGCTGGAAATATGTTTCGATATAAGACTGCGCTTCCTTCTCTGGGATTCCCAAACGTTTCGCCAATCCATAAGGCGACATCCCATAGTTCAACCCAAAATTCACTTCCTTTGCCTTACGCCGCATATCGGGAGTTACATCATCCATTGAAACATCAAAAATATCGGCCGCTGTTCGACGATGGATATCTTCTCCCGCTAAAAACGCGCGCTTCAAACCTTCGTCACCAGCAATGTGAGCCAGGATTCGCAATTCAATTTGGGAATAATCTAGAGAAATGAGTAAGTATCCATCTGCTGCCAAGAAGGCCCGTCTCACCCGACGACCAAGATCAGTCCGAATCGGTATATTTTGTAAATTGGGATCGCTGCTGGAAATTCTCCCTGTTTGCGCTACCGTTTGACTATAAGTTGTATGGACCCGTCCCGTCTTTGGATCAATCAAATCATGCAGCGCATCGAGATATGTGGATTTTATTTTTTTTCGATGTCGGTAGTCTAATATTTTTTGGGCAAAACCGACACCCTCATTCGCCAACTTTTCCAAAATATCGGCACGTGTGGTACGTTTCCGCCCCGAAAGGAGTTGTAAATCATCATACAAGATTTCTGCTAATTGCAAAGGGGAATTAATGTTAAATTCTCGTCCTACCGAATCATAGATGTCTCTTTCTAATGCCTTAATCTCTTCTCCTAATGCGTCCGATTGCTCCTGCAAAATTTCAGGATCCACCCGCACTCCCCGCGTTTCCATATCCGCTAACACCCGCAGTAGAGGCAACTCGAGATCTTCATAAAGGCCTCTCATCTTCATCGCATTGAGTTTTTTCTCGTAAACCTCATGCAACCGCCATGTAGCGTCGGTATCCTCGCAAGCATAGGTCGACACAACCTCAACCGGAACTTGAGCCATGCTTAATTGTTTCTTTCCCTTCCCTATCAAATCAGAAATGGAAGTCATTTTCATCCCCACTTGGGAGAAGGCGAGATCATCCAACTTTCGACTTTGCACCTCAGGCTGCACTAAACAAGAAGCAATTAAGGTGTCGCCTCTAATCCCTTCTACTGTGAAACCCGCATTTTCTAAAATATGAAGATCATACTTAATATTATGCCCAACTTTTCCAATTTCTTCCGATTCAAACAAGGGCCCCAAATGCTGCAAGACAACCTCTTTGGTTAAATTCTCTCCTGTAAGATGTCCCAGAGGGAAATACCAACCTTGTTGCGGTTCAACAGAAATGGAAATCCCCACCAAGTCGGCTTGCAATGAATTTAAAGAGGTCGTCTCCGTATCCACCGCAAAGATTCCTTTCTTTTGAAGCGCCTTTGCGATCGACTCCATCGAAGCGGCATCACCAACCGTTTCATAACAAAGTTCCTCGTCCTCTATATCGCGTTCAATTTCTTCTGCCAGCGAACGAAACTCCATATCCATATAAAATCGATAGAGTTTCTCCGGGTCGATCTCTTTCACACAAGCGTATTGATCCTCAAAGTGTAAGTCGACATCCCGCTTAATCTCAACCAATTGTCGTGACAAATAAGCCATCTCTCGGTTTTTCTCTAACGTTTCTTTTCGCTTTTTCCCTTTTACTTGATCGAGATTGTCGTACAAGCTCTCGAGTGAACCAAACTGCTGGATCAAATCCCGGGCGGTTTTTTCACCAATACCAGGAACTCCGGGGATGTTATCGCTGCTATCGCCCATTAAAGCAAAATAATCCACCAACTGCTCAGAAGAAACTCCAAACCGGTTTTGAACTTCCTTCTCACCATATAACTGATTGCTTCGAGGGGTTTGACGTAAAACGGAAACCTTATTATTGACAAGCTGTAACAAATCCTTATCAGCCGAAACAACGATCGCACCCTTCCCCTCTTCTTCCAATTGCTTGGCGATAGTTCCAATAAGATCGTCCGCTTCATAACCGGGAAGTTCAAATTGGGTAATTCCCAACAAATCTGTTGCTTCTTTAATATAAGGAATCTGGGCTACCAAATCCTCTGGCGGTTCTACCCGATTGGCTTTATAGGCTTCATAAAGATCTTTACGAAATGTTTGCTCAGGTAGATCGAATGCCACAATCATCTCTTTTGGATGATATTCTTGAAAGAGATTCCGCAAGGTTAATAAATATCCATAGAGAGCATTGGTGAGCATTCCATCGGATCGATGCAAATCGGGGATGGCATGATAAGATCGAAAAAATACAGAACTGCCGTCAATTAAAAAAACTTTTTCCATATTTGTTTACTCTAAAAAGCAGAAAAGACAACACCATATATACCTTCTATGAATAAGCCTCCGAGTCATTCGAAAAAAGGCTCTCCAACGGATACTTTACGATATCTTTTGTAAAATTATTTTTAATTTATCAAATAGGTGGAAATAGGTTCTTAAAGGAAATGGATTCCTAACGTATTCCAGTTGCTATCCTAATTTCATGTTTACCACAGAACGGATGTTTTCCCATCACTCCTAGATAACACAATAAGCCGCGCTGCGAGAGGTCATACTAGACAATTCACCGCCAAAAACTGTTTTTTGGGAATTATCAAAACCAAGAGTTATAGGATCAAAAGTCAATCGGGTGACTTTGAATATTTATTCAGGAAAGAAACCCCTTCCCTCGTCACAAACTTTACTTCTCAATTTAATCCTGTCATTTAGAAGATCCGCGCTAATATCGCGATATAGATCGTTGAGAAAAATAATTGCTCATTATACCCAAAGAAGTTATGTGCTATTTTATTGAATCAAATTTAGCAGGGTCGAGGATTAAATAACAGGCGTGTCAAACATTTAATATCGTGTTTTAGTAATTTTACTCTATCCTTTCATTAGAAACAAGGGATTTTTTACGTCTACTCAAATTATTTTACTTTTGGGTGGAAGACTCACCTCTCCACGTTTCCAAAAACCTTATTACAAAATAATAAAACTGAATACCACATTTATATAAATGGGAAAGGCCTGTCGTTTGTATCGAATACTGGTTATTATGACTTTATGAAATGTTTTCAGATTACACCTTTATTATAATACAAAATTCCGAATTTGGCGGTATTTATTTAAATCTCTTCGATTTTTTTGTCTTTAACCAGTACAATTCTCTTTCCTCAAGCGGCTCAACTTTCCATTTCACGCTGAACCAGGACAATCATACCTATCAACCTCGCTTCGCTGAAATTTTACGAATGTTGGATGAGTTGAATAACACTTAAGTGGTCAAAACATCACGTAGTACTTTCCCAAGATCATCAAGTTTATAAGGCTTAGGAATGAATCCTATGAATCCGTAATGTTGATAGTTCGATATGATCGGATCTGTGGCATACCCACTCGATACAATCACTTTAGCTTGAGCGTGAAAAGCCAACAACTTGCTTATTGCTTCTTTGCCACCCATCCCCCCAGGCACAGTCAAATCCAAAATCACCGCATCATAAGGTTGGGAGGAACGATAAGCCTGGCGGTATTTCTCTAGCATTTCCTCCCCTTCACAGGCTGTATCCGCCTCATACCCCAAATAAGACAGCATCGACTGCGCCGTTTCCCGAATACTTTCTTCATCATCCATAAGCAAAATCCTCCCGCTTCCCAGAAGAATTGGTGTCGATGATGTATCTTGAATCTCTTCTTGAGCCTGACCTGATGCCGGTAAATAAATTGAAAAAGTCGTCCCCTCTCCCACTTTGGAATCAACAAAGATAAAGCCATCGTGCCTTTTAATAATGGAATAAGTCGTAGCGAGCCCCAATCCACTTCCTTTTTGTTTCGTGGTAAAATAGGGGTCGAAGATTTTTTCTAGATTCTCGGGTTCAATTCCATGCCCTTTATCTTGAACCACGATCTCAAGATAATCCCCTGTAACATACGGTGGATAGTACAAAACCTGTTCATCACGGAGATGTACATTTCTCATTCGCAAAATAATCACCCCACCCTCCGGCATGGCCTGGTCAGCATTAATCATAAGATTGTGAAAGACCTGACCAATCTGCCCCAGATCCACATCAACCGCCCAAAGATCATCAGGAATATCAAACTCACAACCTACATTGGAACCACGCAGAGTGAAGGAAGCCGTATCCCGCACCAAATTTTCCAGCCACACAGTCTGTTTTACCGGTTCTCCTCCTTTAGAAAAAGTCAGCAATTGCCGTGTTAAATCTTGCGAGCGAAAAGTGGCTTTCTCCGCTTCATCCAAGCGTTTTCGTACAAACTCATTGGATTGTGACA
This sequence comes from uncultured bacterium, assembly GCA_964419335.1. GTDB lineage: Bacteria > Hinthialibacterota > Hinthialibacteria > Hinthialibacterales > Hinthialibacteraceae > CAYQOX01. The sequence continues at coordinate 132,417 of CAYQOX010000001.1, read as the reverse complement.
TGCTCCGAGCCAAAGAGATATTGCCAATGATCGCGGTTAAGAGATTATTAAAATCATGCGCAATACCGCCCGCCAAAATCCCCAGGGATTCTAATTTCTCGGCTTTGATCATATTCTGTTCGATCTTTCGTTTCTCGGTATCATCCCGAAAAACCAAAACCACCCCAATAAGATCTCCCTCTTGATCGCGTATCGGCGCAGCGCTATCAGAAAGAATTCGTTCTTGCCCATGACGTGAAATCAGCACAGTGTGATTCGCAAGACCGGTAATCTTCTCCGACTTGATCACTTGCTGTACCGGATTAGGACACTGTTCGCGAGTAAATTCATTAACGATATAAAAAACTTCTTCGATCGGTTTTCCTTTCGCCTCTTCTTCCGACCAACCGGTTAATTCTTCCGCTACTTGATTCATTAACGTGATAGCCCCATGCTTATCGGTCGTGATAACTCCATCGCCAATACTATGCAGCGTCACCATCAAGCGCTCTTTTTCTTCGGCCAAAGCCGCCTCGACATGCTTGAGATCATCAATATCCCGGGTAACACTGAGAATGTAGAAAACATCATCCACTTGAATCACCCGAGAAGATATGAGGCAGGTATGTATAATTCCACCCTTAGAACGAAAACGAGTTTCAAAATTATCGATAGACCCCTTCTCTTGAAGTTCCTCGAGATATTGTTGACGTTCATCCAGATCCACCCATAAATTTAAATCAAGGGTTTTTTGTCCCATTGTTTCTTCACGAGTATATCCTGTCATTCTTACATAACCATCATTAACCAGCGTAATCACCCCATCAGAAAGCCGAGTTATGAGAATCGCATCAGGCGTGGTTTGAAAAAAAGTGCGAAAATGTAATTCACTATGTTCCAATTCTTTTTGCGTTCGAATTCGCTCCGCCACTTCATGCTGAAGTTTTTCATTGGCTTGGGTTAACCGAGCCGTACGTTCCTCCACCAATTTCTCCATCAAAAAATAACGCGAGACCGCATAAATCACCGAAAGAAGAATGAGGAAGAGCCCTGTAGAAGCGATAAGCAAAAATAACGTTTGCTTGTACCACGGCTTGAGCACCGTGAAATCCAAACGGCCCGGCACCGGCTCAATATTCATGTTTCGATCAATAGCCCGAACAGAAAAAGTATGCTTACCCGGTGACATCGAATGAAAAGTCACAAGCGTTTTTTCTGCAAAGGGACTCCAAGGCTCTTCATCCAAGCGGTAAGAGAATAAAAGTTGGTTAGGAAAAGTTTGATTCCATCGATCCCTTCCATCATACGCAATAATCACATTCCCATGAGCAGAGATTTCCGCAATACTTTCTGCGTTCTTGATGAATGACTTTGGAGGTTTCGTATCCCGCTGCGGATAATAACGGCTGACACTCAGATCGCTACCAACGAGAACCTCTTGATTTTGAGTAACAAACATGGTATTGCAACTTGACTCAGGGAGCCCCTCTTTATGCGTATTACTCATCCAGTAGCCATCGCGAAATTGATGCACACCAAACCCCGAAGCCACCCACACGGTACCATTCTCCGCCTGCACCATATCACGCACGGTTTCTAAATGACGAGATCGAAGCGCACGCCACTGTTTACCCTCATATTCATGGATATGATCACGCCCCCCAGCCCAGATCACGTTCTCCTTTACTTCCAACAAAGAAAACGCCCCTCCAATATTCTTCTCCCCAATGTCCCCCATGGACTCATAATCACCCTCGTGATAACGCGCAATTCCTGTGTTTCCGCTAGTCCAAATATCACCGTTCGTAGTTTGAAGAATAGCCCGTACATTTCCTGTATGCGTTGTAGTGAAATCTTCAATAACGAGTTTCTCACAGCGACCATCATACGATGTAAGATGCATCGTTCCATCCATTTTAGCCTGAACAACCCAAACCGAACGAACATCCTTACGAGCAATAAACGTAATATACACATTATCCGGAAGCGAACGAATTTCATACTTTCCTTCCTCCGGATGAAAAAGAAACAAATTACCGGATGGATTACCAAGCACCAAAGTGCCATCTTCCCATTGCGTGAGAGAATGAATATGAAGAATGGTTAAACGAATGTCCTGAGGATAGGGATAAGTACGAACTTGCCCTTCTCGCAGAGAAACAAGCCGATCCTCAAAGGCAAACCACAAGGTGCCATCCGTGGCTTCAACCATGGAATAACAAGGTTTCTGTATGTTTTTTAAAGCCTGGGGAACTTCCCACAAGGGAGGGGTGTATTCTGCCAATCCCGTGGTGGTAGCAATCCAAAAATGCCCTCCATCCCCCACCATGACATCTCGCAGCCACCCCGAAAAAACTTTATTCTTTTTGACAGGCTCACTCTCTCCATTTTTTGCATACACCAAAGACCAACGATTCTCTTGTCCGTAAATCCCCCAGGGATTGCCCTCGTGATCCATCCACCCATAAAGAAAACGTTCATCAAGATCGGCTAACATCCGCTCCCAATTCTCTTGATGAAATCGCAACAAAACCCGCTGATTCGTTTCTCGCTGCCGAGCCACAACCACCATCCCTTGCCCAGGGGTATACCGTGGATGATAGATTTCATGGAACGTAAAAGACGAGGGGAGAGGAAAGAAAGACGTACGTTCTACAGAAATTTTTGGATCCGTTCGAACAAAAACTTGTAGCAGCCCCTGTTTTCCGATAAGCCATATTTCGCCTGGAGAAACAATCACCATATGCAAAAAAGTTTGAAGAGCCGTCTCTTCACATGAAAGCAAAGACCGAACCCGTAGATTGTCTTCCTCAAAAAGCAACAAATCTTCATCATTTAAAAAGATCACATTCCCCCAAGAAGGAGTATAAAAAGGAGTGCGTAATTCCAAGTAAAAAGGGCTGTCCGATTCGATTTCTTCAGCGAGGTAGTGAATCCATTGCCCCTCCTGCAAGGTTTGAAAGCCCCCTGCTTCCCTTGGAATCAACGACCAAACTTGCCCTTCTTTGTTGACTTGGATACGTACGGTTGGACCCGGGGTAGGAACTGAATCAAATGAGTAACCATCATATACACTAAGATTTTCCACATCGCCATGATTAATCCACAGTCGATCGTAAGGGCAATAGGATAAAGAAGTAATCCAAGATTCTTGCAAGCCATCGACCGAGGTGTATAACCGCCAGCAGGCAGATTCGAAAGAAAAACTAGAGGGCGTGAATAAGAAAATAGCCAGTTGAAAACAGAGAACTTGACCTATTTTTGCTTTGCATTCATTCATTTCATACCAATAACACGATTGCTATAGATGAAATTCTTTATCGGCTCTTCCTTTACAAAAAACTATCTTCCCATTTCATGGAGGTTTCTTCAATAGTTCCTCTACTTATTTATCTAACAAAAATCATTGCTGGCAGAATTCAATCTCGAAACCGATAACGAGGGAAGATCGATTTAATCAGGAACTTTTCTTTTTGTTTGCCCGGGGATGGGCCCGATTGTAAACATCCTGAATATGCGCCATCGTCACGTGAGTATACTGCTCCGTAGTCGATAAATCACTGTGCCCCAAAAGTTCCTGAACAAATCGCAAATCTGCCCCATTCTCAAGCAAATGGGTAGCGCAGGAATGACGCAAGGTATGCGGAGTGGTTTTCCCCAATCCCTTCGCTAAGGTATATTTCCGAAAACGCATCTGAATCCCCCGCGGAGTCAAACGCTCACCAAACCGCCCTAAAAACAAAGCCCGTGGATCCTTCTCGGCTTTCCCCTCCGGCCCTTTTAACAAAGTAGGACGAATTGTTAAATATTCATTTAATCTCTCCACAGCGTTTTCATTCAAAGGAAGCCATTGGTTCTTCCCCCCCTTGGCTTGAATCTGAACATACCCGCGCTGAGCATCCACATCGTTCAGATTAATCGCTACCAACGAAGAAATACGCATCCCCGTGGAATAGAGCATTTCCAAAATGGCTCGATCACGAATCGCAAGTTCAGGACAATCAGAAATGGATTCTTCAGGACAATCAACAAACATATCCGCCTGCTCTTGATCCAAAAACACAGGAAGCGAACGGCTTTGTTTCATCGAACGTAAAAATTGAGTAGGATCATTTTTTATCCGGCCGCGCCGAAAGAGAAAATCAAAAAACATCCGTAACGCCGAAAGCCGCCGATTGATTGATCGTGGTGAGTTACCTCGACTTAATTGATACGACAGGAATCCACGTACCGCCAAGGCATCGATCTGGGCAAGAGAAAAGTCCGGCTCGGTCTCGTCTGCATAAAGCCCTTCATATCCTGATTCCTGTAAATAGTGGCGCAGCATCATCAGATCACGTTTATAATTTTCGACTGTTTTAACTGCGCGCTTTTCTTGGTATAGGAGATAATCTAAGAAACTTTCAACCGCTTTATTAAAGGATTCGCTCATGAACCGGACTCACTTCCATCAGCCACTTATCGAGTTCCAATGACTTTTATCCCTCGCAAGCGAGAAGGGAGAGCACCATGCCCTCCCCTCTTCACTTTCTCTAGTATCGTCAATTCAAGAACAATTATTAAGGCTCAATTCCCAATTGCGCGGGATAAAAATACCCCATGGTTTGAGCCACCACCCCCAAACGGTATTGATGATTTTGCATGAGACATGGATGACTATCGGTTGTGGGAATCGTCGTCGTATAAATCCGCAGTTCTCCATCCAAAGAAGTCAGCAACTCTTCCCGATGGTCGCCAAGACAATCGGCAATACCAATAATGCGTCCTTGAATCTTCTGATGTTCATCACCTTTCCATTCGCGGATGGCTCCGCCTTCCACAATCTCTTTTTGCGGATCCTCATCCCACCATAAGCAGCGTCGCGTAACCGAACCGCTTTCAATAAACTCGATCAACTCTCCTTTAGCACTATAAAGCCAACGCTTATCATAATCCCGTTCACCTGCAAAAACTTCAATCCCGGGATACTCTTCCATTAAATCACCAATCATTCCCTGCCCGTGAATATGATGGGTCGCTTCCTTATGCGCCCAAAGTTTTTCACCCGTTTTCGCATCAACAAGACAAATCCCATCGGTTTCTTGGCGGGTTTCAAACCCGTAAAAAATTTCTAAACCAGGATTGTCGGGATCAATATCCGCAACATAAAACACATCGGGATGCCCCATATTCAAGGTCCAATAATTCTCACCTTTTTCATCAATAACGGCGGCGCCGATCACCAGTTCATCACGTCCATCCAAATCCACATCAGCCGTAGTTAAACCATGTGCCCCTTGCCCGCGATATTTTTCATTGTCCATATCGGCTTTCCAAAACCATTGTTGATTGAAGTCTTTATCCAAGGCCATGGTTTGAATCAACCGGTAGGTTCCTCGTTGCACAATAAGCGAAGGCGTTTTCCCATCTAAATAAGCCACAGTGAGGAAATTACGGGAATAATAATTGTAACTGCTGTAGTCATCTCTTGGGATCCAGTCAGTTTTATCAAGAACTTCACCGGTTTTTCCATCGATTTTTACCAAATATTCCGGACCACTCTTCACATGTCCCTCAGACTCACGGGGATCCCCTTCTCCCGCTTTGCAATACACTTCCGCTCTGCCGTCCTGATCTACGTCATACACAATCCATGGTGAATACCATATACCCGCTTCAATCGCCCAACCCATGTCATATCGCCACATGAGGGTCCCATCCTGCTTATAAGCTTCCAGTTTGTACGTGGTGGTACTGGGTTTCCAATAGCCCGGCTGTTGATAGGGATCCGTATTGAAGTTGGGCTGCTTGATCACATACTCATATTCCCCATCTCCGTCGAGATCCGCAACCCCTACCTTTTGAGCCGTGTAATCTCCTTCAAAGGGTATCGAAATATAAGACTTAACCTCTCCATCCACGTTCACTTGGGTCGTACCTAATTCCTCTTGCGTCTCACCATCGATCAACGAAATCGTCTGCTTCCCTTCCGCAGTCGGTTTAATAATCGCATTCGTCGAACCATCGCTGGAATAAGTCACCGTCTGATCGTTTTCATGAGATCGGCATTTAATATGGAATTTCTTTTGGGGCGCCTCCCCCTTAAACAAACGCCATCCCACAAAAACCGTTCCATCCTCCTTCTCTAAAGCCACAAGACCTCGGTCGATATTTTCAACCCCTTCACATGGCATCAATCCCATGCTCAACATAGACAACCCGATCAAAATCCTAGTGAATTTCATCGTACCTAACTCTCCTTTCTTATTGTTCCAGTAAATCACTCAAACATTTTGTTAGTTAAAAACTTGCCGAATTCCGTTTTCTTGGCTAAGATCACTTAACTTACAATATGCCGGATTCCCATAAATAAAATGTTTCTTTAATTATTGTATGAAATAACCAAATTTATATTCAATAACCATTATTCCATATACGAAATGAGAAAAAAAGCCTATAATGGACAAATCTTCTTTTATTCAAACTTAATTGTAATTTATAAATTTTATAAAAAATATAATATAAATAGTATTTCGGACTTGAATATAGATGATAAAATAGGTAACCTTTATAACAACTAATTCATGAAACCATAGACAACAAACACCAATGAAAACGTTTACCTTTCCTAAGTGGACGAACCAAATCAAACATGCCTTGGGTGCTTTTCTTCTTATCGCACCGTTATATCTAATTTTCGTAGCCTACTATGGAGGCTCTCCCCTCACCACCGATGTTGGGTATATGCCGGATCAACCCGTCGATTACTCCCACGCCCTCCACGCGGGAGAGCTGGGCATAGATTGCCGGTATTGCCATAACACTGTAGAAGAAGCAGCCCATTCCGCCATACCACCCACCGAAACTTGCATGAATTGCCACCAAAATATCCGAGCAGAAAGTGCGAAATTGATACCTATAAAAGAAAGTCATGTCTCAGGCATGCCCATAGAATGGGTACGGGTACACGATTTACCGGATTATGTTTTCTTCAATCATAGCGCTCATGTTCGACGTGGGGTGGGATGTGTATCGTGCCATGGCCGGGTCGACAAAATGGATAAAGTTTACCAAGAGCATACCCTAAGCATGGGCTGGTGCCTTGATTGCCACCGCGAGCCAGAAAAACACCTTCGTGAATTGAATGACATCACCGAAATGGTGATTTACCCAACAGAAGAACAAGAGATTATAGGTAAACGGGTTCAAGAACAATATAATATTGATCCCCCAACGGATTGTTTAACATGTCATCGATAAACGAGCAAAAACAATATATCGAGAAGCAAAATCCAAAAGGACTCACCTATTGGAGAAGCCTTGATCAACTGGCGGATACAGAGGAATTCCACAAATTCCTTGAATCAGAATTCCCCAATCACGCGGCCGAACTCTTCCAAGGCAACCGTAGAAACTTTCTCAAGATCATGGCCGCATCTCTAGCCTTGGCAGGACTTAAGGCCTGCTCGTGGCCTACCGAGAAAATTGTCCCCTACGCTCGACGCCCCGAAGGACATATCCCCGGAGAAACCCAACAATTCGCCACAAGCCAACAACTTGGTGGCGTGGCCACAGGGCTGCTAGTAACCAGTTACGACGCTCGCCCTATCAAAGTGGAAGGCAACCCCTCTCATCCCTATAGCCTGGGAGCGGCCTCTAACTTGGCCCAAGCCAGCGTGTTGGAACTGTACGATCCCGACCGAAGCCAATATCCGGTTCTTCGCCAAGACAGAAAAGAACAAAACCGCACCTGGAAAGAGTTTACAGCCTTTTCTAAAGAACATTTCTCTAAATTAAAAGAAAACAAGGGAAAAGGAATAACATTCCTCTCAGAAACGACCTCCTCTCCCAGCCTGTTGGAAATGAAAAAGCAAACCCTAAAAAATTTCCCACAAGCCACATGGCTGGAATATGAACCAATCTCCTACGACAACGAGCGAGAAGGAATCAAAGCCGTAACGGATAAACCTCTCCGTCCGATCTATCACTTCGATCAAGCCGATGTGATCGTTAGCCTGGATGCAGACCCGCTTTGGGAACATCCCGCAGGGATTCGTTCTTCTCGAGAATTTGTGAAGAAGAAAAATCCAAGAGAAGGAAAATCAAACCGTTTATATGCTATTGAAAGCCGCTACTCCATTACCGGAACTATGGCCGATCATCGCTTGCCGATTCCTTCGAGTGAAATTCCACGCTTTACATTAGGCTTAGCCGCGGAAATTATTCATCATCACTTAAAAGATGCGAACATCCCTGAGAATTTCAAAAAATCTCTCGAACGCTTCCTCGAACCCGATGATCATCGCAAAATGATCAAAGCCATGGCCAAAGACCTGGCCTCTAATCTTGGAAAAAGCCTCCTCATCGCCGGACCCCAGCAGCCGGAAATCGTCCACACGATTGTATTTCTTCTCAACCATTTTCTTTCAAATCAAAACAAAACAATAACTTACATAAATTCTCCAGATAGGAATCGCCCTCATCATTTTGACGCGATTCAAACACTTGCCAATCAAATCGATCAAAGTGAAATTGACACGCTGGTCATTTTGGGAGGAAATCCGGTCTATAACGCTCCCGCTGATCTGGATATAGAAAATAAAATTAAAGATATTTCCACTACAATACATTTAAGTCTATATAATAACGAAACTTCCAATTCTTGCCTATGGCATCTTCCCCAAGCCCATTTCTTAGAAAGCTGGGGAGATTATTATGCCTACGATGGGACCCTTACCTCCCAACAACCATTGATTCGCCCACTTTACGAAGGTAAGACTTTTATCGAATTACTTGCCATCTTGAATAACGACTCCTCACAAGAAGGACATGAAATCGTTCAGCGAACCTTCAAGCAACACTTTGGCAAAGAAACCTTTGATCAATCCTGGTCGAAATTATTGCATGACGGATGCATGAAAGGTTCAGAATTCAAACCAGCCTCATATCAATTAGATTATCATTCGCTCGATCGCTCTATATATCAAATTTCGGATAAACCCCATCATTACACTTCTGAAAATCTTGAAATTACCTTTTTCCAAGACGCCAAAGTCTATGATGGACGTTTTGCCAATAACGGATGGCTCCAAGAGCTGCCTGATTTTCATACGAAAATCGCATGGGATAACGCTGCCCTCCTTTCTCCCAAAACTGCCGAAGAACTGGAACTTTCCAACGGTGATAGGATCAAAATCACACGCGGTGGGTATCAATGCGAAATCGCCGTCTATATTATGCCGGGACAAGCCCCTTATTCCATCGGCCTCCCTCTTGGCTATGGACGCAGGGCCGCCGGTCGGGTCGGTGATGGAGTAGGATTTAATACGTATAAACTCCGCACTACAGATTCCATGGGATTTTCTACCGGCGCCAAAGTGGAAAATCTCTCCCAGCGTCCCTATACCTTAGCCATGACCCAAGATCATCATGCCATCGACATTACGGGCTTGCAGGAACGCGCTCGCCGAATTGATGAGATCATCAAAGAAGCCACGGTCGAGGAATATTTAGAACACCCTGAATTTGCAAAACATAGTGATGGACACCACGAAGTCCATCCCCTATGGAAAGAACACGAATATTCAGACAATAAATGGGGCATGGCCATTGACCTTAATTCATGTATCGGCTGCAATTCGTGTGTCATCGCCTGCCAAGCAGAAAATAACATCCCCGTAGTCGGTAAAGAGCAAGTCCACAACGGGCGTGAAATGCACTGGATTCGAGTAGATCGATATTTCAAGGGAGACCCAGAAACTCCCGAAGTAGCCCACCAGCCCATGACTTGTGTTCATTGCGAAAATGCTCCCTGCGAGCAAGTGTGTCCCGTATCTGCCACAGTCCATAGCGATGATGGGCTCAATCTGATGGTTTACAACCGGTGCGTAGGAACCCGCTATTGCTCCAACAATTGCCCCTATAAAGTTCGTCGTTTTAATTTCTTCAATTATAACAAAGGCTTACAAGATACTGTAAAAATGGCTTTCAATCCCGACGTGACGGTTCGTAGCCGGGGAGTCATGGAGAAGTGCACTTTCTGCGTACAGCGTATCCAAAAGGCCAAAATCGATTCCAAGAATGAACGTCGGCCTATCGAAGATGGTGAAGTAGTACCCGCATGTGCGCAGACATGCCCTACTCAAGCCATTACTTTTGGTGATTTAAATAACCAAGACAGCCAAGTTCGCAAGAAACATGACGCGGATCGCTCCTATTACACCTTGGAAGGACTCCATCTCAAACCACGCACCGCGTTTCTGGCTCGTCTCAAAAATCCTAATCCGGAGTTAGTCGATTCAAGCGAAGCAAAAGATACTCATGAAGACAGCCATCAATCCTAGCAAAGAAATTGATAACACCCATAACGATCCCGCTCAACGTGCACCCTTAGTGACGGCGGATAATGACTTCACATCGGTTACCGAAAAAGTCTGCCGCATCACAGAGATGGAGAAGCCCCCGCGAGCTTGGTATATTGCGTTCGGAATCTCCTCTTTCTTCCTCATGGTACTCTTCGCTATGATCGCTTATTTGGTCTCTGTGGGTGTGGGTGTCTGGGGGTTAAATATCCCGGTTGCCTGGGGATGGGCGATTGTCAACTTTGTCTTTTGGGTAGGAATTGGCCACGCGGGTACCTTGATTTCTGCCATTCTTTTCCTACTCCGTCAGCAATGGAGAACAAGCATTAACCGTTTTGCCGAAGCCATGACCATTTTCGCGGTTGCTTGCGCGGGCATCTTCCCCGCGATCCACGTAGGCCGAATCTGGGTGGTCTATTGGCTCGCTCCTTATCCCAATCAAATGCAAATGTGGCCAAACTTCCGTAGCCCCTTGCTGTGGGACGTTTTCGCCGTTAGTACCTACGCGATTGTCTCGATCATGTTCTGGTATGTAGGTATGATCCCCGATTTAGCCACTCTCCGCGACCGCGCCAAAACAAAAATTCGCAAGATTGCCTATGGAATCGCAGCCATGGGGTGGCGTGGTTCTCACCGGCATTGGCACCGTCATGAAGCGGCTTACTTGATCCTCGCTGCCTTGGCGACTCCCTTGGTCCTCAGCGTTCACTCGGTCGTCAGCTTTGATTTTGCCGTATCACAACTTCCCGGCTGGCATACCACCATCTTTCCTCCCTACTTCGTAGCGGGGGCGATCTTTAGCGGGTTCGCTATGGTCATGACTCTGATCATTCCCGCCCGTCATATCTTTGGCCTCAAAGAAATTATTACCCTGCGTCATCTGGAAAACATGAGCAAAATCATCCTGGTCACGGGATCAATGGTTGGCTATGCCTACGCCATGGAATTTTTCATCGCCTGGTATGGAGGCAATCCTTACGAATCATTCGCTTTCATTAACCGCGCCTTTGGTCCATACGCCTGGGCCTACTGGACAATGGTTACATGCAACGTTCTTGTGCCTCAAGTCTTCTGGTTCCGCAAATTCCGAACCACTCCTTGGCTTATGTTTATTATTTCCATTCTGGTTAATGTAGGCATGTGGTTTGAGCGTTTCGTTATTGTCGTCAGTTCTCTAAGTCGAGATTTTATCCCATCCAGCTGGGATTACTACAGCCCAACTTGGGTTGACATTTTAACATTTGTAGGCAGCTTCGGTCTATTCTTCACTCTATTTCTCTTATTTCTACGTTTCTTGCCCATCGTGGCCATGGCCGAAGTGAAAACCGTAATGCCCCAAGCCCATTTACGCCACGGAGTCCATCGCGGTGTAGGGGACTATCACGGAGATATCCCTCATGCCCATGAACCTGAATATTGGGGCGAAAAAGAAGAAAAACAATAAATCGAACCGTAAATTCGAAGGTTTGACGTCATGAATGAAGAAAAAAAACTGCATGGATACTTGGTCGAATTCGAAACCAGTGAATCCTTGCTCAAAGCATGCGAAAAAGTACGCGATGAAGGGTACTCTGAATGGGACGCCCATAGTCCCCTGCCCCTGCACGGGATGGATGACGCCATGGGCATCCGTCCTACCATCCTCCCTTGGATCGTACTCGGTGCAGGATTGTTCGGGTTGGCCGTAGCCATTCTCATGCAATGGTGGATGAATGCAGTCGATTACCCCATCATTATTAGCGGGAAACCGTTTTGGAGTCTCCCTGCGAACATTCCCATTGCCTTCGAACTTACGATTCTCTTCAGTGCTCTTGCCACCGTCGGGGCTCTATTCATGCTTAACGGTCTCCCACAGCTTTATCATCCCTTGTTTAGCAATGAACGTTTTTTACGCGCGACCACCGACCGCTTCTTTATTTATATTGAAGCGTCGGATCCTAAATTCGACAAAGAAAAAACCCCGGAATTCGTGAACCAATTGGGCGGTACCACCGTAGAAGCCGTGGAGGATTAATCATGCCAAAACCGTTTTACATCGCCGCCTTAGTCCTTGTGATCCTTGCTATCATTCCGGTTGTACTCATCGCTCGAGCCAGGGCGGTTAAATTCTCGGGACCCAAAACCCATATCATCCACGATATGGATCATCAACCGAAATTTAAAACGCAGAATTACAATCGCCTTTTCGCTGATCGGCGTGCCATGCGTCCTGAAATCCCAGGCACGGTAGCAAGAGGATCATTGATCGCTGATGAAGCCTATCAGACGGGCAAGCAAGGCGGCGAATTCATTGAAGAATTCCCTATCGAGGTCACCCAGCCGCTCTTGCAACGCGGTCAAGAACGTTACGAAATCTTCTGCGCCATGTGTCACGGCCTCGCCGGCTATGGCGATGGAATTATCGGCAAACGCGCAGAAGCCTTACAAGAAGGCACTTGGGTGCCTCCTAGTTCCTATCACACTGATCAAGTACGTGAACGGCCGGTAGGACATCTTTTCAACACAATCACCCATGGAATACGCAATATGGCGGCTTATAGGTCCCAAATCCCAGGACAAGATCGCTGGGCAATCGTAGCCTATATCCGGGCATTACAAAAAAGCCAAAACGCCAACATTGATGATGTACCGCAGGAATACCGCGAAGATTTGAAATAATGGAGAACGATCCTTGAATACAGCCATGGAAACCCCACATATCAATCAAAGCGAAACCTATTTAAAAGGTTTGGGACTCAAACTGTTCCAAATCTGTGGCCTCGCCGGTATCGTTGCCTTGGTTCTCTCTTATTCCTTCTCTTTCTTGATGGAAGAAGGAACGAAACGCTTTTTATTTAGTTATTTGGTGAATTATTCCTATTTCCTAAGCATTTCTCTTGGCGCCTTATTCTTTGTCGCCTTACAACATCTCACTCGCTCTGGATGGAGTGTCGTGGTGCGCCGGGTGGCAGAAATCCTGGCAGCAAACATTCCCTTATTCGCCATCTTGTTTATTCCCATCTTCCTCGGATTGAGCTATCTTTATCCCTGGTCGGTACCAGAGAACGTCGCCCATGATCATTTGCTGCAATGGAAAAAACCTTACTTGAACATCCCCTTCTTCATGGTGCGTTCTCTCTTCTATCTTGCAGTTTGGTGGTATTTAGCCAATTACTTCCTAACCCGCTCGGTCGAGCAAGATCAAAACGGGGATAAACGAATAACATTGAAAATGGAAAAAATAAGCGCCCCTGGCATGATCCTCTTCGCACTCACTGTAACTTTCGCTTCCTTCGACTGGCTCATGTCTCTCGATCCCCATTGGTTTAGCACTATTTTTGGCGTTTACTACTTCTCGGGATGCATCGTAGGCTTTTTCGCCTTTCTCTGCTTGGCGATTTACCTCCTTCAAAAAGAAGGTATATTACGTAATTCCATTACCATAGAACATTATCATGATTTCGGTAAATGGCTCTTTGCCTTCATCTTCTTCTGGGCTTATATCGCTTTCTCCCAATATATGCTCATTTGGTATGGCAATATCCCCGAAGAAACCGGCTGGGTCTACCGCCGTACCAGTTTGGAAGGGACACAACAATGGGGCTACATCGGCATCTTGATTATCGCAGCCCATTTTGTTATTCCCTTCATGGGGCTGCTTTCTCGCTATCCTAAACGCCGCCGCCTTTTTCTCGCTTTTTGGGCGGCATGGATGCTGGTTATGCATTGGGTCGATCTTTATTGGCTGATCATGCCTGAATTCAGTGCTGATAAAGTCCCTCTGCATTTATTAGACCTTGGGTGCTTCCTCGGTATCGGCGGCTTGTTCCTTGCATCCACCGCCAAAATCGCCAGGGGAAAAGCATTGGTTCCCTTAAAAGATCCTCGCTTAGAGGAATCTATAACCTTCGAAAATGCATAACGATAAAAATCATGGATAAAAGAAAAAGGTTGTATCATGCAGCAATCTCGAGATGACTTAAACACGCCCAAAATCGTATTGATCGGCATTATCTCCGCATTACTGATATTCATTATTATTGTTGCCGTACAAGCCTGGTTTTATCACTATTACGAACAAATTTATCAAGAACGAGTTGTCAACCAAGAGTCAGAAGAACTTAAGAATCTCCGTGCCAATCAACAAGAAATCCTCAACAGCTATCGCTGGATCGACCAAGATAATAATACCGTAGCCATTCCGATCGACCGTGCGATGGAACTCGTCTTAGAAGATCAAAACCAAAACCAGTAGCCCTTGGAATTAAAGTCCGGATTCGCATGGTCTCGGCTGCTTTGCGAAAATACAATTTTCTCTACGTACTGCTATAATCATTACTAAATAGATATATCAAATCATGTATAAAGGGACGATAACCATGAATTCACACAAATCACTTTTCCCATGGATAATTTGTCTCTGTGTCCTGGGGTTGGGATTGTCATGGCTCCAACCAGCTTCAGCACAGCGATTGGATGACACTCCCGAAGAAGTTACAGGAGTAGAGATTGAAGAAAAACTTAATACCCAAATTCCATTAGAACTCCAATTCAAAAATTCAGAAGATCAAGAAGTCCAACTAAGCCGCTACTTCGATGGCGATAAACCTGTGATATTAACCCTCGTCTATTTCCGCTGCCCCATGCTCTGCGGTGTAATACTCGAAAGCCTGCTTGAGACGTTGAAAGAAATAAAAATGACCGTGGGTGATGATTTTGAGATCATCACCGTGAGTTTTGACCCCTTAGAAACACCCCGATTGGCAAAAACAAAAAAACAAAACTTGTTGCGCGAGTACGGACGTCCTGGTGCAGATCAAGGATGGCACTTTCTCACCGGACGTGAGTCGCAAATCAAAAAACTAACCTCGGCCGTAGGATTTAATTACAAATATAATGAAGAGCGGCAGGAATATGCCCACGCTGCCGCCCTCTTCATAAGCACACCCGAAGGATCCCTTTCACGCTATCTCTACGGCATCGACTACGATCCCCAAACCCTTCGGCTTTCATTAGTGGAAGCCTCAGAAGGTAAAATTGGAAGCACCATAGATCGACTCATCCTCACATGCTTCCATTATGACCCTTCCACCAACCGTTACGCTCCCTTAGCCATGAACATCATGCGGCTTGGAGGGGGTATCACCGTCGTTGTCCTGGGAATCGTTCTTACGACCCTTTGGATCCGTGACGCAAGGAGAAAAAGACAATGGGAGAAACAACTACAAGCCTAGAAAGATGTGGTATTTAATTCAAACATTAAAAATTCAATGGATTCGTCATTACGATTTTTACTACTACTTTGTGAAAGGAACCGATTGTATTGTTTCTATCATCAAGCGGATAAACAGTAAAAAAAGGATTAATCATGCCTTGGTCATCTTTTCGTGATTATACAAACCAAATACAAACTCAATCTTCTGGCTCTTTTTGGCTACCGCCTCAGGCATCGGATACAGCATCAACCGTCGATTTTGTTTTTTACTTCATCACATGGGTGGGAATCTTTTTCTTCTTCTTGATTGTCACCTTAATGATTGTCTTCATCTTCGTCTATCGACGGCGCGAAGGACATAAGGAACAAGCCACTCCCAATCACAGTCTATGGCTTGAACTCACTTGGAGCGGGATTCCTACCATCATTGTCTTAATTATCTTCTATTTCGGTTTTACCGCCTACATGGATAATACGGTGATCCCTGCCAACGCCTATGAAATTAATGCTTACGGTCGTAAATGGAACTGGTTCTTCCAGTATCCTACCGGCCACATGGATTCTGAACTTCATGTACCCATCGACCGTCCCGTAAAACTGGTAATTATTTCAGAGGATGTCACCCACAGTATTTTTATCCCCGCCTTTCGGGTCAAAATGGATGCGGTACCGGGACGCTACACCTACGCTTGGTTCCGGGCAACCAAAGAAGGCACCTTCCCTCTATATTGTGCAGAATATTGTGGTACCGGCCACTCGGATATGACCACCCAAGTAGTTGTACACCAACCCGGCGAATTTGATAAATGGCTGCGGGATGCCTCCGATTTCTTAAAAGAACTCCCACCCGAAGAAGCCGGAGAAAGACTCTATAACATTTCCGGATGTAAACAGTGCCATACCACCGATGGAACTGCCAGCACCGGTCCCACGTTCAAAGAAGCTTGGGGCAAGCAAGTTCCCTTAAAAAGCGGCGGATCGGTACTGTTTGATGAGAACTATGCACGAGAGTCCATTCTTGAACCCAATGCGAAAATTCATGCAGGCTTCGAAGCCGCGATGCAAACCTATCAAGGAAAACTTACCAATCAGGAAATCGACGCCATTATTGCTTTCTTGAAATCTTTAAACAAAGAAGAGGCGGAAAACAATGAGTGACACAGTAGTTTTGAATAACTCGTCTCATAACAAAACAGATACCCAAGATTCTTTTTATGCTCATAAAGAACATGGAGACAATTATTTGACCCACGGCCGAGGGTTTTTGTCATGGGTACTGACGCTTGATCACAAGCGTATCGGAGTATTGTATCTCATCTCAATCCTATCCGCCTTCTTACTGGGTGGAATAATGGCACTGCTCATTCGAACCGAATTGCTCACGCCCGATAAGACAATCGTCTCGGCGGATGCCTATAATCAGATCTTCACTCTGCACGGGGCGATCATGATCTTCTTGTTTATTATTCCCGGCGTGCCTGCGACCCTAGGTAATTTTGTCCTTCCCATCATGTTGGGAGCGAAAGATGTAGCCTTTCCGCGTTTAAACCTCACCAGTTGGTACCTCTATATATTCGGTGCCCTTTTCGCCGTGTTCTCCATCCTTACGGGAGCCGTGGATACGGGCTGGACCTTTTACACTCCCTACAGCACCACCACCAGCACCAGTGTTATCGCAATCACCTTGGGAGTTTTTGTCCTTGGATTTAGTTCCATCTTTACCGGCCTAAATTTCATCGTAACCATTCATAAATTACGTCCACCAGGAATGACGTGGATGAAAATGCCCCTGTTTCTCTGGGCAATTTACGGAACCAGCATCATCCAGGTCTTAGCCACACCGGTTTTGGGCATCACGGTCTTACTCTTAATCATCGAGCGTGCTATGGGGATTGGGATCTTTGATCCCAATCTTGGCGGCGATCCTGTGCTCTATCAACACTTTTTCTGGTTCTATTCCCATCCCGCGGTTTATATTATGATTCTTCCCGCAATGGGAATCATCAGCGAGGTCATCCCCACCTTTAGCCGTAAACACATTTTCGGCTACAAATTCATCGCCTTCAGCAGCATCGCGATTGCTATTCTCGGCTTTCTGGTTTGGGGACATCACATGTTTACCAGCAGCCAATCCCCAGTGATGAACACCATCTTCAGCCTACTCACATTTAGTGTCTCGATTCCCTCTGCCATCAAAGTCTTTAATTGGCTGGCCACCATGTATAAAGGCAATATCATCTTAGATACCCCTATGTGTTACGCACTTACATTTATCTTTCTTTTTGGCATCGGCGGCCTGACAGGACTGCATTTGGGTTCACTGGCTACCGATGTCCACCTTCATGACACCTACTTCGTAGTAGCACATTTCCATTACGTCATGTTCGGGGCTGTCATTGCCTTCCTTGCGGGACTCCATTACTGGTGGCCTAAAATATTTGGTCTGCGCTATAACGAAAATTGGGGACGCCTTGCCTGCCTGCTAATCTTCATTGGCTTTAACATGACCTTCTTTCCCCAATTTGTAATGGGCAGCCAGGGAATGCCACGCCGCTATTTTAATTACGACCAGGAATTCTTCCTCTACCATCTCCTCTCTTCAGGTGGAGCTTTCATTCAAGCAGCAGGCTTTCTCCTCGCAGCCATCACTCTATTAATCTCTCTTTTCCGAGGGATCAAAGCCCCTGCGAATCCTTGGGGTTCGAACACGTTGGAATGGCATTGCAGTTCACCACCTCCGCATCATAACTTCAGCGAGCCACCCACTGTGGACGATCCTTACGACCTCACTTCATGGAAATATGATCCCGAAATCAACGGTTATCGTTACAAGCAACCTTCTACAACAACGAACTGAATAACAATTGTTCGAATAGTTCAATACGAGGTGCCTTCAATGGAAAATTCGTCGCATTCGAGAGAGCCAAATCAGGAACACGAACATTCACCCTATCTGCAACACCACTTTGACACTCCCGAACAACAATTTGAATCGGGAAAATTGGGGATGTGGTTGTTCTTAGCGACAGAAATCCTTCTGTTCGGCGGACTTTTTTGCGCCTATGCCGTTTACAGAAGCAACCATCCAGAAATCTTTATCTACGCTCATAAATACCTCGATATCCCTTTGGGCGGAATCAATACCGCGGTCTTGATTTTCAGCAGTTTAACCATGGCCTGGGCAGTACGTGCTTCTCAACTGGGACAACAAAAACAACTCATCACCTTGTTGGCTGTCACCTTGTTTTGTGGGTTTATCTTCTTAGGCATTAAATATGTCGAATATGAACACAAATGGAAAGATGGTCTATTATGGGGAACCCGCTACGACCCACAGCATCACGAAGAAACCTATGAAGAGCAACCAAGCCATCCCCAGGATGAAGAAGCCATGGCTGCCACCGTCAATGAAGCCACTGGAAACCTGAAAACTTCTTCTCAGCCGGAACATAACAACATATCCGCTGAGGATCAAACCCATGCAGCAACAAACAGCCAAACCATCGCTTCATCGACCCCAAGTTCGGCTACCCCGACCGCTGCAACTCAAGACGTATCCTCTGACCAGAACCTTTCCTCCGGTACAGAGTCCGTAACCACAAGCACCGAGGTACGTAGTCAATTTACCTCTGCAGCGATCGGCCCAAGCGGTCTTGCCCAGGAAAGTGCTGACCAAGATTCACACACCTTTGAAGAAGAGCCTGGCAATGTTCATATCTTCTTCGGCATCTACTTTACTATGACCGGCCTGCACGCCATACACGTTATCGTCGGCATGATATGCATTGCCTGGATTTTATTCCGCTCCATAAAAGGGCATTTTGGCCCCCAATACTATACTCCTGTGGATTTTGTGGGTCTCTATTGGCACTTAGTCGATTTAATCTGGATCTATCTATTTCCTTTACTCTACTTGATTCACTAATCAAAAGAGGAGAAAACGTCGATGTCATCCAACCATCAGAATCACCATAAAACCGTCAGTCACGTCATGCCTATATGGATACTTCTCGCTGTTTGGTTAAGTCTAATGGTATTAACTTATCTCACCGTGGCGGTCACTTATATAGACCTTGGCCAATGGAATTTGATCATTGCCATGGTTATTGCTACGGTAAAGGCATCTTTGGTTGTCCTCTTCTTCATGCATTTACTTTATGATCACCCATTTAATGCTTTTATTTTTATTATTTCTTTAGCCTTCGTAGCACTGTTTATTATCCTAGCCCTGTATGACACTTTGGAATATCAACCTCTTTTGATGGAAGATTACGCGCCTTGGATCAATGAAGCATCATGAAACAAAACCATAACACCCACCCTCAAGGCAATAATAATTCTTCTCCTCTCGAGATGGGCACACTCGGTATGACCCTCTTTTTGGCTTCCCTCTCGATGCTCTTCGCAGCCTCGATCTTAGGCTATCTCGTCATTCGCTTCCAAGCAGATCAATGGCCGCCTGCTGGAATGCCCGCTTTACCCAAGGGGCTGTGGCTCAGCACTCTGCTCATTATCCTATCCAGTCTCACAATGCAAAAAGCATGCAACGCCGTCCAAAGAAATGTACAAGCGGCATTGAAACGAAACATACTTTATACCTTACTCTTAGGGTTCATTTTTTTGATAATGCAATCATGGAATTGGTATCATCTTGTACAAGCCGAATTTCTTATGAGCACAAATCTGTACGCATTTACCTTTTATCTTTTAACCGGTTTGCATGCGGTTCATGTGCTCGGTGGTCTCATTCCCTTGTTAATCACCGCTCTCCGCGCTTATAACAATGTATACAATGCAGTTCATTTCGGTGGAATAAAATACTGTACGATGTACTGGCATTTTCTGGGAATCGTTTGGCTGGTGATGTTCCTCATCCTTCTTACGGTATAACAAGATCCACTTCCGGATGAGTGGCATACCAAGCAAACCAGAAGCTATGTATGATGTCGTAGTTCCCGTCATCCAAAGAACGAACTTCTACGATTTCCGGGTCGTCGTCATAAAAAAAAGCAAAGTTCTTACCTTCGAGTTCTACCTCCCATTCTCCATCCATCGCGCATTGTTCAGCAATCGTTTTATACGCGAATGGAAACCAGCTATCCGTCAGCCTCAAAGCCACGATTCGGCTTTTATACGATAGCCCATCTTCTTTCGATGGGAGAGGATGTACAGGAAAACGTAGTTTTTCTGAGCCAAAATAAGGTCGGAAGGATATTTTTGTATATTGTTTTTTCTTCGCAGGATGGGGGGCAAGCACCTTGCTCTTAGGATGAGCCTCCAGCCAGCGTGACCAGTGGGTCAATTGGGCAGGAAAAATTGCTAATTCCATTCCCTTCTCGGCGGCTTTCCCGGCAATGGCTTTGCCCAGCAGTTGGCTCCATAAACTCTCTTCCTCAGGATGACGATCGTACATCAACAAATTGGAGTTGTACAATAATCCACTAACCCCAAATTCCCGAATTTCATCTCCAACCCGTCTCGAAAACACCACCGCACTATCACAAAGAGGATTATAGGTGACTGCAACAGGTTCTCCTCCGACTGTATCATGAACAATTTCATGTAAGTTCATAAATCGCAAGGGATAAGCCCGGCTTTCTCCACCAAGGCTCACTCCGATCACCCGGTCGGAGGAAACCAAGACTTTCCCACGCTGTTCTTTGTTCAATTTTTCAATCTCTTGGGGTGTATAAAATTTGGGGTCATCGTATGATGTAATCCCATTTTTTGGGATACCTGCGGCAACCAACACATCCTTATCTACCAGCAAAGGCTCTAAGTTATAACCATAGGAATCAACATTCTCACCATCCCCACGCACCGCTCCATCATACGAGGGCAGCAATATTACCATTCGCCAAACGAGAAAACCAGTAACAAGGAGAATAAGTCCCAAAAAGAAAAGTGTGGTTTTCAGAAAAGGGTGTCTAGCTGATTCCATCATGGACTATTTTTTTTCAATCGATTGATTTGAGGGGTTTCGGTTTTCCAAAGGCAAGATCAAAGCGTTATCGGATGCCATAACTCTTTGTGATTCATTTGAGGGGTACGATCGAGGCGTCATTGACTCCCCACGGTCTGCAACCATAAAGCCCATAAGAAGAGGAAGATAAAGAAGACTAGCGAGAAATAACTTTCGCGCATTCATGCGATCTCGATATATATAAAGTTGTACAGCCAAGATAACAAAGGCCACTCCCATAAACAACGCCACCGCCGCATAAATCCAACTCGCCATTCCACTCAAATAAAAGGCCAATCCGATTGGAATTAACGCAAGACTATAGACCAAAATTACATTGCACGTCATTCTTCCCTGCGGATCCAACATCGGAAGCATACAAAATCCACCACGTTCGTAATCCTCCCGGTAAAGCCAAGCCAGAGACAAAAAATGCGGGATTTGCCAAACAAACAACAAAGCCCCCAATAACCAGGCTTGATAAGACAGGCTGTTGGTCACCGCCGTCCATCCCATCATCGGGGGGATCGCCCCGCAAACGCCTCCCACCAATGTACATAAAGGCGTAATCGGTTTAAGCGGTGTGTACATGAATACATAAATAAAGACAACACTTAATGCCAATAAGGCTGTCAAGGCATTGACATATCCCCATAAAAGCAGTACACCAAAAAGGACACAAAAAAGCGACCACCGAAAGGCATGATGCCGACCACAACGCCCCGTGGGAAGAGGACGTCCCTGGGTACGTTCCATACTCGCGTCGCGACGAATTTCCCACCACTGGTTTAATCCATTGGCTCCCGCAGCGGTTAAGGTGGTTCCAACCAAAGTAAATAATAGGAGAGAAAAACGAAACGAACTTTCTACCGCCATAAAAAAGCCAACAAAAGTGGTGACAAGCACTAAAAATGTTAGCCGGGCCTTGGCTAATTCCGAATAAATAGATAAAAAGCGTAAACGCGATAATACTTGGCTTAAAATCGGTGCTGTTTTAGCAAGACTCATAGAAGATTTCATATTTTTCGTATTACCTTTTGTAAATATAATTAGACTTGAGAAAAAAAATGAAAAAGAATTAACTTTCTACGAAAGACGGATTGTCATTCTTACGAACTAGGAATATATGAACTATAATAATGGTGCAATTATGGAACAGCAACCGTGGACCTCAACTAAACGAAAGGCAAATCCTTTGGTACGCCCGCCTCTTGCTAACCGAAGAGACTTCGTTTCTCGCAATATGAAGAAAATGATCGATCGTGTGTTGGAAACGATCGATTTAAAAGAACCGCTCGCCTTTTTGGGGCTCGATCGCACCTATGTCCATATGAAACGTGAGATTATGGCAACTTGTTTCGAAATCATCTTCCCGTCCAGCGAAGATGTAAAATCTCACGAAACTGGCATGTTGGCCTTGGATGAAATCGATCGATTTGATATGCTGCTCAATATATGGCAAGGCCGCAGTGAATTAAAAGAACTCAACCAACGGGCGCCTTTCGAAGCTGTACCTGTAAGTGATGAGATATTCCACTTCCTCCAATTGGGGAAAAAATTCTATGAAGAGACGGAAGGTGCTTTCGATATAACCAGTACTCCCTTGGCACGATGCTGGGGCTTTTTTAGCCGCAATGGACGTATTCCTCATCAAGAAGACCTCGACGCTGCTCTAAAGAAAGTAGGCATGGACCAAGTAGAGCTGGATGTAGAACGCAAAACCGTTCATTTTAAACGCGAAGGCGTTGAAATTACTCCCGCCAGTCTGGGCAAAGGGCTGGCTTTGGATTACGCAAAGAAAATTATTCAACAACGAGGATTACGGAATGTATTGCTCAATGGAGGTTACAGCAGTGCCCTTGCCTGTGGCGCTCCCGCATGGAAAGAGGCTTGGCAAATCGATATTCGCAATCCCTTTGAAGAAGAAACCACCCCGCTCGCGAAATTACATCTCCGTCATAAAGGGTTCTCCTCCTCTGGAAGCGAAGAGCAATACTTCATTTATAAAGGGAAACGGTATGGCCATATCCTCGATCCTCGTACAGGATGGCCATCCAGCAAAATTCTGAGCCTAAGCGTGGTAGCACCAGATGCCGCAACCGCGGAATCACTTTCTACCGCGTTTTGTGTGATGGGGGTTGAGAAAACCCTCGAATATTGTGAAAATCACAAGGATGTCGGTGTGGTCATCATCCCCACGGCTGCAACAGAAAGCCAACGGGAAGTGATCATATCAAACCTTAGTGAAGACTGTGTGGAGGTAATTCAAACATCGTGTCGAACAAAGAACCTCGCTACAACTTAACAAGCGTGCAGCAATTCTTCTTCGTCTTGCTGCGCATCGGAATCGGATGGCACTTCCTTCGTGAAGGCTGGGTTAAGCTGGCTAACCCTAGTTGGACAGCTTCCGGTTATTTATTAGGATCATGGGGACCACTAGCACCCTATTTTCAGCAAATTGGGGAGAATGAAACGTTAATGGCCCTTACGGACACCCTTATGCCTTGGGCTCTCTTCCTCGTCGGCCTTGGATTAATGATGGGTCTATTCACTCGCTTGTCCATTTTGGGCGCGATCGCACTTCTCGCTATGTTTTACGTAGCGGCGCCCCCCTGGGAATATGTATATGTCACTCCCGAAACAATGCAAACCGCTCTTCAAAACAACGTCTCCCCTTGGCAACAATTTGAAACTTGGTTGCATCACGCGCAATGGACAGGGCAATTCATGATCGGTACAGAAGGGAATTACATGGTAGTGAATAAGAATTTAGTGGAATTGTTGGCCCTTTTGGCACTGCTACCAGTAAATTCAGGACACTCCGTCGGTCTTGATCCCCTCATCCGCCAATTTTTCTTTAGCCGGAAGGAACAAAGTACAGCTCAGACAGAAACAGAAGCAGAAGTTCAACCTGCAACCTAAGTAAATATTAAAAAAGCAACTCTCGATAGAAGCGAAAGGAAGGAATCATGCAGTTAACACCAGCAGAGAAAGCGATTGGTAGAAGGAACTTTTTAAAGGCTGTGGCTACCCTGCCCGGAGTCGGCGCTTTTGCCTTAACCTCAACAAACGCCGGCCCCGTTAAAGCCGCTGTCATCGGAACCGGCATGGAAGGCCGGGTCCTCATTAGTCAGGCTACCCCCAAATACTTGTACATCGTTGGACTTTATGACATTCGTCCAGATAATTTACTTCAAGGCAAAGACTTAATCAAAAACGCCGGCCATTCACCGAATCCAAAAGAATATGAATCCTACGAGCAAATGTTGGATGATCCCGAAGTCGAAGCGATTATCATCGCCACCCCGCTCAAATTCCACGGCCCCATGACTATCCAAGCCCTGGAAGCAGGCAAACATGTTTTCACCGAAAAAACCATGGCCTACCAAGTCGAAGAATGCGTAAAAATGGTGCAGTTGGCCCGTGAAAAGAATCTCAACCTTCAAGTGGGACACCAACGTTTTTATAATCCCCTCTACTGGGATGCTTATCGTATGTTCTCCTATGGTCTTTTAGGTGATGTTTATCACATTCGCGCCTTATGGCACCGCAATACTGACTGGAACTATTGGATTCACGTCAACCGGAACTATGAAGTCAACGGAGAAACCCGTGACCTCAAACAAGACTTGCTGGCTATGGATCCCACCAAATACGGTTTTGAAAACCACCAGCAACTTGTTAACTGGCGCTGGTATGACCCCATTTCCCGCGGAATGTGGACTGAATTAGCAAGTCACCAATTGGCCATTACTAATTGGTTCTTCCATGACGAAAACGGGAAAGACCAAGCCCCCATCTCCGTTTCTGCTTCCGGTGGACGCTATAAAACTCAACGCAACCAGGATCTCTTACCAATGTACCAGGGTTTTGAAAATACCGAAAGCATGCTCGACTATCGTGGTTATGAAGATGATGACCGCGACGTCGATGACCACATTTACGCTATCTATGAATATGCGAATGGTCGCACCGTTACTTATTCTGCTATTCAAAGTAACCGGTTCGACAACTACTACGAACAAATTATGGGAACCCGCGCGACCATCATTCTCAGTAACGAAAATGAAACTTACCTCTTCTGGGAAAATGGATGGGACGAAGATAAAGCCAAAAAAGCCAGTGAGGACACCAAAATTGAAATGTCCCAAGAGGATCTCGGTGGAGCCGCTTTCCAAGCCCATAACACCGGTGCCGAAGCGACTGGTGGCGGCGGGGCTGGTGAGTTTTCACCCTATGACCCCTATCGTTGGCAGCTCGAAGGCTTTGCCCATACGATTCGTGCCAATGCGCCCAACCTCTGTGACGGCGTTCGAGGCACTCTCGCCGCACTCTCTTGTGTTCGTGGACAAGAAGCCGTGGATAAAGGCGAAACAGTCAAGATTGAACGACCTGAAGGCATCTAATTATTTTCTTTATAATCTACTTTATATACAAATACCCCCCCGGTATTTTCCCGGGGGGGGTATTTATAAAGTAATCTACTAAAAATCCCTCCTTGTCTTTCTATTCGATCAGAGTGTCTCAAATTCACCTATATATTTACTAAAAGAAAAAAATACATGAAAATCATTGAGTAAAATCTGACGGATTGCTTATCGATGTGGAGTATGGTATTATACGTTAAAATCTAACCTTATTAAGATCCATAAAAAATAGATAGAAAAACCATGCAAACAAAAAACGTTACCTTGATTGATACAATTATCCCTAAAATCGAGAATAAAACTCTCGCTTTGATCAAAGAAATCACCCTTATTTTAAGTTTTGCTCTTGTCACTGGAATTAGTTCCAAACTTAAAGTCGAAATCGGGGTGATTCCCATAACCATGCAATCATTCATCGTTCTCCTTGCCGGTGCCCTGCTTGGTGCAAAAAGGGGAGCCAGTGTCATGATCACTTATCTTTTGATGGGCTTATCCGGCCTCCCTTGGTTCGCCAGAGGAGGAGGAATGGCTTATCTTTTATCCCCTACGTTCGGCTATATCATCGGTTTCGTCTTTACAGCTTATATCGTGGGATATTTGGCGGAAAAGGGGCATGACCGAAATATAAAAACAGCCATTTTGGCCATGCTCATAGGGAACATCATTATCTATATCCCCGGGCTTCTATGGCTTGCAAGTTTCATTGGTTATGAAAATGTGTTCGCCGTTGGATTGTATCCATTTATTATAGGAGATTTACTAAAAATTGCCCTCGCTGGTTTCCTTCTTCCCGTGGGATGGCAATTACTCGGGGAACCAGAATAATACAAAAATTCCCCTACCTTTGATTAAGTCAGACACCCATTTATAAGCGGTTAGAGCGCTTGGTTTCGATAATTTCCATTTTCGCTTGCACCGCTTTGGCCAAGTCAATCTTCCGTGCGTTGGCATAATTCATCAGAGCGATATAAACATCCGCCGCTTCGTCTTCCAAAGATTCCTGCTCGACAGGAAGACCTTTCCATATCTTTTTCTCCAGGTTCGCGAGTTCCCCCGCTTCCCCGTTAAGTTCTAACGCAAAAAAATTCCCTCCCCTGGCAGGAAACGCCTCCTTTTGATAATGGTCAAACGCTTGCTGGATTTCCTTTAAGCCGGAATAATCCTTCGGAAGAAATTCTGCTTTATCATTCATCGTTTCTCATATCCTATTATTCTCAAAACGCAATAACTTTGCCCATGAGATTCACACTCAATTTATAATCCAATGATTCTCCTACCCTGAGCGCAATCACCCAAATTCTTGAATACGCGCCGCATTTAATTCACCAAAACGATCAATAATCAGATCGGCCTCGCTTAACTCCTCACGGGAAAAAGTCGAGGTAATCGCGATGGTGAACATCCCTGCCGCTTTCGCGCCTTTGACTCCATTCACAGAATCTTCTATAACAGTGCAGTGGTGGGGATCCACCTGCAAACGTTCTGCACAAGTCAGAAAAATTTCTGGATCAGGCTTGCTGCGGTTAATATCATTGGCGCATACGGTGGCCTCAAAGAGATCCTGCCATTGAAATTTCTCCAATACCTTATCCTTAAAAAATCGCTGTGAACTGGTTGCCAAGCCGAGTTTTATTTCAGCCGCTTTAAGATCCATCAACAAAGCAGTCACACCTTCCATAGGTTGTATATGATCAAACAAACGCTTGAGCATCTCGTCTTTACGCTGAAAAAACTCTTTCCAATCCAAATCAACGTTGTACTTGCGGCTAATTCCTTCCTGCAAGGCCTCTCGGCTCGCGCCGGCATAGGCCTTCAAATCATCCACCGTCACTCCTATTCCATACATCGCCAACGTACTAATCTCTGCTTTTTGATGAGCCGTTTCACTATCAATCAGTACCCCATCCATGTCAAATAAAACTGCGTCCATAAAACCTCCTTGAATGAATCAATCATTGTACTACGAGTAAAAAGCCCCTAAAAATAACGAAAACACGTCTCTTTTACTCTAACAACAGCATTTTTTTTATGATAATCTAAGACAATTTAAGAATATAGGATAACGAGGTCTTTTTATGTTTTTAAGAACGAGCCATTGGATAATACTACTTCTTTGTTTTACATTTCTTTCACCTCTACTCTATGCCTCCGAGAATGAAGAAGGTTTTCATCCCATCTTTAATGAGAAAGATCTTTCCGGGTGGGAAGGAGATTATCGCTACTGGTCGGTCCAGGATGGAACCATAACGGGAGAAATAACAGAAGATCTCCCCGGAGATAGAAATCAATTCCTCGAATGGAAACTCGGTCCCGTAGATGACTTCGAACTCCGTTTCTCTTATCGCATTTTCGATGGCAATTCGGGGGTTCAATATCGCAGCCAAGTTGAAGATCATTGGCACGTAGAGGGCTATCAAGCCGACTTCGAAGCCGGTCAAAAATGGACAGGAGCGACCTACGACGAACATGGCCGCGGTCCTCTCGCCATGCGTGGAGAAAAAACCATCATCGATGAAGAAGGCAACAAAACCACAGAACAATTCGCCGACCCGGATGAACTCCTGTCTCACGTCAAGCAAGAAGACTGGAATGAATATACCATCATCGCCCGCGGTAATCATCTCGTGAACATCATCAATGGCCATGTCATGTCAGAAGTCATCGATAATCAAAGCAGCGAAAATGACCATATTGGCTCTCTCGCTCTCCAACTTCATTCCGGCCCGCCCATGAAAGTGCAATTCAAAAACCTACGCCTAAAGCGCTACAATCTTGAGCACAAAAAGAAAGCCGTCATGGTCGCTGGCCCCCGCAGCCATGGGCACGGTCAACACGAACACAACGCCGGAGTCCTGCTTCTCAAAAAATGCCTGGAACAAAATGAGGATATGATCGCCGCCACCTACCATGATGGATGGCCCCACGATCCTTCCGCCTTCGATAACCCCGACACCATTCTCATCTTCATGGATGGAAACGCTCGCCACTTCTTTCTTCAAAATAATAGCATGCAGCAATTGAGTGCCTGCATGGAACGCGGGGTTGGCCTATGTGTTCTCCATTACGCCCTGGACCCTGAAAATAACACGGGCACCCAAGAAATGCTGGATTGGATCGGCGGCTATTATGAAACCGGTTATTCTACCAATCCCATTTGGGAAGCCAAATTTAAAGAACTGCCGAAGCATCCCATCACCCGCGGCGTGGAACCATTCACCCTCAAAGACGAATGGTACTACAACATACGTTTCCGTCCTGAAATGGAAAATGTCACTCCTCTATTAACTGCGGCTCCACCTGACGACACCCGTGGAACCCAAGCCGCCAAAGAACATCCCGGTCGAGACGAAATCGTCTCCTGGTGCGCCAAACGCGAAGATGGGGGGCGCGGTTTTGGCTTCACCGGAGGACACTACCATAACAATTGGGGGGATGAGAATTACCGCAAATTTGTCCTAAACGCATTGTATTGGACCGCCCATGTTCCCGTCCCTTCGAATGGGGTTCCATCCACAATCAATGAAGAATTCCTCGAAGAAAATTTGGATTTAAACCGTGAACGATAAAAGAAGTTTACATATCTATACTGGAGGAAAACATCATGAAAGTTGGAATTAACTTACTACTTTGGGGTGCAACGATTACAGATGAACATGTCCCCATCTTGGAACATTTAGCCGTAATGGGATATGACGGTGTCGAGTTCCCCATCTTTTCATGCGACCCCGAACAAGCCAAACGCTTGCGCAAAGAATTAGACCGACTCAAACTCAAATGCACCGCCACGGTTTGCGTCCCCCCCGATGCAAGCCCCATCAGTGAGAATGGGAATGAACGCCGCAAAGCCGTAAACTTTCTAAAAAAAGCATTGGGCGTATGCGAAATTTTAGGCACTGAGGTCATCGCTGGACCCTTTACGGCGCCGGTAGGACATCTTGTCGGCCGGCCGCGTACTGATGACGAATGGAAATGGGCAGTGGATTCCATGAGCAAATTTGCCGGAGAGGCACAAAAAAGAAAAATCCCATTAGCGCTTGAAGCCATCAATCGTTTTGAAACCTACTTCATCAACACCACCGCTGATGCCTGCCGTTTGGCCAACGAAGTCAACAATCCTTATTTTAATATTATGTGGGATACTTTTCACGCGAATATCGAAGAAGAAAATATCGTCAATGCCATGAAAGACGCAGGCAAACAAATTGCCCATGTCCATGTCTCCGAAAACCATCGAGGCATTCCCGGCGATGGACACATCCGTTTCGGAGAAGTTTTCCGCGCCCTAAAAGAGTTAAAATACGATGGATGGCTCACCATCGAAGCGTTCGGAAGCGCTTTGCCAGAATTGGCTGCAGCCACCTGCATTTGGCGTGATCTTTTCTCTTCAAGGGATGAACTCGCCCAAAAAGGACTGCAATTTATTAAGAAGCAATGGGAGAAAAAGTAGTCCGTTACGGATAAATTAACTACGCATCGTGAACGAATGCTTCCAAAAGGATACTTGACTAGGGAAGAAAAATATTATCGATCGCCGAAAATTTTTATGTGCGCTCATGGATCGATTCAAGCCTAAGGTTTATTGATAAATCCATAAGCTAATTACATGTCATTATCTTATTATAGGCCTTTTTTGTCAAGAGCCTATCAACAAAAACACCCCCTTTTTCCCATAAAAAAAGGCAAGGGGGGTGTTTTCTTATCGAAGCCAATTTAATTATGCCGCGATGTTTTGTATAACCGATTGGATAATCTTATGAACATCAACCCGATCCGCCTCGGCATGATAGTTGGTAATAATACGGTGGCGAAGAATCGGCTCAGCCACGCTGCGTACATCTTCTTCCGACACGCTATAACGCCCGGCGAGAATTGCCCTCACTTTCCCCGCAAGAATTAAATACTGAGAGGCACGGGGACCGGCTCCCCAAGAGACATAACGATTTACATCTTCATTGCCTGTAGAATCACCCTCGGTCGAAGGCCGAGTCGCTTTCACAATCCGAACCGCATATTGAATAACCTGTTCAGAAACAGGGACGCGGCGTATCAGGTTCTGGATTTTAAGGATATCTTCCTTGGCAATCACTTTCTGTGGATCGGATTCATAAGCCGAGGTGGTATTTTTTACGATCGAGGCTTCTTCCTCTTCCGTAGGGTAATCGATGTTTATTTGAAACATGAAGCGGTCGAGCTGGGCTTCAGGAAGTGGATAAGTCCCTTCCTGTTCAATAGGATTTTGCGTAGCAAGAACAAAGAAAGGTGGATCGAGGGGATGATTCTTTCCACCTGCTGTCACTCGATGTTCCTGCATGGCCTCCAACAAGGCCGCTTGAGTTTTCGGCGGCGTACGGTTGATCTCATCTGCCAAAATCAAATTAGCAAACAAAGGACCTTGAATGAAACGGAACTCACGCTCCCCGGTACTGCGGTTTTCCTGCAAGACTTCCGTCCCCGTAATATCAGAGGGCATCAAATCCGGCGTAAACTGAATGCGGCGAAATTTTAAATCGAGAATGCGGGAAAAAGTGCGGATCAACGTCGTTTTCGCTAAGCCAGGGACACCGACAATCAAGGCATGACCTCCCGAAAAAAGGGTAATCAGCAATTCCTCGATGACGTCTTTTTGCCCTATGATTTCTTTCGATATCTCTTGAAGAATCTGATCCCGGGTTTTATGCACCCATTGCACGGTTTCCACATCACTGACGTTTGTTTCTTTGACCGTATCGGTTGTCATACCCACATAAATCCTTTCGAATAAATTCCTAAAAGTACATTTATTTGTGCTTTGCCATACTAAGGACTGTATCGCCGTGGCCCAGAGTGGTCAAGCCAATCCCCTTCCCTTCTTTATGCTTCCTCCTCATGCCGGTTCTCTTCTTCTATCAACGTCTCTTCCTCACAGATCACAAACTCGGCATCTTGCACTTCCGAGTTGGAATCTTCAAGCCCCATCTTATCGCCAATTTTCAACAAGATATCCCGATTTTCCCCCATTAACTGATAAATCACCCGTAAATGAATAAATAACTTCGTCAAAGTAGGATCCTGTTTTCCTTCCTCCGCGTATTTCTTTTCAACGAGAGCCATCGCCTCTTCCAAATGCTGAATCACCTGCTGATAGTTATTTTCAGCATTGTTAGAATCGGATTGTTCCTTTTTCATAACCACCTTTTTTTATTGCCTAGATTCAATGTTCCCATGTTTACTCTTATTGTATCACAAAGCCCCCTTCTGAAAGCCTAGCCTCCCCCTCTTCCTTCCGGCTTGTACTCCAAAACCATTCATCTCATGTTTCACGAAATCCCTCCCCATCAATTGACTTTTACATTCTCCAATGAGACATTTTTCTTATCAAAACATAATACTTCTGGAGGATAGACCAATGAAGAAACTCATAATTTTTGCTGTCAGCCTTTTCGCAATCGCAAGTTTTGCCATTGCGAAAGACAACACCCCACCCGAAGGTTTCAAAGCGCTATTCAATGGCAAAGACCTCACCCACTGGCAAGGTTTGGTCGAGAACCCCGTTAAACGAGCGGAAATGTCCAAAGAAGAATTACAAGAAGCTCAAAAAAAAGCCAACGAACGGATGAAGAAACACTGGAAAGTCAAGGATGGCATCATCATCTTCGATGGCAAAGGACAAAATCTTTGTACGGTGAAAGATTATAAAGATTTTATCTTTTATGTTGATTACAAAATCGGAGAAAAAGGGGATAGCGGCATTTACTTGCGTGGTACACCCCAAGTACAAATTTGGGATCCCGAAGAACACCCCGAAGGTTCCGGCGGCCTATATAATAACAAAGAACATCCTTCCAAGCCTTTAGTGTGCGCTGACAATCCCGTCGGCGAATGGAACACACTTAAGATCAAGATGGTAGGCGAACGAGTTACCGTTCATCTGAATGGGGAATTGGTCGTCGATAACGTAGTTATGGAAAACTATTGGGAACGTGATAAACCCATCTATCACCAAGGTCCCATCGAACTACAAAACCATGGTAATCCCCTGTATTTCAAAAATATCTACGTTAAGGAATTAGAAAAAGACTAACTCCTTTTCTCATTGAGGCGTAGCAAGGGTAATCTCATCCACACTTACATCATAAGTATAGATTTCGCCGAGATTCCCCTCGCGTATATGAAGCGTAAGACTCCATTTCAGTTCATCAAGAGTGGATAAACGGGGATGGATGATACTCTCTTCGCGCGGCAAAGAAAGACGACGCCAATTGTGATAAGAACTGATCCACGTTGGCTTGATCTTCGCCCATTCATAGATTTTATCATCCATCTCCAAACAAACGCTTACAGAATCAATGACATCCCAGCGATGACTTAACAGCCAAAAATGTAATACAAAATCACTGCGATCCCCAATCGGTGCGTTAAATGAATTCGTAGTATAACTCACCGTCCTTTCCAAATCACCAAATGGTAATGTGGCATTGATATACTTACGCGTTGGCCCCCGTGGATAATCACGCTTTTGAAATCGGGATTGAGGCTGAAACCCTTCGGCTTCATTACAATCCGAGATAAGAAAATGATTCCAATGCTCAGGAGTCCAATAAGGATCATCGAAAGCCGAAGCCGGTGGATTCCCGGCTTGCTCTCCCAACCATAATGGAAGGGGTTCTTTGTAGGGTGCCACCCAATACACACGCTCTGTATATGCCCCCAAGCGATAATGAGTACCTCCTTCGGGCGGCGGTTTGAGATGAACTTCGAGCCCAGGATATTTCTGTTTAACAATTAGAGCCAAATAAACTTCATACGAAAGTTGAATCCCGGGATCAATCCATAGAGGCCCTTTATGTTGTATTGGCCGAAAATCATCAATGATACGTTGCACAATTTTGGGAGTCGGATCGTGCACGTCCGCCAACCAACGAAAAGAGCGATGATAAGCATTGTTAATTCCCAATATAATCAGTATGGCAAAACCTATCAGACTAATGAAAGAAACACTCTTCATAGAATTCCAAGTTACTTTGTCTGAGCGTAAGATCCATTGATAAAGAGCAATCCCCATAACCCAAGATAAGGCCAATAACGAATCGCCAATATAACCAATAAAACCATAGCCTAACTTTGGCAAAGGCCAAAACGCCACCGTCAACCAGGCCAACGGGAGCCAGAGAATCCGGTTCCACGAACGAAAAAGTAAAGTATACACATAGACCGTCAAACTTAATGCCGCGATCTCAAACGCAGTTAAACCATAACTATAAAAAAAGATCAATGCGATCCCCAACACCAAAATACTTACGACAAAACGCCAAGCATAGATTCCATCATCTTGGATGTGAAGCAGGGTAATGAGAATATAACCAAGAAGGATCCACCACAAATGCCCCCATAATTCTTCCCCATAATAGCCTAAAAGTTTGACTTGATCAGCGAAACCATGATCTCGACCCGCATGGGCTTGGAAGAGACTGCGAACGGTATCATGGTTCGCAAACAATAGAAAAGTCCCTATCAGAATGGAAACTAAAACCAGCCCCCGCCGCTTCCAAGGAATATCGCGCATACTTAGAATTAAAGCGGTCGACGTAATCGGTAAGCAAAAAACGGCTGACTCCTTGGACAACCAAGCCAAAAGAATGAAAATCACAAGGGCTATGGCTCGCCCCCAACCCGGCCTTCGTAAGTAAGAATATAATATCCATAATGCGAGAAGCTGAAAGAAGACACTACTGAGAGAGGTATACCAACTTTTCCAAAAGATCCATTGATGCCCTCCATGATTTCCTAAAAAAAAGAGAACGATGAATCCCCCTGCCCATACCGACCGCTGGCGCCATCCCCAAAAGAAGAGAAGCACTAATATTCCCAGCCACATGAGAGACAATGTCATTTGATAATAAAAAGGTTCAACCCCTAAAAGGGTATACTGTAACCACCAAATCAATGACACAATCGGCCGATAATAGGTCTCAAAAAGGGGAGGATCAAAAAAAGCCATCCATGGAGCATCGGCTCTTTTATACGCCCACCACAAGAAACGATAATCATCGACCGAAAAAAATAACGAAGAGGCGCGAAACAAAAGCGGCATGGCAAGCGCTATCGCCGTAGCGAGTAATAACAATCCTTTGGAACCATCCTCTTCGAGTTCATGAAACCAAGTTTTGAATTTTTGTAACCACGTTTTCATCGGTTTCTAATTACTTTTCCTTTTTGATAAGTGAGAAAATACAATAAGGTATTATCATAGAGGAGGGCATGATGATTCTGAAGATGAACACATGAAAGAAGAAACTATCGACTCATCGTTTTTCTTTAGAGCATAAGAAATGAGAAGAATAAAGGTTTACAATGCTTTATTGCGCCTTTTTAAATTTGGAAAAATAGTATTCCAAACAGGATTGGCAAATCCCGTGAGAAACTTGCGGTGGATCAGACAAGCGCAGTAAATCTAACTGCTGCAAAGCCTCTTCTGCTTCCACCCAGGAGGTAGGCGTCTTGACTTTCTTACACCAACTGCACATGGTCACATATTCATTCGAAGGCGTTTTTTTATTCACAATCCACTCTTGCGGTTTGCGTTCTTCCACCCGTAAAACTTTGTTTGTAAATCTTACATGATTGTTGGATTCAAGCGTGACGTCCAATTCCATATAACGTCGTAAGGCGGGTGAATCACAACGAAAATTTACATTGATGGGTTCCTTTTTACTTCGAACCAATTCCACGATAAGCCCTAATATATATCTCGTATCTCGATCAGAGATAAATGTCCATAATGAACGCCCTAAAACATTTTCACTCATCACATTTTCAGCATTATTGTTTAACGCAAATTCATCCCATTTCTCATCTAATTCAGAAATGATATCATTATGGTCAATACAATAGTAATAACTTTCGCCATTAGTGTTCATACAAAAATCCTCGTGAATAAACTTAAGAGAAAATGAACTACCGTTTTTCTCAAGAAATCAAAGGGAGAGTTCCACCACATCCCCATCCTGGAGCACATGATCCCGCTGCACCACCTGTCCATCGAATTTTGCACTCCCCCAAATGCGAGCGGATTTAAGCCCCTTGGCAAAATCTTTATGCACCAATCCCGCAAACTCTTGCACCGTAACTCCCATAGGTGCCGTAAAGGGGGCATCCCTATCAGGACCTTTTCCTGGCTGTTTAGAATAAACACGTATCACATGAAGTAAATCGAATAGACTGCGGGTCAACTCTTCAAAACCGAAGCCTTGCTCAGCCGAAATTTTAATTCCAGGCAATTCCACATCCAACATTTCCTCGACTATATATACCAACTCTCCATCAGGATCCTCATCCCATTTATTAATCACTAACAATGCGCGAATAAAAATATCACCGGTAAGATGCTCATCGGGTTCTTCTCCGGGAGCAATCAAATGGATACGTTTTTCCTCTAAAATCTGGATCACATCTTTTAAATCTTCGACCGGGTACTGCGCTGTTAAATCCAGAAATAATAACACCCCATCACTGCCACGAATGTTATCAAAAACAAAACTTTCGCAATGCTCCCGAGAAATTGGGGGCAAATCGACCAACTGAATTTGAATGTCCATATAAGGAACCATCCCGGGAATCGGTTCACGAGTCGTAAAAGGATAATCCGCAATTTCTGGCTCCGCTTTGGTCAAAGCAGCCAGCAAAGAAGATTTTCCACTGTTGGGCGCTCCGACCAAACAAATTTGCCCGGCGCCTTCCGGCTTAACCCGAAATGAAGGTCCTTTCTTTTTGCTTTGGCTCTCCTGTTTCTCTTTGAGTTGGGAAATTCGGCGCTTTATCTCCCCTTGCAGTTTTTCTGTTCCCTTATGCTTGGGAATTACAGACAGCATGCGCTGTAACGCCGCCAGCTTCTCCTCCAGCGATTTCGCGGCTTTATATTCTTTCTCGGCTTCAAAATAATCAGGTGATAAATTCGCCGGCAAGAGGAAAAAACCTCCACGAATAGTTTTAAATTGATTGGCTTATTCTTCAGGGGGAAGCAGTTTGACTTTGCTGGGGTCCGAAATAAATGTCCAACGTTCACGCGGGAAAACAAATGAGTCTAAAGAACCTGAACCGCCACCACCTAAAAACAAACAAATGCATGCAGCGATAATCATAAAATTATATTCAAACCCATTATTCAAAATAAAAAAACCATTGGGCCCATGGACAGTGTAAATCGCTCCCAACATGATTAATATCACGGCGAAAGCGGTTTCACGGGTAAAAAAACCCAAGAAAAAAAGAATTCCTCCAATAAATTCAATCCCTCCTACTAACCTTGCCATTAAACCCGGCATAATAATTCCAAATTCAGCAAACTGCTCAATCGTGGCTTGCATTCCTTCGCCTCCAAAGAATCCAAACAACTTCTGGCCTCCGTGAGCAAAAAAAATCACAGAAAGAGCAAGACGCAAAACAAATAAACCTGTTTGGCTTCGATACCCGATCCAACGCTCTAACATAAATGTATCCTTTCCCTTATGACACCCTCCTGTTCAAGGAAACATGTTTTTGTATCTATTGTAGTGGTGGTCATCTCTTTTTTCCATTCACTCAACCCCAAAAAAATCATTTTTCTCTTGTACAAAACTTTCATCAATAAGTTATTAATCCAGAGTGACTTTTTATACTACGATCCTGCCGATGGATTGGTTTTCCTCAAAAAAAACTAGGATTTTCTTTGAAAAAGGACTAAATTTATGGTATAGTTGAATTCCTTTTTAAATATTAATGCGCTTCTATTTTGCCCATATTTTTCAATTCCTAAAAACCGTGTTTTGTGTTTGTTCCTTCGCGGTCTAATGATCGGGAGACTATGATATCGCTTGACTCATTTCGTCAAAATTTCGAAACCAATCTGGAGATTCTACGCTCCATCGATCCTGATTTGGCCCAACGTTTAGCTTCCCGTACTCCACCCCCGGGATATTATATGGTCGAATCGGAAAAGAAAACTCCCACCCTCCAGTTTAAAAGCGAAAAAGATGCAATCTTTCTTCATAGTCGCAATGACCCTGTACTCGAAGCCCAAAGAGAAATTAAAAACCTTATTGGTGATGAACCCTCTGTTTATGTCCTGTTGGGGTTAGGTTTAGGTTATGCTCTAGAAGAATTAATCGAAAAACATATCGATAAAATTACCGGATTACTCTTAATCGAAAGAGATATTGACCTATTTTTTTACTTTCTTCACCGCCGCAAGTGGGAAGATCTATTCAGTATTCCCACCATGCGTATCGTCGTATCCGACCATCCCGAAAAAATCCTCCCTGCCACAAAATCCCTGCTTCCACAAATTATGGGGAGTGGAATTCGTTTTATCGACCATCGCCCATCAGCGCAAATTTTCAATCAATTCTACAAGCAGGAAGTGGATTGTTTACGCAAATTTTTACAACAAGCCATCGCCGAATCAGAATATCTCGTTCAATACGGAAGCGTGATTCAACAAAATGCGGTAGCGAATTTACCTGCAATCTTCGTAAGTCATGGACTCGGGCCGCTGCGTGATTTTTATAAAAACCACACTGCGGTTCTCATCTCTGCCGGACCTTCACTAACCAAAAATTTACATCAACTCAAAGACTACCCGGATCAAGTCCTCATTTTTTGCGTCGATACCGCTTACTCTCTCGCTCTTAAGCATGATATCCAACCCGATTTCGTCGCCGCGACCGATCCCACTCCATTAAATGCTAAACACTTCGAAGGTATCCCTCCAGACCCAAACACAATCCTCATTTTTGAGTCCGATGTGTATCCTTCCATCCCTTTAACCTGGAAAGGACCAAAAATTTTTATAAACTCAGAAAAAGCCGCAATAAATCAATGGATTGAATCCACAGCCGGCCCTTTTGGCACATTTGACCAAAGCCTTTCAGTCGCCCATACCCTCTTCACCGCGGCTTCTTGGTTGGGGTGTGACCCCATCATTCTGATCGGCCATGACCTCGCTTACGACAACCGTACTCAAACAACCCACGCTAACGACACCGCCCTTAATCGCAGCTTTGCTTCAATTCAATCCCACGATAAACATGTCACGATATCCCCAACCTCGTTTCACCCCGAAACCACTCGCGAAGAAATCACATGGGTCTTAAGTGTCATGGGAGAATTGGTTCCCACTTCCAAAACGATGGCGATTTATTTACAGAAACTATCCGATAGTATTCGCCAATCTTCTATCCGTGTATTTGATGCCACTGAAGGGGGCGCATTGATCGAAGGTACAATTCCCACACGATTGAAACAAATTTTATCTACTCAAGAACCCCAACCGGTATCCCCCGATCTCGTGAAATTTCTGAACGATCATCAAGACCCTCAAGAACATCAAGGTTTAACCCAATTTAATCAAATCATTCAAGGTCTCCAATTAGCCTACCAAACAGCGAACCAAGGTCTCGAATTAGGTGAAACCTTGTTACAAAAAGCTTCTCATCCCGAATATGAAAAAACGCTCAAAGAAAGCAAAGAATGGAAACTACTTGATCAACTCTTCTGGGCCATTTACCGGGATGAAAACGTTAAAATCGGTCTTGAACAAGCGCTTTTTTCTGCTCTTTTTACATTCATACGGTATACACCCGAAGAAAAAATTACGGTTCGCTTAAAAAAATACATCCAAGTCTTTTCTTCCACGATCCATTTGATTCAAATGTTCATTCCTCATTTCGAAAAAGCTAGAGATACGGTCTACCCTGATGCTCCCATAGAACATCAATAGCATGAAAAAGTCCCTCGAACTCACTTATAACTTTCTATCTGCTGATGAACTTCTTCAAAGATAAGCTTTTCTACCGGTTCATCCCAAGGGCCATGAAAACCGTAATAAATCATCGATGTATCCGCTTCATAGCCCCCTTCACGCAACACCCGTAGCGATGGAATATAGCAGCATACATCATTGGCATACGCAACCACCCAGGTGGTATCTTCTCCCAATTCATGCTTCAAACGCAGAGAATAATCAACCACCACTTCGCCCCCTAAAGCGATGATGTTCCAATCATCTCCAATACTCCAAGTTTGAACAGGATAGGAGTACTCTTCTGGTATTTTCCCTTCCTCTTCCAAGGTTTGCTGCAAATTCCGCGCTCGGCGTTTGATATGGATATGATCACTTTCTAATTGCTCTTGAAGTTCTTCCTCAGTAGGCGCTGATGTTAATGGCAAATCAACATTGGAAAAACGCGCTGACATTACACCCTCAACCGGCTTCATGGCCCCAGACAAGACTTCTTCAACAGATAAAGCCAACGAGCGCCCATGTTGACGGGCATGAGCGATCTCACGCCGCGGATGGGGATTGATATCCCCCCCGCATCCCGAAAAGAACATGGCCACCACATCAGGATGCTGTTTTTCCAATTCTTCTTGTGCGAATCCCGCATAATCCCCATTAATTTCATACCCATCAAGCGTGGTATTATGGCATGCATAGCCAAAAAGGATGGCCATGAGTGCTCCTCGCTCATCCACCACCTTTAGCACAGGCACATCATTATCCACCGGTGCAATAGGATTAACCCCAATACGCACACCATCCAACGTATATTCTCGGCGATTCATCGCAAAATCGGCCTCCCCACAACCCCGATACAATCGCACGGGCTGCATCACGGCGAGTGCTTCATCGATCGTTTGCTTCAATTTTTCTTCCAACTCCTCCATATACTCCATGACGACTTGCCATTGATCTTCTGGAAGCCCATACATCTCTTTGAGGTTATCCCGCAACACCGGCCCACTATGCGTATGAGAAGCGGTTAACATAAGATTCGCCCGGGGAATAGAATGCTGCTCCAAAGCATACTTGGCAATCCGTTGACTCAATCCAAGAGGAATGCTTATCAAATCCGTGCTAACAAAAACAACGTGATTGCCTTGAGGATCACGCAACGCCATGGCTTTTGCATAAAGATCATGGAGTTTCCCCTCTGAAGGTTTATCACGTGCCGCATAACCCGCCAACCAAATCTCTTCTTCTGGCGTAATTATGGTTTTCGAAACGCCGGCCATCATTTGCGCCCCAGAACAACCCGGAAACAGCATACCAACAAACAAAAAGACCCATAATAGAAGCCTACCTTTATTCATCGCCCATAACTCCTGATTCCCATTTATTCACATCAACTTACCTCCAGCATATCACAAAAAAACAACCGATTTCAATTTTGATATCGTGCTTCGAATTCTTTTCTACGCTGTTCACGTCTCGCTTGCTCTTCAGGATCCATCTTATTTAAGTACCAACGGTGGTTTTGATTATTGAGGATCTCATTCAAGCGGGTTTGAAGCTTCTCCGCGGCAGCCGCTTTCTCCTCATCCTCTGAGTCTATATGCCTATGAATGAGTTTTTGCAATTCAGGCACATATTCTGAATAAAAATGCTTGGCGACTTCATAAGTACCATGCCAATGGGTATAGTCGGGCCCCATCATCGAGGCTCCATGACGGGCACGACGTCCTTCATGATGCCAAATCTCATACCAGGTAAAATCAATCTTGTTGGAGAACTTGGGCTCATTGAGAAGCGGTTTCGCCAAATTATAAAGTTCTAATCCAGGACGAGCAAATTTATCATGGTATAGTTCAATGAGTGCATCATATTGCGAATAAAAACCGTCCACAAAATTTTGGTTATGACAATGCAAGCAAACCTCGATCATGTTCTGGCGGCGTGTACGCCAATCGATATCCGCTCCCGGCAAGCCCATTTTGGCATCGCTAACTTCTGGACGGATAGAAATAACGGGGCGGTTGTTCCATGAAATTCTTAATCCCACATCATGGGTCACATGCTGTGTCTCGGTTTCGGACATATGACAAGTAGTACATGTTGGGGCTTTGGAATAATCTTCACCTAAGACCCATTTTTCATTCTCTAAATTCATTTGATCCACATTGGCATGGAAGGCTATCCCGTGTTTGGATTCATTATAAATTTCGAGTTGGGGATGATCGGGTCCCATGTGACATTTTCCACAGGTATCAGGATAACGTGCTTGAGCCGCAGAAAATTCATGGCGAGAATGACATGCCGTACAAGAACCTTCAGAGCCATCAGGATTAATACGTCCAATTCCCGTATTCGGCCACGTGGCAGGATCAAGTCTTCCATCTTCCTGGACTCTCACCTCCGAACCATGGCATTGCCAGCATCCATTGGCAGCCGCGGCAGAAACGCCCTCCGGAAAAGCGGGCGTTTGAAAGCCGCGATTTCCCTCGACCACCTCGGCAAGTACATTATCCAAGGAACCGAGAATGCGTGCCGCTTTCGAATGATGGGAATTCGTAAATTCCTCCACTTCTCTTTCATGGCAGCGGGCGCAATCACGAGGACTTACAATGGTCGAAATATACTCGCCTTCCTGGACCGTGCCATCATCCAAAACTACATCATGTTTGAAAGCATCGGGGTCGTCCTCTTCTGCCTGATGGCATTCATAACAGCCTATATTCGCTCGGAAGTGTTTGCTCGATCCCCATTGTTCATAGATCGAGGAAGATTCTTTTTTATGACAAGCAATACACTCTGCCGATTCCTTCGTGATTTCCTTGGGAGAAAAAGTCGCGTAGCCATACGGTAACCCCATCATCAAGCCCAACGATGCCGTTGCCATAAAATAGGTAACTCGTAAATTGTTTTTCATGACGAAACGCCTCCAATCATGTAGTTCATTTATTTTTCAATCATTTTCTCTTTGATATGAAATTGGCCTGACATAATCGGTACAGCCAAATGCAGCATCCAACTAAAAAGCAAAAGACCAAAAGCCCAAATACCAATACATATTAACGATTCATTCAACGTAGGCATGTATTCCACGATCTCCCCTAATGGAGTAGGAAGAAAGCCAGGAACAATCAATCCTAACCCTTTTTCGATCCATATCCCCACAATCGATAAAACGCAGGCGACATTCAGCCAAGAAATTTGATAAGCCAAGCGTGGGATAATTAAAATCGTAGCGGCAATGAATTCCATCACCAGCGCCGTCCAAATCCAAGGCACCAAGGCATTGTGACCGTGTAATCCAAAAAACAGGTATTTTGCGCTGGACATATGCAGCGAGGCACTGTAAAACTCTTTAAAGACTTCACAGCCTAAGAGGAATAAGTTCACCAATAACGAAACGGTTACAATTTGCCGGAGCAAATGCAGCGAGCGGTCGCCGATGTGATAACCTGTAATACGTCGAATAATTTGAAAGGCAAGAATCATTAATCCGGGTCCGGCGGTAAATGCCGATCCCAAAAATCGTGGTGCAACGATCGCCGCATTCCAAAAAGGACGACCCACCAATCCGACATACAAAAATGCCGTCACTGTATGAATCGAAATTGCCCATACAATGGAAAGAAAAACAAAGGGCATATACAACCAAGGATTGGGCTTCCTCCCTAAATATTTCATATAGAGTAAATAACCACATATATGAACATTTATTAACAAATAACCATTCAAAACAACGACGTCCCAACTCAACATAGAAATTGGGAAATTAAACAAGCCAATCACGGGAAATAAATGCCAAAAACGATCAGGACGGCCTAAATCTACGGTAACAAACAAGAGACACATAATAATAGCGGCTACCGCCAATAATTCGCCAAAAATAACAACATCATGCATTTCTTTAACTTTATAAATATAAGCAGGAATGACGAGCATAACCGCAGCAGCCGCCATACCGACTAAGTAAGTAAAGTTCGCAATGTAGATTCCCCACGAGACTTGATCGGTCATACCGGTGGTAGATAGACCATACGCTATCTGGTAGGAATACGCTCGCAGCCCGATAAAACAAAGTATCGTTAAAAACGTCATCCATGAATAAAATATCCATGAACCACGAAAACTTAATCGTATAGCACGATAGAGGAAGTTGACGTACTCTTGTAATGCATTTTGCTCTTGTACTTTCACGTTCAACTCCTTTAACTTTGTAAGATCATCATTATCCATTTCAATTCGCTCACGAACAAAAACTAATTATGTAAATGAAATCTCAATAATTTTTAACTATCAAACCAATAATAAAACCGGGGAAGAGTTCCCGCTTCTTCTTTAAAAACATACACCCGTTTCTCTTGGAGGATATAACGAATCGTACTGTTTGGATCCAGCAAATTCCCAAACTGACGAGCCCCCGTCGGGCAGGCTTCCATACATTTGGGGTTCAAGCCATTTCTCACCCGGTGAAGACAGTAAGTACATTTCTCCATCGTTCCCCGAGGGCGAATTCGATTGCCGAGATAAGCCATATCACAATTAATTTCGTTCTCTGGTATTTTTGGGGTCGAGAAATTAAAACGCCTTGCCCAATAGGGACAAGCAGCTTCACAATATCGGCAGCCAATACACCAATTATAATCCACCACTACAATGCCATCTTCTTCTTTCCACGTGGCTTTCACCGGGCAAGCCTTTACACAAGGCGGATTCGCGCATTGATGACATTGCACAGGCATGTAATACTTATTCTCCACCGGGACTTGTTCATGGTCGTAGTAATGATCCGATTGTTCTACATCGAGAGTCCCATCAGGCATTTCCAATACCCGGATATACTCAATCCGTGGATCACGCGACTGATTGTTCTCTTCTACACAAGCATGAACGCATCGTCGACAGCCCACACAGCGCCCAATATTTAATGCATAGGCATATTGCACATTGGGCATGGGCTTGGGATCTTCGACATTGGCCTCGACCCCATAATT
This sequence comes from uncultured bacterium, assembly GCA_964419335.1. Classification (GTDB taxonomy): domain Bacteria; phylum Hinthialibacterota; class Hinthialibacteria; order Hinthialibacterales; family Hinthialibacteraceae; genus CAYQOX01. The sequence goes on along the minus strand of CAYQOX010000001.1, from coordinate 87,780 downwards.
TTCCTCGATCTCTTTTTCCAAACGGTCTAATATTTTTTCAAGTTCTTCCGGGGTCAAACGTTGATATTGTTGTTGAATAAACGCTTCCAAATCGGTGTCGTTATCATAGTGCCGCAGTGGTTCCAGTGCTGCCGCAAATCCTCCAAGAAAAAACGCACCTAAGGCCCCGGTTTTCATAAAGTTCCGGCGGAGAATAGGATCATTCGGTGGCGAAGTGTGGGTAGGATCATCCGTTCGCTGATTGTGTTTGTTTTCGTCGTTCATTCGTACACTCCTTCAGCATGGACGTATTCAAAATCCGGTCCTGGCATCGGCTCAAATTTTGGAATCTGGGGCTCATGAGGGTCATGACATTCAATGCAAAGCCACTTTCTGGCATTTTCATTCTGTGGATTCCAATTACCCGATAATTTACCGTGAGCCCCCGCTTGCCAATCCTGATAAATAGGGCCGTGACATTTCGCACACAATTGTGCCGGCTTCTCCGAGGGAATCTCACTTCCATCATGATCAGTATATACGTTCCGATTGGTTTTATGATGACAATTTAAACAATAATCATTACGGCCGTGCTTCAATTCGATCTCTTCATGTTCAGCAATCAGTCTCTTCCTCTTGGGATCGGTTTGAAAGGCCTTATGGCATTCATTACATTGATAAACAAAGCCGGTACGCCGCAATCGCAGAGGCTTAAATTCACCCCGCAGAGGTGTAGTTTCAACATTGGCTACCCGAGGAACAGGTTTCGTCTCTTCTTTTTCCGATAAGGAATGGACAGCCACGACGACAACACATACACCAAGAATGATCAACAAACTCCATACAAATGTTTTGAGCAAAAAGGACTTATCAAAATCTACTTCTCTCATGGTTGACGCCTCTTCTGTACTTTTTCCATACCACTTTAAAATATAAAGGTTGCCTGCAGGTATCCCCAATCGACATCATCATCATCGCCGGTGTCTTCAACATAATAACCAGCAAAAAAGTGGGCATACCCCCCGTCCACTTTGAAGTATTGATTCACTTGATAGGTCAACTTGAATCCCAATTCCGAACCAACATAAGAACCTGCCCCTTGACCTACAGAAGCAAAACGCACAGTATCTCCTCCCGCATTATACCAAGCATCCTCGTTTTCTTCATCCAGGAAAAAAAGCATGATATTCCACATTGGCTGTAATATTTTCCATCTGTGAAACACTAACATCGAGCTCCATATTATGCATATTACGCCAGGAAAAAAGATCGGTTTGTCCATAGTGGATATGCTTTGTGGGATATAGGTTATCAAAAGTTCTGTGATCTCCATCCGCACGATCCTCATCACCACTCGCAAAACGATACGCTAGCGCCGTACGAGGTTTCCAAGGACACGAAGCAAAGGTATATCCCATTTCAACATGCGAGGCGAAAGCCTTATGATCTAAGCCTTCGAAATCATTCCCCCGCAACCCACCACCCATTCATCCTTTTTAAGCAATGTGGTATTACTTTACCAGAAATAAATAATTTCTTCAAGCGCTCGCTCCTTTTTTTTCATTTTTTAGTTAAAAAATATCACGATCCCCCTGAAAATCTCGTAAAAAAATAATGATAACCTCGTCCCAACCCTTCAATGCAAACTTAATCTTTTGAAGTCCCCTAAAACGATGTTTTTTTCTATCCCTCAGGTTACACACGCTCAAATTAATAATTCTAAAGAATTTTATAATTTGGACGATAAATAAAAAAGACCTGCCAGGGAAGGCTTAACTTACCGGATCCAGGGACGGATCATGCCGGTTGAGGGTGCGAGGGCGAAATGAATTTCAATCCTTCTATGGAAATCCGTTCCGACCGTATATATCTCGCGGAAGGAAGGGACCAATTCTTCTCCCGAAGAAGCAATGAACGATTGCAAACCACAGCACGAATCCGTGGAGAGATCGGTCAGGATTCTCCACAACCTCGTGCTGATTCGCTTACGATCTCACCTTCTTCGAATCAAGCCCAAGTTGCAAGTCGAAGAGATGAACCTCAAACACACCAACATAATTTCAGAGAAACCCACTCGGAATCAAATGATTCTTCCCTTCAACTGCAATTCAATACCCAAACCATAAGGTTAGAGCAAACTCAGTTCCAAGAGGATCGTTCAAGCCATCGTTCCCTCACCGGCGAAGATCAAATTGAGCAGAACAATATTGGAAGAAACCTATCACAATTCATTCATCTTCGTTCTTCTCAAACTTCAATGAACCTTTCGCCATACTCTTCCGAATCCACGGAAACCATGGAACCTCGGATGGAGGAATATATATCTCTTATTCGCAAACTAAGCAAAGATAAACAATCGGCTGAGCAAATTATTCAGCAGATAAAATCATTCAATATCCGTAATCAATCAGAGCAAGAAGCAACTTCTGAAGGAATGTTTGCCCTTACGCAGAAAGCTATACAACAAATGCAAACTCATTATTCCGAGATGATCCAATCCGGCAGACAAACACTAGTAGAGCGAAGGGTATCAGAGTCTAGCCTAAATGAATTCACTCCTCCCACGGTTCAACAGTCCGATCCTCTGGTTCTTGATCTGGACGGAAACGGCTTCGATTTAACCCCCGTAGAGGAAGGTATCCTCTTTGACATTACAGGCAAAGGAGAAGCAAAGCAAACCGCGTTTGTTTACGGAAAAGATGCCTTTCTCGCTTATGACCGCAATGGGAATGGAAGAATCGATAGCGGGAAAGAACTATTTGGAGATCAAAATGGCGCCCAAGACGGTTTTGCAGAACTAGCCCGCTATGATGAAAACCAGGATCAAATCATTGACTGGAAAGATTCGATTTTTCCTCATTTAAAATTATTATCCGAATTTAACCGAGATGGACTATTTCAAGCGAAAGGGTTGCGTTCGCTTGCCGATGAAGGAATAGAAGCGTTGCACCTGAACACCCATCATGCCAATCACTTCATCGCAGGCAACGCGATTATTAAGACCGCCCAGTTTACTCGACACGACGGAACCAACGGCCACATGGGGGATGTACTGCTGAACTACATTGCCTAAGGAAGAATGCAAGCGGGTGCGAACCAACCCATGACCACGCTTACTAACCCCATTCTTCCCAGCAGACTGGGAACCCCCTGAACCCATAGATAACCCACGCGATTTTTGCGTGGGTTTTTTTTGCTCTTAGATCCTTCCCTCCGAATAACAAAACTTCTTGTTTTCTCACTCTTTATATTTTTTTCTGATTTCTCATAGCGCAACGAACACCACTTCGCTTCTTTGTTAGGAGAATATAAAATTTAAGAAGAAGCATGAGGAATTCGTTGGATTGGTTTGTGTAGAAAGGTGAAATTCAAGCGGGAGATGTAGTACTATGTTGGACATTACTCCAATCGTTGACGGATGGGATTATCATCCAGATGAAGTCACTGTGCGAATTATCGAAGGACAGGATGGCAAACCCAAATTGCAAATGCGTCTCGATTTGGGGTTAATCCAAATGGAATACGACGGACGACCGGATGGCAAAACCCCTTACGGGTATGAGTCGCTCTTGGAATACTATAAACATCAACTCGAGCAGCATATTCTAAACGAAGGAACCGATGACGGCTTTTTCCTCGACCCAGACGAATGCGAAGCCCTCCGCTGTGAAGCGCTCCAATATTACTACCGCTATTTAAGCCTTTTCCATTTGCAACAATACGATGCAGTCGAGCGGGATACCTCGCGGAATTTACGCGTCTTCAATTTTATGAAGAAATATGCTGAACAAGAAGAAGATCAACTCTCGCTCGAGCAATACCGCCCCTATGTGCTCATGATGAATGCTCGGGCAACCGCTCATCGGTTGTTGGAACAAAATCAACCGGAGCAAGCCATTAAACGCATTCGCTCAACGATCAAAAAGATTAAGCACTTTTTCCGCGATTATGAACGAGCCGATCTGGCGAACCAATGCAGTGAAGTTCTCTTTTTGCGCAATCTGATGGAAGATATCCAAACCAACTGGAAAAACAATCCCGTGGGCGAATTACGCAAAAAGATGCGAGAAGCCGTCGAACGTGAAGATTACGAAACAGCCGCTCATATTCGCGATCAGATCAAACAAATTGCCAAAGATACCTCCAAGGACAATTTTCTGTAATACAAATTTACTTCTTTAAGCCTCCTGCGCTTAACATCGCATCCCATTTTTCGTCAGGATCGGGAGGGCTGGTTTGGCCTTGATGACATGTGTTGCAGGTAACTTTGGCAAGCAATTTATTTTCAGAATCTCTCGAAAGTTTCTCGTTGATGAATTCAATTTGCTGGTTAATGCTGATTTGTAATTTCATCATTTCTCGGGCTACGTCTTTATGAAGCCCTTCTTCGTCGATTTCAAACCCAGTGAGATTGTGGCAATACTTACACGTGACACCGAGAGAATTCTGAATCATCTGCATTGAGGTTTGTAATTCAACTTTATTTTGCAAATGAGTTAAAACTTGAAGATTACGTCCGGCGGGCGATTTGTTCTTCTTCAGTTCTTCGCCTAACCCTTCCATATAACTTTGCAACTTTTCTTTTAGTTTCAATTCCAGCAAACTTCCCTTTGCATCTGTGTCCTCCCGTTGTTCTTGCTGAGCGCTGGTAGTTTCTTGGCTCCACAAAAGCCGTCCCTGAATCAAAACTCCCATACAAACCATTGCCACAACAAAAGTTATCCCATACACTGCAATCTTTTTCATTATTCTCCTCTTTAGCCAAGATATTGAAAATCTTACCTATGAGTCTTAAACCGGTATAATCTAACTCGTTATGATGATCCTTTCAATTATTCAATAAAAGAGGATTCGCTGTCTAAGATGAATGGGTTCATCTCTTTTCCTCTTTTAACTCATGCTACAATTTGGGCTAATCATCCATTGAAGGAGTACGTTACATGATTCAAATATATCGTTGGAAACAAACTTCAGAAGAACAAAAATCAAAAATTCTCACCCGTTCGGGTATGGATATCGACGCTTTCGTCCCTCAAGCGCAAAAGATTATCGATCGCATCCAGAATGAAGGGGATCAGGCGATTATTTCACTGACGAAGGAATTCGATGGAGCTGATTTGAGCGAAGTCGGACTCTGTGTAAGCCAGGAAGAGATAGAAACAGCAGAAGCGAGGCTCGACCCACAAGTCAAAGAAGCCATTGAGGTTTCTTATCGCAACATCAAAACCTTCCATGAGCGCCAACTCCCAGAAGAAATTTGGCTTACCGAAATCGCACCGGGTCTTATGGGCGGTGAAAAAATCACTCCGATCGAAAGTTGTGTCCTTTATGTCCCCCGAGGAACCGCCGCTTACCCCTCGGTTTTATTGATGTTAGGTATTCCCGCCCAAGTTGCCGGCGTCGAAAGAATTTGCGTAGCCACCCCTCCACAAGCCGATGGAAAAGTGGATGATGCCTCTCTCTATGCCGCTAAACTAGTGGGAATTAACGAAATTTACCGTTTTGGTGGCGTACAAGCGGTCGCTGCGTTTGCTTTGGGCACGGAAAGTGTCACTCCAGTCTTAAAAATGGTCGGTCCCAGCAACATTTACGCATCTGCCGCCAAGAAACTTCTGTACGGCACTCTGGACGTTGGCCCTCCAGCGGGACCGAGTGAGTCCATCATTCTTGCGGATGATTCTATCGAAGCCGAAATTGCCGCCGGAGATCTCCTTATCGAAGCCGAGCACGGCCCCTTTTCTGCGGCCCTATTAGTAACCCCTAGTGAAATGCTTGCTCAAAAGGTTCAAGACATCCTTCCCAAAAAAATAGAGCAGCTGCCACCTAAGCAACAAGATTATGTTCAATCCGTCTTTGGTAACTACGGGGGAATTATATTGACGGAAAACATGGATGCGGCTGTGGATTTCGTTAACAATTACGCTCCCGAACATTTGGAAGTCCTCACCCAAGAGCCCATGAGCCTTCTGGGCTCGCTGAAAAATGCAGGAGAAATCATGCTAGGCCGCTTTACTCCGATTTCACTCTGCAATTATTCTTTAGGCGTGAACGCGATTCTTCCTACAGGTGGGCGTGCAAAAACTGCCTCTGTGGTTACGGTTTTTGATTTTCTGAAACGTACCTCTGTCAGCTATGCCACCGAAGAAGGTTTTAATTCCCTGCGGGAATCCGTTGCCACATTCGCCGATTTCGAAGGCTTTCCCGCTCATGCGGCTGCCGTCCGTTCGGAAAGGAAATAATAACCATGTTTGAATTTTCTCCTGTCACCATTGAGCGAAAATCACGTGAATCAAAAATCGTAACCTCGATCCAAGGTGGGGACATAGACCCCAATCTCAAGAAAAATATTAACACCTCCATTCACTTTCTCAACCATATGATCGAACAATGGGCATGGCGTTCTTGTCTCAATCTTGCCGCTAAAGTAGAACTGGATGAATTCGTTTTACAACATGTGATTACCGAAGATACCGGCCAATGCTTTGGAGAGGCCTTGCAAACTGTGGTTTCTCAAATGATGAAAGAACAAGGCATCAATGCTTCTGGAGTCGGCGAAGGTTTTATCGATGAAGCCGCCGCTCGTATCCGGCTCTCTTTTGAATCACGCAGCGGCTTTTATTTTTACAAAAATGATGTTTCAATCCCTGAGCGAGTCGAAGATATGCTGTGTACTGATTTGTGGAATTTTCTTGGGGGAATTGCCCAAGGAGCCAGAGCCACCATCCAGATGGAAATTCTCCACGCTGAGGACCCTCATCATTTATGGGAAAGTGTCTTTCGAGGTTTAGGGGAAGCCACTCGCCAAGCCCTTTCACCTTGTTCTTGGCGCAAAAATCAAGGTGCCGGGGTTGCCGGCACGATTGAAGTGAAAAAAATTCAATAAAAATTTCGATTAGCAACGTAAGTTCGACTATGCCTTCTAGAAAAAATGTATTATAATATCGCTATAAAGGAATTAAATCTAAACGAAAAGCGATAGGGTTAGAAAGAGAAGTAAAAACTAATAAAAAATGTTCGCTTTTTTGGATTTTTCCTTTATTTTTGGTATATTTTATATAATAATCTCTTTATACTTTTAGGGAGTTTATCCGTATTATTTATTCAACAAAGACGCAAAAACAAGCCAAATGATCAATTTTATTTCCTACTCATCAAAATAATGACAAGATCATTTGGTTAAAAAAAATGAGTAAACGATCATGTCCATCGAAATGAGTTTAGTGGAAGATTCAATTAGCAATCTTGATTATGATCCTCCCTTAATGACGGACCCCAACACCTCTCTCCGCCAAGCCATTCAAATACTGCGCGAACAGAAACACGGTTGCCTCTTAATTTGTGAAGACGAAAAACTCCTGGGAATTTTCACCGAACGAGATATCTTAATGAAAATTCTCAAAAACAATGAAAAGTTGGATCAACCTGTTCGGCAGTTTATGACAACCCATCCTGTCACCATACAAACGAAAGACCCGGTTGCCAAAGCGATCAAACTAATGCGAAAAGGTGGGTATCGACATATACCCATTCTGGATGATATGGAAAAGATTACGGGAATTCTGTCTGTTAAGAATATAGTGCATTATCTGGTGGATCATTTCCCGGAAGCGGTTTATAACCTTCCACCAGAGCCTGGAGAATACGTAGACAAGCCCGAAGGAGCATAGCCGAAGAGGGGTTCACACAACCTTTATCTGCTAACGAAAGAAGAAATGAGTCGATGAAAGGCCATCGTTTTGATGATGCACAACAGCATTTTTTAAATTATCTCGTATAATTAAATAATGAGAAATCATTATTTTTTTTATTTTACACTTATTTATTTGTGTAACTCATACAAAACAAACCAAGTCTGGCTACTAGCCAATAACAAATGGAAAATTGGGATGTCTACGACAACAGAAGAAGTAAAAGTCTCACGCAAAGTCGAGGAAATTGAAGGAGCGATCGTTCGGTTCGCTGGAGATTCGGGCGATGGAATGCAATTAGCAGGGACGCAATTTACGACCGCTTCGGTGGTCTCAAGGAATGATGTCTCCACCTTGCCTGACTTTCCAGCAGAAATCCGTGCCCCTGCGGGGTCTCTCGCGGGCGTTAGTGGCTTTCAAATTCATTTCAGTTCCAATCAAATCTATACTCCGGGCGATTTGATTGATGCTTTGTTCGCCATGAATCCCGCCGCCCTGAAATCCAATATAGAGGATTTAAAAAAAGGTGGTTTACTCGTGGTCAATTCTGATGCGTTCACTAAGGATGGTCTAGAACGCGCCGGATATGAATCGAATCCCTTGGAAGATGGAAGTCTTAAGAAGTTCCATCTGGTTCCTATACCGATCACGAAAATAACCCGTGAAGCGGTAGAAAGCACGGGTTTGGATCGAAAAGCACAAGACCGGTGTAAAAACTTTCTCACCTTGGGATTAGCGTACTGGGTTTATGGTCGTCCACTTGAACCAACCATCGAGTGGCTTAAGAAAAAGTTTTCCAAAAATCCTCCCATTCTTGAAGCCAATCTCAACGCCTTGAATGCGGGGTATTACTATGGTGAAACCGTAGAACTCTTTACCAGTACGTACAACGTTAAAGAATCAACCACCATCGAAAAAGGGACGTATCGTAAAGTCACAGGGAACGAAGCTCTCGCCATTGGGTTTATTGCTGCGTCCCGATTTTCATCCAAATCTCTCTTCTATGGAAGTTACCCTATCACTCCTGCAAGCGAGATCTTACACGAACTTTCGGCCATGAAAAAGTTTGATGTGGTCACCTTTCAAGCCGAGGATGAAATTGCGGCGGTTTGTGCGGCTCTTGGTGCTGCCTTTGGCGGTTCGCTTGCTGTGACCGGTACCAGTGGACCTGGAGTAGCCTTAAAAACCGAGACCATCGGTTTAGGGGTAATGACCGAACTCCCACTTGTGGTTGTCAATGTTCAACGTGGCGGTCCCAGTACCGGTCTGCCAACCAAAACCGAGCAAGCCGATCTTTTCCAAGCCATTTATGGACGAAACGGGGAATGCCCGGTCCCGGTGGTAGCGCCAAAAACCCCGGCTGATTGTTACGCCATGGCTGTTGAAGCCAGCAAAATTGCCCTGCGCTATATGACGCCGGTGATTTTGCTTTCCGACGGCTATATCGCGAATGGAGCGGAACCCTGGCGTATTCCCGAAAAAGAAGAATGGGAAACGATTGATGTCCCATACTGCACCGAATCTGACAATTTCCATCCCTATGCTCGTGATGAACGATTATCTCGACCTTGGGCTATTCCAGGAACTCCCAATCTTCAACACCGCATAGGTGGTTTGGAAAAAGAACATATTACTGGCAACGTTAGTTATGATCCTCAAAATCATGAATACATGGTGAAACTTCGCCAAGAGAAGATAAACGGCATTCAAGAAGAAATCCCACTTTTGGATGTATACGGCGATGCGACAGGTGAATTACTCATCTTGGGATGGGGCAGCACCTATGGAGTCATTCAAACGGCAGTGGAAGAAGCTCGAGCTGAGGGATATCCTGTTTCATGTGCTCATTTCCGCTATCTCAACCCCTTCCCCAAAAACACGAAAGAAGTTTTGAGCCGATTCAGGAAAATTCTCATTCCCGAAATGAACTTGGGACAATTACATACTATTATCCGCGCGAATTTCCTGATCGATGCCTATAAATATAATAAAATCCAAGGGAAACCTATCCGCGTGGACGAAATTAAGAACGTGATTAAAGATACATTGGAGGATCAATGATGGCTGTAAGTCCTCAAACACCCCTAAAACCAAAAGACTATGGCAGCGACCAAAATGTACGTTGGTGCCCAGGATGTGGAGACTATTCCATTCTCTCGCAGATGAAAAAAGCCTTCGCTTCCTTACAATTAGAAAAAGAAAAGACCGTAATCATTTCTGGCATTGGATGTTCCAGCCGTTTTCCCTATTATATGGATACATTTGGATTACACGGAATTCACGGCCGCGCACCTGCCATTGCAGCCGGTTTAAAAATGACGCATCCGGAGTTGTCCGTTTGGGTCATCACCGGTGATGGCGATGGCTTAAGTATTGGCGGGAATCATTTTATTCACGCGATCCGCCGCAACATCGATATTAATATTATTTTGTTTAATAATCGCATCTATGGCTTGACGAAAGGGCAATGTTCTCCCACCTCCGAGTTGGGGAAGAAGACCAAATCGACCCCCCTTGGCTCCATCGATTTCCCCATCCGTCCTTGCACCGCAGCCATGGGAGTTGAAGCCACCTTTGTTGCCCGCAGCATTGATGTTCACGTTAAGCATCTGGCTAGCGTTCTCGAAGCCGCAGCACGTCATAAAGGCACCTCGTTCGTTGAGATCTACCAAAATTGCAATATCTTCAACGACGGAGCCTTCAGTTATGCCACCGATCGCCAACAAAAATTCGACCACGTGATTGAACTAGAAGATGGAAAACCCTTACGTTTTGGCAAAAACGGAGACAAAGGGATTCGGGTTCGCGACTTCGATCTCGAAGTGGTTCAAGTAGGAGAAAATGGGGTTTCTGAAGATGAACTTTTGGTTCACAATTCAAAACATGAAAACCCCACTTTGGCTTATCATCTAAGCCGAATGTCTTATCCTGATTTCCCTGAACCCATTGGCATCTTCCGAAATGTTGAAGCCCCAAGCTATGATGAAATGGTGCATACTCAAATCCAGGAAAACAAAAAACCTGGTGTAACCTATGATGTAGAGAATTTATTCTATTCCGGTGAAACTTGGACCGTAGACTAATTGTAGCCATTCGGAGGGTTGAGATCTAAACCTATGTTCTCAACCCTCTTTTTATGGGCTTTTCTACCTGAATACCTTTCTTAAATTGATTCTTTGGACAAAAAAAGTTGTTTTTTTAGGTTGCATTACCTAAGCAAATACGTATACCATAAGGTAAATTACATGTAGGGGAGAAAACTACGATGTCTCACGATCCTGTTGATTTAGAAATTTTGCGCGAAGAGTTATCCATTCTACGACCAACCCTTAGCGTTCGTATTGCTCCCGAGACCCCGATTAAACAAGTAATTCAAACAATGGTCGAGAAACGTATCGGAGCTGTTCTTATCGTCGAAAATAATGAGATGACAGGAATTTTCAGCGAACGAGACCTCATTATGAAAATCGCAGAACATTATGATGAAGTCTGCGAGCAACCTGTACAAGATTTTATGACTCCCAACCCAGTGCATTTAAGCATCAAGCATAATATCGCCTATGCCTTAAACCGTATGGATGTCGGTGATTACCGCCATATCCCCATTACCGACGAAAACAACTACCCTACCGGGATCATTGCGATCCGTGATATCATCCGTTACATTGATTATAAATGGCTCGGCGGTCCTCAATAGTTGCTATCGAGTTCTTCCCTCCCCCTTCTTCCTTCATTTGCCAATGCAAAAACGAGAGAAAATCGTATTCATAATATCAGGCACAATGCCCGTGCCGTCGAGCTCAGAAATCATTTCCAAAGCGCGGCGCATTTCCTCGGCTAAAAGTTCGAGCGGAGCCCCTTCTTCGAACCCTCGGCTGGTTTGATTGATCGTGTGAGAAAGTTGATTAAGAAGTGATTCCTGACGTGCCGAGAGCAAAAAGGATGAATCCAGATCGACTGGAAAGAGCTCACTCACCTGCTTTTCCAAATAATTCAACAATTCAGTGATTCCCCTCTCTTGCACCGCAGTGACTGAAAGACATGGAAAAAGGAATTTCTGTTGAATCTCCGAGGAAATCGGTGTTTCACACAAGTCAGACTTGTTGGCAAGTAAAAGAATCCGGGATTCAGGATTTTGTTTATGAAAATCGAGAAGCCACTGTTCTTCTTCCTGGCTTAATGCCTTCCCCGCCTCGAAGACGAATAAGACGATATGAGAGGATGTGATTAATTCACGTGAACGTTCAATCCCAATCGCTTCAATTTCTTCATAGGTTTCCCGTAATCCAGCGGTATCAATAAGCGTGACCGGCCGGCCATTCAGCTCAATCGTACCTTCGATGCTGTCACGGGTCGTACCAGGATGAGGAGTAACAATAGCCCGATTGCGTCCTAATAAAGTGTTAAATAGACTGGATTTTCCCACATTGGGTTTGCCCGCTAACACGGTGACGATACCGCTTTCAAAACGCTGTTCGCGCACAGCCCGTTTTTGTAATTCATGAACCATGGATCGAATCGGCTCAATGTTGGAACCCAGATTTTCACTCATCACCTCTTCCATGGCATCATCCGGGAATTCAATTTGGGTTTCAACATCCACCAACATATTTGTAATTTGTTCTTTCACTAGTCGCAGCTCCTGCGAAAAAGCCCCTTCTAACATTCGCAAAGATAGAGAACGCGTCATTTGAGTACGGCTATCGATCAGCGAGGCCAGTGCTTCGGCTTGAGTTAAATCCATCTTTTCGTTGCGAACCGCGCGAAAGGTAAATTCGCCCGGTTCTGCAGGGCGAACCCCATGGCAATAAATAACCTCAAGAACTTTGTGCACCACCGCTTCACTTCCATGACAATGAATCTCTGCCATTTCCTCGCCGGTAAAAGAGTTAGGAGTGGGAAACACTACGCACATGACATCATCCAAAACTTCAGAAGTATTCGGATCTTTTAAGAGGCCATGGATCAGGGTTCGAGGGGATTGGCGCAGCGAACGCCCTGAAAACAAACTCTCGCATAGATTGATAGAGTCAGGGCCGCTAATACGAATAACAGCGACGGCACCTCGACCCGGCGGGGTAGAAAGTGCCGCGATCGTATCTTCTTTCATATACATAGCGGCATCTTGAAAACGATTCATCGCTATCCTTTCATAATTTTTCTACATCGTCATTTCGTGCAAATTTAACGTGACATCGTTTCTTTTTCACGATAATGTATTTAATAGAGAGAATAACATGAGAAGAGACTCATACGTTAATTGTAGTGAGGAATCATAAAGTCGGAAGCAAACCAGGCCACCATGGAAATCATGGTTTTTGTGTAAAGGAGAAAAATAGGGGGAGTTAACAATCTTATTATATTTGCTTTATTGACGGAAGATTAAAGCAATTTAAAAGAATTTATAAAGAGGTGATAACTCATGAACCTGTTAACTACATTCAGTGCCTCCCCCAAAAAGCAAATTCGTTTGGTTCGAGATCGTCTCCTTCGCTCCAAACTCTTTATTCTATGTATTGAACTGGGCTATATTTTTATTCTTTTTTTCCTTGTGCATCAGTTTTTTAAGGCGATTGCGTTTCCTTTTTGAGAATTGAAATGAGTCAAACATTACACCCATGAATTAACTTTATGGGTGATACATGATACGACACTGCGTCTCCTACATCGCCCATCACATAGAAGCGGGAATGCCTCTCCCGCTTCTGGGCGATGTTTTTTTTGTTCAATGGAGAGCGATATAATCATTACGCAATAATTTATACCCCTATGGGCTCGCATAATCACTCCTATCCTATTTATATAATAAATCTTTCTTCCGAATATTGTTCCACCATTTCCTTTAGAGTTTGAAAATCGCGGATCATTTCACCTCTCATTGTTTTCAGCGCCACAACCCGGGCGCTTTCGGAAGCAAATCCAGTGATCTTCGTTGTAAAGGTACGATTACAATTTCTCCCTGGAAGATGGACAAGCATACTTACGCGACCGATTGAACCCTTTAAAGAAATCTTCATTCTGCTATGGTAATAAAGGTTCGAAAATAAAATAGTATCTCATCTAATTATATCGTTTATGTACAAATGTGAGGCAAAATTGAGATAAAAAAGTGTTTTAATTTCATTGCATAATGAGGGATGACGATTTATTTTAATAGCAAAGCAACCATGTAGCGCATCACTGAAACGGGATTAAGCGTGAAGCGGCTATAATCAAATTAGTATTTCTCGAGTAGCCAAAAGGTTTGATTGAGAGAAAAAACGAAACCATTTTTCTCATCGCTTTCATACTCATAAACCGCTTCACCATGAACACATTCAACTCTTCAAACCGCATCTCGGACCATAGAAACATAAAACACGAGCCGAATCATTGATTTCTGTGGATTTTCTTTCCCATGCAATGGCTTTTTGTTCGACTCTGGAGGGGAAAGCATTGCTAGTTCAAATTTCAAAGAAAATCTGGATGAATTAATGAAAACAGACCCAAACACTTTTTGAATCAACGAGGAAAGAGAAAGACCATGAGTCTTGCAATCGCGAAAAAAGCCAAAGAAACATCCTCTGTAATGGCTACCACATCAACCGAAAAAAAGAACCATGCCTTGCGTACGATGGCACGTTTGCTCGACCAACGTCGGCAAGACATCTTGCAGGCCAACCAAGAGGACCTGCAACGTGCCCAAGAAAAAGGACTCTCTACCAATATGATTGATCGCCTGCGGTTTGGAGACAGCAAAATCCAATCTCGCATCCAATCGTTGGAGATGATCGCTGATTTACCCGACCCCATCGGCCAACCGATTCATTCTCAACGACGCCCTAACGGCCTTTTCATGTCCCGTGTGCGCGTCCCCTTGGGAGTGATTATGATGGTGTATGAAGCACGCCCTCATGTCACCATCAATGCGGGGGCCTTCTGTTTGAAGTCGGGAAACAGCGCCATCCTGCGCGGAGGTTCAGAAGCAAAACGATGTAATGAACTGTTAGGAAAATTATGGCAGGAGGCTTTACTTGAAAGTGGTCTCCCAGGGGAAGCCGTACAGGTAATAACAGGTTCCCATGAAGAAATACACGAGCTTTTACAATTGAATGACTATATCAATTTGGTCATTCCACGGGGTGGAAAAAAATTAATCCAAACCGTCAACGAAAACTCGAAGATCCCTGTGATCAAACACTTCGAGGGTGTATGTCATGTCTATCTGGATGAAGGGTGCGATTGGCAAAGCGGAATGAATATCGCGCTTGATTCAAAATGCCTGATGCCTGAAGTTTGTAATGCCATGGAAACCACCCTGCTTCATTCCAGTTTGGAAACCTATCTTCCCGTCATTGTGAAAGCGTTTCAGGAACAAGGCGTCACCGTTCGAGGATGCGAACGCACCCAAAAAGCGGGAGAGAATATCGAAGCAGCCACCGAAGAGGATTGGCGCACCGAATATCTCGATAGGATCGTCTCAATTCGAATGGTCGATTCTCTGGATGAAGCCATTGATCATATCAATACTTATGGCTCGCACCACACGGATTCGATCATCACCGATAGTCACACGCGTGCGAATCGGTTTCTGAAAGCGGTAGATTCAGGGGTCGTACTGCTCAACGCCTCCACGATGTATTGCGATGGGGCTTCGTTAGGTATGGGAGCAGAAATTGGGATCTCGACCGACAAAATCCATGCGCGAGGTCCTATGGGGTTGGAAGATTTAACTAGTTATAAATTCGTCATCCACGGCGAAGGCCATATTATGGGAGAAACACGCTTTCGTCCACATCCCACAAACGAGGAATAGAGTATAGAACAAAAACAATAGAATGGTGAATAAAAAGCAATGAGCACAACAGTGAAAACTATCAACCAATGGTTTCGAGAAGACTTTAAAAAAATCGCAAGCGGACAGAACTTTGAACAACGCCTTGGAGCGGAACTCAAATTCCCTCTAGTCAAAGAAGATGGATTCCCTCCTCCAGAGAAAGAAGTCGATAACCTCTGGAAATACCTGGAAACGATCGGCTGGTCACCGAATGTCGATACTCTTACCGGAAAAGTCACGAACTGCAGAAAACCCGGTGAACAAAATGATTCGGTGGCCTCGTGTGAAACGGGCTATTGTAAGATCGAATTTTCGTTGGCTCATGTGAATAATCTTTTTGATTTAGAACACATGATTCAAGACTTACGCAAAGACCTGCGCCCCTTCTTGGAAGAGCGAAATCTTTATTTGTTAGGGTATGGGATTCAACCCATGGCTCATCCGAGCGCTGATCTCATGATTAAGAAAACCCGTACCAGCGTGTGGGATAAAGCGTGCCCTTCGAATCATCAAATCCCCGTTGGCGAGGGCGATGACGTTTTGCTATTTACGCTCAACTGCGCCAGTCATGTGCACACCAGCGTACGCATGGAAGACGCCATCAAGGCCGTCAACGTTATCAATGGATTCGCTCCAGCGCAAATTGCCTTGACGGCAAATTCCAATATTTGGAAAGGTGAAATCCATCCCGAATATAAATGCGTGGCTGAAAAACTGTGGGATTGGTGGAAACCGGCCAGTATCCGTTCGGGAATGCCTCGTCATCCCTTCACAGGCCTGGATGATTATATCAATACGATAGGAAAATTCCCTCCCATCTATGTCAAACGACAAAACGGTCCTGTGATTCTTAATCAACATGATACATTTAATGAATATTTCAGTGATACCAATCCTGTGGGCACTGATTTAGAAGGGAAAGAAGTCACTCTACGTCCTTCGGCCGATGATCTTAATCTTCATAATTCATGTTATTGGTTCAATGCCCGCATCTCACGTTATTATACGGTGGAAAATCGTACCTGCGATCAACAACCGCCGGAAGATTTAATCGTTATTTCAGCCATCACGTTAGGCCTGAACTCCAACTTAGATCATGCTTGGGAAGAACTCGGCGCCTACGCATGGAAAGATCTACGCGAAGCCCGAGAATCCGCATGCCGCTATGGTCTGGATGGCCGAGTGGGTAATAAACCCATGCGCGAATTCGTTAAAAACTTACTCGATATGGCTCACGAAGGTCTAAAGAAGCGAGATCGAGGTGAAGAACAATTTCTCGATCCTTTATTTAAGCGATACCAACATGGGATATGTCCTGCTGATCAAAACGTAAAATGGTTCCAAGAAGGAGGCGTGTTTGAGTTAATCAAACAACGCTCCATTTAACTCATAATTTGTAAGGATTAAGGATTGAGTCGTTATGGAAGACAAGAAAATATTCGCAGAAAAAACGTATAAAAACGCCGTCTCTGACGGCCATTATGAACTCTATATGGGCGGATTATGTGGAAAACATGATAACGTTCGTACCTATTGGGAAGATCAAATACGCGGCCTGCATCTGCGGCCTTATCTCAACGCCATGGTAAACCGCAAACAAAGAGCAGGAGAAAAAATCCGCATCATAGACTTAGGCGCAGGCTCGGGAGAAGGAATACGATTACTCACATCCTGGAACCGTACCGACGCGGATCTCAATGTGAATCAAACCAAACTCCTTCCTTTGGACATGATTGAATGTTACGTTGGTTCCGATCTTTCCGAAGCCATGGTAGAACAAGGGAACAAAAATTTCGCCGATTCCGAAAACATTCGCTTTTTGCAAGGTGATTTCTCTCAAGGATTTCCCCACAAAGATGAAGAACCGTTCGATATTTATTTCTGCTCTTATGCCTCGTTTTCTCATCTTGATGACGATCAAATGAAACATCTTCTCGATGAAATTATTGATCACGCAAACCCGCGGTCGCTCGTGGTGGGAGAATGGTTAGGACGCCATTCGATCGAATGGCCTTGTTATTGGGATAAAAATGGTAAACAAATGCTCGATTATTCTATGAGCTGGCTTCACGGTTCCTCACCGTCCAATGTGGATATCGAGCACTACCCCGTACGCTATTGGACGGGGGATGAAATGACTCAATTGATAGAATCCATCAACAATAATCGAAAACATAAATTAAAACTAAAAAAACTTCACGACTGTTCCATCTTCGTAGGACGCCACGTAAATACTCGAGAATACAATGATGATGTCCCTCCCCTACGCAATGTTGTCAATCGCTTACATGAAGAAAACTTCCGAACCGAACTAAATGAACTTTTTATCGACTATATTCCTACCCCAGGGCATGATGAATTGAATCACTATTTTGCCGAACTGGCCTTATACTGGAATACCATTATTGATTATGCCAAAAAGCGTATAGAAAAGCGCTATAACCCCGCTGAATTAAAAAATTGGTCAAAACTCTCTTCTAAAGTACAAATTGCTTTAATGAATATCGATCGGGTCTTGGATGCTGCCTATTGGATTCGCATGGGGGATCCCCGAGCCAACATCATCGAGCCTCAAATAGGCTATGCTTTACGGGGATTGGAAATGGAATTTCAAAGAGGCTTAGGGCGTGGACATTCGTTGATCGGAATCTTTGAGGTTCAAAAGTAGCCTAACCGAACATACATGCCAGGAGAAATAAGGGAGCACCGAAGGCTCCCTTATTTCAATGGCGTACACGCTTTACAGGACGAAAACGAATCGAACCGCCCAGCCTCAGTTCAAATTCACCATACCAGTTTCCTTGTCTCTCCTCTTCATCCAAATCCTTTTTAAAAGGAAACTGTATCTCTCGTTCGGGATCAAACTGCCCAATATCTAAATGAAGACAGCGTAATAGCCATACATTTTGAGATTCTTCAGATTCAATATCGTGCTCTCCGCCGGAGGTATAGCCGGCGTCAATGGCCGCATTATTATAAGCATACCGAAGAAAACGCCATTGGGGGACATTTCGACCAGAAAAATTCGAATCACTACACCCTGAATACGCAGGGATAGAATGATCATAATGACGCTTCAAAGAAGGGCAATACATCGCGCTTGAAGAACAATACTCCAATTCGGACAGAAGCAACGAAACCCCACTCCAATACCCATTCGCAGCCGGTCCGCATCCCCAAGCCGTCTGTTCAGGATGTGAAACCGAATCTGCGATGCCATCCGCCGGAGGGTAGCGATTAAAATCCATACGATACGATTGCATTGCGGTGTATATTATACGCAAGTTTTGTTGACATGCAGCCGCATCGGCTTTATGAATGGCTTGAAGGTAATTTGTACTAACGATTGTGGCCAGAATACCAATAACCGCTACGACAACGAGCAATTCTATAAGGGTAAAACCACTTATTGTTTTCATATAAATAGGGGAAACGGGATGGCCTAGAGGAACCATGAGTATGCGGTTAGGCCATCCCGTAGAGCGTTTTTTATTCAGATACGCGATAATCTATCCATTCAGAAGTGAGGCCTTGGCGTTCTCCATCTTCGGTAAACATCACAACCCGGAATTGATACCTTTCTCCATCTTGCGGTCCATCTCGATACTCCGCACGAGTCATAAACCACCGCTCTTGCGTCCACCAAAAATAGGGTATTGAACCGCTATTGGTTTGTCCCAAGTAAGTAAATGACTCATCTGGATCGTGCCGTACCAGGAGGTGATAATTTAAAACCTCCGATTCACCAACCTCGAAGTTCCAAGCAATTTGCAAAGCGCGCCACTCTGGACGATCCACATCTTCTCCAATAAGCGATAGATCACGACCGCCAAGCAAATCATCATAGATCACGATCTCATTGTTTTGTAAATTAGGGACGTCGGGGTCGATAAAGGATACAGGTTGACCACCTTCGAAATTCAACCCTACCCAGCCGGCTTGATCTCGATAATCGTCCGGCGTGAGCTGATTGTCTATGCGCACTACCCGGAATGTATATACCTGGTTAACTTGAGGAGCGACCCTAGCCGTTTCTGCATTCCACTCAAATTGGACCGCTGAGGAATCATTAATCCGCTTGAGAAAAGTAAATCCGCCAAAACCTTCGCGCATATAAATATCCCACGCACTGGCTTCGCCTTGATCTCCGCTCCAAGCAATGGTTAAAGAGAGATCATCGATCCCGTCAAAGTCGGTTTGCCCGGTGAGATCGATATTGTCTGATGGCGTGTCATAAACAAAGACTTCACCGCGAGCCGAGATTGGTGGCGTCGGTGTTGCAGGAACCGGTGTAGGTGTGAGGGTTGGTGTGGGAGTGACGGCCGGAGTCGGAGTTGATTGCGGGGAAAAAATCTCTTGCTTAGTTACGGCAGGTTGTTCCGCTTCACCAGTTCCATACATAAAACCGAGCACATCATGATCCCGGACAATGACATCGCTAATTCCCACAGGTGAAGATTGCCACTCCCCTTCTACGGAAAGAAGATTAAAGTTCCAAAACCGACCTTCAGGATCACCAAAACAATCGTTCTCAGGTTGGCCTTCTCCATCCAGGGAACAAATCGCCACACCCCAAGAAAATTCACCTAGCACGATTTCCAAATCGCTTTGACGAAGCAATTGTTCAACCGTTAGAGTTTCCCCATTAAATGTCACTTTTTCTATCTTGCGAGTACCATCACTATGATCAATAACTATCGCGGCCGTACTGGTCAATTCGCAAACATCCGAAAAAGTCAAAGCGGGCGGTTGACTTCCTCCCCACGGACCAAACACAAACCCAAATAGTGAGCCGTCCGACGCCGTGGCTGAAGAGATCCCTACTGAAGCCGTCTCCCACTCTCCATCTTCATGTAAATAGAAATTCCAAAACCAATCCTCGGGATGACTCTCACCCGGTTGGACTCCATCATCATGAAGATAAAGCAGGTATTCTCCAAACTGAGAATCTTCTGTCACTACCGTAAATCCCGATCGTTTAAGCAATTGAGAAACCGTTAGAGAATCTTCTTCAAACGACACACAGCGGGTAATAACCTCACCGGTAGAATTTTGGATCACGATTCCGGCCTTTCCGGCATATCCACCGGAAACCACACACAAGCACATAATTAAGGTTAATACTGTTCGTTGAAACATTTCCTTAACTCCTTTCAGGCATAGGAAGAGATATATCCCTTATGCGATTCATTTTTTGGGAGTAAGGAAAGCAGCAAGAAATCGTCAGATTCATGAAGAATCTCGAGGCAGGTGTTGAATCAGAACGACTCCAACTTGCCACTCTCTCAATCCCCGAAGAGGTGACAACCCTTGAGTACCAGGTCTCCTGACTCACGGCCTTTATCTATTCTACCTTCCAATCCAAATTCGGATCGTGGTATAAACAGAATAGCCTGACCGTTTACAGTGGCGGGACCGTGCCGGACTCTCACCGGCTTCCCTGGAAACTACTCTTGGGGTAGTCGATCGTATAATAGGGTAAAATTAAAGGAAAATCAAGGAAAGAGATTCATCCTTTCGTAAACAAGAAAAAATCAACATGAAATCGCTTTTTTCGATTCGATTATCTACTAAAATAATAACAAAAATCATCTCCTTAAGTTACGTTTTCTTAGAAAAATCGTTTCAGGTAAAAATAATGCTATACTTCAAATTATGCAGAAGATCGCAATGTTTACCAATACATATCTGCCTCATGTGGGCGGTGTAGCCAATTCGGTTCGGCGGTTTACAGAAAAACTGCGAGAAAAGGGGCGCCGTGTGCTTGTCGTCTGTCCTAAGTTTGAGAGAGTACCAGAAAACGAGATTGACGTGGTTCGCATACCCGCCATCCAAAACTTTAACGGAAGCGATTTTTCGGTCAGTCTGCCGGTACCGGGGTTTTTAACAAATACCTTGAATGAATTCCAGCCGGATATCATTCATTCGCACCACCCTTTCTTATTGGGAGACAGTGCGGTTCGTATTGCCGCCAAACGGAATATTCCCCTCATATTCACTTTTCACACACTCTACGAACGTTACACTCATTACACACCAATCGACTCGACTGCTTTGCAACATTATGTAAAAGACTTGTCCGTAGGATACGCGAATTTGTGTGATCATGTCATCGCTCCAAGCAAAAGTATTGAAAAGATATTGCGAGAAAGAGAAGTAACCTCACCCATCAGCGTCATTCCTACAGGCGTTGATGTAAAACGCTTTATGAAAAATGAGCCATACATCGCTCGGGAGAAATATGGAATACCCGAAGACGCTTTTTTGGTGGGACATGTTGGCCGTCTTGCACCAGAAAAAAACCTCGAGTTTTTAGCGAAAGCCATGGCACGCTTTCTAACCCTCTCACCAAATGCCCATTTCCTTGTCGGGGGAGAAGGTCCCTCACGCCCCATCATGGAAACCATTTTCAGAGAAAATGGGCTGAATGAACGAGTTCATTTCGTTGGTGTAATACAGGGAGATGAACTTGTCCAAGCCTATCAGGCTATGGATGTTTTTGCTTTTACATCGAAAACAGAAACCCAAGGTATGGTCTTGATTGAATCCATGGCCGCTTCTACACCGGTTATTGCTTTGGATGCTAGCGGCAGCCGTGATGTGATTGAAAATGGATACAATGGGTTTCTGGTTATGGAAGAAAAAGAAGAGGCAATAGTGGATGCATTACAACAATATAAACAATTGGATGAGCCTCAAAAAGAAGAAATGAGAAACCATGCCTGCCAATACGCTCAACAATTCTCAATGGATCATTGCACCAACCTTTTAGCCCAACTTTATGAATCCTACGCAGAGCAAACCCAGTTCAAATCGCGTGATTTCGATTGGCTTTCCTCAATGCAAAAGAGAATCCAAAAAGAATGGGAAATTTGGAGCATTCGCCTTACCTCGGCTTGGAAAAGCATCCAAAGCCAAAAACCTCTTACCCCATCCGAGAAAAAAACTTCCTCTCACCTCTAACAATCTCATCTTCTCATTACTCCATATCTTTTGATAAGATGAAATCAAAATACCAAATGGTTGGTATTTGTATTCCACGATACGCGAAAAAGGATGGGATCATGAATAAAAAACAAACCCGACGTGAATGGCTGCGCTGGTCTTCTGCGCTTCTGACCGGCAGTGCATTCTCAAAAATCAGCCTTACTCATGCACAAGAGAAACCGCCTAACTTCGTTTGGATTATCGCCGACGACTTCAGCCCCGATCTCGGTTGCTATGGTTACCCAACCGTCCATACTCCCAATCTCGATCAACTTGCCGCAGAAGGGATTCGCTACGAACACGCCTATACCCCCGCCGCCGTATGCTCTCCCAGTCGTTCCGCTTGGATCACAGGAATGTACCAAACTTCCATTGGAGCCCATAACCACCGCACCTGGAACAAGAAAGAACTCCCCAATGGAATCAAACCATTCACCCATTACTTACAAGAGGCGGGCTATCTCACAGTAAATGTCAAAGGGTTAGGCGCGAACGCAAAACGAGATTTCAACTTTATCGCGGATCATATTTTTGATTCCAATGATCCCGAAGATCTTTTGAGCAACAAACCATTCTTCGCCTATGTGAATTTTCACGAGCCCCATCGAACCTTTGTCCAAAAAGAAGACGGTATCGATCCTGACAAAGTAGAACTGCCACCCTATTACCCCGATCACCCTGTTGCCCGTAAGGATTGGGCTGCCTATCTCGATACGGTGGAAGTGTTGGATAAAAAAGTTGGGAATTTCCTACAATGGCTAGAAGAGAATAATTTGGCCGATAACACCGTCGTGATGTTCATCGGCGATCATGGACGCCCCCATGTGCGAGGTAAGCAATGGTTGTATGACAGCGGCATCCGAGTTCCTCTCATCGTACGCTGGCCTGAGAAAATTAAACCCAATCAAGTAAGCCAGGAAATGGTCAGTTCCATCGACCTCGCCGCTACGATCTTAAATATCGCAGGGATCCAAGTGCCTGAAACCATGGAAGGACAGGTCTTCTTGGGTCCAAATAAACAGAAACGCGATGTCATTTTCGCTGCCCGGGATCGATGTGATGAAGCCTTTGATCGGATTCGCTGCGTACGCGATCAACGCTTTAAATACATACGGAATGATTACCCTGAAATCCCCTACTGGCAAACCAGCCGCTACAAAGACAAATATTATCCCATGCTCAAACTAATGAAAAAACTGTATAACGAGGGAAAACTCAACGAAGTGCAAAAACGTTTCTTCGAAGACCGTAAACCAAGAGAAGAACTCTACGATACCCAAAACGATCCTTACGAAATCCATAACCTCGCAGAAAATCCGGAATATAATGACAAGTTGGAGGAGATGCGATCTCGTTTGGATCAATGGATTGATGAAACCGGAGATCAAGGGCAAACTCCCGAACCCAAGGAAAATTGGGAACTGATTTGGGAAGGACGCGAACGAAAATACCCCAACTTTGAACCGGATGAATGGGATAAACGTTTCAAGAAAATCCGAGAAGCATTAGAAAAACGAAACTTTCAACCTGAAAGCGAATGGGAAGGTTAATCAATGACAAATACACCAACCCTACGTATCGGCATGATCGGCCACGGTTTCATGGGAAAAACTCACACTCATGCGTATCGTTCTCTTCCCTATTATTACAGCCAGGTACCTGCCAAAATCGAACTCGCTGGCGTCGCCACTCGTACCGAAGAAAGTTGGAAGCATGCGGTAAGTGAGTGGGGCTATGAATTCGGGACCACCGATTATCGTGAACTCTGTCAACGCAATGACATCGATATGATCAACTGCTGTACTCCAAACAACACTCATAAGGACATCTTCCTCGAAGCAGTACATCACGGAAAGCATGTCTATATGGATAAACCGCTTTGCTGCACCTTGGAGGAAGCCAAGGAAATCAAAGCCGCGGCCCAAGCACATCAAGATTGTATCACCCAGATGACCTTCCAATACCGATTTATCCCCGCGATGCTGCGAGCCAAGCAACTGATTGAAGCAGGAGCCTTGGGGCGTATCTTCAGTGCGCGGGTAGCCTATCTCCACGCAGGGTATATCGATCCCGACCGTCCTTTCTCTTGGCGCCTCGATGCGGATCAAGTGGGCGGGGGCGGCGCGTTATTTGACTTAGGCGCCCACGCTGTCGATTTAATCTTACATCTACTAGGACCCATTACGTCTGTCTTCCATCAAGCCGAAACATTCATCAAAGAACGCCCCTTAAAAGACAATCCGTCCATAAAGAAAGAAGTCCACGTTGATGATTTATCTCTGCTCCTGTTTCGTTTACGCGACGGAGGCTATGGCACTTTAGAATCCTCACGCGTGGCCACCGGATCCCAGGATGAAATACGATTCGAAGCACATGGAGACCAAGGCGCAATCCGCTTCAACCTCATGCAACCCAACTTCCTGGACTATTACGATGCCACCGACTCAGGGGGCGAATATGGAGGTAACCGAGGTTTTAAAGCCATCGAGTGCGTTGCCCGGTACCCCAAACCGGCTTCCTTTCCAGGACCCAAAAACACCATCGGCTGGGAACGTTTTCATCTTCATAGCATTTATAACTTCGTCAATCATGTCGCACGTAAAAAGCCCACTCAACCCGACATTTACGATGGCATAAAAACTCAGTGTGTGCTCAATGCTGCCCTAGAATCATCAAAAACCCAAAGTTGGATCCAAGTCCCCACGATGGAGGAGAATCCTAATGAAATCTCATAAAAACAATCGTCGAACATTTCTAGCCTCATCCACATCAGCCATGGCTTTATTCTCATTTCCATCACAAAAAGTCTATCCGGTGGATACTTCCCCCAAAAAAATACGTATCGGAGTGGTGGGAGGTCGCTTTGGATGTAGTTTCCAGTGGCATGAACATCCCGACTGTATCGTAGAAGCCGTAAGCGATTTGCGTCCCGAACGACGCAAACGGCTAATGGAAACCTACCAATGTGAAAAATCGTATCCATCCTTGGAAGAATTGGTGAAAGACCCAAAGATCGATGCCGTCGCCATTTTTACCGATGGCCCCCTTCATGTCCAGCATGTGGAAGAAGCCATGAAGCATGGAAAACATGCCATCAGTGCTGTACCCGCCTGTTTAGGTGGAGGGATAGAAGCCGCGGAGCATTTATTAGACGTCGTTCAGACGCACGGATTAACCTACATGATGGCCGAAACCAGTTATTACCAACAATTTACCATCTCGGCCCGAACATTTTACAATGAAAACCGCTTCGATCATTTGTACTATTGCGAATCAGAATACCAGCATGATGGCTTAGAAAGTTTATACATCGAAAACGGCGAAAAGACTTGGCGATATGGCGTAGCGCCGATGCACTATCCAACCCACTGCACAGCCCATCTGGTTAGTGTCACCGGCGAACGGTTGACTGATGTTGTATGTCATGGATGGGGCGATGAAAGCCAAGTACTAAAAGATAATCCCTACGACAACCCATTTTGGAATGAGTCCGCCATGTTTCGTACTGACCGCGGGCACGCCTTTCGGGTGAATATCTGGTGGAAAGGCGCTCATCGGGGATGTGAACGAGCCGAGTGGATTGGCGACCGTATGAGTTTTTATGCCCCTCATCCCAATGGAATAGGCTCTGTCATCGTCCGTAGCGGTGATTTGAAGGAAACCGATGATGCGGGCTTCGAAAGAACCCAACAACGTTTCGAGCACTACGATCAGCCCGAATGGTGGAAAACCGATAGGCTGCCCGAACCACTACGACACAATAGCGGGCATGAGGGATCGCACACGTTTCTTACCCATGAATTCATTGATGCGCTTACCCATGATCGCCGTCCTGCGATCGATATTTATGAAGCGCTTGCCTATACGGTACCGGGTATCATCGCTCATGAATCAGCCATAAAAAAAGGGGAATCGATGAAGATCCCCCAATATAACCGAGATTAAATTGTTCGTCTAATTTTAGGCCGCTTGCTTTCCCGGCACCGGGGTAGGTACAACCGGTTCCGGCAGCATGGCGGGTTCAATCGACAAGGTTTCAGGAACGGATGGTTGCGCTGGCATGGGGCGTCCCGGGAAAATGCCTTCATGCACTGCCCGGACTTCCTCCACGGAGAAGAAGGCATTGGGATTGCATTCTTTTACGATGGCCATGACCTTCTCTAATTCGCGACGCTTCACCACAGTAAAGAGAATATCCACGTTGCCTCTTGCTCCATAAGCAGGCACCACCGTCACGCCATAATTCTTATCCCGTAAATTTTTTACCAATTCCTGAGAAGCTTCCTTGCTCACAATACGCATCATCATGGTACCAATCGCCAGTTTAGCTTCCAGATACACGCCTACATAGTTCCCCATTGCATATCCACCTGCATAAGCGAAAAAGTTGGCGACGTTGTTTAAATTCGTCATAACCTGACTGACGATGACGAGCCAAAAGAAGACCTCGATGAACCCCAGTATCGAAGCCACGACTTTCATTCCCCGTGTAACGGATACAATCCTGATCGTCCCGATCGATACATCCAAAATCCGGGCGAAGAAAATAAGCGCCGGCAAAACCCAGGGTAATAAATCCTTGTTGATCCATGCTGTGAAATCCATTTTACTCTACCTCTTACTTCTTGATGATGATGTATTTGTGATTTTGCCCAAATCACGGGGGAATTTTTGTTTGCCTACGATTGCATCCTTCTTGTACTCATTTATAATTCTTTGTTGATGCTCGGTTCACCAACTCGAACCTTTCTCTATGTTCGGAGAGAAGACTTCTCCATGAAAAAGATTCTGATCATTAGTAGCGACAAGCAAATCCGCAAAACGTTGAAACACTTCTTTCAATCAACTCACCAGGTGCTTTCTGCCAATTCTCGAGAAAACACCCTAATTCAATATTCAAAAAAGCGTTTCGAACTTATTTTTATCGATCTCGACTCCTTACCCGCTCGAAAAAAAACGGGGGTTGATGAGTTCAAGAAAGAATTCCGTCCTATTTGGAATACTTATCCTTCGGCTGAACTGATCATCATCACCTCACCCGATAAAGTTCGTTACGCGGTAAACGCGGTTAAAGCCGGGGCTGGGAATTACTTAACCCTCCCCATCAATCCCGAAGAGTTGCGTTATATTACAGAGTCACTTTACGAGTCTCTCCAGCGGCAAGAAGAATTGGATTACCTTCGTGATCAATTTTGGCAAGCAGATTCATACAACATGATTCGTACGAACAGCCTTGCTATGCGAGAAGTCTTACAAAAAATCCGTGCTGTCGCTCCCACCAAAACCACCGTGCTGCTTACAGGAGAAACAGGCACTGGAAAAGGAGTGCTAGCCCGTTTAATTCACCGACACAGCCAGCGCAACGATCATCAATTCATCGCGGTGCATTGTGGTGCCATCCCTGAATCCTTGATCGAGAGTGAATTATTCGGCCACGAGAAAGGAGCCTTTACTGGAGCGGATCGTCGCCGCTTAGGGAAGTTTGAAATCGCCCAGTCAGGCACCATCTTCCTAGATGAGATCGCGACCGTTTCTCATTCCACCCAGATCAAACTCCTCCAAGTTCTCCAAGATCGAACCTTTCAACGTGTGGGTGGAGAAGAAGTGATCAGCACCGATGTCCGCATCATTGCCGCCACAAATGTCGACCTGAAATCACTAAGCGATCGGGGGCATTTTCGCACTGATTTATACTACCGGCTAAACGTGTTTCCTATCGAGATCCCTCCGTTACGTGAACGGACAGAAGACATTCCCTTGCTGCTCGATGTCTTCCTCGACAAATTAAACAAGCATCATGCCAAGTCGATCCATGATGTTCATCCGGCGGTGATGGAAGCCTTTATGAAGTATTCTTGGCCAGGAAATATCCGGGAATTGGAAAACTTGATGGAGCGAGCGTATATCCTCGAAAGTGGTTCGATGATCCTTCCAGAGCGCTTTCCCAATGAAATTTTTCAAACCGAAATACACCCCACACCCTTCAAAATCAATACTTCCTTAAAACTGGCCGAAGCTCGGCATCTAGCAATTGAAGAATTTGAAAAACACTACCTCACCCAACTCTTACAAAAAAACCGGGGGCGTATTGACCGTACCGCCTATGATGCGGGGATTACTACCCGACAATTACATAAACTCTTAGCTCGCTATAATCTCCGCAAAGAAGATTTTAAATTCATTTCCAGAACTCAGAGTTCTGATCTTTATCAAAAAAAGAACTCCTGATTCCAAAACCCTTATTTTAGGCCATTTAGGACCTCGTTTTCTCTTCTTTCTCTTAATAATAGACTACCCACACTCCCCCTCCTTCTTGTTTTTATCATTATTTCTCTCTTCCCATTTGTTTTTGCTAATAAGATAAAAAAATAATTAAGAACTGGAAATTCCGATCTTTTTTACGTATGATTCTCTTAAATCAAGAAACATCAATGGAAATTTACTATTGGCCTTATTCTTGTATTAATGGCCATCACAACAAATGTCACAATGACTGTTCCCAATGGAGTTGGAGAAGTGCCCTAATGAAGATGGAAAACAAAAAACGTGTTACTCTTACTGGTATTTTGACCGCTGCCGAATGGGATGACGACGGCAATGTGGTTGAAGTCAACCTGGCCGCCAATGATGAATGTGAATACCTGGTGCTCGACAGTGTAAAAAAGAGGAAACTCTTCAAACTACTTCAAAAGCAGATCCGGGTCGAAGCCACCATGGAAGAGTTGGATCATGGCAACAAAGGTATTCGAATCACCCGCTATCAAGAAGTTTCCGATGCCGATGATTTTGATCAGGGTTTTACGATGGTATAAGCTTTCCCCACCCGACTTATAACTTTATCCCTTACATTTAGGAGCATTCATCATGGAAACCAATAAGCGGGATTCACTCGGGGATGACGATTCATGAAAAAGATTCGTCAGCGTTATTAAATGGTCATTGAAAAAGAATTTTTTTGATGGCTATAGGAGACTTATGGCTTAATCGTATACTCGAAAGAAGCCTACTTGGAGCGCGCCTGAGCCCTTACGTCTGCTTTCACCTTCTTATATTAATACGATAATGAGTCTTAACAATCACTGTTCAAACGAATGGTTTTATCCTACTATATAGGTATATTAGTGTATTGGAATCCAATCCTTTCTCACGTTCATAACCATTACGATTCAACGCTTGTCACTCCATAAATCCAATGCGTTGAAAAAAACACAATCAGGGAGCGTTTTTATGAAAATTCACGAATATCAAGCAAAAGAGATTCTTCGTCAATACAACGTACCTGTCCCCGGTGGGACTGTCGCCCAAACTCCTGAAGAAGCAGAATCCATTGCCCAAAAGATGGAATCCGGTATCTCTGTAGTGAAAGCCCAAATTCATGCCGGAGGACGTGGTAAAGGTGGAGGCGTGAAACTCGCCAAATCCTTGCAAGAAGTCAAAGAACACGCAGAAGCCATTTTGGGCATGAAACTCGTTACCCACCAGACGGGTCCAGAAGGGAAAGAAGTACTCAAGGTACTTATCGAGGAAGGACTTCCGATTAAACAAGAACTCTACCTCGGCATCGTGGTTGACCGGGCTCATGAGCAACTTGTGGTCATGGCAAGCCAAGAAGGCGGCGTGGAAATCGAAGAAGTCGCCGCTCGTTCTCCTGAAAAAATACTGAAGGCTTATGTCGATCGTGCGGTAGGATTCCAACCCTTTCAAGCGCGTCATCTAGCCTTTGGGATGGGACTCCAGGGAAAAGAAGCCATTGCCTGCGCTAATTTTATGGTTAAACTCTTCAACGCTTTCGTCGCCAGTGATGCCTCTCTGGCAGAAATCAACCCCCTGGTTGTTACCGAAGATGGACGCGTAATCGCGCTGGATGCCAAAATCAATCTTGATGATAACGCGCTCTATCGACATCAAGATTTTCTTGAACTGCGTGATTTAAGCGAAGAAGAACCCCTCGAAATTGAAGCCTCCAAACATAATTTGAACTATATCAAACTGGACGGTGAAGTCGGCTGTATGGTCAATGGTGCGGGACTCGCCATGGCCACCATGGATCTGGTCAAACTGGCTGGTTCAAGCCCGGCCAACTTTTTGGATGTTGGTGGCGCTGCCAGCGTAGAACGAGTTGCCGCCGCCTTCCGTATCCTCATGTCGGATGAGAACGTGAAAACCGTGCTGGTCAACATATTTGGCGGCATTGTACGCTGCGACCGGGTCGCAGGGGGAATCATCGAAGCGATGAAACAAGTCGAAGTCAATGTCCCTGTCATCGTCCGCCTTCAGGGTACTAACGCCGAACAAGCGCGTTCTATGTTGAGCGATGAGACTTTTCCCTTTATTGTCGCACAAGGGCTTTGGGAAGCCGCAGAAAAATCGGTTACCGCATTGAAACCATAATCCTCCTCAGTGGATATACTTGAAAAATTGGTAATTCGCCAGTAGGCTGATCTATTCTTTTCGTTTTCTATTCCAAACTCGTACGTTACCATTTAACGTAGGTATATTGAAAACATAGGAGAATTTGCGTATCTATGTTCCTTTTCGTATGGTCGTCCTTCATCCTTCTCGTCATTCTCTTTCTTGCATTAGACCTAGGGATCTTTCACAAAAAAGACCATGTAATCAGTATTTCCGAAGCCATTGGTTGGACGATATTTTGGATTCTTGTTGCTTTGATTTTTAATTTTTTCATCTACTTTTTTTATGAACATAATTGGCTTGGTGTCGGGGAGGAGATCGGTCAACCTCTGTCAGGAAAAAACGCAGCTCTGAAATTTTTCACCGGCTATATTTTAGAAAAATCCCTCAGCCTCGATAACATCTTTGTCATTGCCATGATTTTTTCTTATTTCAATATCCCCGACCGCTTTCAACACCGGGTTCTATTTTGGGGAATCATAGGCGCTTTGATGTTTCGAGGGATTATGATCGGACTGGGAGCCGCACTCATTCAACGCTTCGATTGGGTTATTTATGTTTTTGGAGCGTTTTTGATTTTTACTGCAATTAAAATGCTCTTTAGTCAAGAAAAACAAATTGATCCAGATAAAAACCCTCTCGTCCACCTTGCCCGCAAATTTTATCCCGTTAGTAACGATGTCAACAATGAACATTTTTTTACACGAATTGATGGCAAAAAAACCATCACCCCTCTGTTCTTAGTCTTACTTGTCATCGAGTCGAGCGATATCCTCTTCGCGATCGACTCGATTCCCGCGATTTTCTCGATCACCTACGATCCCTTTATCGTTTTCACATCTAACGTCTTTGCTATTTTGGGATTAAGAAGTTTGTACTTCGCCTTGGCTGGGCTAATAAGGAAGTTTAAGTATCTTAAACTCAGTCTGGTTTTTCTTCTAGGATATGTCGGTGTGAAGATGCTCTTAACTCATCATTACCCTATCCCGACCGCTGTCTCGCTCTCAATCATAGGCGGTATTCTTTCTTTAGGCATTATCGCTTCAGTTATTCACAATCGTCGAGAAGGGACGTACCTTGTAGAAGAGGTAAAAAATGATTATGCCGACCTGGCCGGCATCGCCTGGAAACAAATTCGAAAAATCGTGATCCTCATTTTAGGCACCAGCGTATTGCTAGTAGGACTCGCGTTTATGGTCTTACCCGGCCCAGCGACGGTTGTGATTCCCTTAGGTTTAGGCATTTTAGGCACCGAATTCGTCTGGGCAAAAAAACTCTTGAATCACATCAAAACCCAAACGGCATCGCTCGTTAATTCGATTCGTGGAAACAACAATAAACCGTAAATTGATTATGAGCGAAGACTCAGCCCATTACCATAATATACTTTTGAAAACTCTCTTCTATCTGTTATACTTTTATTGATTCGAGTCATGTTCAATTTCAGAAGTATCGTTTTCGTCTTCATCTAAGAGTTGTTCTTCCTTGGCTTCTTCTTTTATACCTTCCCAGCCTGTCAAAAACAATATATCGCCTTCGTATACACGTTCATTATATGGAGAAAATATTCCTTCCCATTGTCCATTAGAACCTTTATGGAGAGTCCAATACATAACCGCTGGATGAGATAAATACACATGAATATATACAGGAAAATTTTCTAATGTGTGAAACTCAGAGAAATTATTATCTTGGTTCCGAGAGAATTGGAACCATCCATGCAATGAGGACTATAAGGCTTTGACCTCATGCTGAACATCGTAGACCTGTCCATTGACTACGGTGAAATACACCTTCCCCCGTAGTGATTCATCACGATAGGCGGTGTGATATTCGGGATCATATAATTGCTTTCGAAGCTGGGCCTCATCCACTTGATAAGTTTCATGCGAATTAAATATAACCAGATTGGCCATGGCTCCCGCTTCCATCTTCCCAACCGGATAGGGAAAATCCCGATACTGGGCGATATACCGAGCAGGCACAATCGAAGTCAACCAATCCACATCAGCATGAGAAAAGTTATGAGTATGAATCAGATTCATAAGGACTTGCTGCGTGTGCTCCAACACCCGGGTTCCTGGACTCCCCGGCAAGCCATCCTCTTTCATTTGCTTGGCCTGAAACGTATGAGGCGCATGATCGGAACCAATGAAAGTCAACGGATCATGTCGTTGTGCCGCTTCCCGCGTCAATTCAATGAGAGAGGCTTGATCCTCGCATGATGGTAACGCCGGCCGTCGATAGTTTATCCAACGGGTCGCACGGCTATGCAGCATATCACGATTGAAATAGAGATAATCCAACCCAACTTCTGCAGGCAATTCAACCTCGGATTCTACTCGTGACGTAAGAATCATCTCCAAAGCAGGTCCGGTGGGAATATGGCGTGTGAGCAAACGCTTTAATTGCGCCTCACGTGCTATATCGAAGATTTCACGTTGAGCGGCCAAAACTCTCTCACCATCATAATATAAATGATGAAGCAAATAGCCGGGCGGCTGTACTTGCTCGCGAAACTCTGCCATCGAAATATCGTCACGCGGTTTATCATTATGATAGGAAATCATTCCCCCTTGGCGTTGAAAATACATTTCTCGGCGTTGCTCGGTCGCAATACCCGAACCACCAAAGGTAGAACCAAAATCTTTTTCTTCCTGCCCTACGATCGGCGGAATCCCCAGCTCTATACGCGGCCATACATGGGTAAAAACCTGCGCTTGTTCTCGATAATAACGATCCATTTTCTCCCAACGCTCACGTCCTAAGGGTGGCCATGCCACATTTCCCATGGCTCCCACCAGCCATACGCCCCCTTTCAACGCCGCTAAAGAACCACGCTGAACATCATAATTTTGTTTCTCGTTTTGGATTCTTTCTAATAAGGATTCATACGTTTGATCGGCGGGATGATATGGATCCTTCGCAAATTCCTCAGGAGAAGGGATAACACTTTCTCGAAAATGAACATGAGGATCAACTCGTGCCAAGGCAACATGAAGCTCATCGGTAAGTTCAATATCTACGCTATGGCGTTGTCCCAGTTTTATGTCTAATGGCTCTCCTGGGGAACAACGAATCCATGCCGGCACGATTTCTCCTGAGTCCAAGTGTAAATGTTGTGCTTGAAACGTTATCGTTTTTTTCATTAAAGAATTATCCCATAATATCGCATACCACGAGCACTACTGCAAAAAAAAGTAATGCCTTTTCTTCGCAAGACCAGTCAGCTTAATACTCTTTTTGCTCACCGGAAGCAAGAGTATAGATAATCCCGAGGCTTCTTATGCCGTTACTGGGATCGTACAATTCATTGCTGATCCAGGCTTTCCCAGGCCCCATGGATTGAGCCGCATAAGCCGCATTCTGTAATTCAGACCAAAAGTTGGGATAACGACTCTTGGTTACGTTAAACCATCCATAGAGCAAATTGGCGGGCTCCATGTGATATTGATTGCGGGTATTACGGATGACGGATATATCGCTTTCGGTTAGTTTTTCCTGAAAAGGATCTCTCACGGAAGAAGCATAGTAGGAAATGGGCGTGGTGACAAAACGATGCTGAGCAGGATCGCCATCAATATGCGGAGGGAAGGAATTATTATCCATACGGTACATCATATACGCATTACATAACCCCCGCTCCTCCGACTGCACCCGTGCGACCTTCGCCCGAATTTGCGCATTAAGAAAATTGGGTACTGCGATCGCTGCCAAAATACCAATAATGGCAACCACAATCAACAATTCAATCAACGTAAAACCTCTTCTCATATTACACCTCTGTATTGAGTTTCAAAAATATCGTACTCGCAAATCCTAAAAATACCTATAGTCACTTTCCTCCATTGAACTCATGCACGGCATCGAGCATTGCAACGATATTCTCTATGGGAGTATTTCCTTGGATATTGTGGACTGTATTAAAAACAAATCCGCCTCCTTCAGAGAAAATCTCACAACGGCGTAAAACTTGGTCTCGTACTTGGTCAGGAGTCCCGAAAGAAAGTTCTTTTTGTGTCTCAACTCCACCTCCCCAAAACACGAAGCGATCCCCGTATTTCTTTTTCAACAATTCCGGTTCCATCCCTTTGGCAGAGCATTGTACGGGATTAATAATATCGAATCCGCAGTCGATAAAAGCTTCCATGAAGTTTTCTACCGCCCCGCAGGAATGCTTGAAGCACTTCCATGCCGTATTTTTATGTATCCAATCAGTTAGTTTTTTGTAATAGGGAAGATAGAGAGATCGGAAAACCTCCTCGGAGCAAAAGGTGGAAGTTTGAGTGCCAAAGTCGGTGCCACAAAGAAACACGGCATCAATCATATCACCCAAAATATTATGAAAAGTCTCCAGATTTTGCAATGCGGTCTCACATTGATGGGTAAAAACCTCATGGATGTATGCCTGCCGGGTTTTCGTCGAAATATACCATTCGCTAATGTCTCTTATCCCCTTGGGGTGTTTCAAGAAAGGCGCAGGGACCAATGCAATATCCCCAAACGCAGTTCCCGCGAAAGTAGAAACCAATCCACGGCCAGAATCTTTGTATTCCTTTATTTGTTTTACATAGTGTTGTATATCATCCTTCGTCACCAGCTGAAACTCTTCCAGATTATCTTCAGGATTTAACTCATCCTCATCGAGCGGCTCTTGCCGAATGATCGTATCGAAGAAATAACCATCTTTGGGCATTTTCGCACTGGGAGGTGCGCTCGTATCCCCTTGCGGATAAATATAAGTATCGCCCTCTTCATCGATAGTGGTTTTGAAATGCTCGGAGACAAGCACTTCCAAACCCTCATAGGTCTTCCATGGTTTCCAATTTTCATTAGGAAAACCAAACATGGTATTGCGTGGAAACAAACCATCGGTATCGATCCCCATAGCGTCTTTCAGATCCTCATCAATCCAACCCAGCATTTGATAGGGTTCATGGACTTTAACCGGACTTTTTTCCAAACCATAATGATCTCGCAAAGCCGCCACACATCGAACATGAATACCGGTTACCGCAGTCGAACCAAAATCAATGGGGATTTTTCCCGATTTATGGTTTAGGGCATTTTGTAAGACTTGCTTAGAATTCATTTAATTTCCTCCCCACGCTCACCCACAATTTTCTCCAATGTACCATATTATTGATCGACAAGACCATCCCAAGCTTATTATATAATCTGTATTCTTTATTAAATATGGAGCAGGGGAAAGTGGGTCTGTATTTACCCACCTTCCCCCTTTTTCATTAACACCTGTATTGAATCTGTTTTATGGGCCTATTTTACCAATCGACAACCGAGCCATCCTCACGATAAGTCTCAGGATTTTGCCAATCATGACCAATCTTATCCTCAACCGTATCTTCATCGAGTTCGATTCCTAAGCCAGGACCCGTGGGCAAATCGATATAGCCATCCTTCACTTCGAAAGGCTCTTTTAAATACCCTTCACCCAAAGAGGCTTGTTCTTGACATAAAAAGTTCGGAATCGAAGCTGCCAGTTGCAACCCCGCAGCCAGTGAGATCGGCCCTAACGGATTATGAGGTGCAATCGCAGCATAATAGGCTTCCGCCATCCCCGCAATAAGACGCACTTCTGTAATCCCACCCGCGTGTGAGAGATCAGGCTGCAAGATACTCGCCGCTTCTTTTTCGAGAAGCTCTCGAAATCCCCACTTGGTGAAAATACGCTCCCCGGTTGCAATGGAGAGGTGCGTCCCTCGAGCGATATCCGCCATGGCTTTTGTGTTTTGGCATTGCACCGGTTCTTCGATGAAATAAGGTTGATAAGGCTCTAAAGCTTTGATGAGGAGTTTCGAGGTTTGAGGATAGAGGGCACCATGAAAATCTATCGCGATGTCTATTTCAGAACCGGCGGCTTCACGCAGTTGGGCAAAACGTTCCGCCGCATGATCGATAAAACCAGGTGTTTCCACAATTTGTGGTTGGCGTTCCTTCGCCACCCCGGTCTTAAACACGCGAAACCCCTGTTCGATCCCACGATGTATATCTTCGGGTTTACTCGCACGGCCATAGACTTTGATCTTATCGCGGGTAGGTCCTCCTAAAAGTTCATAAACCGGAACCCCCAAGGCCTTCCCTTTAATATCCCATAACGCCTGATCAATACCGCTCAAGGCGCTGGTGAGAATAGGTCCACCGCGATAAAACCCATGGCGATAGATGGCCTGCCAATGATGCACCACCCGGCGAGGATCCTTACCCACCAAATAAGGAGCAATCTCCTCAATCGCCGTAGCGCACGTTTTTGCCCGCCCTTCTAAAATCGGCTCGCCCAATCCCACTATACCAGCGTTGGTATGTACCTTCAAAAATAACCATCGTGGCTTAACAAGAAAAGTTTCGAGTTCAGTTATTTTTAAGGGATCACCGGGTGCAATGGGAGCCTCTTTCGCCAAGGCTTGTTCCTTTTCACTTCCCACGACCATTGTAAGACCCGCAGCGGCCATCATACTCCCGATAGCCCCGCGCCGTGACATCGTCAATTTTTGTTTCTTTTTGTTCATGATCATCCTTACTGTTCACATTTTTTATAATGGCTTTATTATAAAACATGATTCACAAGGCTTACAAGTTAATCCTGGTTTTGTTCTCACGAATTTTTCTCAAAGGATACCTACTCATGTGGAAGAACTCCCTCCTATTTATTATCTCTCTCGCCTTCTTTATTTCTCCTAATGCCCAAGCAAAAGAAGGAAATGCTCCCTGGTCAGAAGAACCCATCTCACGTGCTGAACTTTTCGAAATGGCTTCCGAAGAACGGTGGGAACTCGCGAAGCAATACGGTCTCTTCGATGAAGAGGAAATGATTCCCATGCGTGATGGAACAAAGCTATATACGAAGATTCATTACATCCCCCTCAAACCTGAACGCCCGGTCATCGTTGTGCGCACCCCTTACGACATGGAGTTTTTGGAAGAACTTGTTCCTTTAGTCACCCTGTCGGGGTACCATCTTGTCACCCAATACACCAGAGGAAGGTTTAACTCTGAAGGTGAGGATAGGGTATTTCAAACCGATGGTTGGAGTGATCTCCAAGACGGATACGATACGATCGAGTGGGTAGGCCGCAGATCATGGTGTGATGGTAATATTGGCACGTGGGGATATTCGGCTTTAGGGATTACCAGCAGTTTCGCCTCCGCCGCTTCTCCCCCAAGTTTGAAATGCCAAGTCATCGGCTTCGCACCCTCTAATGGCTTTCATCAATCCGCCTATCAAGGAGGGGCGTTACGAGAATCTCTATTAAATAATTGGCTAATAAGCAACGATAGCGGTCATATGCTGCCCATTTTTAAAGAGCATCGCACAGAAGATGAATTCTGGAATCAATACTATAATGTTGAATTACGTTATCCTGACATTAATACCCCCGCGTTATTCATCGGCGGGTGGTACGACTGTTTTCAACAAGGGACTTTCCACGATTTCATGGGACGTAACAACCAAGGAAGCTCTCAAGCCCAAGGAAATCAAAAACTGATTATGGGTCCCTGGTCGCACACAAACCAAACCAAAAAGCAGCAAGGCCAACTAACCTTCCCCTCGAATTCTCTCTATGAAGATGAATTCCAAGAAACCCTTCGCTGGTTTGACTATTGGCTCAAAGACAAAAGTAACGGCATCGATAGTGAACCAGCCGTTACCTATTACGTCATGGGAGATACAACAAACTCAGACTCTCCAGGTAATGAATGGAGAACCGCAGAAACCTGGCCGCCAGAACACGAGTCCACCCCGCTATTCTTACACTCAGGAGAACGACTCTCTCAATCTCAACCGAATCACAGTACTTCGCGCGAAATGATTCTAAATCCCGAAAATCCATCCCCCACCCTCGGTGGCATGAATTTAGAAATCGACTCAGGTCCACACGATCAAAATGCCTTGAATTCACGGAAAGATGTTTTGGTCTATACCACCGAGGTTTTGGAAGAAGCGATCGAAGTTACCGGCAAGATCAAAGCCATTATTTATGCCAGCAGCGACGTAAGCGACACGGATATTACTGTACGTCTAGCAGACGTCTACCCTGATGGAAAATCGATGCTAGTTTGTGATGGAATCCTCCGGGCAAGTTACCATGAATCCTTCAGCAACCCGAGTCCTATTACCCCCGGCGAGATCTATCGGTTTGAAGTAGACCTCTGGAACACAAGCCTAATATTTGATCAGGGACACCAGATTCGTATATATGTATCCAATACCAATCATCCCCGCTTCGAACTCAACCCTGTATACGACACCCTTTCTTCAGGAGAAACCTCACGAACGACAATCTATCATTCACCCGAATATCCCTCGCATGTACTTCTTCCTGTGGTTAGCGGCGATTTGCCCACAAAGATAAACAAATGGAAAGCGTATGAATAAAAAAGGGACGCGAAAACACACCTCCACGTCCCTAAACGATTCTTTTTAATCCAGAAATCTAACGGTCATATCCGGACACTTGAATCATGCCAGAAATATGATTCAAGTGAGAAATCACTTTATCAATCTGAATTACATTATCAATTACGACGGTTTCGTTTTGCTCCGGGAAATAAAAAATCAACCGGCCGGAACGAACAAAAGGTAAATAATACTCAAACACGTCTTGAATATCCTTGCTGTATTTCATCCGCGTAGTGGGAAAACGCTGTTGACGTTCAAGCAAACCGCCAATCACCGTCACTTCGTTCGATTCCACAATGACATAATGGAACCGGACGGAGAGCATCGAAATAATCATCAGAATCAGCCAAATAAACGCAATGCTGAAATAAAATATGGGACTGGCCATCGGGGTTAATGTAGCAAGACGGGAAATGAAATTCGGGAGATACTCATACTTTTCATTGGTGATATAAATCACCAACAAAACAATAATGATTAGGGAAAAAGATATTAAAGCCCAGCGAACCTCAATGTCTATACACAAGGTAAACATACTGAATGCAAAAACAATTAAGAATAACACCCCTAATACTTTGTCCACCGTACGCGCGGAAACCAGATTCTTCACCACGCTTTCATAATCTTGGCTTACAGTAGTCGAACCCGCCGTCGTTCCTTCTTCTTCGGATTGTTCTTCCTGATTTGCTGCCTCACCTTCCTGTTCTTCATCCTCTCCGGATGAGGCTTCTTCGCTACTATTCGCAGATTCTTGAGATTCTCCGGATGATGCCTCTTGTACCGTCTCAGCGTTTACCATTTTTGTCATCTTATTGATGTACGGTGTAGTTCCAAAGTACAACCCCACGAGACAACAAATTAACGCCATCAATGCCATGGGATAAACCATGGGCGTTTTAGGCCACATTCGAATAATAATCTCATTGGGCATCTCTTCTTTTGGTGGCTCCTGAGTTGAAGTGTCTTTTTGTTCTTGATTAAGGTTTTGTTCTTCCATGAGTCATCCTTTCTACTTTATATCATGATGGGTTCCAACATTTAAATCATCTCCCTATTCCTTCAATAACGACGGGGAAATGATTTTGTTTCACCGAAATCTAATACACTCAATAGACTACCCCTAGATCCCAAAGAAATCTATCATAAATTATGAATGATTAATATTTTTTCCCCAACAATCCATATTCAAAAAGCCCAACAACAATTCCTACCCCACTAGTGAGGGCATCTATAAAATTAGCCAAAAGTCCTTTCAAGGCGAATGAGGTGCCCCGATAACGCCATAAAAAAAAGGTAAACGATGTGATTAAATACATAAATAAAACAAAAAAGAGCAACCCAATCCACAAAAAAATAGGATCAACGACTCCCAAAACCAATACGATGACAATCATATAGGCAATGGGAATACGCACCATGGTAGACAAAGCATTGGTACCAAAACGTTTTTGCTTCTCTTCTTCTCTTCGAGGCAACGGGGGTTCTCTACGAATGCGCAACAAAAGTTTCACCAAATCACGCGAACGGAAAAATTGATTGCGAAGAAATCCCAACAGGGTAAGTTTTTTATTATGGATCACCTCGATCGTACGATCCAACAAAATACGATAACCCTGTTTACACAAATTACGTCCCAAGCTGCGGTCTTCTACCGAGGCCCCACGAATATTCCCATCGAAACCACCGCTAGCCAAAAAAGCGGATCTCCGCACGGCCGTGATGGAAGTAAAAGTGGTATCGATAGACTCGGGCAATTGGGAAAGAACAAAGCGGTTGTACAAATTCTTATATTGAGAAAAGAAATTGGCAAAGGGACAGACATCAGAAAAAATACCCTGAACCGCATCCACACCTGCTTGCCGAAAATGCTTCTCGAGTTGGAACAGCACTCTTTTGGATAACAAGACATCGCTATCGGTAAATACAATCACATCATATTGCGCGTGCTGAGCCCCTATATTCCTGGCAGTGGCGGGACCTTGGTTCTCTCGAAGCCGTACCACCCGTGCCCCGCTCTCTTCGGCAAGCTGATCGCTTCCATCCGTTGAGGCATCGTCCACCACAATCACCTCGTATGGCCCGCCTTCCAATTGCGACACACTTCGCAAGGTATCCGGCAATGACTGTTTTCCATTATACACAGGAATGACAATGGAAAATCCCGGTTTAATCTCCTCATTGGTATTCGTACCGTTGTTTTTCTCCTTCATAACTCGTTCTTTCTCATATAATTCAAAATAAATTACTCCACCAATAAATCATCGTACATTTTTTGAACTTCATCCACCATGCGTTGCAACGAAAATTGCTTCCTTGCCCGCTGTTCAGCATGCATTGCCATTTTTTCCCGTTTCTCTGAATTCTCCAGCAATTCCCTTAATGTCAGCGCCAATCTTTCTTTATCCCCGGCCGGAACCAACACACCTTCACGTCCCGATTCGAGCAAAGATTCAACTCCTCCCACCCGCGTGCTAATCACCGCAAGA
This sequence comes from uncultured bacterium, assembly GCA_964419335.1. Taxonomy (GTDB): domain Bacteria; phylum Hinthialibacterota; class Hinthialibacteria; order Hinthialibacterales; family Hinthialibacteraceae; genus CAYQOX01. The sequence goes on along the minus strand of CAYQOX010000001.1, from coordinate 45,993 downwards.
CGCATGGCCATGGCCTCCATCACCGCGTTGGGAACCCCTTCCGAATGAGAAAAACACACAAAGCAATCCATCGCCGCTAAGTAAGAGCGAATATCCGACCTATAACCAGGTAAATGTACACAATGCTCTAATGATAAATCCTGGGCTAAACGTTGAAGACGCTCCCGCTCCGGCCCTTCACCTACAAGCAGCAAATGCACATCTTTCTCAGAAGCAATCCGGGAAAAAGCACGAATCAACCCCTCATAATTTTTAACAGATACCAACCGCCCTACCGATCCTACGATCTGCGAAGTCGAAGGTATCGATAATTCTTCCCGTACATTGCTCCTAACTGCATCTCGCCTATACTCCGTCACATCTACACCATTACGAATGGGATACACCCGCCGAGGGGGATGCTTCCACGATTGAACATAATCGATTAGCGGCTGAGAAATCACTTGCAGGGCATCGGCACGACGAATAAGAATATTATTGAACCAATGCGAGATCCACCCCCGAACGGGATTGCTATAATCCGTTGAATTTATGTTCGGAAGCCGAATCACCCATGGAATAGGATAAGAGCCCCTCGCATAGTAGGCGATTGTATTGGAACGAATACCGAAAGTATGGACTAAATTTGCATTTCTACGTTGCATGATGGATACCAAGGATTGAGCCGCAGAAGGAAGGTTCCAACGATGCTTCATGGGAATAAAATCCGTCGCGAATCCCTTTTCCTTTGCGATTCGCTCCAACTCGCCATGATTCGCTATAGAAACAATAACAGGACAATAACGCTCGGGATCGAGCCGACCTGCGACCTGTAAAATATGACGTTCTACTCCGCCAAAAAAGCCGTCCACACGGCACATCAAGACAACCGCTGCCAAGGTCTTCTCTACCCTTCATTCTTAGTTAAATAAAGTATGAAACTTTCACAAAAAAAATGGAAGATGAATACGACTTGCGAGTAGAATCAAATTATGATGAAATAATCTACACTTCACTTTTACCCAAGGAGAACCGCCATGAAGTTTTTGAAACCCATCCTGATGCTGGGATTGCTTATCTCAAGCGTTTTATCCAGTTACGGGCGCGACTTGGAAATTTATTTTATCGATGTACTCGGTGGCGCGGCTACATTAATCACCACCCCTGCCGGTGAATCCATCCTCATCGACTCAGGCTGGCTAACCGAAGAAAATCGCGATGCGAAACGCATTTACAATACGATTGTGAATCATGCAGGCTTAAAACAGCTCGATTATAGCATCACCACCCATTGGCACCGTGATCACTTTGGCGATATTCTCGCCCTCCGTGAAATGCTTCCTATCAAGAAATTTTATGACCGCGGGATCGTGGATGAATTGCCGGAAGATCCTGAACAATACAAAATTCAAATCAAAAATTACCAAAAAGCCTCCGATGGTGAAAGTGAAGCCGTCAAACCAGGAGATACAATTCCACTCAAACAAGCCGAAGATACACCTCAATTGGAAATGATCTGCGTTGCGGCCAACCAAGAAGTGATTTCTGGTGGTGAAGAGAATCCTTTATGTGAAGAAGCAAAAACCCGCGAGCGTATTCAAGATGATAATCCCAACAGTCTGGCCTTCTTGCTTCGTTATGGGGATTTCGAATTTTTCTGCGGGGGTGATATCACCTGGATGGTAGAGCATGATTTAGTCTGCCCGAATAACACCATCGGCACCGTTGACCTCTATATGGTTAACCACCATGGTTTCGCCTCGAGTAACAATCCAACCTTTCTTAAGAGCATCAAACCTCAGGTGGCTGTATTATGCAATGGTCCGAGAAAAGGAGGGAATTCAGATGTAATTAAAATGCTTGAAGAATTCTCCTTCTGCAAAGCGCTTTATCAATTGCACTGGAACGTAAGCATCCCCGTGGAAGATAATACCGATCCCGATTACATTGCGAATTTAAATCCCAAGCAACCGGGCCATTTCATCAAAGCCCACGTTCACCGCAATGGGAACCAATTCACCATGACGATCAACGAAACGTTAAATTCACGCGTGTTTCAATGTAAAGAATAAAAGGAGGAAATCGTCATAGCATTCGAATGAGGGTCTCTTTTTTTACTTGTGCACGTTGAAAAACGCGAGAATGCTCAATGATCAACGGAAAATGACAGACAAGCGCTTGTTTTGAAGCCAAAGGATAGCGAAGTTTGAGGGAAACTGAATCCTCACTTTTTCTCTCGATAGGAGTGGGATAGTACCAATGCTGTAAGATTAAATTCTCAAGACGTGAAAACTGCCAATGTTGTGAATAATCCAAGGCAAAGGTTTTTCCTTTCATGCGAAAACTGCCACTGCCTTCATCAAAAACAGCGTGAAATCCCGTATATCCCCACATACAAAGATGAAGTAGAAAGAGTCCAATTCCACAGTAAAAAACGGTTTTTCCCGGAAACTTGTACGCAGGCTCAGGAATTAAATACCATGGCGCGATACGATAAAAAAGAAAAAAGACAAACGTAATGAAACTATAAGTATTAATGCCTTGCCAGGCTATGCCGAGTTCCTCCGATCGGACAATGGCCATGCCACTTAACAACAAGAAAGCAAAAAGTACCAAGCCATGTATCATTCGGTTCAAACTTCGAACCTCTGGTGACAACGACAATTTTCGATCTTCCCACTCACAATAGGCAAGAAATGGAAGAGTCACTCCCCACAAACCAAAGAAGAAAAAGAAACTTATGGGAATAGCCCCATAAGGGAGAAGATACAGCGTCCCTAAAGTGAGAATGCCACTGCAAAAAATGGGAAAATAAAGATGGATCCGCCAGGAAGAGGAAAATACCCAAAAAAGCAACCCCCCTATGAACAAAACCAACACCATCGCATTCAAACTATCCAGTATCGCAGCCTTAAATAAATCAACGACAGTAACCGTATCCATTTATTATCCTCGCCTTGGTTCACCAAAGGTATCGTCCCCAATCAAATCAATATTTTTCCATTTCCCCGAACGAAAACGCAAAAAGAGTAATAAACCAACAATGGTCAAATAAAGCGTAGTCCAACCCCAAGCGGCATAAATACCCCAATCAATGATATGTAATATTATCCAAGCTCCAGGGACAAAAAAACACCAGGCGAAAATCACACTTACCCACATTGCGTAAAACGTATCCCCCGCCCCGCGCAATGCACCTGAGAATGTGAGGATCATTCCATCCGATATTTGATAAATGGCCACAAGCCACAAAAGCGTTGAACCATAGTCTACAATTTTCTCAAACGGAATATTGGGATTATTATAATCACCCTGGAAAAGTAGCATCAATTGTTCCGGAAAAATCACATAAATAAGAGCAAAAAAGATCATATACCCTTCTACACTCAACCAGGCCGTATAGGCACATTTCTCCGCTGTTTTTTTATCCCCCCGCCCAATATACTGCCCCACCAAGGCACAAGTTGCCACTTCGGCACCAATCATAGGAAAGAAAGCAAGCATATTAATAGCCATGACAATATTGCTTGCTGCTAATTCGACATTCCCCAAACTACCAATCATCAGAGAAAACGCAGCGAAAGATCCGATATCCAAAGTGAATTGGATTCCCACCGGAGAGCCATAACGAATCAGTTTCTTGAGTAGAGGCCAGCGAAACTGAGTCGCTGTACGCGTACCATAACGTTGGTGATTGGTTGGCCCTAATATCAAACAAAAATAAATAACCGTTAGCAAAACTTGGGCAATAACAGTGGCAATGGCTGCACCTTTTAGCCCTAATTCAGGCATTCCCCACTTACCAAAAATAAGAGCATAATCAAGAAAACCATTCAACAGATGAGCCAAGACATTGAGGGTCATGATTACTTGAGTCTTCCCCCGCCCCGAGTAAAAACCGCTCAGCGCATGGTTGATAATGATAAAGGGGGCACAGACCATTAACCAACTAAAATACATTTTCTCTAGCGCTGCCACCTTAGGATCATGACCCGCGAGGTCAAAAATAAACCATCCCACAGGAAGCATAACAAAACATATCACGCTGCTAATGAGAGAAAAATAAATCCCTTGCCAAACAGAGGAAGCAATCCCTTTCGGTCGGTTGGCTCCGTAATACTGCGCTACAAAAGTGTTAGTATATTCACTAGTTCCGAAAAAAATCGCAATGAGAGTAAAGAATAATGTGCCCGCAGGTACGGCGGCCGCGATTTCCTCGGTACTCGACCAAGAAAGAAACAGACGGTCGACGAAATTCATCACCGTGATCGAGGCTTTGCTAATGATCAACGGAAGCGCCACGTAGACAAATTCTCGAAAACCGCCTGGTTTAAATGGTTTTGTATCGAAAGATTTTATCGCTTTATATTGATTACTCAAAAGCCCAACTCGCTAATTCCGGTGATTGTAAATTCTAATGAATCGTGATCCATATGGTTCTTTGTGGCAATCCCCATGCCGATTTGTTCTTTTAGGCTGGGCTTCGGATTGACAGGTTTCTTTTAAAAAGTACATTGAAATATGGTAAACTCCAACTCCTGGAGTTCTTGATCCCACGAAACAGTAAGTAATATCTCATATACTATTTTTTTTGATGTCTTTGAACATATTATGCTACGTAAACGAATGATCTGTATATTGCCTAAAATATACATTACAAGCCCATAACCGGGTTTCACCCAGGCTCACATTATTTACGGCATCAATTATTTTAGATCGTAAAAAGTCCCTTTTGGCTGAGAGGGCATATTCACGTTCCAGCATAATACCTAAAACCTTTTTGCAGAAGGAAATACTACTTTATGAAAGACGAAAAATCCGAGTCCACAACCTCTTCGACTTCAGCGAAACGTAGATTCTTTCTCCACAATTTTCTCCAATCTGGACAATTGGTTATTTTAGGTGCCCTTGTCGGTATCATCTCCGGTTTTGGCGCTCTCCTCTTTAATTTCCTTGTGCACGGCAGTCTCGATATCTTTATGTTTCATGGGTTGGGTTGGTCCCAAATCAAAGTAGGTACCGATAGTTTTATTTTTCAACCGGCCGAAGGCCTTCGCTATTGGTTATTACCTCTCGTTCCCGCTTTGGGAGGACTGATTGGCGGGATAATCGTTTACACTTTTGCACCTGAAGCCGAGGGGCATGGAACCGACGCCTATATTCATTCCTTCCATCGAAACCGGGGACGTATACGATACCGCGTTCCCATTCTTAAGACAATCGCTTCTGCCATCACGATTGGTTCGGGCGGATCCGCTGGGCGCGAGGGCCCGATCGCACAAATTGGAGCGGGTTTCGGTTCCTGGCTGGGACAAGTTCTCCATTTGAATGTTACAACCCGGCGCCATCTTTTAGTCGCAGGAACCGCAGGCGGAATCGGCGCAATTTTCTGTGCTCCCTTGGGAGGAGCGATACTCGCAATCGAAATCCTGTACCGTAACCAAGAGATGGAAACAGAAGCCTTAATTCCTGCGATTATTTCAGCGCTGGTCTCTTTTTCTGTTTTTTCTACTCTCACAGGCCAAACTCAAGTATTTTATACCCCAGAATTTAATTTTCATGCCTGGGAATTAATCCCTTATTCACTTTTAGGTCTTCTTTGTGCTTTTGTTGGTGTGATTTATGTAATCGTTTTTTATGGATCACGCGATTATTTTTTCAAAAAAATCCCCATTCCACCTCACTTTGTCCCTATGATTGGCGGATTGATGCTGGGACTACTGGCTCTTTGGCAGCCAGGGATCCTAGCCGGAGGCTACGGTTGGATTGAAAAAACCTTAACAAACTCCCTTCCCATAAAATTAATGCTCATTCTCGCTTTTGCGAAATTATTCGCTACAGCATTTACCATTTCTTCCGGTGGAAGTGGAGGTGTCTTTGGCCCTTCCTTGTTTATAGGCGCCATGTTAGGCGCTTCCTTTGGCCAAATCTTTCACAATTTCTTTCCCAGCTTAATTCTCGATCCCCGATCCTTTGCTTTGGTAGGCATGGTGGCTTTCTTTTCTGGCATCGCTAAAGTTCCCGTAGCCAGTTTGTTAATGATCACCGAAATGTCCAATTCCTACGATCTATTGGTTCCTATGATGCTCGTTTCCTCTTTAACCTACATCCTCACCGATCGGTGGACCTTATATGAAGAACAAGTATGGTCCAAATCCGATTCTCCAGCGCACATGGGAGAATATCGTACCGACGTCCTGGCGGGATTACGCGTCTCCGAATTGGAAATCCAACGTAAAATCCGTAAAGTTCCTTACAACATGACCTTACGCCAAATCTTACCCCTCATCCTTGATTCTACCCAAAATCTATTCCCTGTGATTGATCAAAAAGGAAAAGTCGTTGGTATTTTTACAGTGGAACAATTACGAGAATTTCTCTTGGAAGAACATATGCGAGACCTGATCGTGGCGATCGATATTGCAAATCAGGATTATGAATATGTAACCCCAATGGATGACCTTCATACCGCATTGCGTAAACTCACCGTCTTGGATAGCAATGAGATTCCAGTATTGGAACCAGAAACGAATCATTTTATTGGCTTAATTAAGCGTCGGGATATACTGCATCTCTATAGCAAACGTTTATATGAAATCGAACGCCATTCCTGAGGAATGAATATATTGATCTGACTTTTGTAAATAAGTTTTACTTTCACGTAAATAGATTTAACACAGATTTGTACTAAATAGATTTATATTTCTTGTTTAATACTGTGAAAAATCTCGATTTGTTACAGCTTTTGATTTATAATAAATACTAGAATTATTTTGTACCACCAATTTCCTCCATAATGGATAAACAATAATGGGAAAACCCGCACTCCTTCTATCCGATGAGATTGTAATTCTCTTAGAAGACTACGCCCTTTACAAAATCACCTTCTCAGAACTCTCCGGCACAGAACATCCCTGGGAAGTCGATTTCAACCTTTTCAAAAAAATCCGTGGCCATATCTACCAAATTGAAAATGGAATCCGTAACTCTTATCCCGATCGGGAAATTACATGTGTCATCGCAGGTCGTGGGATGTTTTGGCTGCCCCAACAAGGACTGGAAAACTATAAGGAAGAGATAGACAAACAAGTCACTCGCTTAAAAAAAGAAGGCCCCATGCCAGTCTGGCAGCTCACCACCGCCGAAATGTTCGGGAATCATATAAATAATATCCGCCAACTTATTATGGCCGCCGCTCATGATCTTATCCTCCTGAACAATTTAAAAGAATCACTTGGGGGTAGTCATGATTTTCTCCAACGGGAATTTGAGAATTGCGAACTACGCGTAAGAGGACTATTGGATAATTTCAAAGACCAAGGGGATCATTTATCTTTTGCAATGTCCAACTATGTTTCTCTCGCCGAACGTTGCCGAATTACCCAAGAAATGCTTGAACGAGGCGAAACCAGCCCGGAACAATTGGGATATGATTTAGAAACATTGAATCGGGTAATTGCAGTACTGGACAAAAAACTGCGTGATCGAATCCCCACCTACCAACGCCGAATACTCGCTATTTCCAACAAGATCAAAGAATCCCTACGCGGTGGTGAAACGACCCAACTCGTCCGTATAAGCCGCTGGGATATGGCTTATTCCATGATGGGTACCCCCCCGGTAGGGTATAAAGGACAAGCGCTTATTGCTGAGAGCGAACGAGAAGGGCTTGATGTCGTGGTGAGTTCGCGGGAAAGTGAACTGGGAGAAAGCGAAGAAGGAAAACATGCTCTGAATATTTCTCAGGAAGCCCAAGAAACCACTCCCGAAACAGAACCTCCAGCAGTACCCGAAGAACCTGCCGAAGAACCTAAACCGGAATCCAAGACTCAAGAAAAAAAGAAACCACGAGGTATGGCTTATTTAGATCGCCGCCGGTAGTCTTCATAGTTCTTTTACGATTTGCCGCAATTCTCCCACTAAATAGAGCGATCCCGTAACCACAATCACATCCTCCAGCCCAGCGAGCTGCAAGGCTCGCTGTAACGCATTCGCCGGGAATTCTTCCTCCATACGTGCCTCCACAGGATGAGTCCAGCCATCAATTTCACTTCGGATTTGCTCTATAGGCATTCCCCGTGGACTCGGGGCTTTTGTGAATAAAAAATGATCTCCTTCCCGGGCTAAGTGGTTGAGCATCTCGATCACTTTTTTCCCATAAAGAAACCCCATCAGGAAATAACACTTTCGTTTAGGAAAGATCTCGTCTAACGAGTTCCGCAATGACCAGGCCCCTTTGACAGTGTGAGCCACGTCCAACACCACCGCAGCTTGATTATTTCGCCAAATAATTTCAAAACGTCCCGGCCAATATGTATTTTTGAAGCCTTCATCCAATTGATAAGAATCGAATTCGCCAATAATGTCTCGTTCTCTAAGAAGATCAAGCGTAGCAAGAGTATTACGTACATTCTGTAATTGATAATAACCAAACAGAGGAATATTCACGGTTCGTTCAGTATAAGGCTCATGGGCTATCGTAACCGAACGGTAATAGTGGTTGCGTTCATGTTTTCTGATGAAATAAGATTCATCCGTGAAAATTACGGGGGCACGATGCTCCTTTAAACGCTCCTTGAAATGGGGATAAAGGCTTTCTTCTTGATGACCGATAACCACAGGTACATGAGGACGGGTAATCCCAAGTTTCTCATCCGCGATTTCTGCAAGCGTGTTTCCCAGCCGCTCTGTATGCTCTAAAGAAATATGAGTAATGATGGTTACGAGGGGATCCCGCATGACGTTAGTAGCATCCAAACGCCCTCCCATACCGGTTTCGATAATGGCAAAATCTACTTTTTGTTTCTTGAAATGAAGGAAAGCCATGGTCGTTAGTAACTCAAAAAAAGTAGCATATCCTTCAGGCATTGGGGGCATCGTTTCTAAGGTTTGATAAATGAAATGAGTCCAAACTGTAAACTCTTCTTCCGATATCCAACAATCATTGATACAAATGCGTTCACGGATATTTTCCAAATGGGGAGAAAGGTAAGTCCCCGTCTTAAAACCGAGACTCTGCAATGTGGAAGAGAGCATGGCGCACGTTGATCCTTTTCCATCGCTCCCCGCCACATGAATCGCGGCTATCTCATTCTGGGGATGCCCCAACACTTCCAACAACCCGCGATAACGTTGAAGATTTAATGTTTTATCGCTATACCCCCAATCTGATTTATGTTCATAGGAAACAAAGGAATAGAGATAGCGAATTGCCTCTTTGAAGGATGTAATCATGAGAATATTTCTTGTGTAATTCCTGGTATGATATGCTCGTGGAATGAAAACCTGCGGCTAAACAATTCCTTGCTGTTTCAAGTAGTCACGTAATTCTTCCTTACTTACAGGATGTGTGCTGCTTGTATAGCCTTCAAAATTTTTGAGCTTTTTATTTCCATACTCTTCAACCCGATGCGTGGGAACAATAACCGCCATGTTTTCGTTAACCCAAAAGGTTCGCTCTAATTCATTGGGAGCGAGAAGATCCTCATCGAGTTTTTCCCCTGCTTGTCCCCCGGTCACTTTAATTTCGATCTCTTTGGGAGATCGTCCATATTTCGGCGCGAGTTCTTCGATCAACACTTCGGCCAAATCCCGAATCCACACAGAAATCATTCGTAAAATAAAGATTTCTCCTCCACTTGCATGAGCAGCCGCATTGAGCACCAATTCCACCGCATTCGGGATAGACATAAAAAAACGCCGCATATCGGTATGACTCAATGTCACCGGGCCGCCTTTTTGAATCTGTTCACGCCATAAAGGAATTACAGACCCGCGTGAATCCAACACATTTCCAAAACGAACTGAACACAAAGTTTTATGGGGTTTTCGGCGATAAAAAGAAGCCCAGGTAATCAACCGCTCGGCAAGCAATTTCGTCGCGCCCATGGTTGAAGTCACATTCACCGCCTTATCGGTACTAATCGAAACAACCCGGTCGGTGACCGGATTATCCAACGTCGCCGTAATCACATTTTGCGTCCCGAGCACGTTGGTTTTTACCGCTTCGATAGGCGCATATTCTGTAGATTCGATTCGCTTTAATGCAGCGGCATGAAAAACAAGATTTACATCTTCCATCGCTCGTTGCAACCGTTCATATTCGCGTATATCCCCCAATAGATAGCGAATAAAATGATAATCCCGCAATTGGTGGCGCAACTGCGATTGTTTATATTCATCCCGGCTTAGTATCCGGATAATACGCGGCTGGTAGGGAATAATCTGGCGGACAATTTCACTTCCGATGGAGCCCGTCCCACCCGTGACTAGAACGATCCTGTCTTCTATGAACTCACGCAGCCGATCGTTGACCGCTTTATCCAATTTCTTCCTCACTCTTCTTCTCAATGAAACGAACAATTAAGACAGAAATTAAATAGAGTGCAACCAAAGGCACCGCACACATCGCCTGACTCATGGGATCCGGCGGTGTAATCAAAGCCGATAAAGCTAACATAATAATAACGGCATAAGGGAAAAAACTCCATAACATTTTTTGGTTAACCAAACCAATCCGGGCTAGTAAGAGAATGACCACAGGTTCTTCAAAAACAATCCCGAAAGCCAAAACAAAACGCAGCGTAAACGAGACAAACTCACTCAAGCGCCATCCGCTATTGATAAACCCGGGAGTAATGCTTTCCAAAAAATTTAACGTGAAACGGAATACGACAAAATAACAGAACAATCCTCCCATAATAAAACACGCCCACGAGGCAAAAATCATCGGAAAAACAATACGCTTTTCTCGTTTATACAACCCAGGCGCGACAAACATCCATGCTTGATAAAAAAGCACAGGAAAAGCAATAAATAACCCTGCAACAAACGAAATTTTAAATTCTGTTATAAGTGTCTCTGCTGGACTAAGGGTTTGAAGAGTAACCCCTTCTGGTACGGTATCTTGAATAATGACGAGGATCGATTCTGCAAAAACAAAGCATATGACCATGGCGATCAAAAGTGCAATAAGAGAGCGAATAATCCGCTCTCGTAATTCGGCCAAATGCTCCATGAAAGTCATCGAGCCACCAAGATCTTGTTCATCATCATCATAAGGTTGTTCTTCTTGATCATTCCGGGTGGAATCTTGGGTAACCATGATGTTCCTTTTCTATTCTACGAGTTCACGATTTCGACGTTGTGAATCTTGATCTTTCGCGGGATCATCCATGGGTTCATCTTCATCTACGGCCGCCATTTCCATAGTCATCCCTGGGCTTTTACTTTTATCTGCCATGTCAGATCCATAGCCATAAGCATCATCGTAGTTATCCTGCGCCGCGTCAATATCCTGATTCGCCTCGTGATATTCCTCCCCAGTGAAATCGTAATCTTCCTCATCAACGGTAGCACTGGAATCACGGTCGGAATCCGGCATATAGGGCTTTTTAGGTTTGTCTAAATCCCAATCATTAATATCAAGTTGAGTCCGAAGTTCGCGGCTCGCTTCTTGAAACATACGGACCCCCTTCGCAATATATTTCGCCAACTCAGGAAGCCTCTGGGGTCCAAAAACAACGAGGGCCGCAACCATTATGAGCAATAATTCTGTGGTTCCTAATATTCCCATTAGACGTACTCTTATTTTTTCCGTGAAAACACGGGTATGTGATGTAATGAAACCTACCAGGTCGGATGCTTATACAACCGATTGTACAAGCGGGCGGGCGAGATTGCCAACATCCCGAAGGCTAATTTATTTTATCGTAATTTTCTTGCTTGTCGAGGTGTCAAGGCATATTCACTTGATGAGGAACAATTCCATTTTCATGAGTATAAACAAGGTTGCCATTCACAAACGTTGTATCGACACGTCCTTGGATTTCCCATCCATGAAATGGGGTATTACTCGATTTAGAATAGAATTTTTCTCTATCGATAACCACGGTCGGAGCCGGATCCCACAACGTAAGATCCGCGATTTCTCCAACTTGTAAACCACCCGCAGATAAGTTCATGATTTTAGCCGGATTACATGTAATTAACGCCAGCAGATCCAGCAATTCCATTCCTAATCGTTCTTGTATCCTGCCCAAGAGCAAAGGAAGCATAGTTTCCAGACCCACAATCCCAAAAGGAGCCAAAGGGAATTCCTTTTCCTTTTCAATCGAGGTAATCGGTGAATGATCGGTTGCGATACAATCAATCGTACCATCCCGTAATCCCTCATACAGCGCTTGTTGATCTTCCTCTTCCCGTAAAGGAGGACACACCTTTGCATTCGTATTAAAGTGATCAACAGCTTTGTCGGTCAAAACAAGATAATGGGGCGCAGTTTCAGCGGTTACTCTTACCCCTTTAGATTTATAAAAGCGTATCAAATCTACCGTATCAGAAGCGCTGACATGAGCAACATGAACGTGGGCGCCGGTTTTCTTCGCCAGGAGTAAATCTCTCGCCACTTGAATCGTTTCTGCTTCCCGTGGCCAACCAAACATCCCCGTGATGAAGGACATCGCCCCTTCGTGAACCGAAGCACCCTCAGTCAACGTGTGATCCTCGGCGTGGCTAATGATGGGAATATCAAAGATCGTAGAATATTCCATCACTCGCCTCATTACATACGAATTCATGACCCCACGACTATCATCCGAAACTGCCACAATCCCGCTTTGCACCATATCTCCCAAAGGAGCCATTTCCAAACCTTCCATGTTTTTGGTTAATGCTCCCACAGGGTACACTTTAACCACTCCCCCGAGATGGGCGGTATCCAAAACAAACTCCACCGTTGATTTATTATCAATGGGAGGATTGGTATCCGCCATGCAGACCACCGAGGTCACTCCCCCTGCGGCCGCCGCATGTGTCCCCGAAGCAATTGTCTCTTGGCTTACATTGCCGGGTTCACGCAAATGGGTATGAAGATCGACAACACCGGGAAACAACCACTTTCCTTTGGCATCGATCTTTTCTGCTTCTTTTTCTTCAATCGATGACTCAATGGCAACAATCCGCTTATCCTCGATTAAAACATCGGCAATCTGATCTTCATGGGTAGAAGGATTTAATACACGGGCCTGATGGATGATTTTTTTCATGAGATTTCCAAATAATTCAAAAAATCATTTTGCTTATTATTCTTCAAATAAAGTCGGTGTGACGTCCAACGCCTTTTTCTGCTTCTTTTCACCACTAAGTAATAAATACAAGAGAGCCATGCGCACGGCTATACCATTACTGACCTGTTCTAAAATAACCGATTGATCCGAGTCTGCCACATCCCCATTAATTTCCACGCCCCGGTTCATTGGTCCGGGATGCATGATCAAAACCCCTGGTTTAGCTCGCTTTAAGCGATCCATATTCATACCAAAGATACGGTTATATTCTTTTAAACTGGGGAAATAATTCTTTGCCATCCGTTCACGCTGAATACGTAAAACATTGATGACATCAACCCCTTCCATAGCTTCATCAATGTTATGATAAACTTCCACACCTAAATCACGTACCGCCGGAGGGATCAAAGTGGGTGGCCCAACAAAACGAACTTTAGCCCCCATGGTGAGCAACCCCCACATATTCGAATGAGCCACACGTCCATGCAATATATCCCCAGCGATCAACACCGTGAGTCCTTCCAGGGTTCCTTTATGTTCGCGGATGGTAAACATATCCAGTAAGGCTTGGGTAGGATGTTCATTAATGCCATCCCCCGCATTGATAACAGGAACATTGATATTCTCAGCAAGGTGGTGGGGTGTGCTGGAACTAGCATGACGAATAACAATCAAATCAACTCCCATGACCCGAAGCGTATGGGCGGTATCCAACACGCTTTCGCCCTTCACCACGCTGCTTTGGGCGGTGGATATATTAATAACATCTGCACTTAAGCGAGTAGCGGCCAGTTCAAATGAAGTTCGAGTGCGGGTACTGGGTTCATAAAAAAGATTAAGAACAATCTTGCCGCGTAAGGTAGGAACTTTTTTAACGGTTCGGGTTTGAATTTCTTTCATGGATCGAGCCGTGTCTAAAACCAACTCGATTTCTTCCTTCGAAACTCCTCGTAAACCTAAGCAATCTTTTTGTTTCCAGGAGGTCATTTTACTCCACTCGTGCTTCAATTCTTTCCATCCAAAACAACCGACTGATAACGCTTCATATTTATACAACCAAGCATAAATATCCTAGACCAATTCTTTACCTACCTACTTTCTTAATTCCCACATGATAATAATTAGATCTTCCTAATTAATGCCCTTCCGAACCGATAAAAACTTCATCCCCACCGTCGTCTTCCTTGAGGCGAACTGCAACTTTTTCTGTAGGATAAGTATCAACCTCCTTGCCGACAAAGTCCGCTTGAATCGGTAATTCACGATGTCCGCGATCGATGAGTACAAGCAATTGAACCCGATTGGGACGACCCAAATCCATTAGAGCATTCAAAGCAGAGCGAACTGTTCTACCCGTAAAAAGCACATCATCCACCAAAATAATTTCCTTGCCTTCCACGTCGAAAGGAATATCTGTACTGCGCACCTCGGGAGCCACAAGAGTGAGGCCAATATCATCGCGGTACAGACCTATATCTAATTCACCGATAGGAATATCCTGGGGGGTGATTGGATTTAAAATTTTTTGAAGCCGGTGCGCAAGAGTGACTCCCCGTTTTAGAATCCCCACCAAGGCAAGATTTCTATCTGCGTATTGCTCCCAAACCTGATGAGCCATACGCCTAAGCGTACGTGAAAGATCTTCGTCGTTCATAATAAGCCTATTTTTCGTCAAGTCATTCATGATCCATACGTTCTATTACATAAGTAAATAAGGGAGGTGGAGTCGCTTCAAAAAACATCCGCTTCCCACTTTTTGGATGTTCAAATTCAATCGCTCGTGCATGCAAAGCAAACCCCGGATACTCTTTAAAAATTCGTTCTAACTCCCCTTTGCCCTTATAACGTCTTGTACAGTAAAGTGTATCCCCGACTACAGGGCAACCAATGTGATTCAAATGCACGCGTATTTGATGAGTACGACCTGTTTTAGGATAAAGCTCAAGCCACGATCCGCCTAGCCCTCTCCCACATATTTTATACTCTGTTCGTGAATTTCTTCCATCATCACGCACATTCATACGCTTGCGATCCGAAGGATGACGCCCTATAGGACGATCAATTTCCCCCTTTAAACTCGGTGGTACCCCGTGCACAAGCGCCCAGTACGTTTTTCGGATCGTTCTTTCTTTGAAGGCCTCACTAAGCTTTTGATGGAATTCATCATTTTTGGCAATGATCAAAACCCCGCTTGTACCTCTGTCCAACCGATGCACAATACCCGGACGTAAGACACCTCCGATTCCCGATAAATCCCGGATGTGATGCAAGAGCGCATTAACTAGAGTCCCCTGTTTCATATGCTCTGTAGGATGAACCGAAATCCCCGCCGCCTTGTTAATAACCATCAAATCTTCATCCTCATAAATACGTTCTATTGGGATATTTTCCGGCAAAGCGGAACTCGGTTGCGGAGGAGGCAGTCGGATTAAAATTCGGTCTCCTTGGTGTACTTTTTCACTCGCCTTTTTTACCGTCGTATCATTAAGCAATACAAAGCCTTCTTGAAGCAATTGTTGTAAACGGCTTCGAGAGAAAGACTCGCATTTTTCGGCTAAAACACGATCAATTCGCATAGGAGAAGCAATATCATTGACCTGCCACTCTAAACTCTTCATAATCCGCTAAGACCTTGGGCTTCACTTAATTTCACATACTTTAATGTACTGGGAAATGAAATTATCGAAAAGGCGAGCGAGTATAACTTGCTAAATATCTACCTTCCCTATAGAATATTTAACACTATAGTTGACTATGTTGCTCTGAATAGTATTGAGCAGTATTCACTTTGGCTAAGAGTAAAAAAGGTTTTTAACGACGTACACTATAAATAATTGGAATTGGATTCATTCGCTGGAGGAACTTATGGCCAAGAAAGCTTCCAACATACTGGAATTGATTGGAAATACGCCAATTGTAAAGTTGAATCGAGTTGTGGAAGAAGGATCCGCAAGGATCTGGGCGAAACTGGAAGCCCAAAATCCGGTCGGATGTGTAAAAGAACGTATTGCTTTTGCCATGATTGAAGACGCAGAAAAAGAGGGATTGCTACAACCAGGTGGAACCATCATTGAACCCACCAGTGGCAATACCGGAATTGGCCTCGCTATGATTGCAGCGGTCAAAGGCTATAAACTCATTCTGACCATGCCCGAAACCATGAGTTTAGAACGTCGTAAAATACTTATCGCCTTTGGCGCGGAAATCATCCTAACAGAAGGCCCAAAAGGCATGAAAGGAGCGGTAGAACGCGCTGAAGAATTAGCCCAAGAAGGCAACGGATTTTTCATGCCCCAACAATTTAGAAACCAATCCAATGTTCGTATCCATTATGAAACCACTGGACCCGAAATCTGGGATCAAACAGAAGGTCATGTCGATGCCTTCGTTTCTGGAATCGGAACTGGAGGCACCGTAACCGGCGCGGGACGGTATTTACGTGAACAAAATCCGGACATTCGCATCGTCGGTGTAGAACCTAGTGCTTCCGCCGTTCTTACAGGTGGCAGCCCCGGCCCCCATAAAATCCAAGGCATCGGCGCCGGTTTTCAACCCGAAATACTCGATATGGATGTGATGAACAGTGTAGAAACAGTCAGCAATGAAGAAGCAATGGAAACCGCTCGACTGTTATGCTCCCAAGAAGGAATCTTCTGTGGTATTTCCAGTGGTGCCGCGTGTGCGGTCGCCTTCCAAGTAGCAAAAGACCTAGGTGAAGATTACGATGTCGTAGTTTTGCTTCCAGATACTGGAGAACGGTATTTATCCACCGAACTCTTCGCTTTTCCTGTTTAAATACAGTTAATCATTTCAACCTTTATTAAGGGTGGGATTTTATGATCCCACCCTTTTTCTTTCTAAAGAGAAAGGATAAGGTTAAATAGAAAGACAATATTCATTTTGGGGGAACGATTTTTCATGGAAAACAACAATTCATTGGATTTTACCATTCCGCGTTTAGGCGAACCATGTGTTGACACCCCAATTCAGCTTTCCTATGTCTTAGGTGATTTCGTCCCCAACTTTGTGGAGGATTCAAAAAAGATTTTATATGACCCTTATATCGATACAAAATCACAAAAAGAACAAAGGACAACCTCACTTCTTTCCTTTGAAGTCGCAGGCCCCCGGGATCGCATTTTCTTCGATCCCTCCAAAACCCGAGCCGCCATCGTAACCTGCGGCGGCTTGTGTCCTGGCTTGAATGATGTCATTCGCGGCCTCGTCTTGGCTCTGAATTACCAATATGGCGTCGAGAATATCGATGGAATTCGCTATGGCTACGCGGGAATGGTGGAAGAAACCGACAACCCTCCCATTGAATTAACACCCCATCTCGTCAGCGACTGGCATACGCGCGGCGGGACCGAACTGGGGTCTTCTCGAGGACCGCAACCCGTGGAAAAAATGGTTGATTTTCTCCAAACTCGCGGAATCAATCTTCTCTTCACCGTAGGCGGTGATGGCACCCAAAAAGGGGCCTTAGCCCTCGTAGAAGAAATTAATAAACGCGGATTGGAAATTGCGGTCGTAGGAATCCCCAAAACCATTGATAACGATATCCAATTCGTAGAGAAAAGTTTCGGAGTTGAAACCGCTTATTCAATAGCCACCGATGTTTTTATGAGTGCTCATGCTGAAGCCACCGGTGCCCATAATGGCATCGCGATCGTCAAATTGATGGGGCGGCAATCCGGATTTCTCGCCGCCATGGCCTCTGTGGCCAGCGGTGAAGTCAATTTCACATTAATACCCGAAGTTCCCTTCGAACTTGAGCCGCCCAAAGGATTTCTCGCAGCCCTGGAAAAACGAATCCAGGCCCGCAAACATGCGGTTGTGGCCGTGGCTGAAGGCGCAGGACAAGATCTCCTCAAAAAAGAAGGCCAATCCCAAGAAAGAGACGCTTCCGGGAACCTCAAATTAGGTGATATTGGCACTTTCCTTTATGAGCGTACCCGTGAATATTTCAATCGGCGAAATATCGAGGCCAATGTCAAATATATTGACCCCAGTTACATTGTACGATCCCTACGTGCGATCCCTTCGGACCGCATGTTTTGCCTTATTTTAGCTCAAAACGCAGTCCATGCTGCGATGTCTGGCCGTACGGGTATGATCGTGGGGTACTGGAATTCCGTCTTTACCCATGTGCCCATTGAAGCCGCAGTCTCAGAACGAAAAAATTTAGATCCTGAAGGGGATCTGTGGCTGGCCGTGCACCAAACCACGGGACAACCTCGACGGATGATCAATATGTAACTCATTTTGATAATAAATTCTTCTTATTTTTGTTGCTCCTTTTGAAAATAAATCGCATCCTTTGAATGAATTATCGAGATTTTACGTTGAAAAAGGCTGAAAAATCATTTAAAAAAGTTAAAATCTTGTTCTTTTTTCTCCTTTAAAAAACTGGTTCCATTTTTGCTAATAATGAACGTATTGTTCCAAAGTCAAGATTGTAACGGTGAATAGAAATGAAATTAAAAAAAGAAAATGAATTTGATGGGGCTTTATCCCAACTTTCTACCGCCCTAAAAGCCACAAAAATCTTGGATAAAGCCAAAAAAGATGGGGTTGAATTAAAAGAACTTTCCTTAGTTACTCGTGGAGGAAAGACTCAGTGTCTTTCTAAAAAGGAAATTGAATCCCAAAACAAACGACAAACCATTGTAGATAAGCTGCGCAAACGAGTCCTACGGGGTGAGAACAACATGGCCGATGAATTCTCCCAGCGAGTTAGCCGCTGTCAACAATTAACCAAATTTATCGCCAAGGCCTCCTCGCTCAGCGATAAAGCGATTGTTGCTTTGCAGCGAAATCTCGAAAGTACGCAAAATCGTGCCGCCAGCTTAATTAAAGAGGTCTCTGTTCTCGAAACCGCAATCGAACGCAAAAAGCAAGAAGACCCGGTCATTTCTAGTTTCGAAAAGGCATCCGCTGAACTTTTTAAAGCGATTCAGGATAATGATTATTCCAAAATAAGCGAACTACGAACCTATTGCGAAGAGAATAAAAATGCTTATAACTTGAATAAAAAGAGGCTAAAACCTTATTTCACCAATGCGCGGAAAGCCCGTCTTAAGTTTATAGAAGAAAAACGCCGCATGATGCGCATCCAGCATGAAACTTTTTCCCATTACATAGAACTGATTGCGAACCAAATGGTTAATGGCCAATTGCACTTCTTGGATTTAGAAGCCCAAAAGAAATTGACCAAAATTATTCACCAATTTAGAAATTTGCGTTCGCATGCGCGTCCTTCCATGGAAAAGATCACCTCTTCTTATGGGAATGTGGCTCTCTCCTTCATTAATGATATTGAAGAAGAATTAGATCAAATCGATGAGAATTTTTTGAAACCGATGGATGAAAAAATTATTGAAATCCAAGAACTAATCGCTGAAAGTTTTTCTGAAACGAAAGAAGCTGATTCAGTAAAAAAGAGTTCTTCTGCTTCCCGCATGGTAATCCAACAAAAACGCGAAGAATAGCAAGTTTCCATTTTGGAAGCAGGAAAGGGTATGCTTTTAGAAAAAATACGACGATAATACCACTTTATAAGAATGAGCACTTTTTAATGTTCTTTTCAAAATGACAATGGATGACCAACAAAAGAATAGGATAAAGACGGCTCTTGGCTATTTAAAACAATGTGCCGAGACGCTATCCCAGCAAATGGATTCATCCACCCAATCCATTCCCCATTTGGCCACTTTAGAAGAATTTATCGAATTTATCCATCAGGTGGATGAATGGTCAGTACGACTCACTCCTTATAAATTGCGTGAAATAATCTTGCCAGTTTTAATCCACATGCACCGTTTTTTGCAAGATTTAGACACGAAAGAACTCGAAAAAGTACCTATCCAAAAATTACTCGCGCAAGCCTTGGTACAACTAGGGCCTGAAACCGTTGTCAGCCAAGATAGAATGAATGTCTGTGTGTATATTCCATCAGAAATAGCCTCTTTTTGGACTCCAGCAGGCTTGATTGAATCTTTGCAAGGAATGGGAATAAAATATGGCTTTGAAAAAGAACGAATCAAAAATCTCTTTGCTGAGAAACAATTCGACCGCTTGGTGCGTATCGCTCACGGCAAAGATCCCGCCTCCGGCTCAAATGCCACTCTCAAAAATTGTTTAAATATACGCTCTTTTGACGCTTATCAAAATGCTACATCCCTTCCGGTTTTTACATGGGTTCGAAAAGGAGAAAAAGTATTCAAAAAAGAACCTCCTGGAAAGGGCGAAAAAGGGCGGAATGTATACGGCGAGGAGATAACCGCCCCTAAAGGCAGCGATATGGCTCTGCCGAAAATTCAACATTGCATAACCGCGCAAGATAGACTCTCACTCCAGGTCAAAGTGGATGGCTGTGCTTATTACGATCATAATCATTCGCTTCAAATTGTCCCTGCCAAATATGTCGAAGGGCATATTGAAGCGCAACAAGGCGAACTGCATTTCGAAACTTCAGTGTTAATTGAAGGTGATGTACAAGATAAAAGCATTGTTCGTTCACAAAAAGATATTGCAATACGTGGAGTGATTGGAGATGCAACCCTCCACGCGGGAGGATCGGTCTTATGCCAGGAGAGTGTGATCGGTACGGGGCAAGCACAAATTTATGCCGGCTGTGACTTTTACGCAAAGAAGGTACAACAAGCCCAGATTGAAGCAGAGCGCTTTTTACGAGTCGATGGGGCAATGAATCAAACTCAAGCCAAAGCGCGCCGCATTTACGTAGAAGGAAAAGAGGGACAAATCGCGGGCGGAGAAATCCGGGCCCTGTTCGACATCTATGCTCACGTATTAGGCTCCGAAGATGGTACACGTACCAAAGTGATCATTGAAAACCACTCGAACCACTTACAAGCAGAAATCGATCGGCTTGCTTATGCCATTCGTGAGAAAAAAGCCCAACAAAAAAAATTGTCGGATCAACAAAAAACTTCACCTCATGATTCCAGTAAACAAATAAAATTCCAACAAATGCTTGACCAAATCAATCAAGATTTACAGAAATTACAAAACACCCTAGATCAATATCAACAAGATTTATCCAACAAGGAAAACCTTCCTCCTTTGGTTTGCGTTTATCATGCTATTTACCCAAACACAGTAATTCAAATTTATGGCAAAACCATGAATATTAATAAAAAACTGGGACCGGCTATCATTATGTTTATGGATGGGCAACTCATCGTGGAACCTTATCAAGAATCTTTATTACATCGTGAAAAAGAGATAAAAGCGTGAGCGATAATCCCCTTCTTTCCAAAACCATTCCTGATCGCTCTATCCGCATTCAACAAACCCACGCGATTCGCGAGGAGATGCGCGTTTTGAAAGTCAAAAGTGCATTACAAGCCAAAAAAGAGAACGAAGAAGAAACAAATCCTTATTCTGAATTTGCCCGTATTATTCGTGATGGCGTCGCCGAAGAAGTACGCAATTTGATGCTGACCGTCAAGCGCGAACTAGATCAACATCGTAAAGCAGGACGTTTTTCCAAAAACGTCGAAAAAATGCGGCAGCAATTTATCCATCATTTAGAACGCTTCACCGAGAAAAAAGAAGTATTGGAAAAATTAGAACGGGCTATAGATATTTTACGTAACCAGGAAGAGGATGATAACCGCTCAAATCACAATAAACTCTATCAAGCCATCGAAAAGGCTCGTAAAATCCGGGATGAATTGGTCGAATCGGCCGAAACCCTCTTAAAATCACGAGAACGCATCGACCGGCAAATGAAAGAAGACCGCCGGGTAGAAAAAGGATTGCATGATGCCTTACAACGTTGTTTAAATCACCTTTCGCAAACCGAACGCGGCAAGATGGAAGTTAAAATTCGTAAATTACAAACCTATCCCATCGATGCACGGCAAAAGGCACTTTCTTCCCTCATTGAGCAGTTGGCCGAAAAAGTTCCCGCGATTCGGATTGAAGAAATTCAACGCCTTTATGAGAAAGCCAAAGAAGAGTTCAATAAGAAAAATTTCCACGAGACCCTTCAAATATTAAATCAATTATTCAAATTTGACCGCAAGCACCTTCTCGCCCATCGATTGCGCGTCCGCGTCTTCCAACTCTTAAACAATAAGATTGCTTCCATCTGTGAACTGAAAGTCATCGTCGAATTTGAGGACGCAGAAGGGTATGATTTTTATACCCTAGCCGAAGCCCTTTCGGCCGATGGGCATACAGATGAGGCCTATTTCTATTATGAAAAAGCGGCTTTGCTGCAACCCGAACCACAATATCTCGAGCGTTTTGCTGATCTTGCCAGCGTTAACGGTCATTGGTATCGGGCTATCGAAGCCTACAAAAAAATGCTGGCTCAAAACCGCCACTATTTCCCTGCCCTGCATAAACTTGGACGCGCCTACTTCGAATATAAAAAAGAAGAGGAAGCCTACCAAACCCTGAAACAAGCCATTGAAACCGAGGATTCACGCAGTCTTTCCCAATTGATAATGGGGCAATTGCTGCGACGTCGCTGTGCTCCCCAAGAAGCATTAAACTCATTTAAACGGGCAGTCGAATTGGATGCTCATAACGCTGAAGCCTACTACTGGCTTGGGCTGCAATACTATGATGCTGGAGAATTTTCTGAAGCCTTGATTCACGCTATGGAAGCAGTAAGCCGAGAACCAGACCGGGTACGTAACACATTATTACTCGCACGATGCTATGAAGCCTTGGGCAAGTTCGAAGATGCGAACGAAGTGCTGGAACCTATTGTCCTGCGAGAAAATCCTCCGGTGGATGCCTTGTTACACTATTCTGAAATCGCGCGTAAGGGCGGCTTTATTTCCAACGCACGAGAAATGATGGAACACCTATTCGAACGCTATTCCCACCTCCCCATGGTGCGAACAGAATACGGTCTCCTGCTGCTCGCCTCGGGAGAATTTCAAAGAGCCTCACAATACTTGCATCCTGACGCGATCACAAAAACACTTACTCCCTGAGGCACTCATGGTCATACACAGCGGTTTGCAAATAATCGATCGCTAACGGTAAGCAATAACGATCATCACACCACCCGGGATGAATCACTTCCTCTCTTTCCAAACCCCGCTGATGTTTTGCCAATAAATCCCATTCTTCCATCACCCGAAAGCCAAACGGATAAAAATATTGCGATTGACGGCTTGTATTTTTATAGTCATACGAGCCGTTATCATAAATTTTATCCTCCAGAAAACGAACCCCCTGATTCATCGCATCCTGGACTTGTTTCTCTTTTGTATGGTTATAATATTGCGCTAAACAAGAAAGGGTGATGGTCAAATACCCGATGTCATATCCCCCGTATTCGGGAAAATACCCCGCTTCATCTTGGAGGGAGAGTACCGTTTCCATACGTTTTTCAGACTCAAGACGAATCGCATCGTCATTCAATAGGATCGAAGCCAGCTTCAATGCCACTGCCGAAGCCGCCATTTGATTGACCACGATCGAATTCTCTCGTTTAGCCAACCACGCACAAGCTTTTCGAATCGCCCACTCGGGTGGAGCGCATTCCAATCGTAAACAAGCCTCACATGCCGCATAAGTCGTGAAAGAAGTAGCGCAGAAAGAACGCTCAAAAGGCCAATATTCCTCGAAACTCCCATCCGATCGTTGGATCGATTCCCAAACGGAAACAGCCGCCATTGCCCACTCCCGGATCCGTTCCTTTTGATAAAATCGGTTGGTTGGATGATCATAAACATAGAGCAACGCTAAAAAATGACAGGCTTCTTGAAAGCGGGCATTAACGAAGTCAATCTGCCGATAATGCCAATAATAGCGGTCAAAACACCCCTTCGTAGGAGACTCATCGTATCGATCACCTAAACCAAGAATACGATAAGCTTGAGACAGTGCGAGTTCGCCATAGGGATTATGCATCGTGTTCATTTTCAATCCTTAACGTATGATTCTCAATCCATTCGCGCATGGCCGGTCTATAGTGTACCATCCAGAAAGCCATACGAATCAGGCTATTTTGGACTGCAAGCCAATGCTTGCGAAAGACCCGTTTCCCACTTGTTGGTTTGATAATGGCTTTCACTTTTCCTTCAGGAAAGGTGTGCTTATGGATAATTTTAGTAAAACCCGAAGCATAATCCGGTGGGTAACATAGATAGGAAGAAAAACCATTTCGTAACATACTTTTACGCAGCATGATTTGTTTATCCAGCATAGATTGAGGATCTTCAGAAAAACTAAAAATCTTCTCCGTTGGTATCCCACGTTCTCTTAGATCGTTCAAAATCAAATTATGAGCACAAACATTACCTTTCAGCCCTCTGTATTTCTCTGGCACTCCCCGAATAATGAGCAATGCCTTGACTTTCCCCTGGTTAAAGTTTTTAACCGCCGTTTCAATCGTTTCACCGGCTCCCCCCACGAGCATCACTTCCGCGGTTTTTTCCGGGCTTTGGTAAACCAAAATATAATTGAAAAGCCCAAGTCCTGGTCCCAAAAACAAAAGAACCACCAAGGGCATCACAATCCCACCCCAGCATAGAAGCCGGAATTTCCATTTTTGTTTATGAGTTTTGTTATCGACTTTGTCCATATTCAAGAAAGATGTACAATAAAATAAATAAAAATACTCAAGAACAAAAAAATAAAAGGAGTTTCGATGTCCGAGTATAAAACTATTCAGGATTTAAATCCGTGTCTTCAGGAAAGTCAACAACAACCAGTCTTGATTTTTAAACATAGTACAATCTGCCCACGCTCAACACGGGCAAAAGAAGAGATGGACCGATTTATCAAAAAGGAAGACATCCCTGTCTACCTGCTCATTGTTCAGCAAGAGCGTCCCTTGTCCAATCAGATTGCTGAAACATTCTCGGTAAAACACGAAAGTCCACAGGTACTCCTGTTACATAATGGTCAAGTTGAATCCACCCTCAACCACGAAGAAATCACTTGTGAAAATGTCCAACAAAGCCTCGACCAAACCCGAGTTTAATTCGCAGGCCGAAAAGTAAACAAAGTCATTTCTGGAGGGCAACAGAAACGGATATTGGGTAAATAGGGTGTGTTTTCACATCCTATCCCCGCCGATACATGAATACGAGTCTTTCCCACTTTTCGATAACCACGTACCCACGCGCGGGGAATATCACTTAAGGTCATTAGAGCCCCAAATCCCGGAATCACAATCTGCCCACCATGCGTATGTCCCGCTAAACACAGATCGATCGGCAGCTCGCCCATCTCAGTCATATAATCCGGTCTATGCCCCATGACGATACGTATGTCCCCATCACGAGCACGACTCTTTTCGAACCACTCACGGATGGCTCGAGTATTTTTCTCCCCCGATTGCTCTTCTGTTAATCCCAAGAGACGAATACGTGCTTCCTTGTTTTTTAACATAACAGAATTGGATTGAAGAAACGTTACATTCTCCAACGACTCACTCTTCGATCTTTTCCGTAACATGGAATCGACATTACCAAAAACAGCATAAATCCCCAAGGGTGGAGTTAAAGTATTGAATAATCGTTTAAGTTTGGGCATTTCACTTTCAAACGTGGCTGGAGGAACCGGTTGAAGCAAATCCCCGGTAAATAGTATTAAATCCGCCTCACATTGGCGGATCCTATCAAAGACCTTTTCTTCATAATGATCGACTCCCGCGGTTTGGATATCACTTATATGAAGTATTTTGATTTCTTTCTCCACTTTGGAAGTGGAAATCGAATAAGTATGTACTTGTAACCGGTATGGTTCTATGTGGGTAGCGTATAAGCGAATCCCAAGACCACTGAGCGCAATAACAAAACATAACCCTCCAAACAAAATGCTTTCGTACTTGTTCCTATTTTTCCAACCCAGATAAAACAGATAAATGCCCCAGCCGAAGGCAAGTATAGGAAAAACCAAGGTGTTGAAATGGTAAATGATTCCAATGACTGAAAATAAATAAACATAGATCCCACTCGCCAAGCATAAAACATTTCCCAAAAGAAAGATCGCAAATAATTTTAGTAAAAAAAATGGATAAGTTCGCTTCATGGCTATTTACTCATATAACCTCTTTCTTATATGATTGAAGATAAGAAGAAAAAAACAGGTTGCCATTCGGCCACCCCAAAAGAAGGTTGATGAATGAGAAAGTTTCTTACTACTTTCATGAATTTAATCTTACGTCTATAACCACCAATTCTTTTGAAACCTGATATACAAAGAAGAATAAATAAACGTCCATTAAACTATAAATTAAGTTCGCACCATGCCAAACAAAAGCATGGATAAAAAAGTATAAAACCCTTGTTTTCTTGATCAACTTTTTATAGAATGAAAGCACATTATAAGAAAAAAGTTTTTTCTCGTAGGAGAACCGGTCACACATCTCATAGAAAGCATTCTTCATGAATGGCGGGGAGTATCATGAAGAATGGGGAATAGACGTTATCCCGTATCATTTTTATATGTCCATTTTATTAAATAATTGTGCGATTTCGCCCAATTTCCTGAATTAGAAATCAGGAAGAAATTTAGAGAGTGAGTGTGAAGGAGGCTCGAAAATGTCTGCATTGAAAAATAAAATAGCAGAGAAGATTCCCGCCATTCGGGAAGAACAAAAGAACATCGTTTCAACGTATGGATCAAAGGTAATATCCGAAGTCACTGTCAAACAGCTGTATGGAGGGATGCGAGGAGTAAAAAGTTTGATATGTGACACCTCGTACGTGGATCCCCAAGAAGGAGTCATCATCCGTGGCCGGCCTATTTTGGAGTTAGATGACCGCCTTCCGGAAGAAGTCCTCTTTTTATTGTTGACAGGCGATCTCCCCACCCCAGAAGAGTTAGAAGATTTAAAACAAGATCTCAATGCCCGTAGTAAAGTCCCCGAATATGTGTGGAGTGTCCTGGAATCTATGCCCTCCGATTCTCATCCCATGACCATGCTGGACACAGCCATCCTAGTGATGCAACGGGAATCCGTCTTTGCAGAAAAATATGCCGAGGGATTAAAAAAAGAGGATTTCTGGGTCTACATTCTGGAAGACTTTCTTAACATGATTGCCCGTCTCCCTGCCATTGCAGGCTACGTTTACCGCCTGCGCTTTAATAAAGGCGAGCGTATTGAAACCGATCCGAATTTAGACTTTGGCGCTAATTTCGCCCGCACCTTAGGGCTGGATGATCCCAATGGAGAGTTCTCTAAACTCATGCGCTTGTATCTGGTTCTCCATTCGGATCACGAAGGCGGAAACGTTAGCTGCTTCAGTTCCTACACGGTAGCCTCAGCCTTATCGGATCCCTACTATGCCGTATCGGCCGGGTTGAACGGATTAGCAGGCCCCTTACATGGATTAGCCAATCAAAACTGCCTCAAGTGGGTTATTATGCTGAAAGATAAGTTCGGCGGTGTCCCTACAGATGAACAACTTGAGCAATTCACCTGGGATACCATTAACAGCGGCCAAGTCATTCCAGGTTATGGACATGCGGTTTTACGCGCAACCGATCCACGCTTCAAATCATTCATTGAATTTGGTAAAAAATACTGTATGGATGACCCCATCTTCCAATTAGTAGTGAAACTTTACAACGTCGTTCCCGGCGTCTTAAAACAAATTGAAAAGATAAATAACCCCTGGCCGAACGTTGATGCGGGTTCGGGCTCCTTATTGTATTATTATGGTTTGAAGGAGTTTTCGTACTACACCGTGCTTTTCGCAGTCTCACGAGTCTTGGGATTTGCATCGCAAATCACAATTGCCCGTGCAATGGGTATGCCAATCGTACGTCCTAAATCCGTCACCACCGACTGGGTTAAATCCCAAGTCGCCGAATAAAATCGATAAGAAAAGCGTTAAAAAAGGTGACCTTTAGGGATAGGGAAAAAGGTCACCTTTTTTCCTTTCCTCTGCTTCAGGGTCATCAAATCGAAAGCCCCAACGAATTCAAATATAGATCTCCAGAAAAAACGATCTCTGCTGCTCCAATAAGGTGCATTTCTCCATTCTCGTACCTAACTCCCAGCACTTCACCCCCGCTGGTGGTGAGATCAACCATACTTTCGCTTAACCCTAATTCCTTAGCCAAAACACCAGCCGCACACGCCCCCGTACCACACGCGTACGTTTCTGCCTCCACTCCACGTTCATAAGTCCGCAGCAACATTCGTTTCGGTGTTTGCACTTCAACAAAATTCACGTTGGTACCTCTTGGCTCAAATTCTTTATGAAAGCGAATCTCACGGCCTAACTTTTGCACATTCATTCGTTGTACATTTTCGTTAAATAAGACTACGTGCGGCACCCCCGTATTAACGTAATGTACATGGTAAGAACCATCGCTCAGCGCCAAAGGAATATCGAACCGTAAGTCAGAAGGCGGGGTAAGCTGTACATCCACCCGTCCACTTTCAGGGTTGACTTCTGCGTGAATCGGCCCGACATCGGTCCCCAACACATGTTTCGCCGGCGCGATGCCAAGTTCATACGCTAATCTCGCAGCACAGCGTGAAGCATTGCCGCACATTTCCGCCCGCGAACCATCTGAGTTATAAAAGTGCCAAATATAATCAACCGATTGACCCTTGGGTGATCTATCCAAAAAGAAAATCCCATCGGTTCCCACCCCAAACGAACGCTGACAAATTTTTTTCGCCCATTCGGGGATCTTCTCCACCGGAATCTGTAATTCTCGATTATCAATGGCGACAAAGTCATTGCCGCATCCATGGACTTTATAAAACGGAACACTTGGACCAAAATCAGGAGTCATGATTTACCTCATCATAATATTTTACGCTTAATGAAATGTATCACGATTTTCCTACAATTCAATTTTCCTTGGTACATACCCTATAAAATGAATAAGTTTTGCATTTTCTTGATAGAATTTCTTGATTGCTTATATTATAATGGTATTATATATGTTAACTTGTTCGTATTTCGGGTAAATAAATGAGAGATAAGAAAAAGTGGGAAAAATGGGAACAGATAGCCTGTTTGATGAAGGCCATTGCGCATCCCGTTCGTCTGGCCATTCTCGATGAATTGTGCCATGGTCCTAAATGTGTGAGCGATGTCCAACAAATCGTAGATGTCTCCCAACCTAATTTATCCCAGCATCTCGCCGCTTTAAAAAAAGTCAATCTGATCGGTTCTCATATCAAGGGACCTATGCGTTGCTATTATTTGCTCAATACCGCCTTTGTCAAGAATTTAATCGAAGAATTTAAAAAAAACCGCCCTCTCAAAGAACGTTCTCGCGAAAGCGTCATTCAAGAAGTCTGCAAAAACAAAATGAGTACGATGAAATCCTAGTCATAAAGATCAAACACCTATTTTACCCAGCCCTGTATTCATCTAAAATACAACCATCTTTTATAAAGTTTTTTCTTTCTCCTTGGCAGTATAAAGAATTTGTTATATAATAAAAATCGAATTCATGATTGCCATTTTTTTATAAAGAGAGGGTGCCTCCATGAACCAACCCCATCAAGCCAATAACAAATCGACCGAGTTTGGCTTATCGTTTATCAAATTAGCGATCGATTATCCCAAAACCGTAACCACCCTTATTCTGGTGTTCATGGTTATCTTTGCCGCCATGTTTCCTATGGTGCAAGTCGATACCGACCCGGAGAATATGTTGGCCAAAGAGGAACCGGTTCGGGTGTTCCACAACAAGATGAAGGAGGTCTTCTCCCTCCATGATATGGTGGTCGTTGGGATTGTGAATGAAGAAGATGAGAACGGAGTTTTCAATCCAGAATCGCTAAGAAAGATTTATGAATTAACTCAGTTCGCCGAAGGGTTGCAATGGCCGCATCCCGAGGATGAAGAAAAGCAGGTTGGGGTCATTCTTGATGATATGCTTGCCCCTTCCACGGTAGATAATATTAAACAAGGCGGCTTGGGAAGTGTACAGTTCGAATGGTTAATGGCCGAACCACCGGAAACTCAAGAAGAAGCACTCCAAATTCGCGATGACGCGATGGATAACCCGTTGCTGCGGGATACCCTAGTTTCCGAAGACGGTAAAGCGATTGCTTTATACCTCCCTCTTTCCCAAAAGGACCTTTCATATAAAGTCTATAGTCAACTTAAAAATAAGATCACTGAGTTTTCTGGTCCTGAAGAATATTACATCACCGGTCTGCCCGTCGCCGAAGATACCTTCGGCGTGGAAATGTTCATCCAGATGGCCATTTCTGCTCCCACGGCCATGGTGTTAATTTTCATTCTCATGTGGTTCTTTTTCCGCAAATTGATCTTGATTGTTAGTCCTATGATTGTGGCTTTGGTCTCGGTGATTTATTCCATGGGGGCATTGATTGGTACGGGCAACACCGTACACATCATGAGTTCCATGATCCCCATCTTCGTCATGCCCATTGCAGTGCTGGACTCGATACACGTCCTCTCGGACTTTTTCGATCAATATCCCAACTACAAAGATCGGCGAAAAACAATCCTCCATGTGATGAGCCATCTCTTCACTCCCATGCTTTATACTTCGCTGACCTCAGCCGCAGGTTTCGCATCCTTAGCGTTGACTCCAATTCCACCTGTGCAAGTCTTTGGTATTTTTGTCGCTTTTGGTGTGATGGTCGCATGGCTTTTGACAATCACCTTTATCCCCGCCTTCACTATGTTTATCAAGGAATCTTCCTTGGAAAACTTCGGGGTGCAAACCCATGAGGGCGAGCAAAAAACCCTAATCGCCTCCTTCCTGGGTTTTGTGGGGGGATTTACCTATCGACGAGCGAAATTGATCCTCACCGCGACATTGATCATTGCCGTGCTTGCTGGGTATGGAATTAGTCTAATTCAGATCAATGACAATCCGGTGAAGTGGTTCACCAAAAGTCATCCCATCCGCGTGGCCGACAAGGTACTCAACGATCACTTTGGCGGAACCTATATGGCCTATTTACAAATCGAACCTTCGTTTGCGGGTGGAAACGAAGAAATGCAATTATTATCGGAAGAGATGGAAACAGCCGTCGATTCGGCAGTGGATGAATGGAAAAATGAAATTTCCGTAATCGAAGAAATAGCCCCCAAGGCCAAGGAAATCATCAAACAAACGGCGCAGGTTGCCGAAATCCCCCAGGATTTGGCCGATGCGGTTAGCACACAAATGGAAGTCGAAGAAAATCGTGCCGAAGGTGAAAGGATCGACGCATGGAGTGAAATCAAGGCGGCTGTCGATCGCTCTAGCCTTTCCCTACAAACCTTTAAACGTCCCGATGTATTGCAGTACATTAATGATTTTCAACAACACTTGGATGAAAACGTCGAGATAGTTGGTAAGACAAATTCCGTCGTGGATTTGATTAAAAAAGTTTATAAAGAGTTATTTGAAGGAAAAGAAGAATACTATCGTGTACCCGACACCATCCCCGCGGTAGCCCAATGCTTGATCTCCTTCCAAAACAGCCATAATCCTGATGATCTTTGGCATTTGGTGACCCCGGATCACAAACAAGCCAGTATTTGGTTTCAACTTACCAGTGGGGATAATCAAGACATGGAAGAAGTGATCCGTGAGGTAGAACATTATTTCAAGGATAATCCCCCGCCGATTGATCTCGATTTTCAATGGTTTGGCAAAACGTACCTCAATGTGGTATGGCAAGATAAGATGGTCTCTGGCATGCTAGGAGCCTTTCTTGGGAGTTTTGTTGTCGTCTTCTTGTTGATGACAGCCCTCTTCTCTTCTCCGTTGTGGGGAATCCTTTGCATGCTTCCTCTCACCGTTACCATTGCTTTCATCTACGGATTGATTGGGTTTATTGGCAAAGATTATGATATGCCGGTTGCCGTACTTTCATCGCTCACTCTAGGCCTAGCGATTGACTTCGCCATCCACTTTTTGGCAAGAGGCCGCGAATTGTTCAAACGATATAGAACTTGGTCCGATACCATCCGCCCTGTATTCAGTGAACCCGCCCGGGCGATAACCCGTAACATTATCGTGATTGCAGTAGGATTCTTACCTCTCCTGCTCGCTCCTTTGGTCCCCTACCAAACGGTGGGAATCTTTATCGCCACCATCTTGGCGGTTTCAGGAGTAGCAACCCTCCTGATTTTGCCCTCGCTAGTTACTGTTTTAGAAAAGTGGTTGTTCCGGGAATACAAAAACACAGGGGTTACTTGCAATTGTGCAATTTGTGTAACAATCACCATTTTAGCGGTGATTTTCATCGCAATTAATTTACATCAATTTGTACACATTGGATGGACACTTTTAACCTGGATTAGTGTTATTCTGATTCCACTAATGGCCATCGCCTGTTCATGGCTCTCACGACGTACCCGATGTCGGGCAGAAACGAAAGAAGAGAAAGAACTTGAGAAGAAGGAGATAAACCATGAGTAAAAACACCCTGACTTTCACCCTATTTATCGCGCTATTCATTATGACACCGAGCCTCAACCTGCAAGCTCAGGAAGAGGATCTCACCGTGGATGAAATCGTAGACAAGGCTAATGAGGTCGCCTATTACCAAGGCGAAACAGGACGCGCTCATGTCAAAATGACGATTACGGACAGTCAAGAACGAACTCGCAATCGCGAATTCACGATCCTGCGCCGTAATATGGATGACAAAAACGAAGAACAACGTTTCTATGTTTATTTCAATGCCCCCTCTGATGTACGTAAAATGGTCTTCCTGGTTTGGAAACACATAGGCGAGGATGATGACCGGTGGCTTTATCTCCCTGATTTGGATTTGGTAAAGCGTATCGCTGCCTCTGATAAGCGTACGAGTTTCGTCGGTTCCAACTTTTTCTATGAAGATGTTTCCGGTCGCTCCCCGAAACTGGATAATCACGAATTGGAGGAAACCACCGACACCTATTACGTGGTCAAGAGTACACCCAAAGAGACTAAATATGTTGAGTTTGCTTATTACAAAACCTGGATTCACAAGGAAACCTTCCTTCCCGTACGCACAATGTATTTTGATGATAACGACAAGGAATATCGTGTCTATACGGCACAAAAGGTAGAAACGATTCAGGGGTATCCCACTGTAGTTCAAGGAGAAATGAAAAACCTACGTAACGATAGTAAAACCGTCAATGAATACTCCAACGTGAAGTACGACATTGAACTTCCTGATAATATATTCACCGAACGTTATCTGCGGCGGCCACCACGGGAATATTTACGATGAAGAAAAACATCTATCCTTTGCTTCTATCGCTGAGTTTACTATTTATCTTTCAACTTGGATGGACACAAGATTCGGAACCGCCTCTTCCTTCGGGATTAGGTGGTTCCGATAATCAAGATTCCTCCTCAGAACCGCCCTTGCCTTCCGGATTAGGGGGGGATGAAACTTCCGATGAACCTGCGCTTCCACAAGGCTTAGGAGGCGATGATTCATCACAAGAACCTGACTTACCACAAGGTTTAGGCACACGTGAAAGTGAAGAAGTCCCAGTGGAGGAAGAAGAGGTCTCCTGGTTTGAAGATCAAGAATTGCTAGGCTTTCCCATCCATGGCTTTTGGGAAGTACGTGCAGGTATGCGCACCCAAAACGACCCTTATCATTCTAGCGATCTCATCATGGGTGAAAGCCGTTTGCAGTTGGAAACCACCCGTGCCTTTGAAGATTTTACTTTTGATTTTACTGGGGATGTGTTTTATGACCAAGTTGATCATGAATGGGAAACTGATCTCCGAGGATTAAATGTTTCCTTTACCCCCTTGGATTTCATAGATGTTCGTGTGGGACGACAAATATTGACATGGGGAACCGGGGATTTGCTCTTTATCAATGATATGTTTCCCAAAGATTGGCAATCTTTCTTCATCGGCCGGGATGTGGAATATTTAAAAGCCCCATCCGATTCCGTCCGTTTAGGAATCTTTACCGATATTGCCAATATTAATTTCGTCTACACTCCTCAGTTTGATTCCGACCGCTTCATCAGTGGCGAGCGTGTCAGTTATTGGAACGGGAATCTTGGCCGTCGTGCGGGTGAGCATAACCGCTTTGGAGTCTCCGATCCTAACGATTGGTTCAGTGATGATGAATTCGCTTATCGCATCTATCGAACGATTTCCTCTTATGAAGTCGCGTTGTATGGATATCATGGCTATTGGAAAACCCCAGGCGGGATGGATCCCGCAGGGGGGTATGGAATATTTCCTGAGCTGAATACCTATGGTGCCAGTTTACGGGGAAATGCCTTGGCGGGAATCGGGAATATTGAAGTAGGGTATTACGATTCTGTGGAGGATCGTGCAGGAACCGATCCTTTTATCAACAATAGTGAACTGCGTTTTTTAATTGGGTATGAGCAGGAACTTTGGACCGACTTTACAGCAGCCGTTCAATATTACTTAGAATTTATGATGGATTATAACGATTATCACGCCTCCTTGCCTCCAGGAAGCCGCCCGCGCGATGAAGATCGACATGTGTTGACTTTACGCTTGACTCAATTACTACTCAATCAGGATTTGGAACTCTCTTATTTCAGCTATTTCAGTCCCTCCGATGAAGACGTATATATTCGTCTAAACGCCTCATATAAGATGACCGATGATTGGCAAGCAACTATTGGCTCAAATATATTTCTTGGAGAAGAGGATCACACCTTTTTTGGCCAATTTGAGCGTAATACAAATGTTTACGCCTCGTTACGTTATTCTTTTTAAAAATCGCACAATTCTATTACATTTCTGACTCAATTGTCATTAAATCGTGTCCCGTTCTGTCAAATATGTCAAACACAAACGGGGTTTTCCTATATTTCTATCGATAGTTTTTGCTTTAGAAAAAGCCGCCCGAAAATTTTATTAAATTCATAACTACCTGAATATATAAAACTTAAACCTGAGACCCCAAAGAAATTTTCTGTTTTTTTGCTCATAATCTATTATTTGGCACATTCTCTGCTTATAATACTAAGCGTAAGAAACAAAGTCGAATGCGGCGGCCCCTTTTGAAAACCATCACCGCACAAATCAAAAGCATCATTGTTCATACATCGAGTTTCAACAACTGTCCGGCATCTTGTAAGGCAACGGTAAAGCATCAAGTACGGCATCAGGGTTCACAACAGTACGGCCTCCACGTACATGCAACGGTCAACAGCATCCGTCAGACATCGAGTACGACATCGGTAAGGCATCATGCTTCCACAGCAGAAAATGCATCATGGATTGATTTGTGCTCTCGGTAACGCATCCTTGTACGGCAACTTGGTTCAAAGGGGCCGATAAAAACTAATGGCGGGATGGATTTAGGTTTTAACCTCCAAAACCATGTCCCATACAACAACGAATGGCTTATGTGGAGATTGGCATCAACACCGCAGTATACCCATCGAACCCACAATCTCCATGATACGCATCCTTGAATCAGCAACATACATCATCTTTTCCTCAATCTCTTCCCGCCATTTAAAGTTATAAAAAGGCCTTGGTCATCCGAGCAAGGCCTTTTTTCTTTATTTACATCCCATCCACTTCGAGGCTTTGTCAAATATGACAAAGTTTTCTCTATTCGCCTTGGAACTTAATCACAAACGCCTTACAATGATTGTCGAGAAGCATCAAGCGAAACTCCCCACCTCTTGATCAACAACTGATATGATCTTCAACCATAAGAGTAAGACATCTCGAACAACACCCTATAATCTTTAGTTGGATAGTTCTATGAAAGAAATGAAAAACCGGTTTCAACCACAATCTGCTTCAAATTATAACTATGATTTTCACCCTCTAACTGAGCATGATATAAAAACCTTACGTGAAGCCGGCCCTCTGGTGCTCCCCTATATTCCAGAAGTCATCGACCAATTCTATACCAAGCTAGAAAAGAACCCTCAATACCAACAATGGTTCGACTCAAAAGAAGACATTGAGCGCTTAAAAAAAGTCCAATACAATTATTTTTGCTCTATATTCGAAGGACGTTTTGACGACACCCATTTCGAAATACGGAAACAAATCGGTGAATCGCATCATCAAATCGGATTGACCCCCCAATCCTTTAGCGGAGGATATACGGTTTACTGTGAAATTTTGTTTCCCATTTTACTGCATTTATTTTATGAGCAACCAGAACGTTTAAATCAAATCCAAACCGCTTTAATCAAAGTCTTTTTCATGGATATCCACCTTGCCATGGATTCTTACATTGACCGGTATGCTCATGAATTATTAGAGGCCAGTCATGCGCTGGAACAAAAATTATGGCTCGAAGATCGCCTTCTCTCTTTTATCCTAACTGAAGCGGGAGACGCCATCGTAGGATTAGACGAACAAGATCGGATCTCAACCTGGAGTCAAGGCGCCCAACGCCTCTTTGGCTACAAGACTTCTGAAATTCTCGACAAATCTCTTTTTGATTTACTCAAAAATTCCAACGAAGCCGACAAACTCAAACAAGTCACTCTGGAAGAGGAATCCACGACGATCTATGAAGCGGAATGGGTGACGAAATCAGGACATCCTTTCACTGCCGACGCAACCCTCACTTTGCTACGCAATAAAAATGGCGGGCATATCGGTTCTACCCTTATTGTAAGAGATACCGCAGAAATACGTCGCTTGGCCAGTAAAGTCAAGAATATGGAACAATTGGCCGCCATGACCAAAATCACCGCCGGCGTTGCCCATGAAATACGCACTCCTTTAGGGGTGATCGCTCTTACGACCGACCTTCTAGCAGACCGTTTACTCGAAGCCGTCGATTCGATCCACGATGGCAATCGTGAGAAAATCAAGTACGAAATTAAGGAATTCACCTCCGATTTACAACGAGAAGTGGATCGCATGAATGAAATCGTTAACCACTATCTGGTACTTTCTCGAATCAAACAACCCTCCAAAAAGAAGGTGCATTTAAAAACCTACTTGCAAAATATTCTCAACGATCTTTCCTCACGACGTCCTGATAAAGATATTATGTTTTATCTAAATGTCCATGACGATGAGGTCTATGTCAATATTGACAAAGATCAATTTCGCCGCGTTTTTCTCAACCTTTTTGAGAATTCTCAATATTCCATTCAGAACGCAGGGATCATCACCATTGTGACCAAAACGAAAAACAATTCAATTCAATTCGAATTCCATGACACCGGGTTCGGTATCCCCAAAAACCAAATGCCCCATATGTTTTCCGCTTTTCACACCAACAAACCTGGAGGAACTGGCTTAGGTCTTTACTTAGTACGGGAAATTGTCGAAGCCCATAATGGACAAGTTCATATTGAAAGCCAAGAAGGAAAAGGGACAACGGTAATATTTACGATTCCAAGTATGGAAGTGAAAGAATAGATATGAATACTGAACAGTCAACACGAATTCTAATTGTGGATGACGACGAACACATGGCCAATACCCTGGAGCGTGTACTCAAAGAACAAGATTATGAGTGCCATCACGCACTCAGTGGCGATCAAGGTTTAAGTTTGATTCATCAACAACGTTATGACTTAATTCTTACCGATATGGTCATGCCAGGATTCGACGGGGTGACATTTGCCCGGAGTGTTAAATCGATTGATCCGAATATCCCGATTATTATGATCACCGGGTATGGCTCTATCGATAGTGCGGTAGAAGCGATGAAAGCCGGGGTTTTTCATTATCTAACAAAACCCATTCGTCGCGCAGAACTCCAAGTCTATGTAGAAAAAGCCTTAGCCTCACGAGAAATGCTGGTAGAGGTACAGGAACTCAAGCACAAACTGAAGGATTATCAAACCAAAGATTTGATAATTGGCAAAAGCCAAGCCATGCGGCAAATCATCACCCAAATGGAACAAATCGCTCCCAGCAGCGCTACCGTGTTGATTTCAGGAGAAACCGGGACGGGAAAAGAACGTATCGCAGAAGCGATACATGCCCTGAGTCCCCGCGCAGAAAAGGAAATGATCCGCGTGAACTGCAGCGCTTTACCAGAAACTTTGTTAGAATCCGAACTTTTCGGCCATGTCAAAGGCTCGTTTACCGGAGCCTACAAAGACCATGAAGGCCGCTTTGAAGCTGCGAACGAAAGCACCATCTTCCTCGACGAAATTGGCGAAATGAGTCCTACCGCCCAAGTAAAACTTTTGCGCGTTTTACAAGAAGGTGAGTTTGAACGCGTAGGCAGCAGCAAACCAATCAAAGTGAATGTACGTGTTATTGCCGCTACCAATCGCAATTTATATGACCTCGTCAAACAAAACAATTTCCGCGAAGATCTCTACTACCGCATTAATGTTTTTCACCTAAGACTCCCTCCCCTGCGTGAACGCACAGGAGATATCCCCTTATTAGCGAAATATTTTATTGAAAAGTACGCGAATAAAAATAAAAAGAACATTCTCGGTTTAGGCGAAAACGCCCACGAAGCCATGGAAAGACATCATTGGCCTGGTAATGTGCGAGAATTAGAAAACGTCATCGAACACGGTGTCATCATGGCCAAAGGGGATCGCATTCTCTTGGAAGATCTCCCTGATTTCTTTCAACATAACCAAGAGAAAGATCGACAAAAACAAACTAGGGATAAGATTGTGATTCCTTTTGGTTTCACAGCGAATCAATCGGAAGGCATCATTATTCGCCGAACTCTAGAAATAACCAAAGGAGATAAAGAAGCAGCAGCAAAAATCCTTGGTTTCAGTCCCCGCACTCTTTACCGAAAAATGAAAGAACATCACATCCCCTTAACCCAAGGTAATTAGCGCCACATAACATGGAAGAGGGCTGCGCTATGGCAGCCCCCTCTTCTCCTTCTATGGAAAATCTTCTCTTACTTATCCTGAATACGTTTAGCTAGTTGATCTTCTACCGGTTCAACCGTCTTTTTGTGTTCTTCCACCATTTTACGAATTTCTTCGATCACCTCAGGGTGTTTATCAGCAATATTATATTGTTCTGAAGGATCATGGCCAAGATGGTACAAGAGTGGGGGATCATGATGTTCGGTTTCACCGCCCCCGTAGGCGGGTTTGGTAATAAAGTGGGCTTTAAATTGACCTTTCCGAGCGGCGTATATCTCTTGTCCACGATAATAAATTAACGAATCACGCGGGCTCTCCCCTTCTCCGAACAACACCGGCCGTAAATCCACGCCATCGATCTCCCGGTCATCCGGCACTTCGCCGCCCGCCAAAAGACATGCCGTCGGTAATAAATCCATGGTCGAACCCATGTCTGTCACTACGCCGGGTTCGATCTTGCCCGGCCACCAGAAGATTGTCGGTTCGCGCATCCCGCCTTCGAACGTACAACCTTTGCCTTCACGCAGCAATCCCGCTGAACCACCCTGCTCATTAAAGGTGAGCCAAGGACCATTATCTGAAGTAAACACCACCAAGGTATTTTCAGCGATGCCCTCATCTTCCAACGTTTTCAAGATTTGACCAACGCCCCAATCGATCTCCTCAATGACATCGCCGTATAAACCACGTAAGCTGGTATCCTTGAACTTTTTGGAAGCAAACAAGGGAACATGAGGAAGACTATGGGCAAGATAAAGAAAGAACGGTTGATCTTTATTTTCTTTAATAATTTTGATGGATTCTTCCGTATATCGTTTGGTG
Organism: uncultured bacterium; assembly: GCA_964419335.1. Classification (GTDB taxonomy): domain Bacteria; phylum Hinthialibacterota; class Hinthialibacteria; order Hinthialibacterales; family Hinthialibacteraceae; genus CAYQOX01. The sequence goes on along the minus strand of CAYQOX010000001.1, from coordinate 6,401 downwards.
ATCGTATTTTGATCCGCAGGACGTTCGATAATCTCTTCATCCCGCATTAAGGGGACATTGAAATATTCAATTTTGGGATCTTGAAACTTCTTGCGTCCCCCTTCAGTAGCATCCATATCATTGCTGTAAGGAATTCCGAAGTATGAGTCAAAACCGTGGTTGGTAGGTAAATAAGGTTCCAAATGACCCAAATGCCATTTCCCTACACAAGCGGTTTTATACCCTTGCTTCTTCATCACTTCGGCGAAGGTAATTTCGCTTTGGGGCAATCCCCCTGCAGAATCGGGAAACAACACCCGGCGTTTGTTGCTGCACATACCGCTGCGAATGGGGTAGCGCCCCGTCATAATGGCTGCCCGGCTGGGAGTACAAACACTGGCCGCGACATAGAAGTTCGTCCACTTTTGCCCTTGCTCGGCCATACGATCCAAATAAGGCGTGCGAATCGTCGGATGACCAAAAACTCCCAAATCGCCATAGCCCAGATCATCGCAAAAAATGACCACGATGTTAGGCTTTTGACCTTTCTGCGTTTCTGCCGCCAAAACAGCAGGTGCCGCCATCATCGAAGCCGCACCGAATCCTGTCGTTCGTAAGAATTGACGTCTTGTTTGATTCATATCTTTTTCCCCTTTTTACGATTCATCGTTATCTTTCCTTTGTTCCGAAGTGCTTAATCCTATGGTGTTCCTTCAATTCTTTTATATGTTCGTCTTGCCGAAAGGTGCATTTATTTTCCTTGGCGTGCCCAGGTTTTCATGAGTTCGATGTTCTCTTCAATGATCTTCGCACGCTCCTCGTCGCCACGTCCACGAATGTTATTAACATACACTTCCATATCGCTATTAAACATGGCTTCCGGTTCCGGCCTGCGTCCTTCATCACCGGTAATATCCTCCCAAGCGTGCAACAATCCACGCATGTAAACGAGTTGCTCTAAATGCTCTTCCTTCTCTGCAAGGTTCTGCAATTCATAAGGATCACTGCGTAAATCGTAGAGTTCTTCTTCCGGACGCTCTTCTGCCATAATCAGGGATTGATGCTCATTTAGTTTTCCTTCTTCATGCAATTGTCGCATGACTCTTACAATCTTTTTATGGTCCTTGTAGGCATTGGGAGCAAGATAAGGCCGCTCAGGGAGATAGTTGCGGATGTATTTAAAATGCTCAGTGCGAACACCTCGAATGTAATCCACCGTTTCATCACAGCGATCCCGGGCAGAAACGATAAACGGACGTTCGTAGTAATCTTCTTTGAAGAGATCACGACTTTCGAGATAAGCCGGCACCTCGATTCCTGCTAACGCCAAGGAGGTCGCTGCCATGTCGATATGCACGATCAAATCATCGCGTACACTCCCTGGTTGGATCCCTGGTCCGGTCACGAGAAATGGAATATGAATACCTTCCTCATACAAATATTGTTTCCCGCGCACGTGGCTAATGCCATGGTCGGTGATGAAGAATACATAAGTATTGTCCTCAATGCCCTCTTCCTTCAAACGCTCAAACACCTTCCCCACCTCATAATCAGTAAAGCGCACCGTATCGAGATATTGCGCCCAATCCTCGACAATGTCAGGATGCTCAGGGTAATAAGGGGGTAATTGCACTTGATCATGAGAGGTCGTCGACCCCAGTGTCTTCTCGACCCGGTTTTTCCAGTTACGACCGTGGCGATATTTCCCACCGTTCAATTGAATCTGCGCAAAGAAAGGCTGGCCTTCTTTGCGTTCCGACCAATCGGTCCCATCATAGACGGCTGGATCGAACTCGAAGTTATAATCGGTTTTGCCGCGGTTTGGATTCTTTCCCGGCCCATTCGCGTTGCAGGTATAGTACCCTGCCTCTTGGAACATTTTGGGAATCATCTTTACATGATCCGGCAAGTAGATTTTCTCTTTCCCGCGGCCGCTGCGATGCTGATGTACCCCGATACTGGTTTGATACATCCCGGTGATTAAAGCCGAACGCGCCGGTGAACATACCGGCGCGGTGATGAACGCTTTTTCGAACTTCAAGCCGCGTTCCGCCATGCGATCCACATTGGGTGTTTCGATATTGGTTTCACCATAGCAGCCAAAGTGGGCTGACATATCCTCAACGATAATCCATATAATATTGGGGCGATCTTGCGCGTGGGCTTTTCTTGCCAACAAACCGGGAGCAACACCGGCGCATGCCGCGCTATAAGCGCTCGTCTTCAAAAATCCCCGTCGATCCACTTGAATATTATTCATAGTTATCCTCATTTTTTTGAAGTGATAATTTTCAGGCTATTCTCTCATATTCTTCCCCAAGAATCAATCTTTCATTTTCACTATCCGTGAGCCATTTCATACTTTATAATCAAACTAAAAATAGCGCTTTCGCAAAAAAGTGATTTTGTTAGATGGAAGCGGCGACAGATTTGAACATTATTGCTACACATTATATAATATTCAGGAACGTTGAATATGAAGGAGCGTACAAATTATGGCTTCAGATCGTGTGAATGCCCGGTTGCCAGAACCTCTTGCTCAACATGTAGCGCGTGTTGTGGGTCCGAAAGGTTATTACAAAACCCCAAGTGAATATATTCGTTCGCTAATACGACGTGATATGGAAGAAACCGATATTTATCAGGCTCGTGAAGCGATACGCGAGGGATATGAAGATATTGCGGCTGGACGATATTTCAAATCAACGGGTGATTTTTTCAAAGACCGCGAAATTTTTCAAAAGAAAGAAACCGGGGACTGGACATAGAGCGTGGCTCATTATTATTTTACCCGCCGTGCTTTTCTGGATATGGAAGATATATACCAATTCTCTGTTGAGAACTGGGGGGGAGCGCGTAGCTCAAACCTATATGACAGAGTTGTTCCAGGCGTTTCAGAATATGGCTGACAATCCAGAGCAGGGAAAGCAACGCCGTTATCGTTCCTTTCCCTATTTTATGTCTCCGGCGGGAAAACATTTTGCGGTTTATGAACCGCTCGAAGAGAATATCGTCATAGCAACTGTTCTTCACAGTAAAAGAGATATTGAGACACTGGTCAAAAAACTTGGGCATGAACTGGCTGAAGAGATTATGCAGACCAGACACCAGATAGAGAAAAACGAGATATAAAGACAAACGGATTCCCTGATGTTTTAGTTATTCCTCGGCCAGAATAAATGCTCAAAATCAGAGAGGTACCGATCATGCGTAAAACCATTTATATTCTGTTAATTCTGTCAGTCGTATTTGCCATCGCTCAATGCAACCAGGCCACAAGCCAAGGCATCCTTGATCCGCTGGAAAACGTAGTGCACTTCAGCCCGTCGGCCACGGGAATTTATCTCGGCAGCCCATCGATCATCCGTTTAGATAATGGCGACCTGCTCGCGGGGATGGACATGTTTGGTCCCAACGCGCCCGAACCCACCGTATCTCTGATCTTTCGCTCGAAAGACGATGGCGCGACATGGCGCTATGTCACCGACATCACCCCCAGTTTTTGGGCGGGATTCTTTAAGCATCGCGGCGCGGTGTATTACCTTGGCTGTTCAGGTCCTAACAAGGCGATCGTCATCCGTAAAAGCGAAGACCACGGTCATACCTGGACATCCCCCGAGGATAAAAACTCCGGCCTGCTATTCCCCCAAGGCGACGAAGCGGGCTACCACTGCGCGCCCATGCCGGTGGTGCTGCACGAAGGGCGGTTGTATCGTGCCTTCGAGAACAATTACACTCACGAATGGCCTGAGGGATTCCGCTCGTTGGTAATTTCCGCCAAGGCTAACGCGGATTTGCTCAAAGCAGAATCCTGGCGCATGAGCAACCAGCTGGTCTTCGATCAGGAAGAGTATCCGCCGCATTTCGGCATCGATTTAGAAGAAGTCGAGGAGAGGAATTTCGGCTGGCTGGAGGGCAATATCGTGGTTACACCCTCTAACCAACGGGTCAACATCCTGCGCGTCAATTCCGCTCCGGTAGTGGATATTGCCGCCGTGGTGCAAGTGCATGATGAGGGACGCCGGGTGACCTTCGATCCCAAAACGGGATTTATCAATTTTCCCGGCGGGATGACCAAGTTCGCTATTCGCCATGATCCCAAAACCGGCCTCTATTGGACCATCGCCAACGGCAACACCAATCCCGACAATCCCCGCCAACGTAATTCCCTCTCGCTCTATTCCTCCGAAGACGCGATGGACTGGAAGCATCATGCCGTCCTACTGGAAGACAAAGAAGATTACGACAATATCGGCAATGATTCCAAGGTTGGATTCCAATACATCGATTTCCGCTTCGACGGCGACGACATCATTTTCCTCTCCCGCACCGCCTACAAAGACGCCCACAACTACCACGACGCGAATTATATGACATTTCATAGGATTGAGGATTTCAGGGAGAAATATGGGGAGTGAGGAATTGCAAAAAATACACTTGAGCCGTAATAAGAAACATGGTATTTGTAAAATTTATTAATAATCAATCTTTCATCAAGAGGCCGTTATTATGGAGCAAGCAATACATGCAAACAAACACATAAAATTGAATACCGTCAATCTTAAGAACCATCCTGTTTTAAATGAGAAATGGCTTCAAGACGTAATCGCGGATGAACCATCCATACTTAAATTAGGTGATGTTGTACTTAAGGATAGAGAACGCCTGCATCCAGACGCGGGGCGTCTTGATTTACTTCTTCAAGATGTTGATGGGTATGGTAGATATGAAGTTGAGATTCAACTTGGCTCGACCGACGAATCCCATATCATCCGAACTATAGAATATTGGGATGTTGAAAGAAGACGATATCCTCAATACGACCATACAGCGGTAATCGTTGCCGAGGATATCACTAGCCGCTTCCTAAATGTGATTAGTTTGTTCAATGGATTCATTCCAATCATTGCCCTTCAACTATCCGCAATTGAATTACCAAATGGAATTGGACTCCAATTTACAAAAGTTTTAGATACAGTTCGATTAGGATATGTTGATGAAGACGAAGATACAGCAGAACCAGCCGATAGAAATTATTGGGAACAAAAACGAGGTACACCAAAAACGGTAAAGTTAGTTGATCAAATACAAGAGATTGTAAATGAATTTTCTCCAACTTGCTTACAAACATATAACAAGCATTACATAGGTTTTAGCGTTGACGGAAAACCATTCAATTTCGCAGTATGTAAACCTCAACGCAATGCCATGAAAATTGAGCTCAAGATATCTCAAGATGAAGAAATAGATACACAATTAGATAATTCTGATATCGACATTCTTGACTATGATACACGAAGGGGAAGATACCGACTAAAATTAAAAGATCAAGATATCAAAAATAATCGTGAACTGCTAAAACAACTTTTGGAGAAAGCCTATCAAAGACGGGCGTAATATTATAAAGAGTTATGAAAGGTTGTATAAATGGCAAAGCATTCAGATATTCCAAAATTCCAAGAATTAATGAATCCACTATTAAAAGCATTGCATGATTTGGGAGGTTCTGCTTCTATTGATGAAATATCTTCACAAGTTTCAGAATATCTTGATTTGCCTGAAGAAATACTTGCTATTCCACATAATCCAGAAAGAAGTAATCAAACAGAAATTGAATATAGACTTGCATGGGCTCGTACATACCTAAAAAAATATGGATTAATCGATAATTCTGAGCGAGGAGTTTGGGTGATCATTCCTGAAAAAAGGGATATAAAATCTGTTGATCCAAAAAATGTTGTCAAATGTGTCAACGAAACCGATAAAGAAGAATCCAAAGACAAGGATCTTAATAAACATGATATTGATGAATTACCTGAAGAAATTGAAGACTGGAGGAATAATCTACATCACATTCTTACACAAGAATTATCCCCAGATACTTTTGAACGCTTAATCCAAAGAATGTTAAGAGAATCAGGTTTTGTTCAAGTTGAAGTCACTGGTAAAACTGGTGATGGGGGTATTGATGGAAAAGGAATTGTTAGAGTTGGAGGATTACTAAGTTTTCACCTGCTATTCCAATGCAAACGATACCAAGGTTCGGTTTCTTGTGCAGCCATCAGAGATTTCCGCGGCGCTTTAATTGGGAGAGCGGATAAAGGACTTTTTGTAACTACAGGTACTTTTACACGGGATGCAATAAAAGAAGCCAAGAGAGATGGAGCAACACCAATTGATTTAATGGATGGCGACCAACTTGCTGACAAATTAAAAGAATTAGGTTTGGGAATTAATACCCAAATGGTTGAAAGTGTAGAAGTGGATAAAGAATGGTTTAATATAATTTAAGAATCTAGATAACCTAAAAAATCCATCACATCTAAAAATATTCATACCACTAATGTTCGAGATAATGGATGTATAATAAGAACCTGTCTTCATGAAATTCGATATAATCTTCTAAGTGTTCTTTTTAACAT